>NZ_JAXHCI010000001.1:0-2500 GCF_042466455.1 Loktanella sp. R86503
GTTGCGGGAGTAGGATTTGAACCTACGACCTTCAGGTTATGAGCCTGACGAGCTACCGGGCTGCTCCATCCCGCGCCATTTTGGACGTTTTTTGTCCGTATGATGCATTATTTGTTTTTAGATCGTCGAGAGATAGGTGTCTGTGTTTATTAGGTGTGGCAATGACTTACTCTCCCACGTCTTAAGACGCAGTACCATCAGCGCAGTGGCACTTAACTGCCGAGTTCGGGATGGGATCGGGTGTTTTGCTCACGCTATGATCACCACACCAAAAAAACACAGACGGCGGGTTTTTTGTTTTCCCGCGTTTTCACATCAGCGGCCTGCGTATTTACGCGGACCGTTGTTCAAGTCAGCACAACTGATGTTGTGGTGTGTATGTATTTTGATTTGTTCTTTTGAAGTCTAGCTTCTACTGGATCAAATCAAGCCTATTGGACCATTAGTACCAGTCAACTGAACACATTGCTGCGCTTACATCTCTGGCCTATCGACGAGGTGGTCTACCTCGGTCCTCAGGGATACCTTGTTTTGAGGGGGGCTTCCCGCTTAGATGCCTTCAGCGGTTATCCTGTCCGATCATAGCTACCCTGCACTGCCGTTGGCACGACAACAGGTCCACCAGTGGATCGTTCACCCCGGTCCTCTCGTACTAGGGGCAACTCCTCTCAAGTATCCTACACCCACGGAAGATAGGGACCGAACTGTCTCACGACGTTCTAAACCCAGCTCACGTACCTCTTTAAACGGCGAACAGCCGTACCCTTGGGACCTGCTCCAGCCCCAGGATGAGATGAGCCGACATCGAGGTGCCAAACGGTGCCGTCGATATGGACTCTTGGGCACCATCAGCCTGTTATCCCCAGCGTACCTTTTATCCGTTGAGCGATGGCCCTTCCACGCGGGACCACCGGATCACTATGGCCGACTTTCGTCTCTGCTCGACTTGTCAGTCTTGCAGTCAGGCTGGCTTCTGCCATTGCACTCAACGAGCGATTTCCGACCGCTCTGAGCCAACCTTCGCGCGCCTCCGTTACAATTTGGGAGGCGACCGCCCCAGTCAAACTACCCACCATACAGGGTCCCGGATCCGGATAACGGACCGCGGTTAGACATCAAGCAGAGCAAGGGTGGTATCTCAAGGGAGGCTCCACCAGGACCAGAGTCCCGGCTTCAAAGCCTACCACCTATCCTGCGCATGCTGTACCTGATGCCAGTGTAAAGTTGTAGTAAAGGTGCATGGGGTCTTTCCGTCTAACCGCGGGTAGCCTGCATCTTGACAGGCAATTCAATTTCGCTGAGTCCACATTTGAGACAGCGGGGAAGTCGTTACGCCATTCGTGCAGGTCGGAACTTACCCGACAAGGAATTTCGCTACCTTAGGACCGTTATAGTTACGGCCGCCGTTTACCTGGGCTTCAATTCGGAGCTTGCACTCCTCCTTTTAACCTTCAGGCACCGGGCAGGCGTCAGACCCTATACGTCGTCTTACGACTTCGCAGAGCCCTGTGTTTTTAGTAAACAGTCGCCACCCCCTGGTTTGTGCCCCCGCCCAAAACTTGCGTTCTGAACGGGCCTCCTTCTCGCGAACTTACGGAGGTATTTTGCCGAGTTCCTTAAATGTGGTTCTCTCAAGCGCCTTGGTATTCTCTACCAGTCCACCTGTGTCGGTTTAGGGTACGATCTTAAAGGAGGGCTATTTCCAGGAACCTGTTGGCAGCCCATTCAATCCGATAAGGATGAACTACGTCTCAGATCCGTCACCACTCCACGGCCCAGGAATATTAACCTGGTTCCCATCGACTACGCCTTTCGGCCTCGCCTTAGGGGTCGGCTTACCCTGCTCAGATTAGCTTTAAGCAGGAACCCTTGGACTTTCGGCGAGGGAGTCTCTCACTCCCTTTGTCGCTACTCATGTCATCATTCTCACTAGTGATCTCTCCACCCCATCCCTCACAGGGGGGCTTCACAGAAAAGACTTCGTCTTTTCTGACCTCTCTTTATGCCCTACCGCCTTCGGCTACTTGAGGGCGAACCCTCTCATAATCGTCTGCGCCAGGATCAAGAGATCAGGATAAGACAAAGTCTTATGTCACACTACGCTCTGCTACCGCGTATATTGCTATACACCCTAGACTTCGGCTCATGGCTTGAGCCCCGTTACATCTTCGCCGCAGGACAACTTATTTAGACCAGTGAGCTGTTACGCTATCTTTAAAGGATGGCTGCTTCTAAGCCAACCTCCTGGTTGTTTTGGTCGTCCCACCTGCTTTCCCACTTAGCCATGAATTAGGGGCCTTAGTCGTAGGTCAGGGTTGTTTCCCTCTTCACACCGGACGTTAGCACCCGATGTGTGTCTGCCGTCTAGTACTCCTCGGTATTCGGAGTTTGGTTAGGATCAGTAAGCCGGTAAGGCCCCATTACCCATCCAGTGCTCTACCCCCGAGGGTATTCGGACGACGCTCTACCTAAATAGATTTCGCAGAGAACCAGCTATCTC
>NZ_JAXHCI010000001.1:7500-197500 GCF_042466455.1 Loktanella sp. R86503
CCGCGCGCTGTCAGCAGCGCGGCCGTTTGCTGCATCTGGGACAGCGCCTCTGCATTGGCCCAGGTCACAGCCTCTGATAGCCGTTCATAATGCAGCACGCGCCGGTCGCTTAGGATTGTGTTGATCAGCGCCAGTCCCACCGCCCCGCCAAGGTTCCGCATCAGGTTATACAGACCCGACGCGCCTTTCATCTTGTCCGCAGGCAAAGTGCCAAGCGCAAGGTTGTTGATTGGCACCATACACAGCATCAGCGACATGCCGCGAATGATTTGCGGCCACATCAGCTCTTGAAAATCCCAATCCGCTGTCAGTCCCGTCAGCATCCAGGTAGAGCTTGCAAAGCCAAGGAACCCGATCAACAGCATCAGCCGCAAATCCATCTTGGCCGAGAGGATACCCGCCAGCGGCGCGGTGCAGAACATCGCAAGCCCCGACACGAACACAGTCTGCCCGATCATCAGCGCATCATAGCCCCGGATCGACCCCAGATAGAGAGGGTAAAGATAGGTCAGACCGTAAAGCCCGATGCCCATGGTAAAGCTGAACACCGACCCCACAGCGAAGTTGGTATTTGCAAAGGCCGAAAAGTCGACCAGTGGCTCGTCCCGCGTGAACGCCCGCCAAAAGGTGACAATCCCGCCCACGACCATGATGATCGCCAGCGCCGCAACTGCGTGATCGTCGAACCAATCATTCGCGGGCCCCTCTTCCAGCACAAACTCCATCCCGCCTAGGAATCCGGCCAGCGCGAGCAGGCCCCACCAGTCGAACTTGTTCAGCAGCTTCCAGTTGGGCTTGTCAAAATCGATCAGCATCCACGCGCCAAGGGCAACACCGATGCCGGGGATCACGTTAACCAGAAACAGCCAGTGCCAGGAAAACGTCGCCGACAGGAAACCGCCGACCGTCGGGCCAACCGTCGGTGCCAGCGTCGCGATCAATCCGATGATCGGCGATACCGTTGAACGCTGCGATGGCGGAAAGATCGTGAACGCCGCAGCAAAAACCGCTGGAATCATGCCGCCGCCCAGAAATCCTTGCAGACCGCGCCACAGGATCATTTCGCCAATGCTGCTGGCTGTGGCGCACATCAGACTACTGGCCGTGAATCCCGCCGCCGCGATGGTAAACAAAACCCGCGTCGACATCATCCGCGCCAAAAAGCCCGACAGCGGAATCATGATGACCTCCGCGATCAGGTACGACGTCTGCACCCACGAAATCTCGTCCGCGCTGGCCCCAAGGCCCGCCTGAATATCAGGCAGCGACGCAGAAACGATCTGGATATCTAAGATCGCCATGAACATCCCGAACACCATAACCATAAAGGCCAGAACGCGCCGAGGTGTCAGGGCATTATCGTCGGCAGCCGCGGCCGCCGGCGCCGTGCCTTGCATGGCAGGCGATGTTGCAGACATGATCCTTACTCGCCCGCAGCCGCGACAACCGGCGCTTCATGCGCCTCCGACGCGCCGCCGGTGCGGCTGTCGACTTCGACCTTGACCGACAAACCGGCGCGCAAGCCGCCAGCGTCCAGTGCCTCTTGCGGAATGGCGATCCGCACCGGAACGCGCTGCACAACCTTAGTAAAGTTACCCGTCGCGTTATCCGCCGGTAGAAGCGAAAACACGGACCCCGTTGCAGGCGCAATTGATTCAACGGTGCCTTCAAATGTGGCATCAGGCAGCGCATCAATCGTGATGCCAACGGTTGCGCCGACCGCGATTCCCGCCATCTGCGTTTCCTTAAAGTTCGCCTTGATATAAAGGCTTTCCAGCGGCACCAGCGCAGCCAGGCGCGCGCCCGCCGTGACCAGATCACCAGCTTCCAGCGTCATATTTCCCAGCGTGCCCGTCGCAGGAGCCCGCAAAACCGTCAGGTCCAGATTGCGCTGCGCCTGATCCACCGCCAGCTCCAGCTCATGCTGGGTGCCAACCGCCTCGGCGCGCTGCGCTTTCAGCACGCCCACCTGCGCATTCGCGCTAGCAATTGCTGCATCCGCGCTGGCCACCGTCGCCGTCGCCGTCGCCAGCGTTTCGGTCGCCGTATCTAGCTGCGCCTGCGCCGCGACATTGTTGCTGGCCAGGCTTTGCACCCGTACCGCGTTGCTTTGCGCCGCGCTTTGCTGGGCAATCGCCATATCATGCTGCGCCTGCGCCGCAGCCACACCAGCCTCTGCCGCCAAAATCTGCGCATCGATCCGGTTTAGCGTTTCGCCGGCGGATGCAACGCGCCCTTCGGCCACTTCCAACGCAATCGTGTAATCGCCGTCATCCAGCTTTACCAAAACGTCGCCCGCCTGCACGGTCGCATTTTCGCGCACCGGCACCTCGGCGACATAGCCTTGCAGACGGCTGGAAATCAGCGTCACATCCGCCGTGACATAGGCATCGTCGGTTTCAACCATGAAGCGGCCCGTCGTCCAGTATTCATAGCCGAAATCCAAAACCGCCGCGATTACGGCCAGGGCCACCACACCAAGGATGATCCGTTTGCGTTTGCTTTTCGCAGGAGCAACAGGTGCCGCCGCCGCCTGCGCCTCTTGTGTTTCGCTGGACGGGGAAATTGTACGATCATGACGCGCCATGGTGACACTCCTGTAGACGTGCATCGGGAAAAGCAGAGGGATACAGAATCAGATCGAACTGCCGGGTTCGATTTGGCAGATAGCGCAGAGCCATATGCACTTCAAGGCTTTATGAAACCGATTGGTTCGATTATATGCAAAGCATGACCGGAAAAGCAGCATCAAAACCCCGACGCCCCCGCACCCCGCGCCATGCCGCAGGGGAAAACCCGGACAAACGCGCCGCCATTATCCAGGGTGCCGCACAGGTTTTCATGCAAATGGGATTTGATGCGGCCAGCGTGTCAGACATCTGCACCGCCGCGGGCGTGTCCAAAAGCACGCTTTATGTCTACTTCCCCAGCAAAGAAGACCTGTTCGAAGCGTTGGTCGAAAACCGCCGCGAAGCCATGTTCGAAAACCTGCAAAGCAGCGTTCAGGGCCCTGCCCCGCTGGCCGACCGCCTTGCTGCCTTTGGCCGCACACTCGCTACGGCGGTTTGTTCGGATGACGTCATCGCAGCGCAGCGGATTGTCATTGCCATCGCCGAACGTCGCCCCGATATCGGCACTCGTTTTTACGAATCCGGTGCTGCCAAAGGTCACGCGGTACTGCTGGCCATGCTGGAAAACGAAGTCGCGCAAGGCACTCTAACCATTCCGGACCTGCCGCTTGCCGCCTATCAGTTCGTCGAGCTTTGCACCGCCGGCCTTTGGCGCCGCCGCCTGTTTGCCAAAGCTGAAACACCGCCCCCCCCGCAGGACATCGCGGCAACGGCACAAAGTGCGGTCGCCATGTTTCTGGCGACTTACGCCGTCACCCCTTCATGAACACGTCATACCGCGTCGTTTTGCCAAGGATTTGATGCGAAAACGGCCTTAACCCGGGGATCGAAGCCGCCTTTTGCGGCCACTTCAGAACGACCCTTTTGCGGGCATGTTCCAGTGCGACCTGCATCAACTCCAGCGCATTATCGTCCTCACCGACAATCTCTCGGACCTGACGCAGCTCCAATTTGACCAAAGCGGATTTCTTTCGCTCGGGGTGCATTGGATCGACCAGCACCGCATCCGCCTCCAGTCCGGGCAGCAACGCCTTAGCGTCACCCAGCAACAGCGTCATGCGGCCCGTAATCTCGGCCAGATCACCGCCTTCGGCGCCAGCTCGCGCCAGCCCGTCTGCCAGCAGCGCATGCATCTTTTCGGACCGTTCGATCAACGTGACCTGTGCGCCAAGCGACGCCAGAAGAAACGCATCGCGCCCAAGCCCGGCCGTCGCATCCACGATCGTCGGTGTCCGCCCGTCCGTCAGGCCCATCGCCTTGGCCAACGGTTGCCCGCGCCCGCCACCAAACCGCAGACGGTGCGCGACCGCACCTTCGACAAAATCGATCCGAAGCTCCTGATCTTGTTTCATCGGGGCCCTTCCCTACCGCAACACAGCCAGTTGCGATCTACAGATCGACACCCATCAGGACCAGCTTCTTGTTCAGCCCGCCATAACTGCGCGGATCGCTCAACTGATCAAAGCCGTAAAGCCGCCGGTAAAATTCGACCCGGTCCTCTGCCACTGCGGCAACACCATAATCGACCGCGTGCTGTTCTCCCACCGTCGCATAAAGCCGAAGCGTCTGGCGTGCGATCGACAGCCGCAAGGCCCCCAGACCCGGCTCTACAGCGAACCGGGCCCCGTCAATCATGGTCATTCCGGCGTCAATCTTCGGCATCAGCACGTCGGAAAATGCGGACATCGTTGCCGACTTCGGATGCTCTTTGGTCAAAACATGCAGGCGGATGGTGCCGACAATCTCCTCTTGCGACCGGACCCGGAACACCTGACAGGTCGCCAGATCGTCGTATTCATCCAGAAAACACGCCCCGTCATGCGGTGCAATCATGCCTTCGGACAGATAGCAGCGATACCGAAACGCCCCGATCGCATTCAAGTCTTCCTGATTTTGCGCCTGACCGATCTCGAACCGTTTGGCGCTCAAGATGTCTTCCTCATCACACGGGTGGGCAGAAAGAAACCGGTGCTGCGCTGATAAGTGACATAGGTGCTGCCATGGTCACCGCCCCTTAACCAGGCTTCTTCGCGCAGGGCGGAATAGACATAGATGAAAAGCAGAGCCGCAAAGACGATGATCGATACGACGTGCACGGTGCCAATGGCGCAGGCCATCCAAAAGATGATGTAGGATACATAAAACGGATGGCGCACATATTGCCACGGGCCCGTGGTAATGATTCCACTGGTTTTGAAATCTTCAGCGAATGCCAGCCCCAACTGCTTTTGATTGCTATGCCGCGTCGCCCAGACAAACAGCGCAAAGGCCGCCACAATCAACGCAATCACAACCACAGGCTGACTTAGCGTCAACAGAAAAGCAGTATACATAAAGAACGACACGCCGATCAGCGATAGGACAGAGATTAAATGCATACCCCAAGGATATTTATCCGAATTGAAATGCTGCTTTGTCGCCGCAGCAATCATCAAGAAATAAGCCAATGCAAGGCACCCTGCGGCAAAGTCGACCAAGTTCATCCCCTTTTCTGCTTAAATTCAGCGGCTTAACCCGCTAAAGGCTCAACAAGACGGCGCGAAAAACGCAATGGCACTGGGGAACAAGGCAGATAAACCGAAAACTGGAAAGCTGTGCCAACTGCATAAACCATCAGGCTTTCAGGTTTAAAGTCGGATAACCGTTGCTTCAAGCACCAATAGCCCGGTCTGGTTGCAAAACAACCTGACCGAGCAGTTCATGCTAATTTAGAGGCATAACCAGTCCATCGTTTGGACCGGACACCAAACCAGTTTCAGATCACCGCGCGCTTTAACGCCGCGGCGTCCTTACCATGCCTCTTGTGCGCCAGTTGTCCCTTCGCCTCGGCTTCAGGAATAGTTGGCAATTCGATGTAGAACGTCGTTCCTTTACCCAATGTCGAATCGTAATCGATGACCCCGCCAAGCGCCTCGATAATTTCCCGAGAGATATTCAGCCCCAGCCCCGTGCCGCCGAATTGACGTTGGTCAGATGAATCAAGCTGGATGAACCGCGCAAAGATCTGATCCTTTGCTCCGTCGGGAATGCCAACGCCGTGATCACGCACTGTGACCCGCACCCGGTCATCGCGCACACTCATACCGACATCCACCTCCCCCAAGGCGGGGGAAAATTTTGCTGCGTTGGAAATGATATTGCCAAGCACCTGCATTAGCCGCGACTTGTCACTGTGAACGAAAGCCGATGTCAGCCCTTGCGCATCCAGTTGCAAGTCCACGTTATAGCGTTCGGCCAGCCCTTGGTGCCAGTTAATCGCATCGACCAGAAACGCGCCCATGTCGATTACTTCGCAATCGAACTTCAGCTCGCCCTCTTCCAGCTTTTGCAAGTCCAGCAGATCGTTGACCAAAGCTGCCAGCCGTTCGCTGTTCTTGCTTGCCATGCCCAGCAGATGCGCAACGCGCGGCGGCAGCTCTCCAAAACGGCCAGAATTCGCCAGATCAAGCGACCCCTTGATCGACGTCAGCGGCGTGCGCAGCTCGTGGCTGACAACCGCAACAAACTGCGATTTCAACACAAGCGCCTCTTTTGCCCGCTCATGCTCGATCTTCAGGTCCTGAAGCCGCTTCAAATCCTGGCGATACATCCGCAGAAAAATGCGGCTACAATCGACGACGAAATACATCACGAAAACGACCGTAAAAAACTGCAGCCACGATGACGATGTCATGTCGGGGCGATACAGAATGATATCCCGCAAAGTCATGATGAAAAATGCCACGCCATAAAGCGTCAGCCGGGTCGCCAGAATGCTGGCGATTTGGTGGTTGTTCATCGCCGCATA
This sequence comes from Loktanella sp. R86503, assembly GCF_042466455.1. Taxonomy (NCBI): domain Bacteria; kingdom Pseudomonadati; phylum Pseudomonadota; class Alphaproteobacteria; order Rhodobacterales; family Roseobacteraceae; genus Loktanella; species Loktanella sp. R86503. Next base: position 13,918 of record NZ_JAXHCI010000001.1, read on the forward strand.
AAGCGCGCCAGAGAACAGGATGAACAAAGAGGTAAACAACCCTTCGCCGCTGGATTGCCCCGCAACCCAAACCGAATAGCTGCAGATCGCCAGCGTGCTGACGACCGTGTTACCCAGATAGCCAAGGTAAACCCGCCAAATGCCAGATTCGTCTTGCGGCCTTAAACCTTTGACTCGGCGCGCCAGTGACAGATCGGCGAATTCGCACAGCATGCTGGTGATAAAGAACAGCGTCGCCAGCACCGGCGAAAAGAACCAGCCAGTCAAAAGCGCCACGCCGAAAAAGATGATCTGACGCTGCCATGTCAACGTATTCACTGCACGGGAATAATCCTGCAGATTACGCAACATAAAACGTTCCCGGTTGATCCGGTTCAGCCTGCTTAAAAATCTAACCATAGCCGCCCCCTACCCAGGTCAAACAATGCCTGCACCGTTTCCAGCCACGCGCTTCGGTCATCAAACCGGCCCCCTCCCACGGGGGAATCATTTTGCGCAGGCTTAAGCATTTAGGCTCCGGTTCAGGTTGTACGGCGCTTTTGCAGCCAACAGTGCGACCAACGGGTTTGGCGGCTTGACTTAACGGTAGCTCTTAAATCAGGCAGAAATATGGACGAACCCGATTTAATCGAAAATTAACGTATCACAGCAAAGCATCAGGCACTTTTGAGTTAACTCGTTGTAAAATATAATAAAAAAGGGCAGTACAGGCCACCCTGCACCGCCCTGCCCAATAATAGTACCACGAAGCCGTCCTTGCGCCAATCGACTTGCGCCGACACACCACCGAAACCTTATCCGCGGATAAGGTTTTCAGTCCAAGCCATCGATCAGAGCCGCAATCGCACGCTCCAACCGCGCCCGATCCATCGTCGAAAAATCGCGGTCGACCTTGATTTCCAGCCTGCCGACGGCAGCCGTGCACTTCACGCGCCCCTGCCGCGTGCGCAAATCAAAGGTCGTCTTTGTCTTTCCCGCATCCGCAGCCACACTGCGCGACTTCTTTATCGGCGGCGCGTCAGGGTCCGGGAGTTCGTACTGATCTAACCCAACGTACCGGCGCAGAACGCCCAACTCATCGACGATCGAACGATTATCCCAATCGTGAAGCTCATCTTTAATACGGCCGATAATTCCCGGCTCGGATTCAATTTCCTGCGCCAACCTGACACCCAGAACACGTGGAATTTCGGTCGGGTAATGCAACACCGACCCTAGGGCATCCAGAACCCGCGCAAATGACCGGATATAGCTGCGCTTAGAATACGGCGACGACTGAAACAGCCGACCGACGGCAGTCTTCAAATCATTCGCGTCCGTCCCAGGATCGCCAGCGTAATTCATCGCCGCCTGCGCCATCTCCGCAAACGACAGGTCTTTGCGAATGACGTTTTCATCGACCATCCGCCGGTATAAACCCGACACGTCAGAACTCGCCGGCAAAACCAGCGCCGGAATTCGGCTCCAATCCCCCTCGCCTTCTGCCTGTAACGCCTTATAGGCAGACCACCGCCGGAAGCCCTGCACCAGTTCGTAGCCTGCCCCATCGCCGCGTTCGGCGACGCGGATCGGGTTAGACAGCCCCAGTTCCTTGATCGAAGTTATCAGATCCGCCAGTTCAAAATCTTCACCGGGCATACGGTCCCGAACCAGCAAATGGGTGTGCACATCATCCAGCGGCACCATGACCACCACATGCCCAGCCTCGCGCAGCGCGACAAACTCATGGGCTAGCGCGTCATTCTCCTCCCTGATCGCCGCAACGGCGGAGGCGCGGGCCTGCAATGCCTCTGCGTTTTCTGCAATGGCGCTTGCCATCGGACCACGGCGCTGCACGTTGGGCATCGGGGCGGGGGCGGGCGTATCGACACGCGGCGCAGGTTCGTCCGGCAGCTCTATATCAAAGATACGTTTCTTACGGCTCATAATGTGTCTCCTTCCGGATAAGGTGCAAAACCTTATCCGCGGATAAGGTTTCAGTCATTGATCTGCGGCCAGGCGGCCAGCATCGTCGCGCGGAATTCCGTATAGGCCTGATCGAAACTACCACGCGCACGGCGCCAGGTTTCACGGGTCATATCGCGGTAATCCATCTCGTAAACCGAGGCGAGGAAACGGCCAGACTGTTCGACGGCACGGGTCATCTCAACTGGGTGCACCGCAAGTCTTTCGCCAAAGACCTTACCGAATGCATCATACATCGCACGGTGCAGATCGTTTCCAGGCTCGAACCGGGTCAATAGAAACCGAACGTCGACGAATTCTTTGGGCAGTGAAACCTTATCCGCGGATAAGGTCTGTCCAAATCCATGCGCCAAATCTTCCAGCGCTTCTGACAGCTGACCAACGAAAGATGTGGTGCTGTCATATTCCCAATACCCCGGACCCGACGGGATATAGAGCATGTCGGCTGCAAAAACCGCATTCATCGACTGATAGCCAATCGCAGGGGGGCAATCGAAAATGATCAAATCCCACTGGTCGTCCGGCAATTGATCCAGATACCGCGACACGGCGGCAAAGAACGACCACTCCGGGTTCAGGTGGCGATACTGGGCCGAGGCAAATTCAACAAAGGCCGCATTGGCGCAACTCGGGATGATGTCGATCGTCGGCCAGTTTGTCGGCTGGATAAAGTCGGCAATCCGCAAATCTTGCAACCCCATGTCGGTGATGCTGGACGGGATCGCACGGCGGGGCAGGGCGGTGCCACTTGCCGCGGCCTTCGGCGCGGCATTTGCGGCTTCGGTCTGACGCACCAGATCGCGCGCCATGATGCCCCAAACGGTCTGTTCTTCGCTGACATCAGTCAGGCCCATGGAATGGGACAGCGTAGCCTGCGGGTCAAAGTCCACACAAAGCACCCGGTAACCGTCCAATGCAGCGGCGTGGGCAAAGTGTAGCGCGACAGTCGATTTGCCGGCGCCACCTTTGAAGTTGGCAATCGCCGTGCGAAAGGCGCGGCCACCGGGGCGCGGCGGCATCAGGGACTTCCCCTTCACCTTCAGCTTGCGCCGCATCGTGTTTACCTCGTCCAATGTGAACCACCGCTGACGCCCGTCCGGTTCGACCAGACCATCGGGCAGCGTCGGATCCGCCGCCATCCGGCCGCGAAACGTCGACTGGTTCATCCCAAGGATCAGCTCTGACACCTCCCATGACGAAAACCGTCGCAGCGTCTTCGTGCTTTCAGGAGAGAAGGTCTGCTGGCGAATCCAGCTTTGCATCTTAAGCGATCTGGTATGGATCTCTTTTAGATCGGTGTGAGTCAGCATGTTCCCTCGGACGCTAAAATTCCATTGTTTGTGATTTACGCTGAATTTGCGTTCTTTGTCGATATCATAGATGATGAATTACGGACCTTATCCGCGGATAAGGTTTCAGGGTGAAAAGCCAAGCGGGTAAGGGCAGTTGGTTCCGAATCAAGTTTGCCACTGATGCCCCCGCAACTTCGGCCCGGCCACAGCATTTGGGGGGACATGCAAAAGGCTCCTACAGCCGGTTGATGGGACATTTCGATCAATTGGGGTGACGCTCAGCATGACCCCCTATACCAATTCAAACCCTTCTTTAATTTTTTGAAGATTGGAAAAGGGCAGGGCGGCAGATGAATCGTTGACAGCGCCCAGCTTTCCAACGCTAATAAGCGAGAGGTCGGGAATAGCGTTTAAAAATGATTCTTGCGATAAACGCAGGGACACCATCGCATCCTATCACGCAGGCCGCGGCGCAAAGGCAGGGGACGCACGTGCAAGTCAGGAAACCAGCAGGACAGCACGCGGGTGCCGTCAAATATGATATTCTATCTGCGCTGCTTGTGCTGGCGGCTCAAGGCGGCAGCCTGGAATCGCGGCTGGCACTGCGTCTAAGTTTGTTGATCACGACACGTTATAATTGGCGCAGCGGGACGTTTTGCGTAGGACAACGTGAAATAGCGCGGATGTGGGGCGTTACCGAACGAACCGCAAAAAGAGAGATGTCAGCGATGCGCACGCTGGGCTGGCTGACGGTATCGCGGCCGGCAGCACGGGGCAGGGTGGCCGAACACCGGATCGACCTGCCGCAGGTTCTGATCGCGACCAAATCGTTCTGGGATGACATCGGCCCGGATTTTGTCGCCAGAATGACCGCGCCGACGACCGCCCCAATTGATGTGCCGCAAAGCAATGTCGTTCAATTGCGCCCGGCAGCCGCGCCGGTTCGTGACGGAAGCCTTTGGTCCGCGGTGGCAGAGCAGCTTTTGCAGGATCACCCCGCTACTTATACGGCGTGGTTTGCGCAGCTGGTGCAAATCGACCTGCAGGACGGAATTCTGGTTTTGGGGGCCAGGTCAGGTTTTGTTGCTGACTACGTCCAGCAACATTTGGTCCACCGCCTAACTGCCGCGGCTGTTGCGCAGGATCCGGGAATCAAACTGGTGCAGGTCCGGGCCCATTCAGCCTGACAGCAGCTAACTTGGAGAAGAGGCGCAAAATTCAGTGCTGCGTACCGGACACTTTGGCAAAAGCATCTTGTGGAGCTTGCGGCATCAGCTGTTCAATCGGATCGCAAAACGCGAGCGAGACATCGAGGAAAGCGTCCAGTCTTTGAGCGATGGCAACATGATCGGTATGGGTCTGATCGCGGATGAATAGTTCGAGCTGCAAGGCAGCTTCGCCCAGTTCCGTGAACCCGACCGATCCGGCAGTTCCCGCGATCTTGTGCAGAATACTTTCTGCCTCCTGCACGGCACCGGTAGGCGGATTGGCCTGCTGCATCACTGCGACAAGATCCTCCAACCGGTCGTGCCTTTCGTAATGCGTTTGTACAAAACGCTTTTTCAGGCGGGACATGCCCGCATCAAAGGCGCTGGAATTCATCAGGCCGTTGCCCCCCCATACCAAAAATCGTCCAGCTGCTTTTCGGCGCGGACAGCTTCCTGTTCGGCGCTATTGACAGCATGGGACAGCAAATCAAGGGCGGTTGTGCCCGATTGCCACATGATGCGGCTGGCCTGACCCGTGCTGACGCGCAGCCGCAGGCGGGTGCCATCGCTGCTATGCATTTCAAGGCGCTGAATGGCTAGGTTCAGCTGGTCAGTGAATTCCGGATAGTTATAGATTTTAGCCCCTTCGACAACGCAGACAAACGATCCGTTGCCGGCGTAGGCCGCGATGAAATTGCGCTGGCCCAGCGTATCGGATAGCGCCTCTGCGACGTCGACGATCATGCATTGAAAATCAAAGGGCGTGGCCTGCATGAAAAGCTGTTCGATGCGGCGGATCGAAACGGCAAAAACGCTAGACCCGAACAGGCGCGACCGAGACAGCTTCGAGACATAGTTTTCAAGCGCCACAACGTCGACCACGCCGTCGATGTCCCTGATTTCAAACGGCTTGTGAAGTGACAGGGGCGTGTTTTCGGTGCCGGTTCTGTGACCGGACGGTGTCGTCGCAAGGCTGGTGCCGCTGTCGCGGCGCGCCGCGACCAGTGATCCAATGACGCCCAGACGCACGCGCAAGTCGGAAATTTCGAAAGGCTTGTTAATGTAATCTGTGGCCCCCGCAAGGAAGGCTGCATCGATATACCGCTTTTCCGACATGGCCGTCAGCATCACGACAGGTGTCTGATCGTAGCCATCAAGCGTGCGCAAGGCGCGGCACACTTCGACACCGTTCATAACGGGCATCTGGAAATCAAGCAGGATGCAGTCGAAACGGTCTGCTTCGCGCATCATGGCAAGCGCGTCGGGGCCGGATTCGGCTGTTTCCAGAGTATGATCGCCGATATGACCGATGATTTCTTTCAACAGTTCCAAGATGAAGGGGTCGTCATCGACTGCCAGGATTTTCATGGTCGGGCCTTTCTGCCAAGCGCGGTATGCAGGCCGCGCAAGATTTTCTATTGATCCCATATGGCGAGGAGATTGTGGCTCCTTTGGGGCAACCTTAAGAAATTAGTAAGGGCGATATACAATTTATTGGTGTAAACTAAACGATCTTAAGATGCACTTAAGATACAACCTTCCCTAGAAATGTCACACCTTGCGGCCAAACTGGGGATGCATGGTCGCGTTTCAGCCGCCGTGCGCTAAGGTTCGGCAAAGCCTTCAAAGAAGGGCGAGGAATGAGTAGTTAAAAGATGTCGGGTAAGTCCACTTTTCGCATTCATGTGCTAATCGCACTGGCGTGTGTTGTCATGACACTGCTGCTGGCCGTTTATGCGCATCAGATCGGGCAGCGGCGAGGGGAGCAGACTTTTTCGGCCATCGTAAACGATAGCCGCGATGCCCTGACCATGCGCATGGACAGCTATTTGTTAAGCCTCAATTCTCTTGCGGCCTTCTATGAAGCGTCTGACGATGTTTCCGCGCAGGATTGGGCTGTTTATGTTGAAGCGTTGAATATCGAACAAACGCTGCCGGGCGTTCTGGGACTGGGCTTTGTTTTGCCAACGGACGGCCCGAAACTGCTAAACCTTTTGGACGACGCGCGGGCAGGGGGCGAGCCGGAACTGGTCGTGCACCCCCAGACCGGGCGCACTGACAAGATGATTATCCGGTTCATCGAACCGATGTCCACGAATGCCGCCGCGCGCGGGCTTGATATTAGTTTCGAAGAAAACCGCCGCACCGCAGCTCTTGCGGCACGCGACAGCGGGCTGCCGCGGCTGACAGCGCCAATCAGATTGGTGCAGGGTGAAAACAGCAAGATCGGTGCCCTGCTGCTTCGCCCGGTCTATGATCACAGCCCGATCCCGGACACGCAGCAAAGCCGCATCGCCACGCATGTCGGCTGGGTCTATGCCCCCTTTACCATGGACGACGGGTTACATGATTTGTTCCCAAATGGTGATGGCGATAGCGATTATGCGGTGTCGGTACAGGATGCGGGAGAGACAATTTTTAACGCCGGCAAACCTGCGATAAATTCGCCGTTTACCCGCACGCAGACGATTGATGTCTATGGGCGGGCATGGACCGTCACTTGGACGGGAACGGCAGCCTTTCAGAAGGCGCATGTCAGTTATTTGCCGCTGATTGTGCTGATATCCGGTCTGGGCATGAGCTATCTGGTCTGGCGATACCTGCGGATGCTGTCGAACCGAGAAAACGAAATCAACGCTTTGGTCGAACGCAAGACGCGGGCGCTGTCCGATCGGGCCCAGCAAAACCGTGCGGTGATCGAAAACTCTGTGTTTGGCGTAATGCAACTGGATAGCGAAGGCATTGTGCGATCGGCGAACGCCGCCAGTTGTGCAATTTTAGGTGTCGAAAAAGCAGAACTGACGGGCCGTGCCCTGTCGGATTTTGTCGTGCAGGACGAGCCCTGCGAAGGTGATGGTCAACCCTGCGCCGCCCACGCTATGCGCAACGGAGAGGTCTGCAAGCTGGAAATGCAGACGAATGTCTGGCGGCGCAGCAACGGGATGCGGGTGCAATCTGTGCTGTTGCGCGACATTACAAAGGAAGCGACGTCGCTGCAGGCGCTGACCGATACCGAACAGCGTTGGAACCTTGCGCTGCAAGGTGCTGAAATCGGCGTCTTTGATGTTGATCTGCGCAGCAATACGTCCGTCGTGTCGGAAACCTGGCGGCGCCTGATGGGGGTTCCCCTGGACAGTGAAATCGACACGCAGGCGCATTTCTTTTCGCGGGTCCATCCCGATGATTTGCCTGCGCTTCAGGCGGCAGATCGGGATGCAATTTTGGGCAATACGCCGCGATCCGTTTCCGAATTTCGGATTCGCATGGCGGACGGGTCCTATCGCTGGCTGCGGTCCGATGCAGTCATCGTGGAACGGGATGCCGACGGGACTGCGTTGCGACTGGTCGGTGCACAAACCGATATCACAGCCCTGCGCGCGGCAGAGACTGCGATCAAACACGGTCAAGAGCTGCTGGACCTTGTGATCGAACGCGCCCCTGTCGGCACGGCCATCACGAACGGCAACGGGACGATGCTGCGTGCAAATGGCGCGCTAAGTGCGATCACAGGTTACCCCGAAGACAAGCTGACCGGCGGCCATCTGAGCCTGATGTTGTCGCCGGCCGAGCGTGACAGTTTTATGGAAGCGATTATGACATTGCGGGGCGATGCCCACGGCAATTATCGCGGCGAACATCTGATTTGCTGCGCCGATGGTGAAGAGCGGTGGGGCCTAGTCAAGGTGTCCTGGGCATTCGATCCCGCGCAAGCGATGGAAATCTATATCGTCCAGATAAATGATATTACGACAGAAAAGCGCGCGGCAAAAATCAAAAGCGAATTCATCGCGACAATCAGCCACGAGCTGCGCACGCCGCTGACGTCCATCAAGGGCGCGCTGGGGCTGATGGGCACTAAAAAGCTGGAAGAGAAGAGCGGACCTGTGACGCGGCTTTTGGAAATTGCTACGACAAACACGGACCGGCTGATCAATTTGGTCAATGATATTCTGGACCTCGAAAAAATCTCGGCCGGGAAGATGGAATTTAACCTCGACAGTATCGGGGCGAGTGATCTGGTGTCCGTTGCCTTGGAAAGCAACCGGCCTTTGCTGCTGAAAAGCGCACTGACGTTCCGCCTGATTGATATGTCCGGCGGTGCCCATGTGCTGGCGGACGAAAACCGTATTGCCCAAGTCCTGAGCAACCTTTTGTCGAACGCTTGCAAGTTTGCGCCGCCCAAGACAGCGGTCGCGGTGCAGATTTCGGTGGTGGGTGATATGGTCCGGTTTGAAGTCACCGACCGCGGGCCCGGCGTGCCCGATGCGTTCCGCGACCGGATCTTTGGCGCCTTTTCGCAAGCAGATAGTTCGGACACCCGGCAAAAGGGCGGCACCGGTCTGGGGCTCAATATCTCCCGGCAGATTGTAGAGCGGATGGGCGGCACCATAGGATTCGAAAGCGAGCCTGACGTGCGCACAACGTTCTATTTCACATGCCCCGTCGCAACGGACCAGGATTGGGACGGCGACGGCAATATGCCGCTAAAAGATGCGCGCAAACAGCCGGATCTTGCTGGCGCTGTCTGACAGAGTTGACCCACACGTTAACCATGCGCTACGCATACGCATCGGATAAATAATCATATTGGTTTCACGGTGTTAAAGTTTCGGACTGCGGACACGTCTTTCACACGGCCAAGTCATAAACTCGCCTTAAACCGGTTATAACTCTATTAAATATTATTAAAACGGCTTCGCTTTCTCTTACTTGCTAACATCCTTTATCGTCGGACTTTTTAATGCGCGATTTCATCAGGTATCCAAGGTTAGGTCTGCAGAGTTTCATTGCTGTATGCAGCGGTATTTTCATCTGGCGCGCCTGGCCATTGGACCGGATCAGTTTAGCGGCTTGCGTCGCGGCACTGGCTGCTGCCTTTATTTGGCGGCGCGGTGATGCGTCGGCGCAGGTGCCATCGGTTGATGCCTCGGCGTTGGAGGCGCATGCTATCGTGCTGCGCGCCGATCAGGACGGCAAGATCAGTTTTGCGAATGAACGGTTGTTGCAGCTGACCGGATATGACCGCAGCGATCTGATGGGGCATCCGCTAAGCTTGCTGCACCACGTTGCCGATGCCGCGACATATGCCGAAGTCGAAGCGGATATGAAGCGCGGCAGCAAATGGACAGGAGAGACGCGCATCACCGGCAAAGATGGCCGGGTGCTGTGGACCCGCATGACCTGTGTGCCGCTTGTCAGCAAATCGGGCCAATACCGCGGCAGTCTGCGCGTTCATTCCGATATCAGCGCCCAAAAGGTATCAACAGCGGCACGCGATGCGATGACCAGTTTGAACCTGCTGTCAGAGCCGTTGTTTATGGTCTGCCTCGATACCTACAATCTGGTGTTTGCCAATGATGCAGCGGCCAAGATGTTCAATTGGAACCGGTTGCAGCTGGCGGAAATTCGCATTTTCGCGGTCGATATGCTGTATGATCGTTGTCTGGTGCAGCGGCAGGTTGCGGCGCTAAAAGCCAAAGAGATCACAGAGTTTTCGTTTCCTGCCAGCTATCGCGATGTGCCCTATCTGGCCGAGGTGCAATTGATCGAAGCGGCTGGAATGCAGCCGCGATTGTATGTGGTTCTGCGGGACCAGACGGAATCGGTGGCGATTGCCCGTACAAAAGACGAATTGGTTGCCACAGTCAGCCACGAACTGCGCACCCCGCTGACATCGATCAAAGGCGCGCTGGGTCTGATCCGGTCAGGTGCAGCGGGCGAGCTGACGAAAAAGACCAGCGATTTGCTGGACATCGCCTATCGCAACGCCGACCGGCTGGTTCTGATCGTGAATGACATTCTGGATCTGGAAAAGATGGCCGCCGGGCAGATGGATTACGACATGGCGCGGCGCGATTTAACGCAAACCGTGAAAGAGGCCGTGACAGCCAACGAAGGCTTTGCCAGCCGGTTCGATGTATCAATAAACCTCAAAGCGGACGGCGCCCCAGCCTGGGCGCATTTTGATGCAGACCGGATTCATCAGGTCTTGTCGAATCTGATTTCCAACGCCTGCAAGTTTTCGTCAACCGGGGCGCAGATTGACGTGAAACTTGAACGCCGGTCCAAAAGCTTTGCCATCAGTGTTGTGGACCGCGGTGTCGGCATCCCTGCTGGCGCTGTGGAACGTATCTTTGACCGCTTTACACAAGTCGGTAAATCCGCGCGGGCCAGGTCCGGTGGCACCGGGCTTGGATTGAGCATTGTGAAGAGCATTATCGAAAGCCATAACGGCACGGTAGAGTTAACGAGTATAGAAGGGCAGGGGACGACTGTGACTGTGGTGTTTCCAAAGGCCGCTAACAAGGCCGCACCGGTCAAACTGATCCGATCCGCCGGAGGCACATCTGAATGACGTCTGACACCATCCGCCTGCTGCATGTCGAGGATGACCTCGATATTCTGGAAATTGCGTCCATGTCGATCGAAATGGCTGGCGGTTTCGAGCTGTTGCAGTGTGAAAACGCGGCCGATGCGTTGCGTCTGGCACCAGAGTTCAAACCCGATGCGATGTTGTTCGACATGATGCTGCCAAAGATGAGCGGTGTGCAACTGATGGCTGCCATTCGCGATGTCCCCGGATTTGCGCATACACCGATCATTTTCATGACCGCGCGGGCACAGCCGCACGAGCGGCGCGAACTGATCGATAAAGGTGCGCTGGATGTGATCGTGAAGCCGTTCGATCCAATCTCTCTTGGGGATCAGATCAAGGCGATTTTGGCGGCCGCCTAGGCCGGGTTCGACCGGTTCCAGCGCATCGATGCAAGAAGAGACAGGCCGATCAACACCGCGCCGCCCAGTCCGGTGATGGTTTCGGGGATGTGAACCAGGGTCTGTGTGAACATGATGATCGACAGCGCCAGGATTGCATAGAACGCGCCGTGCTCTAGATAACGATATTCCGCCAGCGTGCCGCGTTCCACCAACATGATGGTCATGGCGCGCACATACATTGCGCCGATGCCAAGGCCGATGGCGATAACAAACAGGTTCTGGCTTAGCGCAAAGGCACCGATGACACCGTCAAAGGAGAACGATGCATCCAGCACTTCGAGGTATAGAAATGCGCCAAGTCCGCCTTGTGCAGCAGTTTTTGCGGCGGTGCTGGGGCGGTCAAGCACCGCGCCAAGTGTGTCGACCAGCAGAAATGTTAGCAGACCATAGATTCCGGATCGCAAAAACAGATCGGATTCGGCGGGTTGCAGCATGCGCGAAAAGCCGATCAGAAGGATCAGGACAAAGGCGACTTCCAGCCCCTTGATCGAGGCAGAGGCAGCAAGGCGGCTTTCGATCCAGTCGAACCAATGCACGTCTTTGTCCGGATCGCAGAAAAAGCCAAGCGCAACCATCATCAAAAACGTACCGCCGAAAGCGGCGATGGGCAGGTGCGCCCCTTGCATGATGCGTGCGTAATCATCGGGCTGGGTCGCAGCAAGTTTGATCGCGGCGATTGGGCCGATCTTGGCAGCGATCACGACAATCAATAGGGGAAAAACGATGCGCATGCCAAAGACTGCGATGATGATGCCCCAGGTCAGAAAACGCTGGCGCCAGATCGGCGTCATGCTTTTCAGCTTGTTCGCATTCACGATCGCATTGTCAAAGGACAGCGAAATTTCCAGCACCGCAAGCACGGCGCAGATGACGAAATAGCTGGCAACGCCCGACATCGTCCCTTCGGCCTGCCAGCCCAGCAGGGCACCGGCGCAAAGGCCAAGGGCGGTAACCACAAGCGGCCAGTACAGATAGGATAAGGTCGTGCGCGAGGTGGTGTTCATCATGGCGGCACCCTATGCGGGGGCACAGGTGGCGTCAAAATGAACGTTTTAAAACAGTGTGTTATATTTGCCAGATCAGCGCTTATCCGCCAGTGCAGCGCGTAGGGGCGATACACCTTGCCTAAGCAGCGCGTTCACCTGCCGCTGGCTGGTTTGGGCATTATTCGCCTGCTAGGCTGTAAAGGTGTCGCGCAGCTGGTTCTTTTGGACCTTGCCCATTGTGTTGCGCGGTAGCGCGGCAAGGATTTGAATGTGCCGAGGTTGTTTGTAGGGTGCCAGTTGCGATGCAATCATTTGTTTGATCCCATCCGGCGTCACCTGCGCGCCGGGTTCCAGCACAACGGCGACGGCAACACTTTCGCCAAAGTCAGCGTCCGGGACGCCGAAGGCCGCGCTTTCCACCACGCCAGCGATGTCGTCGATCACCCCTTCGATTTCCTTGGGATAGATGTTGTATCCACCAGAGATGATAATGTCCTTTGACCGGCCTACGATCGAGACATAGCCGTCATCGTCGATCTGGCCGATATCGCCTGTGATGAACCAGCCGTCGGCGCGCATATCGGCGGCGGTTTTTTCCGGCATTTGCCAATAGCCCTTGAACAGGTTCGGGCCGCGCACTTCGATACCTGCGGGGTCGCCCTTTGTCGGCGGGGTGCCGTCAGGGTTCGCAAGGCGCAGTTCAACGCCCGGCAGGGGCAGACCCACGGTGCCCGGTTTGCGCTGTCCGGTATAGGGGTTCGAGGTATTCATGCAGGTTTCGGTCATCCCATAGCGTTCCAGCACGGTATGTCCGGTGCGTTGTTCCCATTTCAGATGCGTATCCAGCAACATCGGGGCAGAGCCGGACACAAACAGGCGCATCCCGGCGCAGGCGGTTTTCGTCAATCCCGGCTGATCCAGCAGGCGGGTGTAAAAGGTCGGCACGCCCATCAAGGCGGTCGCACGCGGAAAATCTGCCAGAACGGCGGCTGCGTCAAAGTTGGGGTGCAGAATGATCGCGCTTCCGGCCAATAGCGTGACGTTGATTGCCACGAACAGGCCGTGTGTGTGGAACACGGGTAAGGCGTGGATCAGCACATCCTTATTTGTGAATTGCCACAGTTCGCACAACGTCGCCGCATTCGACGTCAGATTGCCATGAGTCAGCATCGCGCCCTTGCTACGCCCTGTCGTACCAGAGGTGTAAAGAAATGCGGCCAGATCGTCCTTTGTCCGTGCGACAGCCTGCGTCAGCGGGATTGCGGTAGCGGCGGCATCGGGCAGGGTGCCAGCGCCGTTTGCATCCAGTGTCAGAACGTGACTGACCCCGGCGTCCCGCGCCACGGGTGTCATGATGTCAAGCTTTGCCGGGTCGCAGATAAACACGCGCGGGGCGGCGTCGTTCAGGAAATAGGATACTTCTGCGGCGGGATAGCCGGTGTTCAACGGAAGATGTATCGCACCGGCCAGCACTGTGCCAAGATAGCAGGCAAGACCCGCGACTGACTTTTCAACCTGCATCGCGACCCGGTCACCGGGTGTCACGCCAAGCGCAATCAGCGCACCCGCCATCGCCTCTGCCTTTGTCCAAAGCGTGTCATAGGTCGTGACCTGTCCGGTGCCGGCGTCAATCGCAAACGGCGCGTCGCCCTGTTCAATCGAAGCTGCGCGCAGGGCGGCGGCAAGGCAGTTTGCGCTGTACATGGTGTGTCCCTCGTATCGTAGCGAATAACCTGCGCGGCGGGCAGGCCGCCATAGCATCGTCTGCTGCTGCGCAATCTTTGCGGTTTGGTGCGTGGGTATCAAGTATAGTTCGCCTGCCGGGGCAGCGACGTTTTGCTGTGTGTTTTGCTGCTGTCCAAACCGATCACGCCGACTGGGCTGTGATAAATGCGACTTGCGCGGCAGACAGGACAGACCACTGACCCGCTGCCAGATCTTCGGGCAAGGACAGGGCGCCGAAACTTTCGCGGTGCAGGTCCGTCACATGGTTTCCCGCTGCCGCAAACATGCGCCTGACCTGATGGTAGCGTCCTTCGGTAATGGTCAAAAGCGCCTCTTTGTCTGACATGGCGACAAGGTCTGCAGGCTCCAGCGGCTTTTCCTCTCCGTTCAGCATCAGGCTGCCGGATGCGAACAGCTCACCCTCTGTGCCGGACAGCGGGCGGTCTAGGCGGACACGGTAGGTTTTGCTGACGTGGTGTTTCGGACTGGTCAGGCGGTGCAGAAGATCGCCGTCGTCGGTCAGCAGCAAAAGGCCGGAGGTTTCCTTGTCGAGCCGGCCAATCGACGAGATCAGTGGATTACGCCGCCGCCAGCGCGGCGGAAGAAGATCATAAACCAAGGTGCCATCTTCTTTGTGGGAACACGTCGCGCCAAGCGGCTTGTGCATCAGGATGACGACACCGGGCAGCGGATCCAGCAGTTCGCCGGCGATCTGCAAACGGTCCGGCAGATTGGCGCTGATGGCTATCCGCTTGCTGACATCATGGACCGGTGCCCCGTCCAGACGAAGCTGACCTGCCTTACCCATGGCAGATATCTGGTTACGAGAGCCGTACCCCATTGATGATAACAGCTTGTCCACCCGCGAGGTCAGGATTTTCGCCATATCACAGGTTCCATATTCACTAGGATGCATCAGGGACAGCGGATGCGGTTGTTGTAAAAGGATGAAGCAGCATAGGCACCGGTGCAAGCCCCGCCGCCTATGCTGGTATCAGGATCAGTCTTGGCTGCTATATGCTTGCGCGACACCTTCACGGATATCGCGCAAGGGGTGGCGTGGTGCAAATTGCCATGCCGTATCGGTGTTGCAGTGCGGGCCGTATCCCCAGATCGCGGCACGGCTGGCCTGGTTGGCCGACATATCTGGCGGGTTGGGATAATCGGCGTTTCCGTCGCGAATGACGTCATTGGTTCCGTCCGGCGCGGTTGTATCCAGAAAGGCCGCCAGCCCGGCGCGGACCTGCGCCGGACGGCGCACCAGATCTTCGTACCGGATGACAGTGACGGCATGCAGATAGGACATATCCGTCAGGGCAAGATCATGAGCGTCCAGCCAGTGGTCGATCAACGCGGGGACTGGGGTGTCGACCCATTTGGCGACAGCCGCCGCAACGGCCTGCGGGTGGCGCAGAACGACGATGAAATGGGCCATCGGAAATAACTGTTGCAAAAGCCGCATGCGGATCAGGTTGACTGGTGACTTTTCCACGCGCCACCGGCATTGCGGCGGATACCAAGGCGACCAGTCCTGTTCCAGGCGGATGCGGGTGTCCAACCGGTTGAGGGGATGGTCTTCGGTCATGTGCTGGGCAGGATCAGTGGCAAAGTGCATGGGAATGCCGCTGCGCGCATGATGCGGGATTGCGCCTTGCAAATATGCGCCTTCGTTTTCAGGCACAGCGGCATGTGAAATCGCACCTGCGCCCGGGAATTCAGAAACGATGCGAGACACCAGACTCGTGCCGGACCGATGCAATCCGCAGACGAAGACATAGCGGTAGTCGGACCCGTGGTGCATCGCATTCAATCTTTCGGTCTTAACAAATATTAACGTCTGCATAGCGGTTTGCAATGCAACCCTAGATAATCATTAGCATAAAACATTAGCGCCGACAGCAGAGTTTGCGGCATTGCTTTATGCGGCTGGAACCGGGGGGAGGGGGGGACGTTATCGATCCGTAAGAGGATTGCACATGAACATTTTCCATCTGGCATTAGGCGGCTGTCTGACCGCCCCGCACGTGAAATATGGTCTGACCGAGGATACGGGCGGTCATATCGCCTATATCTTAGGTGCCGCAACGGCGCAGGCCGCGCGGGACGATGTGACTTCTGTAACTATCGTAACGCGGGCTTTCGATGATCCGTCGCTTGGGCTTGATCACGCCAAGCTGTATCAGAAGGTCGGTAAAAAATTCGTCATCCGGCGGCTGCGCACAATAAACGATGCGTATTTGTCAAAGGAAAAGCTTGCCGCTGAACTGACGGACTTGAAAGTGGCCTTTCTGGATATGATCGCGGGGCTGGAGGTGCGGCCGGATGTGATCCACGCCCATTTTGCCGATGCGGCCCTGATGGCGGCAGCTGCAAAGGAACGTTTTGGCATTCCATTCATCTATACGCCGCATTCGCTGGCAATCGACAAACTGACCCATCTGAAAACGGCTGCCGGACCGCTGCTGTCTGCGCGGATTGCACAGGAAGGCGCAGGGTTGCTGAAGGCCGACGCAATTGTCGTTTCTTCGCGGGACGAGGCGGAACGTCAGGTGTCAGCCTATGGGCTGGAAGTCGATGGCAAGGTGCACCGTGTCTGGCCGGGCGTCGATCAGACAAGCGGTTTGCATGCAACGGACTCTGCGGCACGTGTGCTGCTAGACCAAGACCTTGATCAGGTTGATCGTCCTCTGATCCTGGCAATAGCACGGCCTGTGGCGCGGAAAAACCTGCAGCAACTTGCCCGGACCTATGCGGCCAGTCCGGCATTGCAGGAACGGGCCAATCTGGTGATTGTTGCAGGCCAGCATGGTCCGGGTGTGACCGAAAGCGATGAAACGGCGGCCGTCTGGCAAGATCTTAACGCGATTTTATCAGCACCGCATCTGCGGGGGCGTGTTTCGCTTCCGGCGTCTCACGCGCCACAGGATATTGCATCGCTTTACACCTTGGCGCGCCGGACGCGCGGGCTGTTCGTCAACCTCGCGTTCCATGAACCATTCGGGCTAACCCTGCTGGAAGCGGCAAGTCACGGCGTGCCTGTGGTGGCAGGTGATCGCGGGGGGCCGCTTGATATTCTGGCGCGTACCGGTCACGGCGTAACCCTTGATCCGACAGATTCCGCCGTGATCGAGGCGGGCTTGTTGAATTTATTGACTAACGCAGATGCGTGGGATCAACATGCACAGGCTGCGCTGGACAACATCAGCCTGTTTGACTGGTCCGCCTGGGCCGATCAGGTCGCTATAATCTGTGCGGATCTGATTGCCCCCAAACGCGCGCCGCGGCGCCCCGCCTATATTCTGGGAAGTGATATCGATCATACGCTGACCGGATCGGCACGTGCCGCGGCCAGGTTTGCAGCATGGCATCAGCGCCGGACAGGCTTGTTCGCAGTGGCGACAGGCCGGTCCATCGTTGAAGCGCGCCGGGTTTTGCGCGAATGGTCCTTGCCGGTTCCCGATGTGTTTATCACCGCGGTCGGGACAGAAATCCACCGCAGTCAGCCCAAAGGCGGCTGGACCTTGGATGCAGGGTATGCGGCATTGCTGGATCGTGACTGGAACCCCGATATCATCCGCGACTGCATCAATACCGCGGGCATGGACTGGCAGTCCGATATTGAACAGCGGCGTTGGAAGTTTGGCTGTTTTGGCAACGCCGCTGACGCGGACAGGCTGCGCTTTGTGTTGCGGGATGCCGGGATGACAGCACGGGTTGTTCTATCTCATGGGCGGTTGATTGATGTGCTGCCGCGGCGCGGCGGCAAAGGCAGGGCGCTTGCCTATCTTGCGCAAAGCTATGGTCTGACGGCCGCCGATGTGATCGCTGCGGGCGACAGCGGAAACGATGTCGATATGTTGCTGGCCTGCGGTCGGGGCATCGTTGTCGGTAACGCGCTACCCGAAATCGCGGATCTGCGCGGATCGCCGCAGCTATATCATGCCCGCGCGGATTTCGCCGAAGGTGTGCTGGAAGGGTTGGCTGCCTTCGGGCTGGCGGAAACGAAAAGCGCGGTCCAGCCAAGATTGCGAACGGCCGCACCGGTTTTGCAGGTGGCATCATGACCGCCCCGCTACGCGCACTTACTCCGGCGGCCCCGATTGGCTATTTTGTGCACCATCAGGGCCGCGGTCATGCCGAACGTTGTGCGGCAGTCGTCAACGCGCTGCCGGCCCATCGTCCTGTGACGATCTTTTGCGCCCGTGATGATATTTTCCCGCCCCTGCGGGCGGGCGTAGAAATCGTGGTGATCCCGTCACTGTTCGAGCCGACAGGTGCCGAAGCTGCGCAGGATTTTACCGCGCAGCCTGATACGCTGCATTGTGCGCCATTGGGGTGGCCGGGCATCCGGCAGGCCATGGGCACGATGGCGGCCTGGTTCATGACCGCGAACCCTGCGCTGATGATTTCCGATGTATCGGCTGAAGTCGCCCAGCTGGCGCGGATCTGTTCGGTGCCCCACGTCAAGGTGCTGCAGCACGGACAGCGGACCGATCCCGGCCACCGCGCAGCCTATGACGGTGCGGCGGGACTTCTGGTTCCAAGCGCTGCCTGTCTGGCCCAGGACGACTGGGACGACGCGATGCGGGCAAAGACCTTTTTCGCTGGTGGTCTTGGGGTCGATACCGCTTTGCAAAGCCGTGCCGACGCACGAAAGCGGCTGGAAATCCAGCCCGACAAGGATGTGGTTCTGGTGCTGTCGGGCGGTGGCGGTACGGGGTTTCCGTCAGCGCCCATCGCGGTTGGCGCGCGTGCGGCGACAGACAGTCTGTGGCTGACTGTTGGCAAAATCGCGCGGGACTGGCACGCGACCGAACCTTCAAACCTGCGCCATGACGGCTGGGTCGACAATGTTGCGGATTATATTGCAGCTGCCGATTGCATCGTCGCCTCGACAGGGAACACGACGTGTCAACATGTGTTGGCGGCGGGTAAGCCCTGGGTTGCCGTGCCGGAGTGGCGCTATTTCGATGAACAGGTCGAAAAGGCGCGTGTCCTGCAAAAAGCCGGGGTCGCCCACGCGGTGCCGGGCCTGCCATCCAGCGTCCAGCAATGGCGCGCGGCCATCGCTGCCGCAAGAGGCAGTCACGACCCGGCCCGCCAGCGTGCCTGCGTGACCGAAGGGGCCGCGAATCTGACGGCTGCCTGGCTAGAAAATCTGATCCTGCGCCTTTGGCCGCAAGGTGCGACCCCCATCCCGACTGAAAGCCGTCCGCCCGCGCGGGCTGAAGCATAATTGAAATTTTAGGAGCAAGAACATGACCACACGTTTGCCTGCCGTCGATGCGCCCGTTTCTGTCCTGACCCTGGCCCGCGGCCGCGCGGCGCATTTACACAACGTGGTGCTAGGTTTGTCGCGCCAGACCCGCCAGCCGCAAGAGTTGATTATCGGGGTGATGCAGGACGATCCCTATACCGATCTGCCACCAACATCCTTTCCTGTCCGGCAGGTCATGATCGGCGGCGACAACCTTCCGCTGGCCCGGGCGCGTAACCGTGTTGCTGCTGAAGCCGCGGGGGATATGCTGATTTTTCTGGATGTAGACTGCATTCCCGCGCCCCGCCTTGTCGCCGATTACGCGGCGCAGATGGCCGAAGCCGATGGTCTGCACATGGGCGAGGTTATGTATTTGCCGGACGGCGCCGCGGCCGAAGGATGGCGCTATGCCGATTTTGACGATGTCGCAGTGCGTCATTCCGATCGCCAGGGTCCGCCCGACGAAGCGCGCCGCGCCTGCAATGACTATCGCTGCTTCTGGTCGCTGAATTTTGCCATGTCCCGCGCTGATTGGGACCGGTCCGGCGGGTTTGATGAACGCTTTGAAGGATATGGCGGCGAGGATACGGACTTTGGCCGCACTTTGGCAGAGATCGGTTTGCCGATCTGGTGGGTGCGCGGGGCGAAGGTGTATCATCAGTATCACGATCACTGCATGCCGCCGATCCATCACGTCGCCTCTGTCATTCGCAATAGCGAGCTTTTCGCCAGCAAATGGGGCCACCGCACGATGGAACATTGGCTGAATGCCTTTCGCATGATGGGCCTGATCGAGAATTGCCGCACCGGCCTGCGCATCCTGCGCGAACCCAATGAGGCGGACTTTGCCCTGTGCCGCCAAGGCAAAGACATGCCCTATGCCGCCACTGGCCGCGTGATCCGCATTTTAGAAGATCGCCAGCGCATGCAGCAGGGGCTGGCCCCGTCCGATGCACCCATGGCGGAACGTCTGGCGCGCATGAACCGGGCGGAGGAGGATCTTTTGTATCCGGCGCACGCCGCCGCCAGCGTAGCGGCCGAATGATGCGTATTGCGGTTGTATCCCATGTGCGACACCCTATCGCGCCCCCATTCATGGGCGGGATGGAGGCGCATTCCTGGCACCTTGTTGCCGCGCTGGCACAGGCCGGGCACGATGTGACACTTTTCGCCAGCGGCGACAGTGCGGATGCGTTGCCTCAGGGCGTCAAGCTGTTCCCGATCTTGCCAGAGCATTACGACAGCCGGTATCCTTGGCATGCCTATCACGGCACGGACACCTTGAATGCCCATGTCGATGCCGGATTTGCCCGCGCGGCGCAGGCGTTGATCGACGGAAAATTCGATGTCATCCACAACAACTCGCTACATCGCTACCCGCCGCGTTTGGCGCGGGTGCATCGCATCCCAATGGTGACATCGCTGCACATTCCACCTTTCGATGCGCTGCGCCGGGCCGTGCATGAAAGCGCAGCGCCGTGGTCGCGTTTTACAGTGACCTCTCATCGGCAATTGCGGATCTGGTGGCCTGATGGCCATCCGGTAGAGGCATCCGTCGCCTACAACGGAATCGATACCGCGCAGTGGCCTTATCGGCCCGGCGGTGATGGCTCTGCCATATGGGCTGGGCGGATTACGGAAACCAAGGGGACCCACCTGGCCGTTCAGGCCGCCCGCATGGCCGGGGTGCCGCTGACAATTTATGGTACGATCGAGAATGCGGATTATTTCGATAGCAGCGTCAGGCCTTTCCTAGATGATACCATCCGCTATGGCGGGCACTTGCAGGGTTACGATCTGGCTGCGGCTTACGGTGCGGCATCCGTCCTGCTGTTCACGCCCTGCTGGGAAGAACCCTTTGGCCTTGCGGCGATAGAGGCGATGGCGACGGGGCTTCCGGTCGCCGCGATTGACAACGGGGCCGCAAAAGAAGTGATCGGGCCTGCCGGTATTTTTGCCGCATCGGACCGGCTGCCAGATTTGGCCACAGCGCTGCGGCGCGCGATGCTGATTGACCCGGCCTTGCCTTTCCAGCGGGTCATGGAGCGCTATACCGTCGCCAATATGATCAGGAATTATGAAACCAGCTATGCCCGGGCGATTGCCGGCTTGGGTCGCAGTGATGTGCCTAACGTGACCTTTCCGCCGATAGAGCTGAAGCTGGGGACACCCATACGCGAACATGCTTGAAAGACAGAAAAACACGCCGCTGCCGCAGATCGGCATGATGCGCCAGTTATCCGCGCCGCACTGGGCACAGTTGGAGCCGGGTTTCACCACCTTGCGCCACTGTGCCGCTGGTGAGGTGATCAGCGAGCGCGGGCAGCCGCTGGATCACAGCCTGTTACTGATCGACGGCATTGTCGGCCGGCGGATACAGGTCGGCCGCAAGCATGGCGCGCGGCATCACCTTGTTGCCCTGCAGGTGCCGGGCGACTTTGTCGACCTGCATGCCTATCCGCTAAAGGTGCTGGACCATGACATCATTGCCATTACCGATGTGCAGATGGCGGCCATCACGCATGACCGCGTCAAAACGATCATTGATGGCGATCCAGAGTTTACCCGTCAAATCTGGTCGCTGACCCTTGTCGATGCGGCGATCCACCGGCACTGGGCCCTGCGCAATGGCACGATGCGGGCGCTGCAGCGGGTCGCAAACCTGTTTGCGGAACTGATTGCGCGGATGGATGCGGGCGGCGCAGCTGTAGATGGCCGCTATCATCTGAACCTGTCGCAGCCGCATATCGGGGATGCCTGCGGGTTAAGCGGTGTGCATATCAACCGCGTGCTGCGATCATTGCGTGAAGCGAACTGCTGCACCTACATCAAGGGAGAGTTGATCGTGCAGGACCGTGAGGCGCTATATGCGGTCGCGGCTTTCGATCCTGATTATCTGTATCTGCCGGCGTCATAACCGTTGCTGAATGCCGCCCTTTTTTGGAGCTTCAATTGCCGGATGAAATGCGCAGGGCAACCGGTGTGATTCCGAACTGCTGTTTAAAGGCGCGGGTCATTGCACTTGCGTTTTCATACCCGCAGCGCGTTGTAATTTCCGCCATGGACAGATCTGTATTTTCAACAAGACTGCGCACGGCGACCAGACGCCTGTAGCGATAGACCTTGCCCGGCGTAGTGCCGAGGTTTTCGACAAAGCGGCGGTGCAGGTTCTTGACCGAGCTTCCGAGGCGATCTGCCATGTCGGGGATCGTCAGCGGATCTTCGATGTTCTGGTCCATAATGACAAGCGCACGCAGAACTAGCTTTGAACGGATCGACTCCTTCTCCATATCACCGAAGGGTTGACTGGTTTCGTGCAGAAATAGTGCGGCAACATCCAGCCTTACGCCTTCCCCGCATTGGTGTCCGATAAGGTGAAGCGCCAGATCGAATGACGCCATGGCACCGCCGCAGGTAATGCGGTCGCGGTCGATGATATAGCGGTCCTTGCGCGCGTCGATATGAGCGAATGTTTCGGTAAAGCTATCAAAGACGTCGCTATGAATTGTGGCCTTTCGCCCGTCAAGCTGGCCTGCCGCCGCCAGAAGCCAAGCCCCCGTGTCCAGCCCGACGACACATCTGGCATTGCTGCAAAGCGCGCGCAGCTTTGACAGGTTTTCGGAAGTGCTAAGTTTTTTGTGTCTATAGCCGGAAGTCACCATTATGAAGTCACAGGGCGGTTGATCTGCTGTCGCCGGATCGGTCTGGACAAGCATGTTGCTAGACGATCGCACCAGCCCGCCGGGCAAAGAAAAAAGCCGCCATTGATAAATGTGTCGCCCGATAATCGTGTTGGCTGCGCGGTAAGGTTCAAGCGTGTTGGCCAAACAGTGATTGGAAAAGCCGTCAAATAGTAGAACGTCGATACGCACCACATCAGGCAGTTTAATTGTCCATTTAGGCATATTTCTGTCTATTTCTGCACAGCGCTGAATGTGCTGTACTTATAGGATTTGAATATGACTTGAAAGGAACGCCTATGCCGCTGCAAATGAACCGCGATGTTTTCATTACCTGCGCTGTCACGGGGTCTGGCAGCAGCCAGGACCGATCCCCGCATGTGCCGCGCAGTCCCGAACAGATCGCTGCGTCGGCGATTGCGGCGGCCAAGGCGGGGGCTTCCATTGTTCACTGTCATGTGCGCGATCCTGACACCGGTGTGCCGTCGCGTGATCTTGCGCTTTATCGCGAATTGACCGAACGGATCCGTGACGCCGATGTTGATGTGGTGCTGAACCTGACTGCGGGCATGGGTGGCGATATGGTGTTCGGGCCCCCCTCTGCCCCGCTGCCGCTGCATGCGGCAACGGATATGGTCAGCGCCGAAGAGCGCCTTGTGCATATAGAGGACTGTCTGCCGGAAATCTGCACCCTTGATTGCGGTACGATGAATTTCGCCGAGGCAGACTACGTGATGACCAACACGCCTGGCATGTTGACCGCGATGGGCGCCCGGATGGAACAGCTGGGGGTCAAGCCAGAGATTGAAGCCTTTGATACCGGTCATCTTTGGTATGCTAGGCAATTGGTCAAAGATGGCGTGCTGTCGTCGCCTGCCCTGGTGCAACTGTGTATGGGTGTCCCCTGGGGCGCGCCGAATGATCTGAATACATTCATGGCGATGGTCAACAACGTCCCGGATGATTGGCATTGGTCGGCTTTTTCCATCGGACGCGATCAGATGGCCTATGTCGCGGCTGCCGTTTTGGCGGGAGGCAACGTGCGTGTCGGGTTAGAAGATAACCTGTGGCTGGCAAAAGGTGAGCTGGCCACGAACGAAGCGCTTGTTGGCCGCGCGGCGGGGATCATTACCGCGATGGGCGGCACCTTAATGGGGCCGGATGCGGTCCGTGCGAAACTTGGCCTGAGGAAGCGAGCACCGAAATGAA
This sequence comes from Loktanella sp. R86503, assembly GCF_042466455.1. Classification (NCBI taxonomy): domain Bacteria; kingdom Pseudomonadati; phylum Pseudomonadota; class Alphaproteobacteria; order Rhodobacterales; family Roseobacteraceae; genus Loktanella; species Loktanella sp. R86503. The sequence continues at coordinate 38,017 of NZ_JAXHCI010000001.1, forward strand.
CAAGATTGCAGCGATTATTGGCGGCGGTGTGATTGGCGGGGGCTGGGCAGCGCGGTTTGCCTTGTCCGGATGGGACGTTGCAATTTTTGACCCTGATCCGGAAGCGGCGCGCAAGATCGATGCCGTAATGGCGAACGCCCGGCGATCCTTGCCCGCCTTGTCAGACGTGGCCTTGCCGCTTGAGGGTCAGATCCGGTTCGTCCCGACCTTGGCCGAGGCTGTCACAGACGCAGACTGGATACAGGAAAGCGCGCCGGAGCGGCTTGAAATAAAACACCGGATATTAAAAGAGATACAGTCCCATTGCCGCGCAGACGCGCTGATCGGCTCGTCCACCTCTGGTTTCAAGCCGTCAGAGCTGCAGCAAGGCGCGCTGCGCGCGGACCAGATCTTTGTCGCGCATCCGTTCAACCCGGTTTATCTGCTGCCATTGGTCGAATTGGTTGGCAACGATCAGGCAACGGCGCGCGCCGCGGATATTCTGACCCAAATCGGTATGAAGCCGTTGACGGTGCGCAAGGAAATCGATGCGCATATCGCGGACCGTTTGCTGGAAGCGGTCTGGCGAGAGGCGCTGTGGCTGGTCAAGGACGGGATTGCCACCACGGCAGAGATTGATGACGCCATCCGATTTGGTTTCGGTTTGCGCTGGGGGCAGATGGGTCTGTTCGAAACCTATCGTGTCGCCGGAGGTGAAGCGGGAATGGCTCATTTCATCGCGCAATTCGGACCCTGCCTGCAGTGGCCTTGGACGAAATTGACCGATGTGCCGGAATTGACAGATGAACTAGTTCAGACCATTGCAGGTCAGTCCGATGCGCAATCCGGCCGTCACAACATCAGAGAGCTGGAGCGTATTCGCGACGACAATCTGGTATCCATGATGCGATCGCTAAAGGGCCGCAACTGGGGCGCGGGTGCCTTGCTGAACGAACACGATACACGCCTTAGCGCGGCGGCGACGCCTGACTTGGCGAAGCCTATCATCAGTGTTGATCGCGTCATTCCGGTCGATTGGTCCGATTATAACGGGCATATGAACGAAAGCCGCTATGGTCAGGTCTGGTCCGACGCTGCCGATACGGTGATGCGCCTGATTGGCGCGGATGCGAATTACGTTGCGTCAAGACTAAGTTATTTCACGGTCGATACGCACACGAAATTTATTAACGAATGCCACGTTGGTGATGCGATTACTGTGTCCACGCAAATTCTGGAAGGCGCAGGAAAGAAGGTGCGGCTGTTTCATGAGATGAAAAACGGATCGGGCGCAGTCATGGCAAGTTGCACCCAATTGCTGATCCATGTCAGTCTTGAGACGCGTAAATCATGTGATCCGGCGCCGAAGGTATTGGAAAACCTTCGCAATATTATGGCGTTACAGGCCCCTTTGCATCCAGAAAGTGCAACGTGAAGCGTTCGCATTAATCTGAATGACGATTGACCGCGTCCCCCGATATCCAAGTGAAAAGTGTGACGAACGGCACCGGTAGCCGGACAGGTGGACGCCGATTGCATAGTAGTTCGCGACCCAGCCGGCTGTTTTTGGTGCAGGTCACCTGATAGCGGCACCCAAACTGTTAATAATTTTGCCACACTGCGCCCATTGTTCCCCTTGAGAGAGAACCCTCACCTCGCGCAAAGGTGAAATATGGAGTATTCGGAACCTGGCGTTTTGCAGCCTGCGGTAAGCGGCGTGCCTTCAAACAAAGGCTGCCTTTAACTGATGGTCAGGGCTTAGCGCGGTGATGATGTAGTATCGGGGACGCTTCGTGGCCGTTATGGGCACGCAGTAGCGGGGCAAGATGTTGGGTTTTATGGCTTTGACTAAGGGCAAAATCTCGCGGGTTGTGGCAGGTGTCGTGTCGACAGTTGCCGCCGCTGCAATGCTTTCGTTCGGTAACATCGCCTATGCGACCCCCTTTACGATGACGGTACCGGGAACCGGCGTCGCGCTTCCTGATGAATACCCAGAGGCGGGCGGCGTGGCGCTTGTTATGACGGGTGTGAATGGCAACATCTATTACCAGTTTTCGAATCCGGAAGGTGCATTTGTCGGCTTTCAGAACAGCGGCTCGCCCGCTGCTTTTCGCGGCAACCCTTTCACGATCAATAACCCGATCACGCTCGATTGCGGGTTTCGGTCCTGCACCGATTATTTCGGCGGCGCCATCGCCCGGGTCGATGTTCGTTTTTCGGCCTATGACGGTGATACGCAGGTCGGCGGATTTGACCAGAACGATATTTCGCTTTTCCTGAACGGTTTCGATGTCGGGAACTGGTCCGGCCGCACGACCGACAACACGAATCTGGCAGGCACAACCAGTTTTGGTCAGGTCAATGGCTTTGGCAACAATACCTTTAACACGGGGTGGTTTTCGTCGACCAATGCGGCGTTGCTGGCAAACATCCTGCAAACCGGGCAGACCAGCTCTCAGGTTTTTGACCAGGATCCTAACGACAACTATTGGGACTTTACCTATGGCAGCAATTTGCCGCGCGAAGACCTGCGGACTATCGCGCCGGGGTATGAGTTTGAAAAAACCATTGATGCCGGTGATCTGACCTACGCAGCTGTCGGCGATGTCATCGACTATACCTATATTGTCCGCAACATCGGCTCTGTCGATATTGAGGATATCACGGTCGAGGACGACCGCATCCCGAATGTGACATGTCCGGCACCGCCGAACAATTCGCTGGAACGGACGCGGGCGGGTGCCGGGCAGGCAAGAGAGTTGACCTGTACCGGCAGCTACCGGATCACGCAGGCTGACATTGATGCAGGAAGTGTGACCAACATTGCCAACGCCAACGGCACGCCGGAATTCGGCGAATTGGGCGAAGTCACAGATACCGCCACGACGACCGGACCTGCTGCGAACAATGCCATCACCCTGACCAAGCAAGGCGCGCCTTCAATCTTCGGGCCGGTCGGATCGACCGTTACCTATACACTTGTGGCGACGAACACGGGCAATACGACGCTGCGGTCTGTTCTAATTACCGACCCGCGTGTCCCGAACCAAAGTTGCAGTTTTGCGACAATTCTGCCGTTGTCAGCAGATAACACGACTAATTCGGCAAGCTGTACACTGACGTATCAGGTCACGCAGGCCGACGTTGATGCTTTTGCTTTAAACGGAACGCAATTGCTGAACACGGCAACCGTGCGGGCCACGCCGCCGAATGGCACGCCGATCACCGCGACCGGCCAGTCCAGCCTGCCAGGCCAGCCCGCAATTGTCAGCCTGACAATGGACAAAACTGCGTTGCAGTCGAATTTCGATGCCGTCGGCGATGTGCTGAATTACCGCTTTACGATCCGCAATACCGGCAATGTGACCTGGCCCGCCGCGCCTGCCGTTGCAGATAACCTGACAACGAACGAAACCTGCCCGGCAGGGTCCGTTGCCCCCGGCGGCACGGTTGTCTGCACGGCATCCTATACCGTGACACAGGCCGATCTGGATGCCGGTGTGCGCAACAACGAAGCGACCGCAACGCTGACGCTCGCGGGTCAGACGGCCAGTGCGACCGATAACGTGTCTGTGCCTGCTGTGACCACAACGGGTCTGACACTGATCAAGCGTCTGCAAAGCGGCGCACCGAACCCATTCACCGCCGTCGGTCAGACCATCGGCTATGACTTTGTGTTGCGCAATACGGGCAACGTGACCCTGACCGCGCCCAGCGTGGCCGACGCGACGACAGGTCCAAATGCGGCAACGGTGCCTGTCACCTGCCCGGCTGGACCGATCCTGCCCAACGCAACCTTGACCTGCACCGCACTCTATACAGTGACACAAGCCGATCTGGATGCTGGCGCGATTACAAACACCGCAACGGCATCGGCCACCGCCCCCGCGGGTGCTGGTGGGGGCACGGTCAGTTCTACCCCGAAAAGCGTAACCGTGACCGGCCGGCGCAATCCGGCAATGAGCATGGTCAAGACTGCGCCGACGATAGATCCCCTTGATTTCGTGGTGGGTGCGCCGGTTCAGTATAGCTATGAGATTGAAAATACAGGTAACGTGACTATCCCGGGACCTATTTCGGTAACAGACGACAAGCTGACACCGACCACGTTTCAGTGTGGTGCTGGGCCTCTGCCGGTTGGTGGAACTCTAAACTGTAATGCGCTTTATTCAGTCAGTTTAGCAGATGTTCTTGCCGGCTCTGTCCGCAATAATGCATTTGCGACGGGTAGTGACGGCACACAATCAAATACCGACAGTGCTATCATTTCACCAGACGGCACGTTTGATTTGCTTCTTGAAAAAGAGGCGATCACGACCTCCTTTAGCGCCGTTGGCAATCCTGTTGATTTCACGCTGACGTTTACCAATACCGGCACGTTCGCAATTTTTCTTGATGATGCTGATGGGCCGCCGCGGGACAGTTTTGCTCTTAGCGATCCAGGGGCCACCTTTGTAAATGCCTGCGAGCCTCAAGATCTCTCGCCGGGGCAAAGTTTCACCTGTACGGTTCGCCGCGCAGCGACGCAAAGCGACATTGATGCCGGCAGCTATACGAACACGGCAAATCTGACAATTGTATATAACCAAGGACAGCCCAACGCAGAAACGCAAGTCGTCCCGCCGGCTTCGGATACTGTGCCATTAGCGGCTACCGTATTGCCAAACTTTACCATCGACAAATCATCGGCCGATGATTTCGCGGCTGTCAACGATACGGTCAACTATACGTTTACTATCACCAACACCTCTGCCATCACGCTTAGCAATGTTGTGCTTGATGATCCGCTGATCAGCAATATCAGCTGCGCCGGATCTGGCACCGCGAATACGACGCCATCCATTGCGCCGGCGGGTTCGGCCATCTGTACCGGAAGTTATAACGTCACGCAGGCCGATCTGGATGCGGGGCAGGTGGACAATACGGTAACGGCGGTTGCGACGACGCAAACCGCCGGCACCGTCACGCAAACTGCTGACGAAACCGTGCTGATCGATCCAGCCGCTGCGACGCGCAGTTTGGCACTGGTAAAATCCGCTGTTGTGACCGGTACGGGCGATGCGACGTTTACCGGGCCCGGGCAGACCGCCACCTATACATTTGCGGTTCAAAATACCGGCAATCTGACGTTACAGGATATCGCGGTCGAAGATCTTGCTTTGGGCTTCAGCTGCTTGATTCCGACGCTTGCGCCGCAAGCGACAGATAATACGACCTGCACTGCAACGCGCCTGACAACGCAGGCTGATTTCGATGCAGGCAGCTACGCAAACACCGCGACGGCTGGGGCGACCGGTGTAACCCCGGTGCCGGATACCGCGACAATCACAGCCGTTGGCCCTGCGCGTGTTGCTAGCTTTGTCTTTGACAAAACCGCGCCGGCGACATTTTCGGCCGTCGGCGATATCGTTGACTTCGTTCTGGGCATTACGAACACCGGCGGCGTCACCCTGACGAATATCACGATCAGCGATCCGTTCCTTGGCGCAGGATTTTCCTGCACCATTCCCAGCCTTGCGCCGGGGGCGGCTGATACAAGCTGCCGTGGCAGCTATACGATTGTCCAGGCGGACGTCGATGCTGGCCAGATTGAAAACGACGCAAGCTTTACGGGGACAGGGCTGGACGGTGCACCGATCAGTGGCACTGATACGGTCGTTGTGACCGGTCCGGCAGAGGCGCCATCGCTGCGCGTCGTGAAGACCGAAGCTGCGGCTGATGGTCGGTTCGGCAATTTGCCCACCACCGAAACCTTTAACTTTACGGTGCAAAACACGGGCAATGTGACTTTGACTAACTTGTCGATCACTGATCCGCTGACCGGCTTTACCTGTCCGCTTGCCAATCTGGCACCCGGCGCGGTGACTGCAACATGCCTTGACACCAATGTGCCGCTTTCCACGACCTATACCGTAACGCAAAGCGATATTGATCGCGGGTCCTTAGAAAATACGGCAACGGCGACTGGCAACACCTCGCAGAACCCCGGCGTGCCCGTCACGGCATCCGGAAGTGTGACCCTGCAGGCCCCTGATCAACTTCCCGCGCTTAGCATGGTCAAGACCGCCACCGCAGGCGACGATTACGCAGCGGTCGGCGACACTGTTTCTTATGAATATGTCGTAACGAATGCAGGTAATATTACACTGACCGCGCCGATCAGCGTGGCAGATGATAAGGTTACGGTATCTTGCCCAAGCCTGCCCGCTGGCGGGCTGGCACCGACCCTGACCCTGACATGTACCGCGTCGCATATCGTCACGCAGGCCGATCTTGACGCCGGTTCGATCCTGAATACGGCAACGGCACAAATCAGCCAGCCTGTTCAACCATCTGCCACCTATCCGTCGGGCGTTGCGAATATTTCATCCAACACTGCGACAGAAACGGTCAACGCAGACCAGAATCCGGCACTGGCAATCACCAAACGGATCCGTCCGAATACGGCGTCCACATTTGATGCGCCAGGTGATCTGGCTGATGCGTCGAACCCCAATAATCTGGTTTTCGAGTTTATCGTTCGCAATACCGGCAACGTGACGACAACAGCCCCGATCGAAGTGTCCGATCCGCTGATCCAGCCGGCCAACCTTGTTTGCACATCGGCACCGCTTGCGCCGGGCGCGCAGGTCGTCTGCAGCTTGCCCTATGCGCCAACGCAGGCTGATGTAGACGCTGGATCTTTTGTGAACACCGCGAATGCGCTGACGGAATTTGACGGTGCAACGGTGACGACGCCTACCCCCGGAACCGCAACCGCGCGCGCAGTGCGCCGCCCAAGCCTGAATATCGAAAAAGCCCTGGTGACGTTGACGGCCTTCTCTCCGGGGCAGGTGGCGACTTATTCCTACACTCTGACCAACGACGGCAACACGACGATTACCGCGCCGATCACCGTGACTGACGACAAGATTACTGGCACTATTAATTGCGGTTCTGGTGACCTTGCGCCGGGCGATGTGACGGTTTGCACTGCTCAATATGAGGTCCGCGAACGGGATCTGGACTTTGGCAGCGTGACCAATACGGCATCGGGCACGAACGGAACGGTCACCTCTGATCCGGTTTCCCTGACGATTCCGCCGGGCGCGACACCGACCTTGTCGATCGAAAAGATTGCCGATGTGACATCCTTTGTGCAGGCGGGCGAAGTCATTCCCTATCGCTTTATCGTGACCAACACATCGGCAGGCCGCGCGCCGCCGGCCTTTATCGAGCCGGTGACGATTATCGACGACAAAATCACGACGCCGATCACCTGCCCGGTTGTGAATGCGTCAAACCCGCTGCAACCATTTGCGCCAAGTAACACGGTGACATGCACCGGTAGCTATACCGTGACGCAAGCCGATGTGGATGCGGTGCGTCCGGGGGCCACGGTCGGCTTTGTAATCAACAACGCGTTTGCTCGTGCCGATTTTGCGGGCGAACCTGTTGCTTCGCCATCGGTGCAAGAGCGTGTCGATGCAGCATCCGTTGCAGAACTGACAGTCGCAAAAAGCGCCGAGAATGACACTGCGCCTGGTGCGGCTGCGGCGGCGGGCGATGTGATCGCCTTTACCATTGCGACCACCAATACCGGCACGCAAACTTTGACAGGTGTCACGGTGGACGATCCGTTTGTCGGAACTTTGGTTTGCGATGTGGCCGAACCCGTGACCTTGGCACCGAATGATGTCTTGACCTGCACCGGCACCTATACGGTCACACAGGCAGATGTGGATGCGGGCGATCCAATCGCAAATACGGCCACAGCGGCCGCAACCACAACGCAAGGTCAGCCGATCGACGGCGAAGATAGCGCAACCTATGCCGTTGCAGCGCCTGCGCCGGCGATGACCGTCGTCAAAGACTTGGATGCCAGCGCCGCCCTGACCGATTACAGTGCTGTTGGTGAAGCGCTGGATTACCGCGTTACCGTTACAAATAGCGGCAATATCACGCTGAACGATATCGAGGTTACGGACAGCCTTGTGCCCGGCACCTGCATTGTGGGCACTTTGCTGCCAGGCGCTGTCGATACGTCCTGCGTCTTTACCTATGTTGTCCAGCAATCCGATATTGATAACGGACAAATCAGCAACACGGCAACAGCGACTGCGCAGCCGGCCAACCCCGGCGCTGCGCCGCTGTCTGAATCCGGCGTCAAAATTGCAACTGGTCCTGATCAGGAACCTGAAATCGGCCTGTCGAAATCCGGCAGCGGGCCCGTGACCGCAGGTGACGGATCGCCCACGTTCAACGTGGCGGGTCAAACGCTCAGCTATGTCTATACCATTGCGAACCTTGGCAACGTCACGTTGTTCAGCGCACCGCAGCTGTCGGACAACCGCATCGGGGCGCTGACCTGCGATCCTATCCCGGCGGGCGGATTGGCTCCGTCCGAAAACCTGATTTGCCGCGGCACTGATACAGTCGATCAGGCAGATCTGGACGCGGGTTTTGTCACCAACAATGCAGATGTTGTTATGGCAAACCCCTATGGCAACAACACGCCGCTGACCGCTGCGGCCAGCGAAACCATTACGGCGACAGCCACGCCCGATATCAGCCTGTCGAAACTTGCCTCTGTCACGGATGACGTCACGGTCGGCACGGAAGTGACCTATAGCTACACCGTGCAAAACGCAGGCAATGTGACGCTTAGCAGTGTCACCCTTGTCGATTTCCAGACCAGTGCTGCCGGCTCTCAGGAAATGGTGCTGACGGATAATGGTGTGATCCCCGTACTGGAGCCGGGCCAAGAGGTTGTGCTGACTTCGACCTATATCGTGACGCAGGCGGATATCGATTCCGGCAATGCTGTGCGTAATACGGTCCGACTGACATCGACGCTGCCCAATGGCGACGCCGGTCCGGCCGATATTGCCCGCGAACGGGTCAACCTTGTGGCGCAAGCGCCCGCGATGGTGGCGATCAAAACGATACCGTCCTTGCCCGCTGAACTTGTCGATGGCACAGATATCATCTTTGAGATCACACTGACAAACACTGGCAATGTGACGCTGACCGAGCCTGATCTGGCCGACTCTGTCAGCCAAATTGACACGGCTCCTGTCATCGCGACGCCTGTCGCGACCCTAACGGGGGGTGACACGGGTGTCGAAGGCGTGTTCGAAGTCGGCGAAGTTCGCACCTATTCCGTGACCTATCCGTTGACGCAGGCTGATATTGATGCCGGCGGTATTCAGAACACTGTCGTGGTTACGGCAGATGATCCGCTTGGCGGACCGGTGACTGACATATCTGATAACGGAGCCGGTGACGGCGACGATCCCACGCTGCTGCCCATTGCGCCGGCGGGCCAGATTGACGTGACAAAGGTTATTACGGATGCCCCCGCAGATGCGGTGGCAGGTGATGTGCTGACCTTTGCGCTTACTGTGGCCAATACCGGTAACGTGACCCTGACCACGCCAGCCCTGACCGAAGATCTGCGCCGCAACGATGCTGCCAATACGGCAGTTGCGCCGCAGCCGGTTCCGGTGCGCGATGTTGCAACCGATACGAATGGCAATGGCTTGCTTGATGTGAGCGAAACCTGGACCTACGTCATCACCCACGCGCTGACCCAAGGTGATATTGATGCCGGGGGCGTGTCCAATAGCGTTGCGGTCACGACGAACGATCCCAATGGCAGCCCCGTAACGGGCACGTCCAACGACGGTGACGACAATGACGGAAACACAGCGAACGATCCAACCGTCTTTGATATCGCGCCCGCACCGGCGCTGGACCTGACCAAGACGATTACACAATCCGGCAGCGCGCTTGGCGATACGGTGGTATTCGAGATTGCGGCAGTGAACCTTGGCAACGTGACCCTGTTCGGGCCGGCGTTGACCGATACATTCACGCGCTTTGACGGCACTGCCATTACAGGGGTGTCCCCTGTGCTGGTTGGACCGGGCGCGGCCGGCGATCCGATGTTGCCGGATGAAACCCGGGTCTGGACCCTGACACATACGCTGACCCAAGCGGATATTGACGCCGGCGGGCTGCGCAATACAGCGACCTTGTCGACAACAGATCCGGATGGCCTGTTAGTTGATGCCACGTCCGACGATGGTGACGACGGCGACGGCAACACCGACGACGACCCGACCGAATTGCCCATTGCGGGTGAAACGGGTGTGAACTTGACCAAGGTGTTGACGACCACAGGTCAAGTGGCCGGCGATCAGGTCGTATTTACGCTGACGGCAACCAATACCGGCACGTTGAGCCTGAATGACGTTACGCTGACCGACACCTTTACCCGCGCGAATGGCACGGCCATTCCGGCTGCTGCACCGGTTCTGACCAACCCCGCCGAGGCGGGCCAGCCGCTTTTGCCGCTGGCAACGCGGGAATGGACCTTGACGCATGTGCTGACCCAAGACGACATTGATGCGGGCGGCTTGCGCAATACCGCGACAGTTTCCGGCAGGGGACCCGGCGCGCAGGGTGCCATCGTGTCTGACGTATCGGATGACGGTGATGATGCCGATGGCAACACGGCAAATGATCCAACAGAGCTGTTGATCGCGCCAGAGCCACTGCTTGAGGTGACCAAGACCATCTCTCAGGGGGGGGCTGCTGTGGGTGATACGGTCGTTTTCGAAATCACAGCTGTAAACCTTGGCAACGTGACTTTGCGTAATTTTGCAATCGTCGATACGCTGACGGATGCGAACGGCGTGCCGCGCACGGCGCCGGACCCTGTCCTTCAGTCCGGTGCGTCCCCGACGGTTTTGAACGTCGGCGGTGCGAACGTTTATACGCTGACCTATGTGCTGACGCAGGCTGACGTCGATGCGGGCGGACTGCGCAATACCGTCACGGCGACCGGCACGACATTGGACAATACCATTGTCAGCGATGTGTCTGACGACGGCGATGACAACGATGGCAATACGGACAATGATCCGACAGAGCTAAGCGTTGCCGTGACCCCCGCATTGAGCGCGGTAAAGGAAATCATCACCGGCCCCACAGTTGTGGGCGGTCGTGTTGTGTTTGATATCCGGGTCAAAAACACGGGCAACGTGACCCTGCAGCAGGTTGGAATTGCAAGCGATACACTGACACGTGCCGATGGGACGCCGCTGACACTCAGCAGCGGTCCGGTGTTGCGCCAGACGGATCAAGGCTCTGCCGCCGGGACGCTGAAGGTCGGAGAGACGGGAACCTGGCGTGCAAGCTATGTCTTGACGCAAGCGGATATCGATGCGGGCGGGATCAGTAATATCGCCGTTGCCACTGGCACACCGCTGGTTGGTAATCCGGTTACAGCCCAGACCCGTGACACTGATGCGACCGACGGCAATCCGGCTGTTGACCCGACTGTTCTGACGCTACCGCGGACACCTGCGCTGGCTGTGAACAAGGTTCTGGTTTCGGGCGGACCGACCTTTGCGGCGGTGGGCGATGTGCTGGCCTATCGTTTCGATGTGACCAACACGGGCAACGTGACGCTGACGGATGACATCGCGATTCTTGATCCGAAGGTGACGGATGCCGGCGGACAGATCACTTGCCCTGCAGGCCCGCTTGCCCCGGCAGGACAGATTAGTTGTACTGCGACCTATGCTGTCACGCAGGCCGATATTGACGCTGGCTTTGCGACCAATACCGCCCGCGCAACCAGCGGCGCAGTCACCAGTGCGCCGGACAGCGTGACAGTGCCGGCGCAGCAGAACCCTGCGCTTGGCATGACGAAAACAGCCGTGTCGATCACGGTCAACGGGACGACCTATACCGATATCGATCCGGTCTATTTCCAAAAAGACGCGGTCGTGCGCTATGCCTATCTTGTTGAAAACACTGGCAACACGACCATTGTCGACGCCATTGGCGTGACGGACAACCTCGCGACGGTGGTTTGCCCCGTCGTGGCGGGCGGGCTTGCACCGGGCGGCACGACGACTTGTACTGCGGAATATACGGTCAATCTGGCCGATGTCGCGGCAGGGGCGGTGACGAACGTCGCAACGGCTACTGCAGGCGCGATCCGCAGCCCGAACGACAGTGCGACCATCCCCACCGGGGCCGTGCCGGCCATTGATCTGTCCAAGGCGCTGATTTCCGTGGCCAATGCAGATAGCTCTGTGCAGCCCGATCTGCTGTTCGATGCTGTCGGTGACGTGCTGACCTATGAGTTTACGGTGCGTAACAGCGGTAACGCATCCTACGCCAGAGAGATTGTCATCAACGATCCGCGGATCGGCAGCCCGTTTGTGTGCTATGATCCGGTCGCGGCAAACGATGACCTGGCAAGCGGCGAAACGGCAACGTGCACAGCGACCTATGTCGTCACGCAGGACGATCTGGACCGCGCTACGATTGTGAACGAAGCCGCGGCCACGACAGTGGTTACCGTTGGCGGTGATACGACAATCGTATCCTCTGGCCCGGCGCAGGCTGTGTCTCCTGCCAATGTCACGTCATCGCTAAGCCTGACAAAAACGGCTGCCGATCTGCCGATCACTGGGGTAGGGCAGACCCTGACCTATACTCTGACAGCCGAAAATACCGGAAACCAGCGCCTGCGGTCGGTCGAGGTTTCGGATGTGCTGTTGCCCGATCTAAGCTGTACGCAAGCCGTTCTGGAACCGCAGCAAACGCTGGTCTGTAGCGACACCTACGTCGTAACACAGGACGATGTGGATGCCGGTGTGCTGAACAACACGGCTGACGTGTCCGCGATCAACCCGCTCGGCCAGTCACGAACTGCCACGGACACGTTGTCTTTGCCGACACCGGCAGCTGACAATGATCTGCAGTTGGCCAAGGTGCCCAGCATCACCGCCTTTGGCGGGCCGGGCAGCACGGTGACCTTTGACCTGATTGTCACGAACAACGGCAATCTGACGCTGTTTGATCTGGTCTTGACCGATCCGGCCATTGATCCGTTCTATGAATGCCGCGTGGCGCGTCTGGCACCCGGTGCGACGGACAGCAATTGTTCCGTTGCCCGGACCATAACACAGGCCGACGTCGATTCCGGCAGCCTGAGCAACACAGCCTTTGTCAGTGGCCGCGATGCACAAAATGGCGCTGTCGCCTCTGAATCCACTGTGACGGTGCCGTCGCAGCCAACCCTGGCCGCCTTGGACGTCACGAAGGTTCTGACGCAATCCGGCACCGAAGTTGGTGATACCATCATCTATGAGATCGCAGCGTTGAACAGCGGCGATGTGACCTTGCGCAATGTCCAGATCAGTGATGACTTTACCCGCTTTGATGACAGCATCGTTGCCGCGAACGCGCCCGTGCCTGCCGATCCGGCGGCGCTGGCCGCGCCCTTTGCGCCCGGTGAAAGTCTGCTGTGGACCTTTACCCATGTGCTGACACAAGAAGATATCGACGCGGGCGGTCTGCGTAACGTGGCGACAGCGACAGCTATCGACCCGCGCGATGACGAAGTCCTTGACGTGTCCGATGATGGCGATGATGGCGACGGCAACACCGTGAATGACCCAACATTGCTATCGTTTATCGGCAGCCCCGCGATCGAGTTGGAAAAGCAGCTGACCACGTCCGGCGCAGTGGTTGGGGATATCGTTGTCTTTACCCTGACTGCGACCAATATCGGCAATACCACGCTGTCCGATCTGGTCCTGACCGACACCTTTACCCGCGCCGATGGCAGCACAATCGCGGACAGCGTGCCGGTGCCGGATGATCCAAGCACAGTCGACGATTCATTCGCGCCGGGTGCAACGCGCCTTTGGACGTTGCAGCATGCGCTGACGCAGGATGACATTGATGCTGGCGGCCTGTCTAATACAGCGACAATCACCGCAACATCCGTCACAGGCGGCAGCGTGACAGATGTATCCGACAACGGGATTGATGATGACGGCAACACGACCGACGATCCGGCTGTGCTGCCGATCGCGGCTGGCCCAGGGATCAATGTGACCAAGGTTATTACCCAATCCGGCAGCGCCGTGGGCGATACCATCGTTTATCAGATCACCGCGACCAATACTGGAAATGTCACGCTGACGAACTTTGTGGTCACCGACACGCTGACCGCGCTTGATGGCACGTCCCGCGATGCCGGAGAAATCACGCTGACATCCGGCGATGATGCCGCGTCCCTGGCTGTCGGTCAGGTGAACACCTATGCCGTCAGCTATGTGTTGACCCAGGCTGACATTGATGCGGGCGGGCTTGAAAACGTGGCCCAAATCGATGCCGATGCGCCAAATGGTGATCGTATCTTTGATGTGTCTGACAACGGGGACGACGGTGACGGCAATACGGTCGATGACCCGACCGTCCTTTTGCTGGAAGGTGTGTCATCGCTTAAAGTCACTAAGTCGGTTGATACGCCGGTGCGCGAAGCTGCAGACCGCGTGCGGTTCGACTTTGACATCGTTGTCGAAAACACGGGGACAGTAACGCAGACCGGACTGCAAGTCGTGGATGATCTGCGCCGTTTTGCCATGCCGGCGCGTGTCATATCCGTAAGCCAGCTACAGGCCACAGGCTTTGCCGGTACGGGCGGGCGCGCGACTAGCTTTGACGGTGTTCAGCAGACCAGCACGCTTCGCGGGGATGTCATTTTGGCACCCGGCGAGTCTGGCATTGTCAGCTTCTCTGTCTATCTTGATCCAACGCAAGGCTATCCGGCACAAAGCAACACGGCAGAGGTTACCTCTGACCGTATCACCGATCCTGTAACCGGGGACGTGGTTGTTCCGGCGTTGCCGCCAGCTGAGGTGCGTGTCGTCAAGACCGCGGACACGGATACCGCGCTGCTTGGTGGCACGGTGGGCTATACGCTGACATTCGAGAACCTGAACGCCAGCACCGAAACCGGGCTAACGTTTGTCGACGCATTGCCTGACGGATTAAGCTATACCCCTGGTTCCGCGCGCTATGATGGTGCCGAAGGATCGGAGCCGGTGATTGATGGCAGCCGTCTGGAATGGCGCAATGTCACGCTGGGCCCGCTTCAGAAAGTGACAATTACATTGTCTGCCCGCATTACCGGCGGCGACGGTGATCTGACGAACACGGCCTACGTGCTGGATCCGGGTCAGAACATCATTTCAAACCGGGCAGAGGCGCGCATTTCCCGCCGCCCCGAGGCGGTCTTCGATTGCGGCGATGTCATCGGCAAGGTCTTTGATGACCGGAACCTGAACGGCTACCAAGACGGCATTGCACCCATGGATCGCAGCCAGATTACCGATCAGACTTACTATGGCGACAAGAAAGGTCCGCCAGAGCAAGTTCTGCCAGGAGGAGAGCCCGGGCTTGCCGGGGTTCGTCTGTCGACGGTCAGCGGCACGATCATTACCACTGACGAGCATGGACGTTTCAGCGTTCCCTGTGCCGAATTGCCGGCGGATATCGGTTCAAACTTTACGCTCAAGCTGGATACGCGCACTTTGCCGACCGGCTATCTGGTCACGACCGAAAATCCGCGCACCATGCGTCTGACGCCCGGCACCGTGACAAAGATGAACTTTGGCGCTGCGATCACCAATGTTGTCGATATTGATCTGACAGCTGCAGCATTCATCGGCCTGACCGCCGAACCCGTCACCGGGCTGCCCGCCGGAGTCGATGCCGTGCTTGCGCAGATCCGGGACGTGCCGTCTGTCTTGCGCCTGACGTATTATACGCAAGGCGAAGGGCGAGATCTGGCACGGATGCGATTGGATGCAATTGACGATCTGGTCCAGTCGCGCTGGCGCGGTGGCGGTGAATACAAGCTGCTGATCGAGCGCACGATCAAGGCGCTGCAATAGGATGGACACGAAGATGCAAAACTCCGATCGCCGCAGCGCCACACTGAAAGCGCTTTTGGCCGCCTCTGCCTTGTGCGGGATCGGGCAGGGGGCATTTGCGCAAAACGCATGTGACGGCACGGTTCCGGTGCCGGCGGTTTGCGCCCCCAAGGCCCCTGCACTAGGGGGCACAGGATTTGCGATATCCTTGAACGGGGAAACGATCGCGGGTGATACGGCGGTGGTTGAAAAGGTGCGTAAGGTGGATGTGGCGCTGGCCAAGGCGGACATCCGTATCACCTTTGACGGTTTGGGCGCAGAGCCGCGGCTGGATCTGGAACAAACGACTGCCGCCACGGGCGATGCCGTCACGTTGCAATCGGCATTGAATTATCCGGCTTTCGTCAACCGGGCCGAGATGCGGATTATCGATCTGGCCGCCTTGGGCGGGCCGCGCACCCTGTCGGTTTTGCCTGTCGATCCCAATGGCACCGTCACGCTGACCCCGCCCGAGGGGAGCGAGCTGGCTGTGGTTCACCGGGTCTATGATGCGCAAGGGCGCTATGACGAAACAGCGCCGCAGTTGCTTGGCGCGCCATTGCCTGCCGGCAGCGCTGAGGGCGTTGAAGAAGGCCGCGATACCCTGCGGCGGCGCAGTATTCCGGTGTTTGGCGGTGCGGTCACCGTATCGGGTGCAAGCGTCGTGCCCGGCGCGCAGGTGCGTGCCTTGGGCGAAACCATTCGCCCGGATAGAGACGGCCGTTTCGTCATCCAGCGTATTCTGCCGCAAGGCAGCTATGCGGTCGATGTCGCTGTCGAAGGTCCCGGCCAGCGGACGGGTCTGGTGCGTGATGTCACCATCCCGGCGGCGGACTGGTTCGCTGTGGGCACCGCCGATCTGACGTTTGGCCTGCGAACTGGCGGCCGCGACGATACCAGGGATACTTATGCCACGGGCAGGCTTGCTGGTTTCGTCGATGGGCGCACCGCGACGGGTTATGAAATAACGGCCTCGGTCGATACAGGCGAAGGCCCGCTGGAAGATATCTTTCGTGATCTGGACGAAAAGGACCCGCGACAGCTGTTGCTGCGCGTCGATCCGGATGACTACTATCCGACTTTCGGCGACGATTCCGAAATCGTCGATCTGACCCCGACGTCAGGCAAAATCTATATTCGCGTCGCGCGCGAAGGCAACTTTGTGCAGTTCGGCGATTTTGTTGCAAATCTTGGCGACAACGCCTTTGTCCGTAACGACCGGACACTTTATGGCTTTCAGGCGCATACTGAGTCGCGTAGCCAAACGGTATTTGGAACGCCGCAGCGTCAGGCAACGCTACATGCCGCCCAGCCTGAAACAATTCCGCAGCGTGAAGCCTTTATCGGCACCGGCGGGTCGGTCTATTTCCTTCGCCAGCAGGACATTACCCGTGGAACCGAGCAATTGTTCGTGCAAGTGCGCGACCCGCAATCGGATCGGGTCATCGACAGTACGGCGCTGGTTCCCGGGGTCGATTACGATATCAACTATATTCAGGGTATCGTCACCCTGGCGCGCCCATTGTTCAGCACGACCGGCGACGGGCTGATTAGCACGACGGATAGCGGGCGCGATGATGTCGTTCTGGTCGCACAATACGAATACACGCCTGTCGCGGGCGATATCACCGGTTATGCCACCGGTGGCCGTGTCGAAGCCTGGGTTACGCCCCAGTTGCGGACCGGCATCGCCGCAGCCCGTGACGAAACAGGCCTGCGCGATCACACACTGATCGGCGGGGATATCCTCTATGCACCGACAGAGCGTTCATATCTGCGCATTGATGCTGCCGAAAGTGACGGCGAGGGGATCGATACCCTGCTGTCCTATAACGGCGGCCTGACCAGCGATACCGAGGACGGTGCCGACGGCAGCGGTCAATCGGTCCGCGTCGAAGGCCGCGCCGATCTGGCCGATCTGGGGCTACAGCAGGCCGGGGTCATTGGCGGCTATGCCGAACAGCGCGATGAAGGCTTTGCATCGCTTGACACACAGGTCACCGACACAACCGGCGACGAGGACCTATGGGGTGTTTTCGCTGATGTTCAGCTGAACGATACCACAACGCTGTCGCTGACTTATGACAGCTATACGAACGACGTCGGTGACGAGGATATCGAGGGCGAAGCTGAACTGTCTGGCCAGATCAACGAACGTCTGAGCTACACGCTGGCCGCGGCGCGTATCGACCGTGATGACAGCGACGAGGAGGGGACCCGCACCGATGTTGCTGCGCGGCTTAACTATGCGTTTGACGATCAGCGGGCCATCTATGTCTTTGGTCAGAAAACGGTGGACCGTGCCGGTCTGGATCGCAATGACCGCGCCGGACTTGGCCTGACCTATGACACCGGTACCGGCTGGGTTCTGGAGGGCGAGGTATCGGACGGTAATCAAGGCACCGGCGCGCGCGCCCTGGCCGTGCGCACTGATGGCGCTGGCGATACGCAATACATCGGCTATACCCTTGACCCGGGCCGCGACCTTGACGGGCTTGACCTGATCGGACGCGACCGGGGCCGGGTTGTTGTTGGCGGTCGGCGGACCTTGTCAGAAACAGTCTCGGTGTTTGGCGAAAACACCTATGACATGTTCGGGCAACGCGACTCGCTGACTTCGGCTTATGGTGTGACCTATCAGCCCTATGATGCGTTCAGCACGACGCTGGCCTTTGAAATGGGCCGGGTCGCCGACAACGATGCAAATGATTTCGACCGTCGGGCAGTGTCACTCGGTATGGCCTATGCAACCGAAAATCTGTCTGCGAAAGGGCGGCTTGAATACCGGACCGAAGATGGAATCTTGTCGGATTCGGATCTGGACAACGATACAGTGTTGGCGACCATCGACTTGTCCTACAAGATCGACGAAACGCAGCGCATCATTTTTAGCGCCGACAGCCTGCGGTCGCGCAGCAATGAAGCGTCTTTCCGCGATGGTGACTATACCGATATCAGCCTGGGCTATGCCTTGCGTCCTATTGAAAACGACCGGTTCAACATGCTCGCCCGATATCGTTATCTGGATGACGATATTGGTCAGGAACTTGATGGTACGGACGATACTGGCCAAGTGCAGCGCAGTCATGTGGTCAGTATCGATGCGTCCTATGATCTGGATCGCAACTGGACCGTGAATGGAAAGCTGGGGTATCGCAGCGCCGAAACCGCTGCCGATCGTACGTCGGAATATGTGCAGAACGATGCCTGGCTCGGTGTGATCGGGGCTCGATATCATCTTGTGAATGATTGGGATCTATTGGCAGAGGCCCGCCACCTGTCGTTGACGACCGCAGATGTCACCGAAACCAGTGCCTTGATCGCTGCATACAAGCAGATCAACGGTAACCTTCAGATCGGTGCCGGTTACAATTTCAGTAACTTTTCCGACGACCTGACGGATCTAACCTATGATGATCAGGGTGTGTTCCTGAATATCGTCGCGCAATACTAAAGGCAGTGTGATCCTTGCCTTGGTTTGCAAGGATCACGCTGATTGTTTTCGTTAGATAGGTTCAAAGCTTGAGCCCGATCACGCTTGTCAGGGGGCCATTCACGGGACCCGTGAATGGCTGGGTTATTAAACGTTCGACTTACCGGATTTGCTGCGCTGTAGCAGGGCAAGCGATATGAGCGTCACAATCACGCCGGACACAAGGTATAGCGCCGCAGCCCACAACCCGAATGTGCTGACCAGAAACAAACCGACAAACGGCGCAAAGGCGGCACCGATGATCCACGACAGGTTCGTCGCCAGAGCAGAGCCGGAATAGCGCGTTTCAGCGGAAAAGCGGTTTGGCACGATCGAACTGGACTGTCCGTAGGACAGGCCAAATACCAGAAATCCTAGGATGATATAGATCGACGGCGTTGTATCCAGCGTTCCTATCGTCAGGCACAGGGCCAGCGTCAGGATGCTTGCCACGAACAGAACGGCCCGCGACGTATAGCGGTCTGCAAGCAGCCCAGAGGCAATAACAGTACCAATCGCAAGGCTGCCACCGATTAGCTGCCACAGGATAATGGTTGAGATAGCGTGATCGGTGTAAAGCAGCGAATAGCTGATCGGAAACACGGTCAGCATGTGCAGCAAGGCGTAGCTGGACAGTGGCAGAAACGCAGAAAGCAGGATCGTGCGCCACTGCGTCGCAAGCAAAAGGCCCAAGGGGCTGGTTTTCATTAAAGTTTCGTCATCAGACCCGAAGTTGGTCGTCAATAGGCGAAGGCGCGCAAAAAGCGACACGACATTCACAGCCATCACGGCGAAAAAGGCAAAGCGCCAGCCGTGGGTGATGAATTCCTCTGGCGTCAAAAATCCTGTTAGAACGAAGAACATCGCAGCAGCGACGCAAAATCCGATCGGTCCGCCAAGTTGCGGCACCATGCTGTAACGTCCGGCGCGATCCTTGGGTGCTGCGGATTTCAATTGCAGCGTCAGCCCGTCCCACGACCCGCCAAGGCCAAGCCCCTGAACGATGCGCAGCACAGCCAGCAGGAAGGGTGCCAGCCAGCCAATGCTATTGTAGCCCGGCAGCAGACCAATCGCGACGGTCGCGCTGCCAAGCAACATGAGGGCCACGGTAATTTTACCGGCGCGCCCGATCCGACGTTGCAGCCGCCGTCCAATCAGGCTTGCGACAGGACGGGCCAAAAACGCCAGCGAAAACACTGCAAAGGATGCTAAGGTGCCGGGAACGGGGTCTAGGAACGGAAAAAATACAGTTGGAAAGACCAAGGCAGAGGCAATCGCGAACACGAAAAATCCGAAATAATCCGTCACACGCGCCATCACCACAGTGGTAATCACGTCATCCAGACGCACGTCCTGTCTGATTTCAGCCTCTGCCATCGCCATTTGGATATCCCTTTGCACTTCTTGACGCTAAATTAGCGATCAAAATACAAAGCGCCACCTTTTCCGGCCTTAAGGCCAAGATGTCACACCCGGTTCCGGTGTTAAATCTTGACGGGGGTGCTAAATGACCCTTCAGAAAGTTCCGATACCGGGGTCCACTATGTCTCATTCAGATCGTCGTTTGATGCCGCGCTTGTGGCGAACTGCGCTACTTGCTCCTTTTGTCATGGCACTTGCAGGCTGCAAGCTGACGGTCATGAACCCTGCGGGGGATGTCGCGTCGCAACAGGCCGATCTGATAATCTATGCCACTGTGTTGATGCTGATTGTGATTTTGCCAGTGATTGCGCTGACGATATTTTTCGCAATGCGCTACCGCGCGTCGAACAAGGAACGCACCTACGAGCCTGAGTGGGATCACTCTGTCAGTCTGGAGATTGTCATTTGGTCGGTGCCCCTTGCGATCATTATCATGCTGGCTGGTTTGACCTGGGTCGCGACCCATCGCCTTGATCCCTATGCCGATCTGACGCGGATTTCGGCCACCCAGCCGATTGACGAAAATGTTGCCCCGCTAGAGGTGCAGGTCGTCGCCATGGATTGGAAGTGGCTTTTTATCTATCCCGAGTACAACATTGCCACCGTGAACGAGATGGCGACGATTGTGGATCGCCCGGTCGAGCTGAAGCTGACAGCAACAACCGTGATGAATGCGTTCTATGTGCCTGACATGGTTGGCATGATCTATGCCATGGCCGGCATGGAAACCGAATTGAATGGTGTGCTGAACAGCGAAGGCACCTACGAAGGTTTCGCATCACACTACAACGGGACCGGTTTTTCCAAGATGCGGTTCGAGGTGCAAGCCCTTGACGAGGCCGGCTTTGCGGCTTGGGCGGAAACTGCGCAGTCCGCTTCGCAAGAGCTGACCCGCGAAACCTTTGCCGTGTTGAACCAGCCCAGTATCGACGATGACGTATCCTATTATGCCGGCGTCGAAGACGGGCTGTGGCGCCGCATTGTGAACATGTGCGTGACCGAAGGCACTATGTGCATGGATGAGATGATGATGATTGATTCAATGGGCGGCGGCGGCCTTGGGGGGATGTCGCATGGCGGCATGGACCATGGCGATAGCGCTGCGATGACAGGACACTGAACGATGGCTGATGTGACAAACGCTGTGGCGGGGCATTCCGCCGAAATCACCAATCAGGTGCACTGGTTCTGGGGCAAGCTAAGCTGGGATATTTTTCCATTCTATGACCCGCTGATCCTTGGCACTTTTATCGTTACGATCCTGCTCGGGGCCGGTGTTGTAGGCTTTTTGACCTACAAACGGCTTTGGGGCTATTTGTGGACCGAATGGTTTACCTCGGTCGATCATAAGAAGATCGGCATTATGTACATGATCCTTGCGACGGTCATGTTGATCCGAGGCTTTTCGGATGCGATTCTGATGCGGATTCACCAGGCGCTGGCTTCCGCTGGTATCCTCGAATTTCTGCCGCCATATCATTATGATCAGGTCTTTACCGCTCACGGCGTGATCATGATCTTTTTCGTCGCGATGCCGTTCATTACCGGATTTATGAACTATATCATGCCGTTGCAGATTGGTGCGCGCGATGTGGCGTTTCCGTTTCTGAACAATTTTAGCTTCTGGCTGACGTTTTCCGGCGTGGTTCTAATTATGATGTCGCTGTTCGTTGGCGAATTTGCCGCGACGGGCTGGCTGGCCTTTCCGCCGTTATCTGGTTTGGAATTTAGTCCGGGAGTTGGCGTCGATTACTATCTGTGGTCGCTGAACATTGCAGGTCTTGGAACGACTTTGTCGGGCATCAACCTGATCGTCACGATCGTGAAAATGCGCGCGCCCGGCATGACTTGGATGAAGATGCCAATCTTCACCTGGTCGACACTGGTGACCAACATCCTGATCGTTGCATCCTTCCCGGTGTTGACGGCCACCTTGGCGCTGCTGACGGCTGACCGTTATCTTGGGACGCACTTTTTCACCAACGATGGCGGTGGAAATGCGATGATGTATATCAACCTGATCTGGATCTGGGGCCACCCGGAGGTGTACATCCTGATCCTGCCTGTCTTTGGTATTTTTTCGGAAATCGTGCCGACCTTCACCCGCAAGCGGCTGTTTGGCTATACCTCGATGGTCTATGCGCTTTGCGTGATTACCATCCTTAGCTACCTCGTTTGGTTGCACCACTTCTTTACCATGGGTGCAGGCGCGGACGTGAATTCGTTCTTTGGGATCACGACGATGATTATCTCGATCCCGACGGGGGCCAAGCTGTTTAACTGGCTCTTCACCATGTACAAAGGCCGTATCCATTTCGAGCTTCCGATGATGTGGGTCATTGCCTTTATGATCACCTTTACCATCGGTGGCATGACGGGTGTGCTGCTTGCGGTGCCGCCAGCGGACTATGTGCTGCACAATTCGCTGTTTCTGGTCGCGCACTTCCACAACGTCATCATCGGCGGCGTCATCTTTGGCATCTTTGCCGGTATTAACTACTGGTGGCCTAAGGCGTTCGGCTTCTACCTTGAAACCTTCTGGGGCAAAGTCAGCTTTTACGGCTGGGTCGGCGGGTTCTGGGTGGCGTTCATGCCGCTGTATATCCTTGGCCTGATGGGCGTGACCCGCCGTCTGAGCCAGTTCGAAGATACGTCCTATGCACCGTTGTTCGCTATTGCTGCAGTGGGTGTGTTCATGATCGCTGTCGGCGTGCTGGCCTTTGTTGTCCAGATCGTTGTTTCGATCAGGAACCGCGATGCGCTGGCTTGCGGCAACGATCCATGGGAAGGGCGTACGCTGGAATGGTCCACAACATCGCCGCCGCCTTACTACAACTTTGCGCTGACACCGCGGGTTTATGCGCTGGATGCGTGGCAGCACATGAAGGAAAATGGTGCGACTGCACCGGCAACAGGCTTTGTTCCGATCCATATGCCAAAGCCGACAGCAAGCGGGCTGGTC
The DNA here is from genome assembly GCF_042466455.1 of Loktanella sp. R86503. Lineage (NCBI taxonomy): Bacteria > Pseudomonadati > Pseudomonadota > Alphaproteobacteria > Rhodobacterales > Roseobacteraceae > Loktanella > Loktanella sp. R86503. The sequence continues at coordinate 61,619 of NZ_JAXHCI010000001.1, forward strand.
ATCTCTGGCTTGCTTACCGTGATGGGCTTTGCGCTGGTCTGGCACATCTGGTGGCTGGCACTAGTCGGATTTCTGGCATCCGTGGCCTGGGGCATCGCCCATACCTTTAACTACGATCGCGACTACCACGTCCCCGTAGACGAGGTGACAGCAATCGAAACCGGCCGCGCTGTGGCCGTTCCGGCGGAGTAAGCAATATGGCAAACCCAACCCATCCCGCCGTACCTGAAGACGGCTTCGCATTCTATGTGGCGGAAGATGAACACCACGAGCCGAGCACGATGCTGGGTTTCTGGATCTATCTGATGAGCGATAGCCTGATATTTGGCATCCTGTTTGCGGTTTATGCCGTTTTGGGTGCTAACTATGCCGCTGGCCCGGCACCGTCCGACCTGTTCGAGATCGAAAAGATACTGCTGGCGACTATCTTTTTGCTGTTGTCGTCCATCACCTACGGCTTTGCCGTGATCACGATGCAGGAAGGCAAGCAAAAGGCGATGACCCTTTGGTTGCTCGTCACCGGTCTTTTCGGGCTTGGATTTCTGGCGATGGAAGTGATGGAGTTCATGCATCTGGCCCACCTTGGGGCGGTGCCGGGTGTCAGCGCCTTTCTGTCGTCGTTCTGGTTCCTGGTCGGCACCCACGGTTTGCATGTTGCAACGGGTGTAATCTGGCTGGTGATCCTGCTGGTGCAAGTGCAACGTCATGGTCTAACGGCCGCAAACAAACGCCGCATTCTTTGTTTAAGCCTGTTCTGGCATTTCCTTGATCTGATCTGGATCGGCGTCTTTTCTTTTGTTTATCTGACCGGGGTCCTGCTATGAGCGCTGAACACCACGATACACACGAGGCACATGGGTCATACCGATCCTACATTATCGGCTTCGTCCTTTCAGTTGTCCTGACAGCGGTTCCATTCTGGATCGTCATGGCAGAGGTGGACATTCACCTGTGGTTAGCTTTGTCGATCATCTTTGGCCTTGGCGCCGTTCAGATCATGGTACACGTGGTTTACTTCCTTCACGTGACGGTAAAGGCTGAATCCGGCTGGCAGGTTATGTCGCTTGCGTTTACCGGGGTGCTTTTGCTGATTGTTCTTGTCGGTTCGATCTGGGTGATGACGCATCTGAACAACAACATGATGCCCCAGCATGAGCAGATGGAAATGATGCGCAACGCCGGATAATGGATACGCGCCGTCCCTTCTGGGTCGATGCCTTGATCCTGATCCTGGCCGGTGGACTTTTCGCCGCGATGATTGGGCTGGGCAATTGGCAAATGCACCGTCTGGCATGGAAGCTGGACCTGATTGAACAGGTCCAAACCCTTGCTTTTGGTGATCCGGTGCCGGCACCGACCGCGCCGGATACGCCGGAATACCTGCGTGTTCAGGCGCGCGGTACATTTGACCACTCAGCGGCAATACGGATCAAGGCGGTGACCGAGGCTGGTGCCGGTTTCTGGGTCATGACGCCGCTGCAGACTGCGGACCAGACCATCTGGATCAACCGCGGGTTTGTGCCGTCCGGTCTGGATTCGGACGACTGGACGCAACCAGGCGGGCAGGTGCAGGTCACCGGCCTTGTGCGCGCCGATCAGCCAGGCGGGACGTTACTGGAGTCCAATAAACCGGGCGAAAACCGCTGGGTGTCAGCTGATCTGACTGTGATGAGCAACGCCGCACATATCGGTAATGCACAGCTGGGCTATTTTATAGACGACGAAGCAGATGGCGGTGCCGACGTTTGGCCGCGCGGCGGTCTGACACGGATCGAATTTCGCAATAGCCATCTTGCCTATGCGATAACCTGGTATGCTATGGCGCTGATGTTTTTTGCGGCAATTGTCGGGGTTACCTGGTCGCGGATCAAAGGCCGCAGGATCAACGCATAAGGCGTCAGGTCCAGGGGCCGCTTTTCCGGTTTCTGCGCACCAGCGGGATACGGCTGGCGGGCACGGTCTGCGCTGGTGTTGTGCCGACCATCGCGCGCAACGCGGCCACCCGGTTTTCAGTCGCCGGATGTGTTGAAAACAGCTTGTCGCGGCTGTGGGCGTGCAGTGGATTGATGATGAACATATGGGCCATCGCGGGATTACGCTCTGCCGCGGGGTTGTCGATCCGGGTTGCGCCCTTTTGTATCTGCTCTAATGCAGAAGCAAGCCACATGGGATTGCCGCAGATTTCGGCACCGATCCGGTCCGCTTCGTATTCGCGTGACCGGCTGATGGCCATCTGGACCAAAGCCGCCGCAACCGGCGCAAGAAACATCATGGCTATCGTGCCGATGATCCCCAAACGCTCTCTTGATCCGCCGAAGAACAAAGCAAAGTTTGCGAGCATGGAAATCGCACCTGCGAAGGTTGCGGTGACAGTCATGATAGCGGTGTCGTGGTTTTTGATATGCGCCAGCTCGTGCGCTACAACGGCAGCCACCTGATCGCGGTCTAGCGTTTGCAGCAGACCTGACGTGACCGCAACGGCGGCATGTGACGGACTGCGCCCGGTGGCAAATGCATTGGGTTGCGGTGTGTCGATCAGATAGACGGCCGGCATGGGCAGGTTCGCATTCCGCGCAAGTTCCGCGACCATTGCATGAAGCCCCATCCGGTCATTCGGTGGCACGGGCTGCGCATTATGCATCCGCAGAACCATTTTGTCCGAATTCCACCACGTGAATGCGTTCATCGCCAATGCGATAACAAAGGCAATAACAAGTCCGCCGCCGCCGCCCAGCAAATAGCCGATGCCAACAAACAGCGCCGTCATGGCAGCCATCAGGATCGCGGTTTTGGTATAGCCCATGATATGCCCTTCTTAGTGGTTCCCCATCCATATGGTGGATCTGGTGGAATTTGAAAGTGGGCGGGCGATGTGCCATTATCGCAAAACAGTTCGACCGACAGCGCGGCGTGAATCGCCGACGCTGTCAGGGCTATATCTGCTTCAGCGAAGCATGCGCAGCAGGTCCAGCGACGGATCGCCTGTAACTGCAAGACCGTTATTCTGCTGATAGGCAGAGATAGCCGCACGCGATTTGGATCCCAGCACGCCGTCGGTGCCGCCTGTATCGTACCCGGCAGCTGTCAAACGCGCCTGCAACTGCTTGCGCTGGTCGGATGTGAAACCAAAGCGGTCGGGGGGGAAACGCCCTTGGATCGGACCTGCGCCAGCAATCCGGTCCGCCAGATGTCCGACCCCGATCGCATAACTGTCAGAGTTGTTATAGCGTTTAATCGCATTGAAGTTCGGCCCGACGGCAAAGGTCGGTCCGCCTGCTTGCGGCTGAAGGCGCCGCGTACCGAACGCAGCGCCGGGCGAGCCTTCTTCGCCGCCCCAGGCTTGCCCACGCTGCCAGCCGGATCGGGCCAGATATGATGCCGTGCTGGCCAAGGCGTCGGTGGGGTCATCGGCCCAGATGTCCCGGCGCCCATCACCGGTAAAATCAACAGCGTAGGCCAGATAAGACGTGGGAATAAATTGTGTATGGCCCATGGCACCCGCCCAACTGCCGGTCATCTGCGCCGGAGTCGTATCGCCATTGTCGAGGATCTGAAGCGCAGCAACCAGTTGGCTTTCAAAAAACGCGCCCCGCCGTCCGTCAAAAGCAAGCGTGGACAGGGCCGACACCACCGGCACATTGCCACGGCGCTCGCCGAACATGCTTTCAAGCCCCCAGACAGCGGTCACGACATGCGCCTCTACGCCGTATCTAGATTCAATCTGCGCCAAAACATCGCGGTAGCGCGCATAGTTGGCCCGCCCCTTTGCAACCCTTTCGTCCGATGCCGCGATGGCAAGGTATTCCTCTAGCGTGCGCGAAAACTCTGTCTGGTTGCGGTCGCGTTCGATGACATCGGGCAGGTAACCTGCCTGCGCAAACGAGGTGGAGATGGTCGCTGCAGATATCCCTTTGGCGGCAGCACGGCTTTTGAAACTGGCGACCCATGCGTCGAACGCTGGGTTAGGGACGGCCTGCATCACAGGTTCCGGCGCGCGCGCCGAAACTACGGATTTGGCAGCTGGTCTGCCACCGCAAGCTGAAAGAAGGGCCATCATAGCCCCTGTTGAAAATACACGCCGTGTTGTCAGCATTTTGCTGTTCCGCCTCATTGTTCTTTGCCGCCCATCCTAGCGGAAATTTCCGGCATCGCAAAGGATGCGCACGATTGCGGCGATTGCCTGCGCATCAACAAACTTTGCCGGGCACATTCATGGTGAAATCCGATGGGTGCGTCATTCGCCGCTTCGTCTTGGACCCGATACTGTTCCCAAATCAAACGGAACTATGGAACAGTGTCCCAAATTTCCGCATGCAAATACAACGTTGAACCTCTCTTTGCTGGCACCATTGAAGCCGATGCCATTTAGGTTACTTGCAGGGCAAGAGAATGGAGAAAACGATGAAAAAGTCTTTGACCATCACAGCACTTGCGCTGTCTGCTACTGTCAGTGCTGCCGGGGCGGAAACATTAAATGTCGGTATGTCCGGCGGCTATTTCCCCTTTACCTTTGTTAAACTGGACGAGCTGCAAGGGTTCGAGGTCGATTTCATAACTGCGATCGCCGCAGAAACCGGCGACGACGTCAATTTCGTAACAATGTCCTTTTCCGGGCTGATCGGTGCGTTGGAGACAGGCAAGATCGACACGATTGCGAACCAGATTACCATCACGCCAGAGCGTGAGGCGAAATTTGCGTTCTCTCAGCCTTACGTGTTTGACGGTGCGCAGATCGTCGTCAAAAAAGGTAACGAAGATAGCATCACGTCAGTGGACGATTTAAGCGGCAAGACAGTTGCCGTGAACCTCGGGTCTAACTTTGAGCAATTGCTAAACGAGTTGCCGAACGCAGCAGAGATTGATATCCGCACCTATGAAAGCAATATTGCGCAAGATACAGCACTTGGCCGCGTCGATGCTTTTGTTATGGACAGGGTATCTTCGGCGCAGTTGATCGCTGAAAGCCCGCTACCCTTGGCATTTGCCGGCAAACCGTTCAGCGAAATCCGCAATGCCCTGCCGTTCCGAAATGACGATGAGGGGGCGGAGCTTCGCGACCGGTTTGACGCAGCGATCACCACGCTAAAGGAAAACGGCACACTTGCTGACATCTCTCAGAAATGGTTCGGCACCGATATATCGGTCGCGGAATAAAACATGAGAGCACTGGATCTGGAATATATGTGGGACCTGGTGCCCATTTTGCTAGGATACATTCCGCTTACGCTTTTCATGGCGCTGGTCGGAATGTTCTTTGCATTGATACTCGCCTCGCTCATGGCGGTGGAACGTGTATTCCGTGTGCCAGTGCTTGATGTATTCGTGCGTCTGTTCATCAGCTTTTTCCGTGGCACGCCTTTACTGGTGCAATTGTTCCTGTTTTATTACGGGTTACCCCAAGTGCTATCGTTTTTGACCACCATCAATGGCGTCACGGCGACGATCATGGGCCTGACCTTGCATTTTTCGGCATATATGGCTGAAAGCATCCGGGCGGCAATTCTTGGCGTAGATCGTAGCCAGTGGGAAGCGTCCGAAGCTGTCGGGATGACGCAAACGCAGATGATGTGGCACATCATACTCCCGCAAGCCACGCGCGTCGCGGCACCGACACTGGTCAATTATTTCATCGATATGATCAAAGGCACATCGCTTGCGTTTACGCTGGGGGTTACGGAATTAATGGGTGCCACGCAAAAAGAAGCTGCCGGAAGCTTTCTGTATTTCGAGGCATTTCTGGTCGTCGCGGCAATATATTGGATCCTGGTAGAAGCGCTGTCGTATTTGCAGAGGCACTTGGAAGTTTACTTAAACAAGGCTTACGCAAGATGACGTCAGAAGCTGCCATTTCCGTTCAAGGGTTAAGCAAATCCTTTGGAAAGACATCAGTCCTTACAGACATTTCGCTGGATATCGCGCCAGGTGAGCGGGTGGTCGTTATTGGTCCATCCGGAACCGGAAAATCGACCTTGCTTCGCTGCTTGAATTATTTGGATCGCCCGGACAACGGGGTGATACGCATTGGCGACCTTACGATAAATTCAGCCACGGCATCGCGATCGGACATCTTGCCAGTCCGGCGCAGAACGTCGTTTGTGTTTCAAAACTACGCGTTGTTCGCGAATAAAACAGCCAAAGGGAATATCACACAAGCACTGGTCACCGTCAAAGGTTGGTCCAAAGCCGATGCCAACATGCGCGCAGATGACATTTTGCGCGAAACGGGTCTGTTAGACAAAGCAGGTTCATATCCTGCCGCTCTTTCAGGCGGGCAGCAGCAGCGCGTTGGTATTGGGCGCGCAATGGCGCTTGATGCCGATCTGATGTTGTTTGACGAGCCGACATCAGCATTAGATCCCGAATGGGTTGGTGAGGTGCTGGATTTGATGCGGCGGGTGGCCCAAAATCGGCAAACGATGCTGATCGTAACCCATGAAATGCAATTTGCACGCGAAATAGCTGACCGCATCGTTTTTATGTCCGATGGCCAAATTATAGAGCAGGGTACGCCCGAGCAGCTTCTTGAAGATCCGCAAGATGCGCGCACGAAAGCCTTTTTAAGGCGCGTCTTGACATCGGCTTAGGCTCAAAATGACGCTTTGAATGCCGCGCTTGGTTTTCAGTTGTCGAAACCCAATAGCAAACCTGCTGAATCGCCGCAAAGGCGTTTCACTGTCGCGACTGTTGAAGTCGCGTCATAAAAACTGTTGCGTGGCGGACACGGTTTGACGCGCGCTGTGTGAAAATAGGTCCGGTTTGACCCAGTTCGTGCCGTATTTGTATAAATTTTTTAAAAAGAATGCTCTGATCTGTATTGCAGTATTAAACGACAAATTTTTTATAATTTGGGGTGGAGCATGGCTATGTCTAGGTTTTTGACTGCCACATGCGTGGCGTTTGGTGCATTACCGGGTTTTGTTTTTGCAAATGGGTTAGGTGAAGGAAGGCCATGGGACTTTCGTACGCCGTCAGAACAACAGATATTGCTATTAGGAGAGCAGACACGACTTAATTTTCTTGCTTACGACCGTGATAGTGTCGCGGCCGGGGCTGCGGCAAGCGGTCAAACTGGAAATTCGCTTTCTATCGTAATTACCGGCAGTGGTAACAATGTAATTGATACCGGTCAGGACAACAATGGTGACCAGACGATCCAGGAAGCGAACGACACTGGCGTAAATGCAATATCATCGGATCCAGATGCTGCGATAGCTGATGCCGCCGCAAGGCTGAAGGATCTTAAATGACACATTTAACAACACTTTATAGGTCATTTTCAGGTGTATGTGCGGTCGCCGCCCTGGCGGGTTGCACCACTTTGCCGCCGCAACTTGGTCAGTCGCGCCCAGTCTATAATGGTCCAATTCCGATTGTCGTTGCAACGCCTGCCGACACGGCGTTGGAATGTCTTTCATTTACGCCAGAAGTACGCAATAGCAATCGGGTCTTTTCGGTTCATCTAATATCGGATTTAACCCAAAAAATAGAGATCGATGCTGCGGGTGCATATATTCCACGGGATACGGCAGGGATGCTTGTGACGTCACTGTCGCGCGCCGGTGTAAATCAGGTAAATAGAATAAATACCACTGTGACGGAGTTTGAAATCAGCCGTGCCCGCGAGCAAATTCTTGGGGACGGGCGCTCTACGGTAGTGGAAGGGGAAATTCTGCCATACCGGCCACTGGAAAGGGGATCGCTGCGCGGGTCCGATGTGGTGATTGACGGGGCAATTACGCAATTGGATTTCAACACCTATTCCGGCGGTTACGAAGGGTCGTTCTTTGGGCTTCGCGGCGGTCAACGAAACTTTGCTCTGACGGTTGCAGCTGATCTGCGGGTGACCGACACACGTTCTAGTGAGCTATTGATGGCCGAGGCGTATTCAAAGCAAGCCGTCGGACGAGAAGTTTCAGGCTCTGTTTTTCGGTTTTTCGACAACGAGCTTTTCGATGTTCAGATTGGATCGAAAAGCCAAGAGGGATTGCACGCAGGTATTCGATGGATGTTGGCTGAAGCGGCCTATGACATCGTTGCAACGACCGTAAAGCATGACGGAAGTTGCGACCAATATCTGCCGCAAAATCGGTTGCAGCCGGTCCCGGTGGCGCCATGATACGATCGTTCATTCTGGCGGTTGGTGCCGGTGTGTTCGGCACGCTGGCAATTGCGCAAACCGCTGCGCCTCCTGCGGCAGAAGGCGGTACACAAACCACGTATGATCCCACGCGGTTTCTGGAAACGATGGTTAATTATCGCCGGCTTGCCTTAACCTGTGAAGGCACGCTGCCGGGGTCGCCGCTTGCGGATTCAGACGAAATATCGGCCTTCTTTCAGACGCTTGGTATGGCAGAGCCGCGGGCGATAGATGCGCAGTTGCAGCGGCTGACGAAAAAGCTTGTCCGGGCGCAGGCGGCGTCGATCTGTGCGGAACGCCTCGCGGAAGGCGCGGTTATTTATGGCGAAAGTGCCCGGGTCTATACGCAAAACAAACCTGATGCATGGCCGGCTGCCCCGCGGATCAGCGCGGGTCCATGGTGTGCGTCAGTAACCTGTGCAGAGCTGTCGTTCTAGCGGTTAATCGTCGCCGCATTTCCAACCTGGCTGTGCGTGCCGAGGCGTGTTTGCACCGTCTGCGTCTGATTGGCGGTCTGGGCCGCGCGGACCGTCGTATCGGACTGCGGTCTGTCTGTGTTTTGGATGTCCAGTAGATTGACGATGTTGGTGCTGGAATGGGTATATTCAGAAAGGGCGCTGGACATATCTGCAAGCGTGGCTCCCTGAAGGTGGTTTTTTACGGTTTGGTTGCCGTTCGAAACCTGCATTAATCCTTCGACACGTTTGGCGCTGACGAAGTTTGCAATATTCAGGCCGCTTTGATTGACCCGGTCCGGTGTATGCCCATTTTGCGTCGTCACGGTATTGCGCACGATCTGGCTGCCGTTAAAGACGCGCGCGACATTGCGCACATCGTCAGCCATCAGCACGTTGCCGATATTGGTGCCGTGTTGTTCGATGCCGTTGGGCAGCGCAGTGCCGTAATCGAGGTGGGTCAGGTTGTCGACGCGTTGGACAGTGTCGGATGGGAACAGTTGTTCACCAGATCCGATCGACACGTTTGCCAAGACCACGTTGGCCGTGTTGCGGCCCGTTTGAACAATGCCGTTTAGACTCGCGGACGGATTGGACACTAGGTTTTCGACAATCTGGTTCGCACCGGGGCCAAAGGACTGGCGAACGGCATCGACCTGATCCGCGATGACGATATTCGCAATATTCTCACCAATTTGGTTGGTGTTCGTCAGGGTGTCTGGCGTCAATCCTGACACGACGTTGCGGGCAATTTGATCGCCAAGCATCGTTTGATCGACACTTGTGATGACTGCTTCGGATGCAATCAGCAAATTGACGGCGTTCAAGATGGACTGGTCGACTGATCCGTTTCCATCCGCCACTGTGCCTTCGTGGTCAGAGTTTAGCGCATCATGTGGCGGTAAAATTTGACCGATGCCGCCACCGTTCAAAAGCAGCGTCCGGCGGGGAACGATTTGATTTGTGGCGGTTTGCATGCCGATCCAATACTGATCCACCGACAGGCCGCCGCTGACATCTTCTGCCGCGGCAGAGGTCGTTATGCCGACAAAGGCTATGACCATTCGCATAGGCTGCATGGGACCGGACCAGTTCAGAAATTTAAAGGGATGTGCGTGGCGGGTGCGGGGCGGCGATTTACCCGCCGCCCCCCGTGTCAGGCTGTCTAACTACAGACCGCTGACCGAATTCGCCACGTTTGTAGCCGCTTGCGTGACACTGCTTAGATCATCGGCACCAAACATGCCGTTAGTTGCAATCTGTGTCCCGTCAAAGCTTTGGCTGACGTCCGTCATACCTGTCAGGTCGGGCAGGGCGCCGGCTGACAGGATATTGGCCACGTTTGTCGCGCTTTGGTCAAAGTTCGAAACGTCAGCGGAATAGCTGAAGTCCGAATTGGTCGCGAGGTTCGACGCGGCCTGATCGACGCTGAAGGCATCCTGTGACACGGTCCAGCCGACGTTTGTGACAGTTGCCAAGTTGATTGCGTTCAGCGCTGACTGGTCGATGATCGCCGGATCGCCCGCAATCGCTGGGGCCGCGCCGGTGATGCCGAGGCTGGCAAAACGGACGTAGTTTGATGCGTCTTGGCCGCTACCATCCGTTCCGTCATAGACTTGTGTGATCTCGGCTCCGTAAAACGATCCGCCAGAGTTCGGAGAGTTTTCGCCAACGCTCAGGCTGTTGGCGACGTTCACCGCGCTTTGCATCAGGTTCGTAATCGACGCACGGTAATCCGTGTCAAACGCGTTGTTTGCAGCAATCTGGCTGGTGTCGCCAAAGATATATTGCAAAGAGTCGCCTTTCAGATCGTCCTCGACCTCTGCAAGGTTCATGACGTTGACCGCGTCCTGGGTGACATCGGTAATACCCAGATCTACATCAAGATCGTTGCCTGCAAATTGGGTGCTGTCGTCAATTTCCTGCAACAGATCGTCCGGCATCGAATCTGATTGCAGGTCGTCCATTGCTGCCATGTTCATGACGTTGGTTGCGTCCTGATCAATGCCAGTGCTGGTGCCATAGCGTATGTCGATATCATTGGATGCTGTCTGGTTCGCATTATCGACAACCTGCGACAGATGATCGATATCATAGCCTTGGCCGGCGTCCATTGTCAGATCAACGCTATTCAGCACGTTAGTGCCAGCCTGCGCGACGGTGTTAAGTTCTGCAAAATTGCGGCGGTTGCCGCGGGTATCGAAATCATTGACGGCGGTTTGTGTCATGCCTTCCTCGGATGACTGGGTAACGTCATCCAAAGACCCGAAATCAATAGAGATGATATTCGCCGCGTTGACAGCAGCCTGAGAGAAATCCGTTGCGTCATCGCTGATCCGGATCGTATTCAACGCTTCCTGAAGTGCGTTGACGGTTTGGGAAATGTCTGTCTGTTCAGCCATGGCCGGCATGGCCAGTAGTGATGCAAATGCAGTTGTTGCAAGGAACTTGTTCATAATAATCTCCTCCAATCAATTTGCCCTAGGGATAGAATGCGGGCATCGGTATGTCGGTCCAAATCGGGCCGGCATATTCAAAACCAACGGTTAAAAGGTAGAGGCGCATTTGAATGAGGCGGAAACCGATACAAAGTATCGGGTCCAAAAGGATCGGCCTACGTTAAGCAGTACGATCCTCAGCTCCATCGCTCCCCCCAGAGCCGTTTGGAATGTTGAAAAGCGTCGCATCAAGGTGAAAGCCGGTAAAGTCGGGTAAATGCCTACAGGTTGTTTTTTGTAATGCGCGCCGCAAGCATTTGAACGATCGAGGTTTTCAATTTACCATGCACTTATCGGGATGAAGTTGTGAAGCCTTTTGACCTTGCGATCAAAAAATGACTTCGTGAACCGTAAGTGATGTGTTAACATACCGGTTATTGAACGATCAAATGTTAATAAACCCTAAATGCTGTGGCGATTTTTATGTGCCGTGGTGTTTGCAGTGCAGCTGGTTACGGCCGCAATTTTTTAGGCTAAGGCTGTTCTGTCATGACTTATTTAAGGCAGACTTTATGTTTAGACTTCATAATCATACAGCCAAAACGCATACCTTGCCCGCGCGGTTGCCATCAGGACTTAGGCTGACGATCCTTTCAGATGATGAACACGTCCGGGTCCGCGGTCGGCAGGCGGCAGCGATCCTTGGCGGGGTTGTCGATGGAGAATTTGCTAGCCTGGATAACGTGCCAAGCAGCGATACAAAGGCTGATATCTATATTCTGGACCCGCGCCTGTTAAGCGATCCGGCGAAAGATGCGCCCGGTCTGCTTGATGATCGGGGTAATTCCGTCGTGCTGTTCGGTGCCCCCGCGGGGTTGGTCGCGACGCGTTCCGCTGTGCGCCGCGTGGTGGATGTGGATATGGGGCCAGACGTTCTGGCGACGGTTCTGCGCAAGGTAAAATCGGATTCGGCGGCGCAGCAGGAACCGCCAAAGCTAAGCCTGCGTGAAAGGGAAACGCTGCGGCTTTATGGTCGTGGAATGACCTTAAAGGTGATTGGGCATAGGCTGGGTATCAGTGCCAAGTCAGCTGAAACCTATAAGACGCGCGCCTGTCAAAAATTGGGTTTGTGCGACCGAGCGGCTGTTCTGACTTTCACCGAACCGTCGCTGGACCAAATTTAGGTTTCTGGATTCGACACTGCAGTATTAAGGCCCGTTTCCACTCGGCACCGTGCGGATAACCGCAGTGGTAATGTCTAATATCTGTTCAAAAACGGCTGGTTTTTTTCAATTACGTACCCTTTAGGGCAACGGCACCCGATTTGACTAGGATAATTACAAAGTTTGACTTATCGGTTTGATACACACCGATTCTATTTCAGGTGCGAAAAATTTTTAACCTCAAGATATTTGTCGCGAGGGCAATATGTTTAGTTCGACTAAAACGGCGATTTTCGCTGTCCTTCGGCGTATGTTAAAGGCTGGCTCGTTTCGGCTTTTGTCTGTGTTCTGGCTTGGCACAATTGCTTTGTTTAGTTCTGTAAACTTTGCCGCCGCGCAAAGTGCGCTGGCGCGCTATGCGATATCCAGTGGCGATGCGTTGCAGCTGGATATTCTGGACGATGCCGAACCCCCTTATCCCTTGGTCGTGGGAAACAGCGGCGATGTTCAGCTACCGTTTTTGGGAAGCCTTTCAATTGCTGGGCTGACACTGTCTGACGCGCATAGGCATATCTTTGATGCCTATGTGGATGGTGCGATTTTCCTGTCGCCAAAGCTTGATTTATCGGTCGTAAATGTACGCCCTATTTCGGTTCTGGGTGACGTGCAAACGCCCGGATTTTTCGATTACCACGCTGATATGACGTCAGAGCAGGCCATCGGTCTGGCTGGCGGGCTGATGCGCGAGCTTGGCGGAGAAGAGGCGCGATCGCTGCAACGGGTGGCCCTGCGCGGTGAACTGGCCGCAAATGAGGCCGCCATCGTCCGCGAGGCTGTCGCAGCCGAACGTTTGCGCATGCAGTTTGCCGGACGCGACCGGATTGATGCGGCGCAGATCGTCCTTGACGCAATAGATCAGCCCGATGCTGCACTGATTGCCACCCTGATTGCCCAAGATGAGGATATCATTGCGGCAGAACGTGCGCACTTTGAAGCGGACCGCGACCTGATCACCCAAGCGATTACCGATGTCGGGCTTCAGGCCACCCTGATTGAAGAGCAGATTACCGCGCAAGTTGCACAAATCGCCAGCTATGACGAAGAGCTGGCAAGTGTTGCCAAGCTGCAGGATCAAGGACTGGTGGCATTGCCGACCCGCAACCGGCTGCTGCGCGAAGTGTCTGACGAGGAAACCAGCCTGCTGCGCCTGCGCACCACCCTTGTTTCAACGCAGCGGGAAATGAACCAGCTTAAGCGAGAGTTGCTGAATCTGGACTTCCAGCGTGCGCAGAACTGGCGGCAGGAAATGGCGGATGTCGGCGTTGCGGCAGCGCAGCTTCGCGAAACCCGCGCCTCCTTGCTTCAGCGCCTTGCGCTGCTAGAGGACTGGACCCGCCGTTCCGCGGATACGGCCGAAGACACGCGGATAGAACTGATGGTGCGCCGACGCGCGCCGGCGTCGGGGCTTAGGACGTTTGCCGTGACCGAAACTGATCCAATATTGCCCGGCGATGTGCTGATCGTGCGGCTGCTGCGCGACACATCCAGCCCTGACCTTTTGGCGGAGGGAACGCTATGAACCGGATGGCCTTCAAGCATCGGCCTTTGCCTGATCCGCCGCGTGGCAGCCATGCCTCGGCAGGCCCGGATGCAATTGATTTGGCGTCAATCGGCGGTGCGCTGCGCCGGGGGCGCTGGCTTATTCTGGGGTGCATCGTCGTTGCGGGTCTGATTGCCGTGCAGGTTCTGCGGACCAGCAAGCCGGTCTATTTTTCCAATGTCGAAATTCTGCTTGATACGCGGCAGGAACGGATTGTCGGCGTTGAACAGATCGTATCTGATCTGAATGTGTCCAATTCGACCGTCGCGGGCGAGGTGGCGGTGCTACAATCCAACCTTTTGCTGGGACGCGTCGTTGATCAGCTTGACCTGGTCAACAACCCGGCCTTTGACCCCTATCTGGTCGAAGAGCCGGGGGTCGCCGCGCGAATGGTCGATGGAGTCAAGACGCAGTTGGCGCAGTTTGGTTTGCTGCAAAATGTGCCAGAGCCGATGCCCGATGCTGCCGGTGACACGTCTGGCACGCTAAGCGCGCAGGACGCACGCAATCTTGTAATCTGGCAGTTGCGCCGAAACCTGAGCATTTTCCAAAGCGGTATTTCTTACGTCATCACCGTATCAATGAGCGCGCATGACCCGGCCTTGGCTGCCCGCATCGCCAATGCTGTGGCGGATCAATATATCGAGGACCAACTTGCCGGCAAACTTTTGGCGACGCAGCGGGCCATCGACTGGTTGGATAACCGGCTGGTAGAACTGGAAGGCGCGCTTCGCACTGCAGAAGATGCGGTCGTGGAATTTCGTGCACTTCAGATCCGCGATCAGGGCGGCAACGTGCAGGGCGTGGCCCAACAATTGTCGCAACTGAACGCAGCCGTGGTCGATGCGCGCAACGAACGCGCTGCCGCCGAGGCTCGGTTGACACAGGCCCAACGCCTGTTGAATGAAAACGGCCCCGAGGCCGCAGCCGCAGCGCTGAACACGCCCCGATTAACCAGTCTGGATACGGAAATGGCAGATCTGGAACGGCGTAGGGCGCAGCTGGCTACCCGTATGGGTCCGCAACACCCTGATATGCTGGCCGTTGATCTGGCTCTGAATGATTTGAAACGCGACCGTGTTGCTGCAATTGATACAGGTATCAAAGAGCTGGAGTCGGCGCTTGCGCAGGCACGAGCGCGCCAGAATGCCGTGTCGGACGACATCAAAGGCACGCTTCAGCGTCAACTAGATTTGTCGCGAACCTCTGTCAGGCTTAGTCAACTGGAACGGTCTGCCAGTGCAACACGGCAGGTCTATGAAAGCTTTCTGAACCGGTTTCAGGAAACCACCCAGCAGCTGGAATTCCAACGCCCTGACGCACGGATTATTACCGAAGCGCAGCCGCCGCTTAGTCCGGCAAGGCCGCGCAAAAAGCTGATTATCGTCGTCGCTCTGTTTCTGGGAGGGATACTTGGCGTTGCAACGTGTTTTGCCAAGGAAGCGATGGACCGAAGTATTCGCCAGCCAAAACAGCTTGAGCGTCTGACTGGCACCAAGGTCCTGGCGTCCCTCCCAAGGCTTGCGGCACCTGGTCCGCTGCGCAACCTGTTGTATCGCAAACGTCACCAGCACGATGCGTTAATCTACGACGAAGGTCTGCGCGTGTTGCGCTATACGTTGACGAACCCTGCATCGCGCAGGCCGCCGCCAAAAGTTGTTATGTTGACGGGCGCAGACTGGAATGTCGGCTGTTCTGTAACGGCGCAGGGACTGGCGCAGGTGCTGTCTGCTATCGGTCAAGACGTCGTCATCGTCGAATCCAATTTCAGACGTCCAAAACAGGCCGAGCTTTGGGGCGTTGAAGATACCGACACGACGTTGAATTCCTATCTGGCGGGTGATGTCGATCTTGCCCAGGTTTTTGCGCGTCATGTCGAAAAGCGCGTCTGGGTGGTTACCGCAGCCCGAACGACGGGAAATGCCGCCGACCTTTTGTCCGGCGACCGCTTCCGCGTCCTGATCGAGGGGCTGTCGGCACAGTTCGATACGGTCATACTGGACGCGCCACCTGCGATGGGCGTTGCCGATACTACCATTCTGGCAGACGTCGCTGACGCGGTCGTTGTTGTGGCTCGTAGTGGCCGCACGCGCGGCGATGCCGTTGTATCCGCCGTCCAGCTCATCGGGGCCTCTGGTGCGCCTGTGCTTGGTACAGTTTTGACCGATGCCGAAATCAGGCGAAAGGGATTGCCGGTTTCGGCACCGCAGCCGCCCGTTGCAAAGCAGCCCGACTTTGCCGAAGGGATGACCGATGCCTGAAGATTCTGCCGCTATCGACATTTCCAAAACCGATCTTGCGCCGCCTGCACGTGTCGCGCTGGTTCATTACTGGCTGGTCGGTATGCGCGGAGGAGAGCGGGTTCTAGAGGAAATGCTGCGGCTTTATCCTGACGCCGATATCTTCACCCATGTCGTTGATCGGGCCGAAATCAGCGCCGCCCTTGCGGCCCGCCCGATTACGCAAAGCTTCGTCGGACGCTTGCCGGGTGCGCGCAGGCACTACCAGAAATACCTCGGCCTGATGCCCCGCGCGCTGGAAGAGCTGGACCTAAGCGCCTACGATCTGGTGCTGTCGTCGGAATCTGGCCCGGCAAAAGGCGTCATCACGCGGCCCGATGCGACGCATGTCTGCTATTGCCATTCGCCCATGCGATATATCTGGGATCACTACGCGGCGACCAGTGCCCAGTTGGGGTGGTTGCAACGCAAATATTTCTCTCATCTGGCACATCGGCTGCGCCAGTGGGACACCAGTTCAGCCGCGCGGGTTGATCATTTCGTTGCAAATTCGCGCTTTGTCGCGGGTCGGATCGGACATACCTACCGGCGGGATGCGGCAGTGGTGCATCCGCCTGTCGATCTTGACCTGTATGGGCCGGCGGGCACCGGGGGCACCCCTGTCCCGCAGGCTGACCGGGGCTATTATCTATATGTCTCCCAACTGGTGCCTTACAAACGTGCGGATCTTGCCATCGACGCATTTCGTGGCCTTGATCTGCCGCTCAAGGTCATTGGGCAGGGGTCAGAGTATGCACGCCTTGCGCAGAATGCCCCCGGCAATGTGCAGATGCTTGGGCGGGTGGGCGATGACCGTATGCCAGATCTGTATCGCGGTGCCCGCGCGCTGATTTTCCCCGCAGAGGAAGACTTCGGCATTGTCCCTGTGGAGGCTATGGCATGCGGCACACCTGTGCTGGCCTATGGCCGCGGCGGTGCGCTCGACTCCGTCGTTTCAGGTCAGACTGGCCTGTTCTTTTCCGAACAGTCCGTCGCATCCTTGCAAGCCATTATCGGCGATTTCGAGGCACGGCGCGATGACTTTGATCCGGTCCGCATAGCGCGCCACGCGCAGGGCTTTGGGGCGGACAGGTTTCGGGCGGCCCTTCAAGCGCAAATCGACGGGGCGCGCCGACGCCATCGTGACCGGTTCGCGGCGGTTTAATGGGCGGGCTGAACCGGCAGCATCAATGCAGAGCCGCTGGCCGGACCGAACCAGACCGTCGTATGCGCAAGCCGCGGCGTATCCGATTGCGCGTTCAAACCTGGACCGTTCATATGCCGTTCCAGCCTTGGAAAACTGGCAGAGCTGATATGAAGTCCAAGGCGATGCCCTTCGGCAACGCGATAGGCGATCGGCGGAAACGCTATCGTGGCAGTGACAAGATCATCGGGTGTCAAAAGGGGGGCCGGGTCATCAAAACCGTCCCTGTAGCGCAGTCGCAGCGCCCCCTGCTGGATCGCAAGCATTGTGCCATCGGGGGCAATATCCATCAGCACGGCAACCAGATCGGTATCCGGAACATCCGTCGATATGACGATTTCGGCAGTGATGTTACCTGCCAGCGTCAGGGGATCGGACAAAGGCCCGGATGTGAAACCAAGTATGTCATGTCGCGCCGCATTCGGCCGCTGGTCCAAAGGTCCGGCGGGCAAGTTCAGGCCGCCGGTGCAGCAAATCGGACCGCCAATAGACGGCGTAGGGTCCATGGGGTCATAGGTAAAGTCGGCGCTACCTGCCGCCTTTGGTATGTTTTGCGTCATTTTCCCTGGTTCCAGATACCAAGTTTGCATCGTCACATCGGCTGGCGGCCAGACATCAGAGCTGTCCCATCGGTCTGCACCGTTCACGAAATAGGTATATTGCGGCAGCCGGGGCAGGGGGCCGTCCAGCAGCCAGTGGTTAAGCCAGCTTGCATAGATCGCGTCAAGGTCCAGCGCACTGTCCGGGGCGACGGCCAGATCGCCTACACCGCCTGCAGCAAAAGCCGCTTGCAGATCGCAATGCAGGCCGGGGCCTATGATAACGTGCTGATGATTGCGCGCCGCGTCCGTCACGGCACGTTTGCGCATCAGCGCCGCCGCTTCGAACGTGCCGCGCACGCCGATATCGTGCCAAGTATTGATGTGCAGGGCAGGCGTGTCAAAGCTGTCGTCGGACTTCAGGTAGCCAAGCGCGTCCCAATAGGCGGTATTGTCAAAGTTGCGCAAAAAGTTATCGTAGTCGGTCGGGTCGGACCGGTTGCGCGACACCAAAGTGCCTGTTGGCAGCTGACCGATCACCTCGGCCGCATCTATCGGCACGCCGTGCATGTGGTCGCCGGTCTTGCCGCCGTTGGCGGAAAACCAGCCATAGGCCGCGGCAAGGTTGGGAATGCCACCCTCGAAAAAAGCGAAATAGGCTCTGGATGCGCCGCCGGTCCCGATGGCACCGCCAGCGCCTTCTGCAATCAGTGCGCGCAGATGGGGTGCACCAGCCTTGGCCTGCATCAGCTGCACCTCGCCCAGGGCAGAGCATCCGCCCATCGCCACCCGTCCATTCGACCAGTCCTGTGCGGCAATCCAGTCCAGCGTGGCGGCGCCGTCGGACACGGTGTCAGCGTAGGGCGTAAATGTGCCGCCCGATCCAAACCGTCCACGGATATCCTGCACCGCAACGGCATAGCCGCGTGGCACCCATGTCCGGACCCAGCGCAGTGCTTCGCCGTAAGTGGTCTTTCCATAGGGCAGGCGGATCAGGATCGTGGGCAGATCGGTATCGCTTGCTCTGGGGCGATAAAGGTCGGTGGCCAAAGTAATGCCATCGGGCATCGGGATCATGATGTTGGAGTCAAGAGTAATGCCAAGAGCCAGTCGTTTGGCTTGAAATCCCAACTGTCCCCGCACCTCGCGCAGGCGGTCAAGCTGGCTGAGGCCAAGTCCGGCGACGGCGGCGCAGACAAGGCACCCAGCCATGACGCGGCGCAGCGTCATGGCCGCAGCCTTTGGGCTGGCAGGTATTCATGACCGTATGGATTGATATATGGGTTTGGGATTTGGTTAATCCCGACCCTGCGGTTCTGTCGCGCGATGAAACCGCTCGCGCGGCGCGCTTTGTTTTCAACCGCGACAGGGACCGCTACATTGCAGGCCGCAGCCGACTGCGACGCATCCTTAGCTCTTATCTGAACCAGAACCCGCGTGATGTTACCTTCTGCTATGGTGACCACGGTCGGCCAGATGTCCATGGTCTGCAATTCAACCTGAGCCATACCGGCGATTTGGCCTGCCTTGCCGTTTCGCGAAGTGCGCATCAACTTGGACTGGATATAGAGGCGGTGAGGCCCATCGACCTTGCCGTCGCGCGGGCGCATTTTGCGCCGGAGGAGATGGCAGCGTTGGTGTCTTTGCCGGACAATGACCGGGTCGCGGCCTTTTACCGGTGCTGGACCCGCAAAGAAGCGTACCTGAAGGCGCGGGGTACGGGATTGTCGACAGACCTTGCATCTTTCACTGTCACTATAACTCCCCAAAACGACCCCGAACTGACCTTTTGCGAAAGTGGCGATGCGGCAGCGTGGATATTGTTGGACCTTAACGTTGCACCCGGAATTGCCGGGGCCCTTGCGGTGCGAAGTGGGGGCGAAGATGTGCGCACTGCGCTGCGGACTGCGCCTTGATACGCAGCTTAGGCGGCACATAGAAAAATGCCTTCAATCTCTACCGGGCCAGTCATTTGGGACATATCGAGCCAAAGCGCGATATTGCTGAACCCTGCTGGCATTCGCCCGTCGCCTGCTGCTTCGGGGTGGGTATTGGCGGTGTTATTGCGGTAAATGCTCCATTCTGATGTGACTTTAACGGGCCAACTATCCCCCAAGGCCATTCGCTTGTCCCATTGCAAAGCCTGCACGGTAGCGATCAGCGTGCCGGGCGTTTGCGATCTGATGCGGAAATATGCGCCGACTTCTGCCCCCTGAACGGCCATGCCCACAGCCCAAAGGTGCCGCGTGCCGGAACCGATGATCACGGCCTTATCGTCGCCAGCGACGTAGGGCAGCATTGGACCCAGCGGTGCATCGCTTTGACGTAGATCGAATGGTGCGGCACCAAGAAGGTTCCGGTCCGCGCGGTGCTGCACCAGCGGAGCCATATGCCGGGGGCGGCGGCCCCGTAGATAGGACACATCCAGACGGCCGGGTCCGCCAGCCAGTGCACCGCTTTGACTGCGCAGATTGTAGATGCTGACCTCGCGCATAGCAGCGGTCGCCGCGCGGGATCGCAGCGCAAAGATGTGGTCGCACTGGTTGCCCCTGTCGAAATCGACACCCGTCACCAAGAAGGTCCCGCCCGCAATGTCAATATGCCCGTGGCCGATGTCGAACAGCGGCGCGTTTGCTGCTTTGGGGCGGTTTACCTCTAAATGGCAGCCTTGCAGCAGCACCCGCCCGGTTCCGACAACGACCTGATCGACAAAATCGATCGAACTGCCCGTCAGCACAAATTCCGCACCGTCGTTCAGGATGGCAATCTTGCCACCGTCGATGACGCTGTCTTGCAGCGTAATCATCTCTCCAGCATCGCGACTGCCGCCGATAAAGTGCAGGCCGACATCGCAGGCGATCCTCAGGTTTGTCGCGCGGATTAGATAGGCGCGGTGCGACAGAACCAGACCGGTCTGAAAACCGCGCACGGTCACGTCGCGCAACTGCAACCGCGATGACATGGCGTCGGCCTGTGTCTGGAAGCGCAAGCCGTGCAAGGCCGTGCCGCCACCGGGACCCGCGATTTCAATACCTTCAAGCCATTTATGGCCGTATTGCCGGCTGTTTCTGGTCGCGCGGATCAGAATGGCCTCTTGCATGCCATGTGTTGTAACCGTCAGCGCATCGATCCGTGCGGCACCGTCGGCGCGCAGGGACAGTGTCGCCGCGGCGGGATGGTCTTCGACTTCCAGGATGGACTGGCCGGGGGCAAGCAGTGTCGTGCCACCAAGCTGCGCGCCGTCAGCAGTCGCAAGCGTGACGAAAACGGCCGGATAATCCTGCCAGCCCGACAGCGCCCCCAGCGTTACCGCAATGCGAATTCGCCCGCCTTGGGGCAAAGCCAAGGGCAGGGTCAGCGCATCGCTGCCGGCAGGATCGCTGTGCAGCGCGTCGCCCTGCCAGTGCCAACCGGCAGCGGCCTTGATGTTTTGCAACGCGGCAAGGCTTTCGCTGCGGGGTGGCTCTGGCATTTCGGCGAAATCCAGTACGGCACCCGTGCCGCGCAGGATCACGGTCGTCGGGTCAACAATCAGCCTAGACCGACAATCATACCGCTTTGCCCCCAGGGCGATTTCGAAAGGGCCATAGGCGTCAGCATGTGTGATGGCGCGGGCGAGGCAAAGCGCGTCATCAGGCCCGTCATCTGGTTGTGCAAACCAAGAAGGGTCCAGCGTGCCTTGCGGGCCCATGCGGCGCCAGTGAACGCCATCAGGGCCGGCCACGCGCAACACGCCATCGATCGGGTGATCGTCGGCAACGGCTTCGAACCAACCTTGTCCGGGCACGTGGACCGGCCCTGGCGCGGCAGGCAGCTGCGCCAGATCCGACAGTTCGCGCAGGCTGCCAGTCACCTGACCCTGTGCAGCATTGGTCCCGCCCAGCGTCAGCCCTGCGATACCCGTTGCCCGCATCAGATGCCTTCTGGAAATCATGATCGTCGCCCTTTTAGGATTACGTCTTTTAAGCTGGCGCAAGGATATCGGATGACGCGACCTGCCGCGCTGCGGGCTGCAGGATCTGCCGGTACAGGACGAAGTGGCTGTCGATCCAACCGTCCATGCCGTGACCCAGCGCGGGACCCGCTGCCCGTGCCGCGCCTGCCAGCTGAGCAACCAGATTGTCGTCGCGTATGACCCTGCCCAGAACGCGCGTAAGGTCAGCCACGTTTCCAGCCTTAAACGGCAGGGCAAGCCCGGCCTGCGTCAATTCCCGCGCGGCCAGAATTGCATCCGATACAACAAGCGGAACACCGGTGGCTGCGGCCTCAAACGCCGCCAGGCAAAACGGTTCCGGACTTTGCGATCCGACGACGACGACACGGGCTTGCTGCAGATGCGCGGCAAGGGCCGTGCGATCTGTCCAGCCATGGTAACGGTGGCAAGCAAAGCGGCTTTGCAGGTCGGTCAGGTCTTCTCCGGCACCGTAGAAGTCAATACGAAGTCCCAAGGCTTGCCCGGCATTGGCAAGGTCATAGACGCCTTTCAGCCGCTGCACCTGACCGATATGGACGATCCCGCGCTGCCGTTCCGGCTGCTGCGCGCAGGGGCCAAAGGGTGATACAGGGTTGCGGATTGTCACCATCTGCCGCGGCTGGATGGCCCGGTGCAGGGCAGGGTGCATGTCAGGGTGAATTGCAACGAAGGTCGCGGCTTTTAGGTGCGGTGCAAGGCGGGTCGTCAGAACCGCTTGCCGGGCCACGCGCCATAGTTTGTGAACGTGGGCCCGCTTGTCGCAGCGTGTCATGACGCAGGACAACGAAAGCGGATCGCGGTTGCACACCTGCGCATGACTGTAATCAAGATAGGCCCCGTTCGGGCAGGCCAGAAAGTAGTCATGTGCATGAATGACAGTACGATGGGCCACGGGGGCCAAAGCATCAAAAATTGATGGCGACAGAATATTTGACCAGTTGTGCAGGTGATACAGTGTGCGCGGCGTATCGTGCTGCGTCATCCATGAGCGCATCTGCGCAGCGGTGCGCCGGTTGTATATCCCGTGTGCTGCGGCTGTGGCGGACGATTGATCCAGAAGCGATGCACCGCCAAAGGCGATCATGTCGGCCCCGATCGGCGCGGGTGAACCGCCTTCGTCTCCGACTATCGTCGTCACCGGTACACCGCGCCCTGCAAGCCCCTGCGCCAAGGCTCCCGCCAGATAGCCCGCGCCGCCTTGGTTCGAGGCGTAGTCGTTGATGATGACAATGCGATCAGGGTTGATCATTGATCTGGCCTTTCCAGATCCAATACGCGCAAAGGATGCACCGATCCGCGCAGCAAATCCGCGATTGCGGCAAAGTTACCGCGCAGGCGCCCGCGCCGGTCAATCCAAGGTTCCGGTCTGAGCGATTTGACAGCATTTGCCAGCATATTGCCACCGGCCAGTCGCAGCGCATGCCCGGGCTTCATGATCGCGCCGCGCACCAGGTAAAACGGATTTGCCACTTGCGAATAACCTAGCCTTATCCCGCTGGTACGCCCAGCTTTCGTGCCCAGATGCACGCCGCGCAGCGATGCTGCCTTGACGCAATGCCCAAAGGCAGCGACCCGCCGAGAGAAATCGACATCTTCAAGCCAGCCATAAAGCGGCAGATTTTCGTCAAAGCGCAGCGCGTTATCGCGAATAGGCGCCGCGCGAAAGGCCATGTTGCAGCCGTATGCGTTATTCACCTCGGTCAGATCGGCCGCAATCGAATGCGGGGCAGCAGCCAGAATACGACGTGCGGCATCATGCGTCAGGCCCGCGCCGCCAATTCCGTCGGCCTGAACATCACCTGTCGCGACCGCGATACGCGAAGCTTTGAAAAAAAGGCTTTCCAGATTTTGCAGGTAGTCAGGTGCCATGACGAAATCATCATCAAGGAACAGGATCACGTCGGTATCATCCAGATGATCGAGGATCAAATTTCTTTGCCGCGTCAGTCCTTTCGTGCCGAACAGCACCTTCACCGGAACACAACATTGCCGCACGGCTGTTTCGTCGATATCGCCGGGTCCTGTGGCGGAAACCAAAACCTTATCCGGCTGCCGCGTCTGCTGTGAAATGTTGTTCAGCGAATGACCCAAATCTTGGGGTCGCCCTAATGTTGCAATTGCCAGCGTAATGCGCAGGTCTCCCACTTGCGCCTTTGTGTTTTTTGATAGGGTCATCGGGCAAAACTCCAAGCAGGAAGGTGCGGCATCTTTGGCCGGGGCGCTATTGGAACGGTCACGGGACTACGCCGCGTCGCAACGGCCAGTGCTGCCAGAAAGACAAGCGGAACGCCGGGATCAGGGACCGTTGCAGACAGCATCAGGGATACCAAGGCAGCAACGGCAGCCAGGCGCGCGGCGGCAAGTGTGTCCTCTTGCCCGGGGATCGCCCGGCCGCCAAAAGCGAGACACAAGAAGGCACAAAATGCAGCTGTGCCGGGGATACCAACGCTGCCTAATAGCACGAAGAGCAGTCCATTGGACCGGAGCGAACCGGCCCCGACGCCAAGTCCCATGCTTTGCTGCAGTGCGTCCAACCCGCCCATCATCCAGGCCGACCGTTCCAGACCCGACGCACTTTGCGATTTGCTCAGGATCAGGTCATTGACGACCGATGCGATCAGCACCGGTGCATCAGTCATGGTCAAAGCCGACGCCAGAGCAAGCCCGCCTGCCGCCAACAAAATAGCGAACCCCAACAATACCCCGCGCGAGGTTTGCCTTGGCACCCGCACCTGGATCTGCACGATCAATATGCAAACCGTGACGGCGACTGCCAGAAGCCCTGTCGCCGATAGCGCAAGGCAGGCAAACAAACCGTTGCCTAGCGCTAAGATTATATCGCGCCGTCGACCCGTGCGCAGTGCGAGGCATGCGAAATAAGCGAAAAGCACGGCGCTAAAGGCCCCGAAGCTTGCGGATTCGGAAAACCCGCCAATGATGCGCGGAATACCTGCGACGGTTGCCTCGTTCATCAAGGAATAGCTGGCTGTCCGGATAAGCGCGAGAATGGTATCCAAAGCAGCCATATCCAACAGGCCAAGCCCAAGGTTGATCCCCGCGGCCCATGCGATGCACTGATCGCCAAAGGCCGCCCCGCGGCGGCTAAGCTGCTGTGCGGCGACAATAAAAAGACCGCATGCCAGAACGATGTAGAAGGTTTGCGAAATGTTCGAACTGCCCGGGGCCAGCCAGACTTTACCCCAAAGAAATGCAGTGCTGACGCGCACACCGCCTGCTGCACGTGACAGGGAAAACACCATGATTTCGCCGCTGAACAGGCGAACCAGGACGGTTGCAGAAAAGATCGCATAGGCCGCGAAAAAAATGAACGCGATGGCAGAGGGCTCTAGCCTGATCCTTTCGCCGCGCATCAGCTGGCCAAGCAACAACAAAAGTCCCGCACCCACAGCCGCAGCCGAAGCAACATTTACCGCAAGCAATGACAACCCCCCCAGCTTGGGAAGCCCGACAATGGCCAGCATTCCAAAGGGCATCATCATTGCCACAAGAATCATAAGGCGGTGGATGCCGCCCAAGGTGAATACAGCCAGCAAAAGAAAAAATATCGGTGTAAGAGGATAGATCTGAATGATCCTGCTCCCTCTATCAGTTGAAAAATAAGATAAATAAATTCGGTAATATAGAATAAGCGGGGTGTAGGAGTAGAGTGCAAAACAAAATTATAGATTCATATTTTGCAGATTATGACCTGCAAGGCAATTGAAATTTTGGTCGTGTCAATGGTCAAAATATTGTTTCTTGCAGATTATCGTCTGCTTCGGCATGTTTTTGCGATTCTCGTTGCGGATGGCAAGATCACGCTTTATTTTCTACCGTTGCCTGATGCGTGATCAAAAGTTAGGCATCGTTTTATGTCAGGAATATCCTTACATGTGGTGTGCAAATCATTGTTATTATTGCTAAAGCAATTTTAATTTATTATTTGGTAAGAAATTAACTAATGTTAAGGAATGGTTAACGGAAATCGGCTGAACTCTGCTTGCCGATTATTTATGGCATCAGATTCGGGATTTATCCGAATATTTGCATCGTTAGGTGCAGTCCTATTTTTTTGGGCGGAAAAGAATTTTTACAAATGCATTCAGCGAGCGGCTCATCCGTTCGAAGGGGGAAGCTTTGCCAACTCGAGCGAATTTTAAGAACGAAGATGATATTCATCAGAGCCCGGATCTTTTGGCCTCGATCTGCGACCTGTTTTTTGCGCAGGTTTCTAATCGAGGTCAAAAGATCTCCATTATTCAAGATGATCGCCGACTAAGCTATGCGGATTTATCCCGCCTTGCAGGAACTATTGCGCAAAGGCTGGACGCCTTTGGTGTTGTTCGGGGTGACCTCGTCGGAATCATGGCGGGGCGCAGTATCGAAACGGTAGCGGCGCAACTGGCGATTATGGCCCTGGGTGCTGCTTTTGTGCCGCTGGATCCGGCGATGCCGGACCAATACCGCAAAACGGTCGTGTCTGCCGTAAAGCCGAAAGCGATTGTTTGTCAGGCCGAGTTTCATAACATTGCCGCGGCCTTGTCGCAGCAGGCCTTGACGCTGCCGCATGAACCGGCGCCGGATGCCCCGGCCTTAGCAACTTTCCAAAATGATCCGGATCGGCGGGTTGGTGCGGATGATTGCGCCTATGTCATCTTTACCTCTGGCTCTACGGGTGACCCGAAGGGGGTGATGGTTCCGCACCGCGGAATATGCAGATTGGTTCAGGGGCAGGAATATGTGCCACTCGATTCAAAGCAGGTTGTGCTGAACCTTGCCTCTGTCGGTTTTGATGTCGTTCTAGGTGAGATCTATAGCGCCCTGCTGAATGGCGGCACGCTGGTCGTTGTGCCAGAGGCTGCACCGTCCTTGGACCGCATTGGCCGTATTATCGCCCGCGACGGCGTCACGACTGCTTATATCACGGCAGGTCTGTTCCATATCATTGCTGAACAGGATGCCGCCCTGCTGGCTCCGCTGGAAAGCGTTATTCCATGCGGTGACGTGTTATCCGCCGCACACGTCGCAATGGTGCGACGTGCTTTGCCCCATCTACGCATCATCAACGGCTACGGTCCGACAGAGGCCGCGGTTTTTACCTGCTTTCATACCATCCCGGACGACTGGGACGGGGGGCCGATCCCGATCGGCCTTGGCTTGAATTACGACCAGCGCTTTGTGCTAGATGAAAACCATCGCCCTGTTCCGCGCGGAGAGATGGGGCAGCTCGCCGTTGGCGGGATGGGTGTCGCCTTGGGATACTTTGGTCGCCCCGACCTAACCGATGCCGCTTTCGTCCATCTGGACCATGCCGGCGGTGTGCGTGTCTATCTGACCGGTGATCTGGTCAGAGAGCGGAGCGACGGCGTTTTCGAGTTTCACGGTCGCGCCGATCGGCAAATCAAGATCAACGGCCAACGCATCGAGCTTGATACGATTGAACATGCCTTGCGCAATGACCCTGCTGTCGACGATGCAGCAGCGGTTGCAATCCCGCGGGTGGGGGGCGGCAAAAAGGTCGTCGCCTTTGCCATCCCCGCAAAAGGAGAGCATGTTGCCGTGCAGGAAATTCTGCACCGCCTGCGTGAAGTTTTGCCCGCCGCTGCCATTCCATCCCGTTTGATCCTGCAACCTGCTTTTCCACTGTCCCGTTCGGGCAAGGTCGACCGCAAGCAGTTGGCGCAGGGTCTGTCAGAGGTTCAGACGCCGGCCCCGCCCGGCCCTCCTGTCCCAATCACGTTGGCCGGTACGATCCGCAGCGTGTGGGCCGGCGTTCTGAACACAGCAATCTCCGACGACGATCTGACCTTTTTTGACCATGGCGGAACGTCCCTCCAATTGATCGAGGCGCATGCCCTTTTGCAGGACCGTATCGGGCGCAGGTTTGATATCGCTTTGATGTTTCAGGCACCGCGTGTCCGCGCGCTGGTGCGATTGCTGGAAGGGCCATCACCGTCGCCAGCCGAAACACTGGCCTATGCTGTCGATCCAATCGCTGCACGGCGGGCTGAAATGGCCCGCGCCCGCAACCGGCAAAGGACCCAGTGATGAAGGATTCAATCGCCGCCCAACCAGAGCCCGGAATGTTCGCGATTGTCGGTATGGCAGCGCGTGTGCCCGGGGTGTCGTCGATAGAGGCTTACTGGAAGGCTGTCTGCGATGGCCGTGATCTGATCCAACGCCATGATGCGGGCATTTTGGCCGATAACTTTACCGACGCGGAACGGGCGAAAGGCAACTATGTGCCAGTGCGCCCTGCGCTGGATGATGTGGACATGTTCGATGCCGCATTCTTTAACATGCTACCGAGAGAGGCAGCTTTGCTGGATCCGCAATTTCGGGTCTTTCTGGAAACATGCTGGCAAGGGATGGAGGATGCGGGCTACGATCCGGGCCGCACACCGGGGCCGGTCGGTGTGTTCGGCGGCGCGTCGATGTCCACCTATTTTCTGAACAACGTGCTGACTGATCGCGCAACGATCGAAGAATTCGTCTCTACCTATCAGCTTGGCGACTATCAGCAATTCATGGGGGCCATGGGCGACACCCTGGCGACACGTGTGGCTTTTCGGATGGGGCTCACCGGCCCTGCGATGACGGTCTCGACCGCATGTTCGACTTCGCTTGTTGCTGTGGCGCAGGCCTGCCAAAGCCTTGATGCGTTTCACTGTGACATGGCGCTTGCGGGCGGTGTGTCGATCACATTTCCCCAAGAACGCGGATATTTGTATCAAGAGGGCGGGATGGTGTCGCATGACGGGCACTGTCGCCCGTTCGACGCTGCGGCAACCGGCACTGTCTTTGGCCATGGCGCGGGCGTTGTCGCGCTGCGGCGACTGGAAGATGCGCTTGCCGACAAAGACCGGATTTATGCGGTCATTCGCGGCAGTGCGTTGAATAATGACGGAAACGACAAAATCGCGTTCACGGCACCCAGCGTCACTGGTCAGGCCATGGTTATCGCGATGGCCCAAGGGATTGCCGGCGTCGATCCGGATTCAATCGGCTATGTCGAATGTCACGGCACGGGCACACCTCTTGGTGATCCGATTGAGTTCGAAGGCTTGAAGCAGGCCTTTGCGGGTGTTGAACAGGGACGGGTCGCGCTGGGGTCCAGCAAGGCGAATATCGGCCACTGCGACGCGGCGGCCGGCGTTCTGGGGTTGATCAAGACAACATTAATGCTGCGTGACCGGGTCATTCCACCGCTGGCAAATTATACGGCGCCGAACCCGCGGATCAATCTTGCAACCAGTCCTTTCCGCATCCCGCAAGTCGTGACCCCTTGGGTCGAGTCCGGACCGCTGCGCGCCGGTATCTCGTCGATGGGCGTGGGCGGCACCAATGCGCACCTTGTGCTGGAAGAAGCACCAGTGCCAGTACCAAGCCCCGAGGGCGGTCTGCATGTCATCCCCGTTTCTGCCCGCACGCAGACGGCGCTGGCTGCGCAGGCACTTGCATTGGCCGACGCACTGGACGCGCCTGATGCACCGCCTTTGGCCGATGTCGCGTTGACATTGCAGGATGGTCGCCGCGCATTTGACCTGCGCAGTCATGTGATCGCCACGACAAAGGCAGAGGCCGCCGCAGCATTGCGTGCACCGATGCGCGCGGTGAAGGCCGCGAAGGATACGCCGCCGGTTGCATTTATGTTTCCGGGGCAAGGGGCGCAATATCCCGGCATGGCAAAGGGTCTTTATGCAGACGAACCCGGCTTCGCCAAGATCATTGATACCGGCAGCGAGGCATTGCGCCCCGCGCTAGGCCTTGATCTGGCAGATCTTCTGTATCGTAGCGACGACGCAAAAGCTGCCGCGCGGGTATTGCGCGATACCGCCATTACGCAGCCTGCACTGTATCTGATCGAATATGCGACAGCCCGGCTGTGGCAGGACCGTGGCGTCACGCCGGCTGCTATGATCGGACATTCGGTCGGCGAATTTGCAGCCGCGACGCTGGCCGGTGTCATGACCTTCGAGGCCGGATTGTCCTTGATCGCAGCCCGCGGCCGTCTGATGCAGGACCAATTGCCGGGCGCGATGTTATCCGTGCGGGCAGGGGCAGATGTCGTCGCAGACCTGTTGCCGCACGACATTGATATTGCCGCACGCAACGCACCTCTTATGACGGTTGTTGCAGGTCCGCAGGATGCGATTGCCGCATTTGCGGCGCGCCTTGGCGCGCAGGATATCGCCTGCCGCGAGTTGCACACATCACACGCATTCCATTCTGCCATGATGGACCCGGTAGCGTCTGCGCTACAAAAAGAGGCTGCCTCGCATAGCTTTGCGCCGCCGTGCATTGCTTATGTCTCCTGCGTAACGGGCACCTGGATCACCGACGATCAGGCCACCGATCCTGCCTATTGGGCGCAGCACTGCCGCGCTGCCGTCAATTTTGATGCGGGCGTGCGAACACTCTGCGCCAGTGATCAGCCCCCCGCATTGATAGAGGTCGGCCCCGGCCGCACCCTAAGCGCGTTTGCCGCGCAGGCGGTGGCAAAGACTGACCGTGCAGTAATTATCCAGTCGCTGCCGGATCACGACAACCCTGCAGGCGATATAGAACAGATGGCAAACGCGGCTGGCACGCTGTGGTCGGCGGGGGGTGCTATCGATTGGGCTGCCCATCGCCGTGTGGCGGGGCGGCGAACAAGCCTGCCCGGCTATCCGTTTGAAAAAGCCCGCCACTGGATCGATGCGCCCGTCCCGCAGGCCCGCCAACACGCACAGGTTGCCGCTATCCCTGCTACTTCCATGCAAACAAAGGCTATACAGCCCGAGGAACCGACCATGACCACCGTTTCCCGCACAGACACCTTGACCGATCAAGTCCTGTCCATTCTGTCTGATCTGTCCGGCGACAGCTTTACCGTAGCCGATGCCAATTGCACATTTCTGGAACTGGGTTTTGACTCGCTGTTGCTTGGTCAGGTGACCCAGCGGCTTGCGCGGACATTTGATGTGACGCTGACCTTTCGGCAGTTGATGGGCGCTTTTCCCAGCGTTGCCGTTCTGGTGGCCCACCTGGACGACGTGCTGCCGGCCGACGCCTTTGCCGCAACTGCGCCTGAGCCTGTGCCTTTGCCCGGTCCTGCACAACCGGCCAGTACGACCCCGCCGCATTCCGCCCCGTCCGCCTTGCCGATATCAGGCGATGTGGCTGGACTGATGCAGGCGCAGACGCAAGCGATGCTATCGCTGTTTGACACGCAACTGCGGGCATTCAACCGCGCAGCGCCCGCGGCGGCGCAGGTCACTGCCGAACCCGCCACCCCTGCCGTTCAAACCAAGGGGCGCCCTGCGATTGCAGCCGCGCCCGACACATCCGATACGCGCCATGATCTGAACCGCCGTTCGGCCCAGCTTGCCGATTTCACGCCAGCACAAACAGCATTTATCGCGGGTCTTTGCGATGACTACAGCGCAAAATTTCCTGCGTCCAAATCCCGCACGCAGGATTACCGCCGGCTTCTGGCCGATCCGCGCACCGCGGCGGGCTTTCGCCCCGAATGGAAAGAGCTGGTTTTTCCCGTGGTCGCCGAAACTGCAAAGGGCGCATACCTGACAGATACGGACGGCAATACCTTTGTTGATCTGGTTAACGGCTTTGGTCAGACTGCGTTTGGCCATTCGCCGGATTTTGTAACAAAGGCTGTCAGCGAACAGATGGCCAAGGGGTTTCCCATTGGCCCGCAAACGCCGCTGGCCCACGAAGTTGCGAAGAAATTCCTTACCATTACGGGGCACGACCGCGCCACCTTTTGCAACACCGGATCAGAGGCGGTGATGGCCGCCATGCGTTTGGCCCGCGCTGTCACGGGGCGCGAAACCATCGTCACCTTCAAGGGTGACTACCACGGTCAATTCGACGAGGTGCTGATCAAAGGCCGCGCATCGGGTGATCCTACGGCCTTGCCCGCTGTTTCAGGTGTGCCGTCCTCTTCGGTCGCAAATATGGTCGTGCTGACCTATGGCACACAGGACACGCTGAACTGGATTGCAGACAACGCAGAGGACATCGCCGCAGTTCTGGTTGAACCTGTTCAAAGCCGCAGACCTGACCACCGCCCCCGTGCGTTCTGCGAAGAAATCCGCCGCATCACGGCCGCAAGCGGCACTGCGATGATCATGGACGAGATCGTCACCGGTTTTCGGGTCGCGCCCGGCGGGATGCAGCAGTTGTGGAACATCGCGCCGGATATGGCGACCTACGGCAAGGTTGTCGGAGGCGGGATGCCCATTGGTGTTTTGGCCGGCACGAAACGGTTTCTTGACGCGCTTGATGGCGGGTTCTGGGCCTTCGGTGACGACAGCGCGCCAGAGGTGCCGCCGACGTTCTTTGCCGGAACCTTTGTGCGCCATCCGCTGGTGCTTGCTGCGGTGTCAGCAGTGCTTGACCATGTCATGGGTGCGGGCGCTGCCCTTTATGACCGGATTGCCCCACAGACCGAGGCGCTGCGCGACCGGATGAATGCCGCCCTTGAAGCACGAGGTTTGCCGCCTGCGATAACCGGTTTTTCCAGCTGGATGATTGTCAATTTGTCATCGCTTGATCCGCGTGCGGCACTGATCCACCCGATGATGCGACTGGGCGGCGTGCATGTGCATGACGGCTACCCGTGGTTTTTTACCACCGCCCATGCCGAAGCCGATTTTAACCGTGTGGAAAAAGTCTTTTGCGACGCGCTTGATCAGCTGCAGGCTGTTGGCATCCTGACGGGCGACAAGACAGATAATGATCCGAAGGGAACGCAACCGGCGGTCAAAACCGATGCCGATACGATGCCTTTGACCGCCCCGCAGTCAGAAGTCTGGATGTCTGCCCAGATGGGCGAGGCCGCCTCTGGCGTATTCACCGAAAGCGCAAGCCTCCGGCTTCAGGGCCGTTTAAACGCGAAGGCGTTGCAGGACGCGTTGAATAGTGTGATCGCACGGCACGATGCATTGCGTTTGTCTTTCGATGCGTCAGGTCAGGAAGCAAGGGTTATGCCTGAACTGGTTCTGACGCTGGACCCTGTTGATGTGGACCAGTCGCGGCTGGACCAGATGATTGCAGAGGATGCCGCGCGCCCTTTCAATCTGACGGATGATCCTTTGGTGCGTGCGACACTTGCGCGTTTGGCACCGGATGATCACACCCTGCTTTTGACCATGCATCACATCGTCTGTGACGGCTGGTCAAGCTATCTGGTAATCGAAGAACTGGCATCGCTTTACAATGCGGCCGTTGATGGACGCCCTGCCGAACTGCCACCGCCTACCAGCTTTGCAGCCTATGCGCGCAGCCACGGCAAGGATGCCCCGGGTGCTGCCACCGAGGCGTTTTGGAAAGCGGCGTTTCCAAAAGCCCCCGATCTTCCTGAACTTCCGCTTGACACCCGCCGGGGCGGGCAGCGCGACTTTGCCGGGGCGACCCATGTTCACCTGATTGACGCTGACCTTGCCAAAACGATTAAGCGTGCCGCAGGACGCGAGGGTGTGACCCTGTTCGGCGCACTTGCCGGATCGCTTGCGGCGCTGCTCTCTCGCCTTAGCGGGTCGGATGATATTACGCTGGCGGTGCCAACGGCGGGGCAAACCCTGCTGCCGGATGATCGCCTTGTCGGGCATTGCGTCAACCTTCTACCGATCCGCCTGAAGGTTGCGGGGGACGCGGAAACAACGCTGGCAGACCACCTGAAGGCCGTATCGACCGGTGTGCTGGACTGTTTCGACCACGGGGATACAACCTACGGATCCATCGTGCATAATCTGGCTAGTCGCGGCGATCTTGCGCGCCAGCCTTTGACAGAAGTGCAATTCAACCTTGATCAGCAGCCAGACGATTTCGGATTTGACGGGATTAAGGCCACGCTTTCGTCCAACCCGCGCGCCTATACCAATTTTGATCTGATCTTTAACGTCACCGAAAGCAGTCAGGGGCTGCGGATTGATCTGACTTATGCCACCGATGTTCTGCGCGCCGAAACCGTGGCCCGCTGGTGCGCCCACTATCAAAGCATCCTGGAAACTGTTGCCCGCGATATGCAGACATCGTTGCAGGCGGTACCACTTATCGGCCCGGCAGAGGCCACCGCATTGGCTGCGATGAATAACGACACCGCCCGTGTAGCACCAAAGCATGATCGCCTTGAACAGATGATTGCCGCGCAGACGACGGCAACGCCTGATGCCATCGCAGTCGAGGATGCAAACGGGCCGCGTAGCTATGCCACGCTGGCGGCGCAAAGCGACCGCCTTGCCGCGGAAATACGCCGCCGAATTCCGCAGCCCGGCCAAAGGGTCGCTGTGATGGTCGAACGCTCTGCCGATATGTTGGTCGCGCTTCTGGCAGTGCTGAAGGCGGGGCATGCCTATGTGCCACTTGATCCGCATCATCCGACCGCCCGCCACCGCGCGACGCTGACAGCTGCAAGCGTGGCCGGTCTGGTCTATGATGGCGATGTGACCGATGCGATCAGCGGTCTGGACCTTGCGGCGATACGCGCCAGCGCCAACTATCCCGATGCGACGCTTGACCAGTTGCATCAAGGCGGCGCTGCATCGGATGCGGCCTATGTGATTTTCACCTCCGGCTCGACCGGTACCCCGAAGGGGGTCGAGGTGTCGCACGGTGCATTGTTAAATTTCCTGACTTCGATGGCCGAACGCCCCGGTCTGTCGGCAAGCGATGCAATCTTATCCGTCACAACGGTCAGTTTCGATATCGCTGGGTTGGAACTGTTTTTGCCGCTGACCATCGGTGCCAAGACAGTCATCGCAACAGATACAGACGTGCGTGAAGCATTTCCGTTGGTTGATCGTCTGGCCAAGGGCGATATCACAGTGCTGCAAGCGACGCCGACCCTTTGGCAGATGCTGCTGGAAGCGGGGCTGAAACCGACCCCGGTGCTCAAAATCCTGACCGGAGGAGAGCCGTTGCCACGGGATCTGGCTGAACGACTGGTGTCCTTTGGCGGCGAAGTCTGGAATATGTATGGGCCGACTGAAACGACGATCTGGTCGTCCTGTAGTCGGGTGACAGACGGCAATGTCATGATCGGGAATCCCATCGCAAATACCGTGCTGCACGTCATGGACGATGCGGGGAACCTGGTGCCCCCCGGCGTGACAGGAGAGTTGAACATCGGCGGCGCAGGGCTTGCTATCGGGTATCTGCACCGGCCCGATCTGACCGACGCCGCCTATCGCAGCGTTGATGTGCCCGGCGCGGGACCCACGCGGCTTTACCGGACAGGTGATCTGGCCCAGCGGCGACACGATGGCACGATCCGTCTGCTGGGACGGCGTGACGGGCAGATCAAATTGCGCGGCTTCCGGATCGAACTAAGCGAGATCGAAGCAGCTATGCGCAGCGTCGCGGGGATCCGCGCGGCCGCCGTAGATTTGCGCGACGGGCCGACCGGGCCGTTGCTGGCCGGTTTTTATGTGGCAGACAAGACTGCGCCGCCTGTCGTCGACATCACCGCCGCCCTGACAGCCAGATTGCCTGCCTATATGGTGCCCCAGCGCCTGCAGGCGATTGACGCACTGCCCGAAACCGGCAACGGCAAACTGGATCGCCGTGCCTTGCCCCCGCTTGATACCGCCAAACCTGCCCCCGCATGTCGCCAGGTAAAGGCGCCTGAAACCGATCTGGAACGGGACCTTGTCACAATATGGCAGGACGTGCTGGGACTAGACGATTTAAGCACTGATGACAGTCTGTTTGATTTGGGCGTCGACTCTCTTGGCATCTTTCGCATCGCAGCGCGTATGCTGGACCGCGATCTGGGGCTGGAGGCACGCCATCTGATGCAGGCACCAACCATTGCCGGCGCTGCCGCCTTAATGAAATCACGAGAGGCGATGCCAAAGGCACCCTCGTTGAAGGATTTCCGCAACGGTGCACGGCGCAGCATGGGGGTGACAGTATGACCGCTCCGCGTGACACCTTGTCCCTCGCCGCACCTGTGCCAGAGGCTGCCCCGCTTCGCTTTCCCTGTAGCGCGACACAGGAACGGTTCTGGTTTCTGGACCAGATGAACCCCGGCGATCCGGCTTTGAATGTCGCCTTTCGCTGGAATATCAACGGAACCTTTAATGCCACTACTATTGAAGCTGCGTTTCAGGCGGTTATTGCCCGCCACGAGGCGCTACGAACGCGGTTCGTCGCGGATCAGGGGCACCCCTTGCAAGAGGTCGTGGAACAGGTCCGCTTTAAGATGTCGGATATCGACATCCGCAACACGCCTGCAGCACAGCAACCGGACCGCATCGACCAGATCGCACGCGAAAGCGCATTACAATCATTTGATCTGACAGAGCCCTGCCAATTGCGCGTTGTGCTGATTCGCCTTGGCAATGATCACGCCGTTCTGGCGATCACTGTGCACCATATCTGCTTTGACGGCTGGTCCATCGGTGTACTGGGGCGCGAGGTCGGCACCTATGCCGCAGCTTTGGATGCGGGAAAGACAGCAAAGCTGGACGATCTGGCCCTGCAATTTGGCGATTTCGCCTTATGGCAGGCCGCGTTTTTGGAAAGCGAGGCCTATGCCGCCGATCTGCACGCGGTCTGCGATCAACTGCATGGCGCACCCTATTTCGAGCTGCAGCCGGATTTTCCGCGGCCACTTCAACGCAGCACGGCATGCGGCGTGATTGCCGCCGATCTGTCGTCTGATTGGGGCAAAAGGCTTGAAATCGAGGCGCGCAAGCGGGGCATGTCGACCTTTGCCTATGGTGCCGGCGTGCTGAGTGCCCTGCTAGGGCGCTGCGCCGATGCACCAGAAGTGCTGCTCGGATCGCAGGTCGCCGGTCGGAGCGAAATCGAGCTGGAGCCGCTGATCGGCGTGTTTATCAATACCGTCGTCCTACGTTTGGCAACGGACGAAAAGACAGCCTTGGGTGAACATCTGGACCGGGCCCGCAGCGCGGTCACCGATGCGCTGATCGGACAGACAGTGCCATTCAACAAGCTAGTCGAAACGCTCAATCCCGCCCGTGATGCATCGCGCACGCCTTTGGTGTCAGTGAACTATCTGCTTCAGCACGTTTTCATGGAAACGGCGCAATACGGCGGATTCACATTGTCCAGCGCACCATCAAACGCCCCCGGGGCACTGCATGACCTAAATTTCTCGCTGATTGGCCGCAAGAGTGGCTGGCGCATGACGCTGGAATATAACGCGGACATGTTCGACGCAGCCACCGCGCAAGAGCTGGTTGACCTGTGGCAAAGCTGTTTTGCGCTGGCTTTTGACAATCCCGAATGTCTGCTGTCGGATCTGCCGCATTTGTCAAAGGGGCCGCAGACGCGAACTGATGATGCCCTGCAACTTTCACGGATCGAGGCTGCCTTGCAGTCCCATGAATGTGTCGGTGCTGCCGCTGTCGTGCCCTATGCTGCACAGGACGGCCGCCGGGCGCGCCATGCTTTTGTCACCCTAGCGCCCGATGCGTCGCTGATGCCGCTAGAGGTGCTGCCGGGCCAGCTTCATGCGCATCTGGGGGCCGGGCTGGCTGTCGACGGGATCAGTGTTTTGCAATCCTTGCCCCGGGATGCCGGCGGGCGGGTGATCAAGGCGCAGCTGCCTTTGGCCGCCGCCCTGCGGGCCGCGCCAATAGCCCCGTTACAGGCAGAGGCCGCGCCGGGCGACAATACCGCCGATATTGCTGCACGGCTGGTCCCGATTTGGGCCGATGTGCTGGGGATTAAAGATGTGCCGCAGACGACCAGTTTTTTTGACCTTGGCGGTCATTCATTGCTGATCGTCCGCCTTCTGGCGCGTATCGAGGCAGAGTTTGGTCATCGCATGACCCTGGCCGAGGTGTTCCAGAACCCGACGCTGCGTGCATTGGCGCGCCATCTGGCAAAAGGGCAAAAGCCGGCGTCCCGCCTTGCCGCAGATCGGGATTGGCGCGTCGTCACATTGCAAGAAGACGGTGACGGAATTCCGCTCGTCGCAATCAACAACGCAAACATCACCTATGCGCTGGCCGATAGCATGAGCATGCCGCGTCCGGCCATGTCGCTGCGCATCTATGACAAGGCGCAGGGGCACAAGCTGGAGCCGCTTGCGTTCGAACAGATTGCAACCCGTTTTGTCGAAGCCTTGCAAGCCGGCCAGCCGCATGGTCCCTACGCGCTGTTCGGCATCTGCGTACACGGGAACCTTGCGATCGAAGTCGCGCGCCAGCTAAAGGCGAAAGGCGAAGAAGTGGCCGCGGTCGTTATGAAGGACGTCTGGGCCCCGCACTACGCCCGCGATGTGGATGCAAAATGGTCGACCCGCTGGCGTAACCGTTTGCATTTTCTCAAAGTGCGGATGCACCGCGTTGCGCAGGGCACAATGTCGGTGCCAGCGTTCCTTGGGACCTTTCGCCTTATTCGGGCGACAGGGCTTTTGGATGCGGCAGTGCGTTTCGGCCTGATGGAACGCGTGCGTTACACCGACCTGAAGGCAGAGCAGGAAGCCTTTATCGCCTACCTGACCGACGCGCGCGATGTGCACGAACCAATGCCCTATGACGGGCGCGTGCTGCACATTGTTACGAATGATTCACCGCGTGGCAGGGGGTTTGATACGACGATGGGTTGGGGTGACCTGATCACCGGGCCGATGGAAACCGTCTATTTGCCTGATGTGTCAGCCGATCAGGGACGCACATGCGGGATTGCTCAGGCTGCGGGAAAAATTGAAGACATGCTTCAAGGTTTCGACGGTGCGGTGCCCGGCAAAAAGGGTCAGGTCAATGACCAGT
The DNA here is from genome assembly GCF_042466455.1 of Loktanella sp. R86503. Taxonomy (NCBI): domain Bacteria; kingdom Pseudomonadati; phylum Pseudomonadota; class Alphaproteobacteria; order Rhodobacterales; family Roseobacteraceae; genus Loktanella; species Loktanella sp. R86503. The sequence continues at coordinate 100,155 of NZ_JAXHCI010000001.1, forward strand.
AAATTACCGCAGACCAAACAAGGATACAGCAAAGCACCGTTGCCAGTCGCAGCGCGAAACCTCGCCGGGATGTCCATCCCGCCAAGGCAACCTGCTGCTTGGTGTCCGGTACCGCGGCCGTGTGGCGATTTGGCTGGTGCACGCAGGGTGCCTCCTGAGGGTTGCGGAACGATCTACGATAAAGCTGGACATAGTTCAGGTGCCGGATATGGGCAACTTTTCATCTTTTGTGTCGCGGATCCATTTCGAACCGCGCTTATTTCGCCGCACCCCCGTCGTGGTGCTGCAACCTTAGAACGACGATCTACAACAAATACTTAATTTTACGACTGACGGGATAACTGCCACAGCGCCCGGAATTACCCGGATGCATCCCGAAACAGGATTTTGACTTGGGGGAATTACCAGTGTCTACGCATTTAAACCTACGCACAATCATGGCGACGGCAAAGGTCGTCGAAATCCCGCCGCCGCCCGCCCCGCAGCTGGAAGGGTCGCAGCCCGATCTGGCCGGTAGTGACTGGGTAAAGGCCGATCGTAGAAAACGTGCGTTTGACCTGGTTGCCGCCAGCCTTTTGCTTTTGCTGTTTTTGCCGGCAATAGCGGTCATCATGACTGTTTTGGCGATATGTCACCCAGGTCCAATCTTTTTCAGCCATACCCGTATTGGTCGCGATGGTAAGCCATTCAAATGCTTAAAGTTTCGCAGTATGTGCGTAAATGCCGACGACGTACTTGCCGCACATTTAAAGGCCAACCCTGACGATCTGCGCGAATGGGTCCTGACCCAAAAGTTGCGCCATGATCCGCGCATTTTGCCGATTGGATCGTTCTTACGAAAATCCAGCCTGGACGAGCTGCCGCAACTGATTAACGTGCTGATGGGCCATATGAGCCTGGTCGGGCCGCGGCCAATTACAGCCGCTGAAATCGCAAATTACGGTGACAAGTTTTGCCATTATATGTCCGTTCGGCCAGGTGTCAGCGGTCTGTGGCAAATCAGCGGGCGTAGCGATACCAGCTATGACGAACGGGTAACGCTTGATGTGCAATATGCGCGGCACAATTCGATTTGGGGCGATGTAAAGATATTGCTACGCACAGTTGGCGTCGTTTTGCGGGGTCGCGGTGCCTACTGATCGCGCCCCAGCCGGGCAAGGCAGTACCGCAAACTCTGGTCGCAAAACCGCAGGCGATATCGCCGTAACCGTATCCGAACGACTCGTGTCCCAAATCTGCCAACTCGCGGTGTTTGTATTGGCGGCACGATTGCTGGGGCCGGGGGAATTCGGCACTTTTGCAATTGTATCTGCCTGTGCCATTTTGCTGCTACGACTGGCAGAGGCGGGCTGGGCACCCTTTATCATGACGCGGCCGGATCAGGACAATACGCCCTATCAGGTCGTGATGGTTGCATTGCTAAGCGGCAGTGTTTTTGCGGCAATCGGCATGGCAGGGACGGAGGTGGCGAAAATCGCGGGGCTGGCGCCGAATCTTGCGCAGCTTTCCATGCTTTTCTGCCTTTGGATTGCTTTGGCGACAGTTTTTACTGCGCAAAAAGGGGTCCTGATTTGGCGAAATCAAATCACGACTGCTGCTCTGATCGAAATAACAAGCGAGCTTGTTGGCGGTGCAATTACAATCATCAGCCTGTTTCAAGGTGCGGGGTTTTTCGCTCTGATCTATGGGCGGCTTGGCTATCAAGGAGTCGCGCTGTTTCTAAGCTTCAGCGTCACTCGCCGTTTGCCGACTTGGGGCATACCCGCCAAGGTGCGGCAAGAGCTTTGGGCGTTTTCTTTCCAGATTTTGTCATCGCGGATGCTATACAACGTCCGGCTGCATTTCATAACGCTTACCCTTGGCGCTTTTTTGGGCCCGGTTGCCGTGGGCTATTTTCGCGTCGCCGAACGTCTGGTTGGTGCGGCGTTTGAATTGGTCGCAGTGCCGGGACAGCTGTTGGCTTGGACTATGCTAAGACGCGCCCGCGACGCGGGTCCAAGCGAAAAGGCCGCGGAACGTATACAGCAACAAGTCGCCCGGCACCTAAAAGTATTGTTGGCCATCGGGACCCCATTGTTTATTTGGCTAAGTGTCATGCATAGCGAAATTGTCGCTGCCTTGTTGGGACCGGAATGGCAACCTGCGGGCGTTTTGGTCGCTATTCTGGCGCTGTGTCCGGTCCTGATGCTGCCCGGCGTTTTGACCGAACCCTTGCTCTCAATTTGCGGGCAGACGCGGCGGTTGCCCGCGTTTACCGCCATCATTTTTGCAATTTCTGTCGGTGCAACCTGCGTTGCGGCACCGCTGGGGGTTTTACCTCTAGCTTGGACACAATTGCTGGTGAATAGCGCTATTATGGTTCTGACATTCCGGCTTTTCATGCGCCACACCGGCATTCATGTCGTCCAAATTGCAAAATCACTGCAAAGCATTGCTTTGCCGCTGATCCTGGGGTCAGTCATCCTTCTTTTGCTGCAACGCATTCCTATCGGCGCAGACTGGCCTGCGCTTTTGCGCGCGGTGGTCTTCGGACTGGTCAGCGGAGGCGGCTATGTCAGCGCACTTTTGCTGCTGGACCGACCCTTTTGGGATCAGATTGCAAATATTCTTCGCGCTGATCGCGTCTGTCAAGGAACAGCATCATGACGGCATTGGCACCAATTGGAATTGGCAAACGCCTGCGCGCAAAACTGCGTCAAATAAAAGCCTTACCAGAAGCTGCGATCGCACGTCTCTTATCTCGCACACCGCGTGCGCGCCACTTTTCCGGGGCTTATCGCACACGTGCTGCCGCCCAGCAGGCGGTGATCAGGCGTGGCGGCAATGGGTATGACGATGCGGCCATTACGGACGTATCCTATGAATTGATGTGTCAACGTACGGCCTGGGACTATCCGGTCATGTTCTGGCTGCAGCGATTGTTGCCAGAATCTGACGCTTTGATTGATGCGGGTGGGCATTTCGGCACCAAATACATTGCGTTTCGCGATCTTATTGATCTGCGCAAAGTGCGTTGGAATGTTTATGATTTGCCCGCCATTATTCAGGCTGCGCGGCGCAAACAGGGTATGGGGTCCCTGCCGTTAGATATCGTGTTTTATGATGAAGTATCGACACTACCAGCGGCGCAAATTTTGCTTTGTTCTGGTTTGCTGCAATACCAGGATAGTGCGTTTGGCGATTTTGTCGCAGCATTGCCGGCGCGGCCGGACCATATCATTTTGAACAAAGTAGCCCAAAGAGAGGGGCCGGAAACATATACGATCGAGCGGATTGGGTCCGGCTGTGTTCCTTATCGTATACGCGAGCGGCGACAGTTCGAAGCGGAAATCGAGGGTCTTGGATATGATGTCGTAGAGAGTTGGGACATTCCCGATTTGGGCCATGTCATATCCACTCACCCTTGGCTTGGCCGTAGTAATAGCCGGGGATATATCTTGCGGTGCAAAACGTTGCGGTGATGGGTGAAAATTATACGTTAATTTAGCCGCCGTTCCATGTAGGACGATTCGAATTCTGCGAAGTCGTTCAGTAAGTCACGGTCATGAAACTGTACCCGGCCAATCCGGAACGTCAAAAATTTTCGCTCTCTTAAATCACGCAGGACGCGATTCACATGTACCGCGCTCATGCCAAGAATATCTCCCAGATCAGTCTGCGAAAGCGGGCATAAATACCCATTCTTATGCGACAAATTAACCCGATCAAGGCGGGCACCAAGTTCGAGCAAGAAATGGGCAACGCGTTTTGGTGCTTCACGCCGCCCCATACTGACCAATCGCTCTGGCGCAAAAGCCGAGTCAGACATCATGGCCCACATCACCTGAGCCGCAATTTCAGGAGACTTTCCCAAAGCTCGCAAAATGATATCAGCCGGAAGTTTTTGTGCAAAAACCTCTGTAATAGGTTCAACGCGGTATTCATCGTAATTGAACAGAATTTGCCGCATGCCGAGAACATCGCCCGGCAAATTGACGTCAATCACCTGACGGCTTCCGTCGCGCAGCAGCTTATAGGTCATGGTCCAGCCATGCTGGATAATCATAATGGTCTCGTCAGCTCGGCATTCTTCACCAAGGTCGTGACCTACGGCATATTTCTTTCCGATACGCCCCAGCGAATCGAACAGGTCCAATTCCTCTTCTGGAACGGCTCCGCCAAGCCGGCGCAAGAGCGGCGTTCTATCAAAACTCATAATGTGGCTCGCTCCTGAAAAATGGGTCGCTGAGCATGACGATGTGGTAAGAAGATAACGTAATTAAAAAGATCGACTCGCGTATTAATTGTAGCGGGATAACATGCCGGGTGTCAGGCTGGCAAAGCAATTTCATCGTACTGCCCAAAAGTACATGGTTGCGACAAATCTGCGACAACGCAGGCGTAACGCGGTGTATACTGGCTGGCCGCTTCGCTTTTAATTACCGCGAAGGGGATGCGCGATATTCCTTAGGGGCCTGCTTTTTAGAATGGCATCGTAGCGCATAAATTTTCGGACTATGCTTTTGTTAACGTGACACTTTTTCGTTGCGAAACATTTAGTTGCACGACCGGCTAGACAGGCGATATGCGCATTACCATCGCCCTTCAGGCAGTTCTATTGCGCAGGCCTAGTATTTTGCGCGCCTGTTGCCATGTCGCGACCGGTCGTTCGTATTTTGCGCATAGCGCGGCTGCGCGCGTAACCAGCGCAGCGTTGGAAGGCGCGAGCGTTTCTCGATCCAGTCGCACATTGTCCTCTAGACCTGTGCGCAGGTGGCCGCCTGACGAAATAGCCCATTCGTTGAGCACGATTTGGTTTGCGCCAATTCCTGCCGCGCACCAAGGCGCATCGGGCCCAAACAGACGCCGCACCGTTTTGACATAGAAGTCAAATACATCCCGATCAACTGGCATTGCATTCTTAACACCCATGACAAATTGAATATAGGGAACCGCAGCAAACTGGTCGTTTTCGACCATTTGTTTTGCTTTAAAAATGTGCGATAAATCGAAAACTTCGACTTCTGGTTTCACCTCATATTTCAGCATTTCTGCTGCAAGCCAATCGACCAGGGCAGGGGCCGTATCGTAAACGCGGGTTGGAAAGTTGTTGGATCCGACGGCGATCGAGGCCATGTCGGGTGCCAGTGATAGCATGCCGCCACGATCGCGGCCTGCGCCAGAGCGCCCGCCTGTGGACAGCTGGATGATCATGCCGGGGCAGTATTTTTCCAGACCCTCCTTCAACTTGGCATAACGATCTGGATCTACCGTTGGGTTACCGTTTTCGTCGCGGACATGGCAATGGGCAATAGCGGCACCCGCTTCGAAGGATTCCTGTGTACTTTCAATCTGCTGCGCAATTGTAATTGGGACGGCAGGATTGTCTTTTTGGGTTGCGACAGACCCGGTTATCGCGACGCAGATGATGCAAGGGTTGGTCACAAGGCCCACATGTGTTGGAAATTTTGTTCAATCACTGAAGCGATAAATGCTGTAGTTGGCTTATTTGGCAAGCCGTCGCGCGAACCGTTTTCCGTCTGACTAGTATGATTTCGCACTGCTTTTGGACATAACCGGTGCAGGGCCAGGCAAAGGTTATTGCCGCGCCTAAAGCAGCAAACTGGATTGGCAAGGGCGATCTGCCCAAACGTGATGCACAGACCTGCCGCACCTTTCGCTGAATTGATTGCAGAGGCATGGTGTGTTTTCGGGGTTGAACACGTTCGTATGACAAGGTTTTCGTTATGTCCCCGCGCAAGATCTATTCTTCTGTCCTGTTTGCTGCGCTGGTGTTGGTTGGCATGTCGCCGCCACTTGCCGCGCAGGATGGGCGCCCACCAGCTGCTGTAACAGTTCTGACGCTGCAGGCGGAACAAGTCACATTAACGACCACGCTTCCTGGCCGCGTCGCGGCATCTGCGATGGCAGAAGTGCGCCCACAGGTGGCGGGGATCATAACAGAACGTCTATTTACGGAAGGTGCGCCGGTGGCCGAGGGTGACGCGCTTTATCGGATTGATCCGGCCAGTTATGACGCCGCTTTGGCGCAGGCGGATGCGGCGGTGGCGCAAGCGCAAGCGCAACTGGATGCGGCCCGCAAGGCGGCGGCGCGAGCGGACGAGCTGCAATCGCGGAACGTCGCAAGCACGGCGACAAAGGACGATGCCGACGCTGCCCGCGCGAGTGCCGAGGCGAACCTGCAAGCCGCCGAAGCGCAGCGCACCGTGGCCCAAATCGAACGCGACCGCACCACAATCCGGGCGCGCCTGTCAGGGGAAATTGGCTTGTCGGAAACCAGTGCGGGTGCCTTGGTGACGGCCAGCCAGGCGGCACCGCTGGCGGTGATCCGCAATATTGATCCCGTTTATGTCAACGTGACCCAGTCTGCGGCGGATCTTTTGGTCTGGCGCCGCGATCAAGGGGCCGGGCAAATCGACAGTTTTGACCCGACGGTGACTTTGACGCTTGCCGATGGTTCGGCCTTTGATCAGACCGGTAGCCTGACCGCAGCAGAACCAAACGTCGACGAGCAGACCGGGGTCGTGCTGCTGCGAATGGAGTTCGCCAATCCTGATAAACTGCTATTGCCCGGCATGTATGTGCAGGTCGAAGTTCCGACCAGCACATTGGACGATGTTTTTCTGGTGCCGCAGCAAGCTGTTAGCCGCGACCAGAAAGGGCAGGCAACCGTGATGACGGTGGACGCGGAAAATGTGGTGCAGGCCAAGGTCATCAATGTCGTTACCGATCAAGGTGCCAATTGGGTGGTGGATGACGGGCTTGTCGCAGGTGATCGCATTATCATGGCTGGTCTGCAAAAGGTCGCGCCCGGCGCGACCGTCACGCCAACGGAACAGGGTGCTGCCTCCCGGCCTGCGGACGCGGCCCCTGAAAACTGATGCGACCGGCCGCGTTGCCATATTTTCCTTAGACGCGCGTCGTTGTCTGCGGCCCTGCCGAACTTAACAAATCTGCGAAAGATCTCTCATGGCCCGTTTCTTTATCGACCGCCCGATTTTTGCATGGGTCATTGCGCTGTTCATTTCTGGATTGGGCGTTTTGTCGATCCTGTCGCTGCCGGTCGCGCAGTATCCTCAGATCGCGTCGCCTTCTGTCGCGATCCGTGCGGTTTACCCCGGTGCTTCTGCCGAAACGGTCGCCAATACGGTCACGCAGGTGATCGAACAGCAAATGACGGGTCTGGACGGGCTTCGCTATTTTTCGTCCAGCTCTTCCTCTGCGGGCGGGGCAAGTATCACACTTACGTTCGAGACAGGCACAGACCCGGATATCGCGCAGGTGCAGGTGCAAAACAAACTGGCGCAGGCGACGGCCCTGTTGCCAGAGGCCGTACAACGGCAAGGTGTGACGGTCCAAAAATCGTCGTCCGGCTTCTTGATGGTTGTCGCATTAATTTCAGAGGATGGCAGTTATAGCGCGACGGACCTGTCGGATTATCTGTCGTCTAATATGGTCAATGAAATCAGCCGGGTCGAAGGCGTCGGCAGCGTTCAGGTATTCGGATCGCAATATGCCATGCGCATTTGGCTGGACCCTGCCAAATTAGCCGCGTTTAACCTGACACCATCGGATGTTGTAGCGGCTGTTTCAGAAGAAAACGCTCAGATCTCTGCTGGCTCGTTTGGCGCGCTTCCGTCACTAGACGGGCAGCAATTAAACGCCACGATTACCGCGCAATCCTTGCTGCGCACGCCCGAAGATTTCCGGCAGATTGTCATTCGCGCAGGCACTAACGGCGGCCTTGTGCTGCTCAATGATGTCGCCCGGGTCGAGATCGGATCAGAGAATTATTCCACAATTACCCGCTACAACACGTCCAATTCGACGGGCATGGCTATCTCTCTTGCTCCGGGCGCCAACGCGCTTGACACCGCGACCGCCGTCGAAAACCGGCTGGAGGAAATGGCGGGCTTTTTCCCAGACGGGGTCGATTATGTCATCCCCTACGACACGACGCCTTTCGTGCTGATTTCGATTGAGGAAGTGGTCAAGACACTTGTCGAGGCGGTCGTGTTGGTGTTCCTTGTCATGCTGCTGTTCTTGCAGAACCTGCGGGCAACGCTGATCCCGACGTTGGTCGTGCCGGTGGTTCTACTTGGCACTTTTGGTGTGCTGGCGATGTTCGGGTTTTCGATCAACTCGCTGACAATGCTCGCCATGGTCCTGGCCATCGGCTTGCTGGTGGACGACGCGATTGTCGTTGTCGAAAACGTCGAACGGATCATGGAACAAGAAGGCGCAACCCCGCTAGAGGCGACACGCAAGTCCATGGACGAAATCACCGGGGCGCTGATCGGCATCGCGGTGGTTCTGACCGCCGTGTTCGTGCCAATGGCGTTCTTTCCGGGCTCTACAGGCGTGATCTACAAGCAATTTTCCATCACCATCATCTCGGCCATGGTGTTGTCAGTGGTGTTGGCGTTGACGCTGACGCCTGCACTATGCGCAACGCTGCTTAAACCCAAGGGCCACGGTAAAGCGCGCGGTCCGTTTGCATGGTTCAACACCGGGTTTGGCGCGACACTGGCGGGCTATGCGGCCAGCGTGGGCTGGATTGTGCGGCGTCCGTTCCGGATGGGGATCGTCTATATCGCGATCATCGCGGCGACCGTGTTTCTGTTTCTGCGCACGCCGGGGGGGTTCCTGCCCGAAGAAGATCAAGGCATCCTGTTTACGCTGATCCAGACCCCAACCGGTGCCACGGCAGAACGAACGCAGGCCGTACTGGAACAGGCCGAGAATTATTTCCTAGAGCAGGAATCGGACATCGTTGAATCTGTGTTCGGCGTTGTCGGCTTTAGCTTTGGCGGGCAGGGGCAGAACCAAGCGTTGGCCTTTGTGCGATTGAAGGATTGGGAAGAACGAACCGCGCCGGGTCAAAGCGTGCAAGCGTTGGCGGGTCGTGCCTTTGGGGCATTCAGCCAAATTCAGGACGCCATGGTGTTCCCGATTGTGCCACCATCGGTGATCGAACTAGGCAATGCCTCTGGCTTTGACTTCTTCTTGCAGGCGCGCGCCGGCCAGACCCACGAAGAGCTGTTGGCCGCACGTAATCAACTGCTGGGGATGGCGGCGCAAAGCCCGCTGATCGCCTCGGCGCGGCCAAGCGGGCTGGAGGACGCGGCGCAATTCAATCTGGATATCGACTGGCGCAAGGCGGGCGCGATGGGTGTGTCGGCCACGGATGTTGGCGCTTTGCTGACGACCGCTTGGGCGGGGCGTTATGTGAATGACTTCATCGATCGCGGCCGGATCAAGCGCGTCTATGTCCAAGGTGAAGCAGACGCGCGGGCGGCGCCGTCAGACCTCGACAAATGGCGCGTGCGCAATGCTAGCGGCGGGTTGGTGCCGTTTTCGAACTTTGCCGATGCGTCATGGGTCTTTGGGCCACAAGGCGTGAACCGCTACAACGGCATCTCTGCAATGCAGATTCAGGGCTCTCCTGCTCCGGGGGTCAGCACCGGCGAGGCTATCGCGGAAATTGAACGGCTGGTCGGGCAACTGCCTGACGGGTTTGGTGCCGCGTGGACGGGTTTGTCACTGGAAGAACAGGAAAGCGGCAATCAGGCCCCATTGCTTTACGCGCTGTCACTGGCTGCCGTATTCCTTGCGCTGGCCGCGCTTTATGAAAGCTGGTCGATCCCCTTTGCAGTCATGTTTGCCATGCCGATCGGCGTGTTAGGCACATTGCTCGCTGCACGGCTCGGCGGATTTGAGAACGGGGTCTTCTTTCAGGTGGGCCTGCTGACCGTCATCGGTCTGACCGGCAAAAACGCCATCTTGATTGTCGAATTCGCCCGCGAACAGATCGAGGCAGGCACGCCCGTTATTGAGGCGGCGATTGATGCCGCACGGCAGCGGTTCCGGCCTATTATCATGACATCCATGGCCTTCTCGTTGGGGGTTGTGCCGCTGGTGTTAAGCTCTGGCGCAGGGTCGGGCGGACGTCAGGCAATCGGGGCTGGCGTACTGGGAGGCACGATCAGCGCAACCGTTATCGGTGTTTTGCTGGTGCCGCTTTTCTTTGTTATGATTGCGCGGCTGACCGGGGCGGGGCGGCCGTCAAACAAGACCGACGCCTGATCGGGTTTAATATGATCGCGGCCGCTTATGCTGCGGCCGCGATCATGCGTTTCATGCGCAACCAAGGCGATAGCGCCTTATTCAATCACGCATATTTTCATTCAGAGCCATAATTTGGCCGCACCACACGTTCAGGTTGGTCCACGAGGCATGAACAATTCGTCGGCGATTCGGAACTTGGCCGCTTGACCGACGAAGGAAATCGAAAGTGATGTGATGGTACTTGGCTATATTTTTGTCGGCATTGTAGCGGGATTGATCGGCGCAATCACAGCCGCTGTAATGGGCGCGTCGTTCTGGATGGTTAGCGCAGTTTACACCCTGGCCGGCAGCTTTTGCGCCGCCATATTTGCAGGCTTGGAGCTGCTGCACCAAGCCCGTGGCAAGCCGGGAAGATACATCATTCCAGCCGAGGAAACGGATTCTACCCGCCTTAATGGCTTGCCGATCCCCGCAAACCTGCCCGGCCCGGTCATCCGATCCCGCGATATGCGTACGCTTGTCGTAGATGACGATCCGTTCATCCTAGAGTTATTGACTGTCATTGGCGAATCTAACAACGTCGGCGAAATCGTGACCGTCGCCTCGGGCGAGGCTGCCTTGGCGTTGCTTAGCGATCGGCACACCATTTTCGACAATCTGCTATTTGACATCAGCATGCCCGTCATGAATGGCATCGACCTGTGCCGCGCTGTGCGTGAACTGCCCGCCTACCGCGAAACACCGATCACGATGTTGACGGCCATGCGCGACGTGGAACACATGAGCGATGCTTTCCGGGCCGGTGCCGATGACTACGCAACTAAACCTTTTGATGTGGATCAGTTGGTAGAGCGGCTGGAAGCCGCGCAGCAGGACTTTACGGCCAAAGGACGTATGACGAGCCAGAAAGGACGCTCGGGCAACCTGGTGCAGAAGTTTGCATCCAACAGTCTTGCCTTGGCTAACAGCGTAGTACGCGGGACTGCATTGCCGGTGATCGACGCTGCGGCGATGCAGAATTACCTGACCCAACTGCCGCGCAAGGATGTTGCATCCGTGCAAGTGTTCGCGCTGAATATCAACCTGGTTGCGGCCTTTCACGCTGACCCCGCGCCGCAGCGCTGCGCCGCAATGCTTCAGGAAGTTGCCGTCGCTGTTGCCGCCAATCTTGGCGCGACACAGACGGTCATGGCCTTTACAGACGATGGTGATCTGCTTGTTGCCGCAGTGGCAAACACCTTGCCGCAAACCCAAGATCTGGAAGCGGCCGTCAACACCCATGTCACCGCCACCGGATTTGCGGATGTTGCGATCGCCGCACAAGGTCAGTTGATCGCTGTGGGCACCCCGGTCGCATTGCAGGGGGCAAAGGACCAGCGCGCAGCACTGGCTAGCAGCCGAGCAATCCGTTTTGCCGAAAACCGCGCCATGCAAAAGCAAGGTGGCTCGGTCGTCGCCTTTCTGCGCGCCTAAAAACGTCAGGCAAGCAACAAGTTAAAACAGGGCAGGGCGCACTATCGTACGCCCTGCCCAAACACGTAACCCCTGCCGCGGCATCGTGCATCGTAAAGCCGATGCCGCTTAGCACCGTATCAAACCCGGCGGGTTGCCAGATCTAACCCTTGCGCTGCCTACTGTGCAAACCAGACGTAACCAACATAGAGCGCAAGGACAGCGGCTCCCAAAATCCGGCCGACAACGGGGCGTGTCAACAAAAGCACGGTCAGGCCAAGTGTCGCGGCAATCATAACAGGCAGATCGAACACCAGAAAACGATCGGCAACCGGAATGGGCTTGATGATCGCGGTGACGCCAAGAATGCCAAAAATATTAAAGATGTTTGATCCGACAATATTGCCGATGGCTATCTCCGACTGCCGCCGGAAAGCTGCAATAATGGATGTCGCCAGCTCTGGCAGGGATGTGCCGACCGCCACAATCGTCAGCCCGATAAAGGCCTCCGATGCGCCCAAGCTTCGCGCAATAGAGACAGAGCCGTCGACCAGAAACCGTGCGCCGAACATAAGCGCAACCAGTCCGCCCGCCACCCACAGGGTAGATATCGCGACCGATGTGGGGCCTGCGGTGTCGTCATCCTCGGCGGCGGGACCGGGTTGTAGATAGGCCCATGTCAGGTAACCGGCCAAAGCTGCGACTAGACCCAATCCGGGCAAACGCCCAATTTCACCAGTAGCAAATATCGGCACCAGAACAAGTGCCGCTGCAACCATCACCGCCGTATCACGTCGCAAGGTCGCGCCAGAAACACGAATAGGCCAAACCAGACTGGTCAGGCCGACAATCAACAGAATATTTGCAATATTTGATCCGACAATATTGCCGATGGAAATATCCGGCACACCTCGCATCGCGGCCTGGACTGATACCAGAAGCTCTGGTGTTGACGTGCCAAACCCGACAACGGTCAATCCTATCAATAATGACGGAATAGCCATGCGCCGCGCAATGCCGACACTGCCCCGCACAAGCGCCTCACCGCCTAAAAACAGCCCGATCAGGCCGGCGACAACATAGATGTAATCCAAGATTTTCTCCCCAAGCGCCCACGCGGGCGCTGTGGGTAGATGGGAGTGAAAAGGTTACCTGCAAGATCGGCAAAGCTGTACAATGTAAAAATATTCAACGGTGGACAGATCGCATCGTCCCCCTTCTTCTGGTCAAAAATATCCCGGGGGTGTGGGGGCAGCGCCCCCGCGGTGTCGCCAAGCTCCGCGCCGCAAATTGTCGCTTACTTTGCCGCGACGGCTGTCTGCTTTTGCGCGCCCAGACCTTCAACCTCCACTTCCATCACGTCGCCCGGACGTAAAAATCGCTGTGGTTTCATCCCCATACCTACGCCAGACGGCGTGCCCGTGGCGATAATGTCGCCGGGGCGCAGTTCCATGAAACGGGACATATAGCTGACGATTTCACGCACACTAAAGATCATGTCGGACGTATTGGAATCCTGCACCGCGTCGCCGTTCAGTTTCAGCGTAACCCGAAGATTTTGCGGGTCGCCTACCTCGTCTGCCGTGACAAGATAGGGACCGGTGGGGCCGAATGTCGGCGCGGATTTACCCTTGATCCACTGTCCGCCGCGTTCAGTCTGGAAACTGCGCTCTGATACATCGTTAATTGTGCAATAGCCTGCGACGTAATCCAATGCGTCCTCTTCAGCCACATAAAGCGCAGTTCTACCAATAACGACCCCCAGCTCGACCTCCCAGTCGCCTTTCAAGGCGGTGCGGGGAAGGATGACGTCATCATTTGGGCCAGACAGGGCAGAGCTTGCCTTGGAAAAGATGATTGGCTCTGCGGGGGCGTCCATGCCGGCTTCTTTTGCGTGCAAAGTATAATTCAGGCCGATGCAAAAGAAATTTGGTACGGACGACAGACATGACCCGATACGGCCGGGTTCTGCCACCACGGGCAATGTGTCAATGTCGATAGCGCGCAATTTATCCAGCGCGTCCAAGGCGACGGCGGGGCCGGACAGGTCTGGGACATGCGCAGATAAATCACGCACCTGCCCTTTTGAATCCAGAATGCCGGTCTTTTCCAAGCCAGCAGGTCCGAAACGTAGCAACTTCATAGGTCTTCCTTTCTGTCAGCCGCCCCCTGCGGCCTGTCTGAAATCTTGCGTGATTGCAGTACTAACTTTGCCCCTTGGCGATTGGGATGCACCTCACGCGCTTTACGGATGGTTTTCAAGCGCCAAAAGCTTGACGGCGTGGGCGGTTTGGCTGGCGGTTGGAACCCCGAATGCGGAACTGAGCGCCGCGGACCGCGCGTTTTAATGCGCCGCCGGACACAGGCTGTCATGGCCTGCTTGGGCTTCATTGACTTGCGCAAGCTTATGACACTAAATCCATTTTATATCCGCGCAATTTAAAGGCCATTTCCATGGACCACGCCGAGCATTTGCAATGGCTGAACGAACAGACTGACATCGAAAACATTTTTGCCTGTATCTGCGACCTGAATGGCACGCTGCGGGGTAAACGTCTGGACGTCGCGCAGGCGGCGAAGATCCTTGAAGGTTCGGTCCGTATGCCGCTGTCTCTGGCAGGTCTGGATATCTGGGGCGAGGATATCGAGGTGTCGGCGCTTGTGTTCGAAACCGGCGATGCTGACGGTATTTGCCAATACACCGGGCGCGGTATCCTGCCAATAAACTGGACATCGCGGCCTACGGCACTGATTCCGCTGACGCTTTATAACGAAGACGGTCGCCCGTTCATGGGTGATCCCCGCCATGCGCTGGATGCGGTCGTAAAGCGTTATGCTGAAAAAGGTCTGACACCAGTTGTTGCGACAGAGCTTGAATTTTACCTGGTCGATCCGACTGAAACGATACCCCAGCCGCCACTGTCGCCCGTGACCGGTAAGCGTCTGGACAGCGATGGCGCCTTGTCGCTGGACGAGCTGGAGCATTTCGACGAGTTCCTGAACGACGTCTATGCCGCCTGCTATGCCCAGGGTATCCCTGCCGATAGTGCGATTTCGGAAAACGGCGCGGGGCAGTTCGAAATCAACATGCGTCACGTCGGTGATGCCTTGCGCGCGGCCGATGATGCGGTGTTGTTCAAGCGGCTGGTGCGCGGGATCGCCCGCAAACACGGATTCGCCGCAACTTTCATGGCCAAGCCTTACGGCGACCGCGCCGGAAGCGGTTTTCACGTTCACTTCTCGCTTGAGGATGAAAACGGCAACAACGTTTTCGACAACGGCGGCGAAGAGGGCGCGCCGATCATGATGCATGCTGTTGCAGGGCTTCTGCATACGATGCAGGAAAACGCGCTGGTTTTTGCACCGCACGAAAATTCGTTCCGGCGCCTGCTGCCGGGCACGCATGCGCCATCGTCCGTCGCGTGGGGCTATGAAAACCGCACGGTCGCTGTGCGGATTCCGGGCGGCCACCACAAGGCGCGGCGGATCGAACACCGGGTTGCCGGTGCCGATGCGAACCCCTATCTGGTGCTCGCATCCATTCTTGGCGGCGCATTGCTCGGGATCGAAGGCGCGTGGGAGCCGACAAAGGCACTGGTCGGTGACGCCTATGCACAGGAAAAAGAGCTTGCTCACCTGCCACTTGACTGGGCAACCGCCATTCAGGCCTTCAAAAACGGCGCGCATATCCAGTCAATCTATGCGCCGCGTCTGCAGCGTATGCTGGTTGATTGCAAACGGCAGGAACAGCACCGGTTCAACCGGCATGTCACTGAATTTGAATACGATACTTATCTGGAGACGGTGTGATGCAAAATCACCCATACGCCGGGACCGGCGCCCATACGACCAGTTACTACGCGGCTTCTGCAAATCCCTCTCCGGACCGGCCCGCGCTGCAGGGTGATATTCAGGCGGACATCTGTGTCGTGGGCGCGGGCTATTCCGGCCTGTCCACTGCGCTGCATCTAGCGGAAAAGGGCTATTCGGTTGTCGTGATTGAAGGCGCGCGCGTTGGCTGGGGTGCCTCTGGCCGCAATGGCGGGCAGATTGTGAACGGTCTGAATGCATCCCTGCAAACGATCGAACGGCGCTATGGCAAGGACACCGCCACTTTTGTTGCCGGTGTCGTGCAAGAGGGCGGAGAGATCATCCGCCAGCGCGTTGAAAAATACGACATTCAGTGCGACCTTAAGCCGAACAACGTGTTTGTCGGCCTGACCGATGCTCACCTGAAAGAGTTGGAAGCGCGCCAAGCGCTGTGGCGCAGCTATGGTATCGACAATCAGGAAATGCTGGACCGTAACCAGCTGCAAAAGCATGTAAAATCAGATCTTTACAGCGGCGGTTTAATTGATCGCACCGGCGGTCACATGCACCCGCTGAACTTGGCTTTGGGCGAGGCTGCCGCGATCGAAAGCCTTGGCGGCAAAGTTTACGAGATGTCGCCGATCCTGTCCGCTGATACCGAAGCCGCGCAGCCTGTCGTTAAAACGGCGCAAGGCTCTGTAACTTGTAAAACGCTGGTCCTGTGCGGCAATGCCTATCTGGGTCATGCCGTCCCGGATCTGGAACCGCGGGTGATGCCTGTGTCTACGCAGGTCATGGCGACAGAACCGCTGGACCCCGCACTCGCCGCAGAGCTGATGCCTGGCGACGATTGCATCGAGGATATCCGTTATATTCTTGATTACTATCGCCTTTCTGCCGACAAGCGTATGCTGTTCGGCGGCGGCACAGTTTACGGCGGAGCCGATCCTGCAGATATCGAAGCCAAGCTGCGGCGCAACATGGACAAGGTCTTTCCCCGGCTGAAAGGCGTCAAGATTGACTATGCTTGGTCGGGTAACTTTGCATTGTCCTTTAGCCGCGTGCCGCAGATGGGGCGCCTTGGGCAAAACACCTATTACGCCCACGGCTATTCCGGTCACGGCGTCACCGGCTCGCATCTTTTCGGTCGCATCCTAAGTGAGGCAATCGACGGCGATCTGTCGCGGTTTGATGTTTTTGCCGATTTGAAATGGTACCCCTTCCCAGGCGGGCGGGCGCTGCGCGTGCCTTATTCGGTTATGGGCAGCTGGTATTACGGGCTGCGCGACAAGCTGGGCCTTTAACATCGACAAGTCCTGCGACCCGCCAGCGCGGCCTGCAGGACTTGTTCCTTACGGAACCCTTTCGCAGCACGCCGCGTTTGTCCTGCAGACAAAAATGGCAGCTGCTGTGAAAGGGTCTGATATGACAGACAATAAATCCGTTCCCCCCACCACGACGGATGGCGGTATTCGCGTTCAAAGCGACGAACATTCGCTTACGATTGGCCCGGATGGTCCGATCTTGTTGAACGATCACTATCTGCTAGAGCAGATGGCGAATTTTAACCGTGAACGTATTCCTGAACGCCAGCCCCACGCCAAGGGATCCGGTGCTTTCGGCACGTTCGAAACGACGCAAGACGTGTCGCGCTATACCAAGGCCAAGATTTTCCAGCCCGGTGCCAAATGCGATGTCGTTATGCGCTTTTCCACCGTCGCAGGAGAGCGCGGCAGCCCCGACACCTGGCGCGACCCGCGCGGTTTTTCCGTCAAGATGTATACCGAAGACGGTAACTTCGACATGGTGGGTAACAATACGCCAATCTTCTTTATCCGCGACCCGATGAAGTTCCAGCATTTTATCCGCAGCCAGAAGCGCCGTGCAGACAACAATCTGCGCGATCACGACATGCAGTGGGATTTCTGGACCCTGTCGCCTGAAAGCGCCCACCAAGTAACCTATTTAATGGGTGATCGTGGTATCCCCAAATCCTGGCGCGAAATGAATGGCTATTCCAGCCACACCTATTCGCTGATCAATGCCGAAGGTGAAAAATTTTGGGTCAAGTTCCACTATCACACAGATCTGGGTGACGGGAACGCTTATTGGTCGCAGGACGAAGCTGACAAACTGGCTGGGTCGGACGGCGATTACCACCGCCGCGATCTGTTCGACAATATCGCCAAAGGCAACTACCCCAGTTGGACGCTGAAGTGGCAAATCATGCCGTTCGAAGATGCAAAGACATATCGCATCAACCCGTTCGACCTGACCAAGACCTGGCCACACGCGGATTATCCGCTAATCGAGGTCGGTAAGTTGACGCTGAACCGCAACCCTACCGATTTCCATACGCAGATCGAGCAGGCCGCGTTTGAACCGAACAACATCGTGCCCGGCGTTGGATTGTCGCTGGACAAAATGCTGCTAGCCCGTGGTTTTTCCTACGCAGACGCACACCGTGCGCGTCTTGGGGTGAATTACAAACAAATCCCGGTGAACAGCCCGCAGGCCCCGGTGCACAGCTATTCAAAGGATGGCGCTGGCCGGACCGTCAATGTGGCTGACCCTGTCTATGCACCGAACTCTTATGGCGGCCCCGCGGCGCAACCGCAGCCCCATGACGAGCCGCTGTGGCATGCAGATGGTGACATGGTGCGTCAGGCCTATACGCTGCGCGAAGATGATGACGACTGGACACAGGCCGGTATTCTGGTGCGCGACGTAATGGACGACGCTGCGCGTGAACGGCTTGTTGGCAACGTTGTTGGCCACCTGTCGGACGGTGTCAGTGAAAAGGTATTGCTGCGCGCCTTTGAATATTGGCGCAACATCGACGGTCCGACCGGCGACAAGATCGAAGCCGGCGTGCGCGAAAAACTGGGCGGCGAGTCCAAGGCACCCGGTATGGCATCCGCCAAAAGCATCGGCGGCTGAACCGCCACCGGTAAATAAAAAGGCCCCCGGTGATGCATCACCGGGGGCCTTTTTCGTTTCGCTCGCAATCTATGGCGCGTCGCATCCGCAAAATGCGGGTCAGGCCGACTGCATGTTTAGGGCTTGCCCATCGAAAGTGCCTGTCATAGCGGCGTCCGCCAGAACAGCCGCCACATCGGCACGGCTAGCCTTTGCGGTTTTATCCACTTTGTCGCCCAAAATGACATCACCGCTTGGGTCATCATCGGTCAATGCGACTGGGCGGATTATTGCAAAAGGCAGACCGGATGCCTTGAGGTGTTCATCCGCTTCATGTTTGGCTTTCAGATAATGGGCCAGATCACCGGTCGGGTTTTCCTGATCCGCGCCAACAGAGCTAAGCATCACGAAGCGGGCAACTCCCGCCTGTTTGGCCAGATCAACCAGACGTTTAGCACCGTCCTGGTCGACCTTGTCTGTCATTTCCGTTCCGGTGCTGCCGCCAGAGCCGGCCGCAAAAATGACCACATCCATGCCCTCGCAAACGCCGTCCTGCAGGTCGGTCAGATCGCCTGATCGTAGGGCAGTGCGTTCCGGCAATTCTGACGTGTCAGAGCTGCCGCGCACCAATGCGGTCACGCTGTGACCGTGATCCAGCAGGTCCTGTGTCAACAGCACGCCGGTTTTGCCGGTTGCACCGGCGATGAGGATGTTCAGTGTCATAATAGTTCCTTTCTATTCAATCTGCCGGCGGGGCCATCGGCCCGGCAGAACGTGTCGCCGCGATGTAGCCGGGCTGCTGTTGCAGCGCGTTCCAATAGGTGGCGATCTTCGGGTGGTTGTTCAGCAGGTCCAGCCTGTCCAGCAAGGCAATGATATAGGACATCTGAATGTCAGCCAGCATAGCCTTGTCGCCGAACAGCAGCGGCCCGTCCCCAATCGCCATAGCGATATAGTGCAGGTGTTTGTCCAGAACGGCCTTCGCATCCTGCGGGACCGGTTTGCCTTCAAAAGCCGGCATGATGGCCTTGAGTGCGACATCCGCAAATGAGGCTTCGACATAATCGAACAAAGCCTCATGGTGCCAATAATCTGCCGTGTCCTTTGCCGGCCTGTGGCCGCCGTCATCGAACTTGTCGGACAGATACCGCAGGATCGTGGCGGATTCAGCGATCAGCGCGCCATTATCGTCAATCACCGGCGATTTGCCCAAGGGGTGAACCTTGGACAATTCAGGCGGGGCACGAAACGCGTCTGTGCGGTCATAATCGATGCGGTTGCAAGGCTGACCCAGATCGGCCAGCAACCACAGAACGCGGGTGGCGCGGGAATATTTCAGGGCGTGAAGCGTAATCATGGCAGATAGATCGCTTTTACGTTGACGAATTCCTTGATGCCGAACCCGCCATGTTCCCGCCCGTAGCCTGAATCCTTTACGCCGCCAAAGGGCATGTTGGGATCGGCGGCACCGAAGGAATTGATGCGGATCATCCCGGTATCAAAATGATCGCGGGCCAGACGTAGTGCGCGATCTTCGTCCTCGCTGAAGATACCTCCGCCAAGGCCATAGCGGCTCTCGTTGGCGATCCGCATGGCGTCTTCGTCGTCTTTGGCGCGAATGACTGCGGCGACAGGGCCGAATATTTCATCTTCATATGCGGGCATGCCGGGGGCGACATCGCCCAGCACGGTCGCAGGGTAGTAGGCCCCTTTGCGGTCAGGTGCCTTGCCGCCGCACAGGGCAACGGCGCCCTTTGCGATACTTTGGTCGACCTGATCCCTTACAGTGTTAAACTGATCCTCGCTGGACAGTGGGCCAAGCTGGCTATCGCTATCGGTCGGATCACCAAGTTTGATCGCGTTCATCTGGTCCACGAAAGCATCAACAAAGGCGTCGTAGACTTTATCCGTTACGATGAAACGCTTGGCCGAAACGCAGGTTTCGCCGTTGTTATAAAGCCGGCCCATGACCGAATACTTGACAGCCGTTTCGATGTCGGCGTCTTCCAGCACCAGGTAGGCATCGTTCGATCCCAGTTCCAGTACGGTTTTCTTCAGGGCCTTCGCGGCCACCTGGCCAACGTGCCGCCCTGCGCCGTCGCTGCCGGTCAATGTCACACCGCGCACAAGGCGGTGGGCGATCAGTTTGTCGCTGGTGTCGTGGTCAATCAGGATGACCTGAAACAGGTCTTCGGGCAGGCCCGCTTCAATGCACAATTCCCGCAGGCGCAGGCCGGATCCGGTGCAGATGCTGGCATGTTTCAACACGCAGCCATTGCCGGCCATCAGGTTGGCCGCAAGCACGCGAACCGGCTGATACAACGGAAAATTCCAAGGCTGGATGGAATAGATCACACCAATCGGCTGATAGCTGACAACGCCCCGGTTGCCATCCTTGCCATAGGTGCGGTCTTCATCGGCCAAAGCGTCTGGTCCGTTTTCGGCCGTATACTCGAAAATGGCGGCGCAGATTTCGACTTCGCGCTGACCATCAATCAGTAGCTTCCCGGTTTCCCGGGTCATCAGGGCGGCCAGTTCATCGGCATTGTCGCGCAGTTTTTGCGCGATCTTGGTCAGATACGGCGCGCGTTCGGCATGGGATAGCTTGCGCCATTCCAAAAACGCTGCATGAGAGGCTTCCAGTTTTGCCGTCGCTTCAGCTTCGGACATTAGTGGATAGGTAGCGATCGTCTCGCCGGTTGCGGGATTGGTTGTCGTAATCGTAGACATGACGTCTCCTTCGGTATTCACCAAAGGAACGATATGGTTCGCCCGCAGGTTCCAGTGACCGCGCCGCGCAGCCCGTCACGAAACCGTATGATACCTGCCAGGCCTAGCCCAGTGCCAGCGGGCCATACGTGGCGGCGATACGTGCCACCAAAGCGTCGGGATTGAAACTTTGCCAGTCAAATTCTGCAGCGAAAAGAACCGTTTCACCGTCTTCATCAATGTGATTGACGCGAATGCTGTCACCACGGCATGGCGCGGATGCGCCGTCCTTTGTGGTAATGCGCCAGACGCCGCCCTGCGGCACATGGTGCGTCAGGGCTGTCCTGTCTGTGCTCAATTGCAGACGTTTGAAACCGTGAATGTGCAAGGTCCTGCTATCTGCGGCGTAGTCCAAGACGTTTAGTTCGGCAACAATGTAATCCGTTATCCGGTCTAATCTGCCTTGCGGTGACAAGTTATGCCATCTTGTCCTGCCATCATCTGCCGGATCATTCAGTTCCGGAAAATGCAGCGTCGCCAGCCCGCCATTGCGTACGCCCAGCATGGTCTGGATAATATAGCAGGCCTGCCCGATATCATCGCAGCTAATAGCCATATGAATGGTGTCAAAAAGCGTTGGTGCGCCTCGTGTAAGTGTCATGCTGGACTTCCGTTTCTTTACCTCGAAGATGATAAAAACCGGATGTGCAGGAAATATGCAGAAACCGCGCCTTTTGCTAAAAGCCTGGCTGCCTATACGGCATATTAGCCACCAAAGCTGGTGCGGCTGTTGGAAAATGAACTGGTGCGGGACGAACCAAATCCGCCCGTCGCCTGAACCGAGGCCCGCGACATTGGTGCAGAGGCCGCCGCCGCAGGGCGAAAGTTCGATGCGGACATCTTGGCGCTGCCTTTGTTGCCGTTCAGGACGGTGCTGCCCGACGCGGTGGCGTATTTGCCCGCAGCATCGCGATACAGCGGCTGGGTCTGGGCGCGGTTGTTGCTCAGCATGCTGCCCATCAGATAGCCAGCCATCAGCGGCATGAACATCGACCCGCCACTGCTGGTCTGCTGGGCGACACATCCACCACCGTGCTGTTCTTCGCACAGGGCCAATTCATCATAACGTGGTGCAGAACGTTCGTATTCGGTCAGCGCTTCGGCAAAGGCGGTGTCGCAATCTTCGACCGTAAAGACTTGCGTGCCATCCTTCGCTGCCTCTTCACAAGATGCCAGGTCTGGAAACGCGTTGGCATCAACCTGTTCTTCTTGGCACCCGGCCAATGCAAAAGCAGACGCGCCGATCAAGATGGCGGGCATGATGCGTGATCGTTTGGATATACGCGCTGGCGTCATGATGTCTGTCCTTGGTTCGCGTTGTCTGGGTCCCACCGGATATAGGTCGCTTTAAGGCTGAATGAAATGCGGTTTGAATCTGCTTAGGTTTTGTGTGATGCGCGACTGGTCTTCGCGCAGCCCCATGCCGACGCAGGTCTGACCGACGATCCAAGCGCCGATAATCGGGTGGAAGCCATCGAAATCAGGCATTTTGGCATAAGCCTGCGTAATCATCGGATGATTGGCGTAGTCCTGATCGGTCGATTTGGCGATTATCTGATCGCCGCGTTGAATCGTCACGCTGGCCCCTTCGCGGCCAAAGATCGGTTTGGTCACGGTGCCCTGCGACAGCGCGTCTTGTGCGCGCTGCACGGCATCGCTGCCTGCAGCGATGTCGTCTGCGAAAAAGCTGGGTAGAAGGTTGGGGTGCCCTTCGAAAAGCCGCCACAAGACAGGCAGCATCCCCTTGTTGGACACGACCGCCTTCCAGGCGGGTTCGATGAACTGGCAGCCCGAAGTTGCGATATGACTTGCGAAATCATCGCGCAAAAGGTCTTCCCAAGGGTAGAGTTTGAAAAGTTTGCCAATGACACGGGATTCAGCGTCGGCAAACTGGCCTGCGTCGGTCAGACCGATTTGCGCCAGATCGACGAAATGCGCACCCATATCAGCGGCACGCGCGGCATAGGCTAGTGTTTCGACGGTCGCGTAATCTTCGATCAGTTCTTGCACGGCTGTGAAGTGGATGTCGGTGTCCTTGGGGTAAAGATGCGCAAAGCGTGCGGTCAACGCTTCGAAAATACCATTGAACTGATCGCTCCCCTCCGGAAGGCCACCGCTGGCGACCATGTCCTCAAGCCAGTCCCATTGGAACGACGCACTTTCAAACAGCGCGGTGGGGGTGTCGGCGTTGTATTCGATCATCTTGGCCGGGCCGGTGCCGTCGTAGATCAGATCAAAGCGGCCATATAGCTCTGACTGGCCTGTGTGCCAGCTGTCGGCCACCAAATCCCAATGATCGCGCGGGATGGCAAGGCGTTCCATCAGATCTTCTGACTTGACGATATGTTCGGCCGCCTCGCGGCACATCGCGTGCAGTTCGCTGGTAGGGTCTTCGATATCATTTTCGACTTGGGCGAGCGTAAAAGAATATGCCGTATCTTCGTCCCAGTAAGGTTCCCCATACATGGTATGAAACGTAAAGCCTGCATCGTCGGCCTTTTGCGCAAGATCGGGGCGTGCGCCAAGCGCGATGCGTTTCATGATCTGACTTTCCATCTGGTCGGTATTGCGACACCATCTAGGTGTTATGGCAGGCGAACCCAAGGGGCGGCTGTGATTGACGGCGCTGACCTGTCCTGCCACCGATGATACACTAATGATGTAAGGTTTTCTATGACACAGACGCTGGCCATTGGCCGCTATAACCCAGCCGACCGTGCCGCGCTGGTCGATACATTCGGGACGACAGTTGTCTGTAAGCCATCGGCGCTGGCGGAGCTGGGATCGGACCTGCGCGCCGGAATCCTAGCAGTTGCCTACATGGGGCATCACGCCTTTGGCGGGGCACAAATGGATTTGCTGCCGAACCTGCAGGTCATTGCAAATTACGGCGTTGGCTTTGATGCGATTGACGTTGCCGCAGCAAGCGCACGCGGAATCAAGGTCACGAATACTCCCGATGTGCTGAACGATGATGTTGCCGACCTGGCAATTGCGATGTGGCTTATGCAAGGCCGCCAGATGCGGGCCGCAGAGGCACATGTGCGTAGCGGTGACTGGGCGAAAAACGGCCCCGTGCCACTGAATCGGAAACTGTCGGGTGGTGCCGCCGGTATCATGGGGATGGGCCGGATCGGCCGAGACATCGCGGACCGGTTGGCGGCGTTCAAGATGGATATACACTATCACGCCCGCAGCAAGAAAGCCACGCCGGGCTGGACCTATCACGCGGATCCGGCAGAACTGGCCAAGGCGGTAGATTTTATGTTTGTCGCTTTGGTGGGCGGGCCCGAGACTGAAAAATATGTATCTGCCGAAGTTATCAAGGCACTTGGGCCACAGGGCGTGATTATTAATATCTCTCGGGGGTCGGTGATTGACGAGGAGGCGCTGCTGAACGCCCTGGAAAGCGGCGAGATTGCGGGTGCCGGGCTTGATGTCTTTGTTGGCGAACCGCAGGTCAATCCGCGTTTTTTAGGTTTGGATAATGTCGTCCTGCAACCACATCAGGGGTCCGCTACAGTCCAGACCCGCGCGGCCATGGCGCAATTGCAGCGCGATAACATTGCAGCGCATTTGAGGGGAGCTGACCTGCTGACGCCGGTCAATTAAGCGGGGCTTCTGGTTTTTGATTAAGATAAGAAAGAGGGGGGCGCTGCCCCCCGGCTTTGCCTCCCCCCGGGATATTTTTGACCAGAAGAAGTCGGCTTGAACGCTGGCCTGCGGGGCTGTGGCGCTTGGGGTTGTTCAGGAGGTCTGACCGACGAAGCTGGGTGCCGGGGTAGGGCTGGCACCTGATTTGCATAAGCAAGCAGGTGAATTGCAGGCTATCGCTGACATGGTCGCTGCCCTTGTACGTCCGGCCCTGCTGGCGCAAACTGCACGGCAAAGCTGGAGCGAGGCGGCAGGCGTGAAACAGAATCTCTGCCTTGGGGTGGATGGTGGCGGCAGTGGCTGCCGCGCCGCTTTGTGTGATGCACAGGGGCAAATTGTCGGTGTCGGCTTCGGCGGGCCCGCCAATGCGACCAGCGATTTCGACGGCGCCTGCGGTAGTGTTGCAGATGCGATTGCACAGGCGATGGACGCTGCTGGCACCGATATGGAACATGTCGCAGCGGGATTCCTGGGCCTTGCCGGAATGCGAAAGCCCGGCCAGGCGCAGGATATGATTGCAACGCTTAATTTGTTGCGCTGCACCGTGACCGAGGATCGCCCCACCATGATTGCGGGTGCTTTAGGGGATAGTGACGGGGCGGTGGTTGCTTTGGGCACGGGAAGCTTTGTCGGCGTTGCGTCAGGTGGCATCGTGCGGGCTGTCGGCGGTTGGGGCTTGCAATTGTCCGACCAGGCCAGCGCGGCGTGGATCGGGCGCGCAGGACTGAGTGCGACACTGGAAGCCGTGGACAACATGCTGCCGATGGGACCAATGGCGCATGCGCTGCTAGCGCGGTGGCAGGGCGACACGGACGCCATCGTCGATTTCGCTGCAAAGGCGCGTCCTGCGGATTACGGCAGTATTGCGCCTTTGGTGACGCGGACCGCTAAAAACGATCCGGCGGCTGCCGACATTTTGCGTCAGGCCATCTTATGGATTGAACGTGCGCTTGCTGCCTTGGCCTATGATAGCCAGCTGCCGCTTGTTTTGACGGGTGGGCTGGGCGCGGCCCTGGAGCCTTGGATGGCCCGGGACGGGCGGCAGTTTGCTAAGCCGGCGGGCAGTGCATTGGATGGGGCGCTGTTGCTGGCGCGGCGTGCCGCATGGGGTTGATCGCGCTGACAGGTTGCGATGTGCATGATGGCACACAGATGCATGCCGCTGCGGTCCTGCTGATTGAAGGCGGAGTTTGTGCGGGCATTGTTACTCAGGCACCGGAGGGTGCCGAGGTGCGCAGAATGCCGGCGGGCATCCTTGCGCCGGGCTTGGTGGATTTACAGGTCAATGGCGGCGGCGGCGTCATGTTTAACGATGCGCCAACGGCCCAGACCCTGCGCCACATGATAGCTGCACACCGCGGTCTGGGCACCACCGCAATGCTGCCAACGCTGATTACCGACACGGCGGCAGTGACACGTGCCGCGATCGCGGCCGGAGTTGCGCTGCCGGATCTACTTGGTTTGCACCTTGAAGGGCCGCACCTAAGTGTCGCGCGAAAGGGTGCGCATAGTGCCGGCCTGATC
Organism: Loktanella sp. R86503; assembly: GCF_042466455.1. NCBI lineage: Bacteria > Pseudomonadati > Pseudomonadota > Alphaproteobacteria > Rhodobacterales > Roseobacteraceae > Loktanella > Loktanella sp. R86503. Next base: position 126,351 of record NZ_JAXHCI010000001.1, read on the forward strand.
CGGCCTATGACAGAGGACGACTTAAACCACCTGTGCGATGCGGCGCAAAAGCTGCGAAACCTGATGGTGACTGTTGCCGCCGAAACCGTATCCGCCGATCAGATTGCGCGTCTGACCGCAGCGGGGGTGGTCGTGTCGCTGGGGCATTCGAATGCGGACTTCGATACATGCGCTGCGGCCTTTGCGGCCGGTGCAGATTGCACAACGCATCTGTTCAACGCCATGAGCGGATTTGGCCACCGCACGCCGGGTCTTGTGGGTGCAACACTGGACGGGGCTGGGGCGGCCGGGCTTATTGCGGACGGTATCCATGTGCATCCGGCGGCCCTGCGCATGGCTGTGCGTTCAAAAGTGCGCGGGGCGCTATTTCTGGTGTCCGATGCGATGGCCGTGGCGGGGACGGATCTGGCGGATTTCATGCTGAATGGCCGACAGATCACGCGGGCCGGGGGGCAATTGACGCTGGCTGACGGCACCTTGGCCGGCGCTGATTTAAGCTTGCCGCAAGCGATCGCCTTTATGACTGAACATGGCGGTGTGACACGCGAACGCGCTATTGCCATGGCGACCTCTGCTCCTGCCGGTGTGTTGCGAAGCCCCGGCACGGCGGGGCACCTTTGCCCGGGGCAGGCGTGCGAAGTGGTTCACTTGAGCCCCGACCTTTTGCAAGCGCGGCTGCTGGATCCTTTTGCACTTTAGGCCCATGCCTAAAAAGCGGGCACAACCTGCGGCAGATCAGGGTCAGGGAAAATTGTGATCGCGGCAAGGGTTGCTGCGTTGCAAGTGCGGTCTAGAACCAAGCCTAGTCCTGACAAGGTTAATACCATGACTGATAATCCCAATCCCCTGCGCCGGCGCTTGCTGGCTGGTGTCCCACTTGCCTCTGCCAGCCTCGCGCTTGGTGGGACGGCCCAAGCCTCCGCTGCCGAACCTGTGCCGGTGGACCCCAAGCAGCCGCTGTTCAATACGACAGATCACGTCGCCACGTATTACAAGCTGGCCCGCAGCTGACCTAAGAAGGAAGATTGCGATGCTACGCCGCCGCACAAGTTCGATTACAACCGCCGCGCCGCGCGTTGGCACAACGCGCCGCGATTTTTTACGCAATTCCGGGCTGGCGGGCCTAGCGCTCGGTTCTATCGGTGCTGCCACGGCCGGGCGTGTTGCCCAGGCACAGGACGCAGTACCGCCGAAGCTGGGCACGACCTATCACAAAACGATCTGTCAGTTTTGTTCTGTTGGCTGCTCGCTTTGGGCAGAGGTTGAAAACGGTGTCTGGACCGGACAGGAACCCGCGTTTGAAAGCCCGATCAATCAAGGCACCCACTGCGCCAAAGGTGCCGCCATGCGAGAGATCGCAATCGGTGATCGACGGCTTAAGTATCCAATGAAAAAGGTCGCTGGTAAATGGACCCGGATTAGCTGGGATCAGGCAATTTCCGAGTTGGGCGAAAAGCTGTTGAACATTCGCGACCAGTACGGACCTGACAGTGTCTATTGGCTGGGGTCGGCCAAGTATTCCAATGAACAAAGCTATATTTTTCGAAAACTCGCGGCTTTTTGGGGAACGAACAACGTCGACCATCAGGCGCGCATTTGCCATTCCACGACTGTGGCCGGGGTGGCAAACACCTATGGCTACGGTGCGATGACGAATACCTTTAACGACATCCGCAATGCCAAATCGATCCTGATTATCGGCGGCAACCCCGCAGAGGCGCATCCCGTGTCCATGTTGCATGTGCTGGCGGGCCGGGAAAACGGCGGCAAGATGATTGTTGTTGACCCCCGTTTTACCCGCACTGCCGCCCACGCAGACGAATATGTGCGTATCCGCCCCGGTGCCGATATCGGCTTTATGTTGGGGCTTGTCCGCGAAATCTTTGCCCAAGGGTGGGAGGATAAGGACTATATCAATGCCCGCGTCTGGGGCATGGACCAGATCCGCGAAGAGGTCCAAAAATGGACGCTGGAAGAAGTCGAGCGTGTCAGCGGCATTCCCGCCGAACAAACGGCGCGCGTGGCGCGTATGCTGGCTGAAAACCGTCCAGGAACGCTGATCTGGTGTATGGGGCTGACGCAATCCACGGTCGGATCGTCCAAGACCCGAGCTGCGTCTATCTTGCAGCTGGTTCTTGGCAATATTGGCAAATCGGGCGGCGGTGCAAATATTTTCCGCGGACATGACAATGTGCAGGGCGCGACTGACCTTGGCGTGTCTTGTGACAGCTTGCCAGCCTATTACGGACTGGACGAAGGTGCGTGGAAGCATTGGTGCCGCGTCTGGGACGTCAATTACGACTGGATGCTAAGCCGGTTTGGTTCGAAAAGCCTGATGGAATCCGAAGGCATGCCGCTATCGCGCTACATGGACGCGATTTTGGAATCAAAAGATAATCTGGACCAGCCCAATCCGGTCAAGGCGATGATGTTCTGGGGCCATGCGGCAAATTCCATCACGCGCGGACCGGAACAACGCGAAGCTCTTGATAAGGTTGATGTGCTTTGCGTGATCGACCCCCATCCAACGCAGGTTGCGATCATGTCCGAAAAGCAGGACGACGTTTACTTGCTGCCGGCATCGTCGACCGCGGAAATTGACGGATCAGTCACGAATTCCAGCCGGTCGCTGCAGTGGCGCGACAAGGTATTCGACCCGCTGTTCGAAGCGAAATCGGACTATGAGATTACCTATCTTTTGGCAGAGGCTTTCGGTTTCGCTGACGAGATGTTCAAGCACATTGCCGTGCAGAACAAGGAACCCGTCGCTGACGATATGCTGCGCGAAATTAACAAAGGCACTTGGTCCATCGGGTATACCGGGCAAAGCCCGGAACGGCTTAAGCTGCACATGAAGCATCAGGACAAGTTCGATTCCATCACGCTGAAAGGCATGGCAGAGCCTGTACTGGGTGACTATTACTGCCTGCCTTGGCCAGCCTGGGGCAATGCGGTGGACAAACATCCCGGCACGCCGATCCTTTATGATACAACGATGCCCGTCGCCGAAGGCGGGCTGCCGTTTCGTGCGCGTTGGGGCGTTGAATACGAAGGTGAGAACCTGCTTGCAGAAGGCAGTTTTCCCGTAGGCTCGGAAATCAAAGACGGCTATCCGGAAGGCACGCTTGGCATGCTGGATGCTTTGGGGTGGTCGAACGAGCTGACGGCGAAAGAGCGTTTGATCATCATCAGCATCGGCGCTGACCGCTTTCGCCACGACATGTTTGACATGACAGAACAAGAGGCGCAGGCGGCGATGGACCAGTTGACGCTGGCAGCGTTGCAGCAACAATCAGGCGGATCGGACAATATCAACGAAAGCTGGGGTGGCGCCGAAGGCGATACGCTGAATAGCGACCAAGAGGCGATTGCAGAGCACTTTAGCAGTTATCCCGCGAATGCCCTGACTGCGATCAAAGGCTATCTGGCCGACAATCCACAAGAAGATGCGCCTGACGATGCAACGCTGCGCGACAAGATTCAGCGCGTCAACTGGAAGACCGACCTGTCGGGCGGCATCCAGCGCGTCATGATCGCCCACGGCCTTGCACCCTATGGCAATGGCAAGGCGCGTTGTGTGGTCTGGACCTTCCCCGACCCGATCCCCAAACACCGCGAACCGCTGCTGACCAACCGCCGCGATTTGTTGCCGGAATACGCAACTTACGAAGACCAGCGCAAATGGCGTGTGCCGGTGCTTTATGAAAGCATTCAAAAAATCGACTATGCCAAGGACTATCCGATCCAGCTGACGTCCGGCCGGCTTGTCGAATACGAAGGCGGCGGTGACGAGACGCGATCGAACAAATGGCTGGCCGAATTCCAGCAACATATGTTTGTCGAAATCAACCCGGCCGATGCGGATCGCGCTGGCGTGACCGACGGCAATGACTGCTGGATTGCGTCACCCAACGGGCGGATCAAGGTCAAGGCGCTTGTGACCAAACGGGTCGGCGAGGGGACTGTGTTCCTGCCGTTCCATTTTGCCGGATTCTGGATGGGCGAAGACCTGACGCCCAAATATCCCGTCGGCACCGAGCCCTATGTCTTTGGCGAGGCGACGAATACGATTCAGACTTATGGCTATGATATCGTGACACAAATGCAAGAAACCAAGGCAACACTTTGCCGGATCGAGGCTGTCTGATGGCACGTTTGAAATTCTTGTGCGACACGGATCGCTGCATTGAATGCAACGCCTGCGCTACATCATGCAAAAATGAACACGAGGTGCCCTGGGGCATGGTGCGGCGGCGCGTCGTCACCATCGACGATGGCCAACCTGGCGAGAAATCCGTAGCGATTTCCTGCATGCATTGCACGGATGCGCCCTGCGTTGCGGTCTGCCCGGTCAGTACGCTTTACCAGACCGATATCGGCGTTGTGTTACACAATAAGGATACCTGCATCGGCTGCGGCTATTGCTTTTATGCCTGCCCCTTTGGCGCGCCGCAGTTTCCCCGCGCAACCCTGTTCGGCACACGTGGCACGATGGACAAATGCACCTATTGCGCAGGCGGACCAGAGGAAAACGGCTCTGAAGCAGAGTTTGCCAAATATGGCCGCAACCGCATCGCAGAAGGCAAATTGCCAATCTGCGCCGAGGTCTGTTCGACCCGCGCTCTGTTGGCGGGCGACGGAGAAGAGATCGCAGACATTTACCGCGAAAGAGTTGTGGCACGTGGCTTTGGCTCTGGTGCCTGGGGCTGGAAAACGGCCTATTACCCGGAGGATGGCGCATGAGCGACGACGTTTTGGTCCGTGGGCGCGACTTTGTCCGCTATCGCATTGGCGGCGCAATAGTTGCGGTCTTGCTGGCGATTGCGCTGGTTTGGCAGGTTTATGAAATCTTTGACGGTGATGCTCGTACGATTCCCGAGGTGCGCTGGGGTGTGACCGAATACAACGGAACGCAAATGGGCGCGCAGGACGCGCCAAGCGCGCTGCTGGCAGGGCAGGCTTTGGCCGATCGCACGACGCTGCAGGATGAACGCTTTGCCACGGGTCCGTCGCCGGATCAGCAAAGGCCCGATTATAACGTTGTACCCGATACGATGATGACGACAGAGCCAATGGTGGACGGCGAAAAGCTAACGGAAAGCTGGTCGATCTATGGCGACGACACTGGCGCATTGTTGCGTCCTGCGCAGCGCACCGAAGGGATATCATCGTTGCCCTACGCCAATGCTGCCTTGTTCGAACGGCCCTTTGCCCGTGACTGGCGCCTTGGCGTGGCCGATCTGGCGGTGCATCTGGGAGCGATGGCAATCCTTGGCATGGGGTTTTTGCTAGCGTTGATCCTGGCGGTTCGGGGCCGAGTGCCAATTGCCCATGGGCGCAGCACCCGCACTGTGAAACGGTTCAATCTGTTTGAACGCGCAACCCATTGGATGACCTCGATCAGTTTTATCGGTCTTGCCGTGACTGGATTAACAATTGCTTACGGCAAAACACTTTTGATGCCATTCGGAGAGACAGTTTTGGGCTGGGCCGGATGGATTTCGACATGGGGTCACATGATGTTCTTTCCGTCCTTTGCTGTCGGCATCTTGCTGATGGCCGTGATGTGGATGGGGCGGAATATCCCTGAATGGCGCGACCTGAAGTGGCTAAGCGTCATGGGCGGCATGGCCTCCGACGGCGGCCCGAACCCGCCCGCCAAGAAATTCAATGCCGGACAAAAGCTGATCTTCTGGTCAGCCGTTTTGGGCGGCGCCTTGATGGTGGTGTCCGGTGTGACACTGATGTTCCCTTACTACTGGGCCACGCTGGGCACGATGTCCTGGGCCATGCTGGTTCATGCGATCATCGGCCTTTTGCTGATCGCGATTTTTATCGGTCACATCTATATCGGCACCGTTGGTATGCAGGGTGCATTCTGGGCGATGTGGGGCGGCCGGGTGGATCGAAACTGGGCCAAGGAGCATCATGAAATCTGGTTGAACGAGCTAGAAGGTGGCAAGGGAGGGCCGGCAGAATGACCGCATTCACCACAGGCGCATTCGCAGCCATTGCCATGGCAACACTGACATATTTCGCCATGCAGGCTGGTACTGTGACAATGGTTGAACGCTTTGCGGGACCCAATGTCCACCTGCAGGATTATCAGGCGACCAACTAGCCGGTTTTACACTTTTCACGGAACCAGACGGCCAGACCAAGGGTTCGTCCGGCATAGCAAAACATTGCAATGCCAGACATTCCCAACAAAGGACGGCCCGATGAAAACGAGCCTTGTGATCAATGGCAAAGAGCATCAGCTTGATGCCGATAGCCGCACCACATTGCTGGATGCCTTGCGCAACCACCTTGATCTGACTGGAACCAAAAAAGGCTGCGACCATGGCCAGTGCGGTGCCTGCACGGTGATCGTCAACGGGCGGCGCATCAATTCCTGCCTGACCTTAGCCTGTATGCATGACGGGGACGAGATCACGACGATCGAAGGCCTTGGTCAGCCCGGTAATCTGTCCGACCTGCAGAACGCTTTTGTCAAACACGACGGTTTCCAGTGCGGCTATTGCACCCCCGGCCAGATTTGTTCAGCAACGGCCATGCTGCAAGAGGTGAAGGATGGCTGGCCCAGCCATGTCAGTGATGATTTGACCGGCACGGTTGATCTGACCAATGCCGAGATTTCAGAGCGGATGTCTGGCAACCTGTGCCGCTGTGCTGCCTATCCCAATATCGTCGACGCGATCCGTGAAACCGCGGAGGGCCGCAAATGAGACCCTTTGACTATATCCGTGCCGACAGCACATCCCATGCCACCCGCGCGGCGGGGCAGGGGGCCAATTTCATTGCAGGCGGGACTAATCTGCTAGATCTGATGAAGCTGGAAGTGATGGCCCCCCACAAGCTGGTCGATATCAACCGGCTTGATATGCACCAGATTACCGAAGTCGATGGTGGGCTGCGCATTGGTGCGCTTGTCAGCAATTCCGATCTGGCCGCCGATATGACCGTGCGCAAACATTATCCTGTCTTAAGTGAGGCATTGCTTGCTGGCGCGTCTGGCCAGCTGCGCAATAAGGCGACGACGGGCGGCAATCTGCTGCAGCGCACACGATGCTACTACTTTTACGACACCGCCATGCCTTGCAACAAACGCGAGCCGGGCAGTGGATGTCAGGCGATGGAAGGTGCAGCACGGCTGCACGCCATTCTGGGCGCCTCTGACGCCTGTATTGCCAGCCATCCCAGCGACATGGCCGTGGCGATGCGCCTGCTGGATGCTGTTGTCGAAATCGAAGGTGCGGACGGCGCGGTTCGGTCTGTGCCTTTGGCTGAATTTTATCGCTTGCCCGGTCAGACACCGCATATCGAAACCGTGCTGGAACCATCCGACCTGATTGTAGCTGTAACTTTGCCCGCGCCGGCCAAGGGTGCGCAGACCTATCGCAAAGTGCGTGACCGGGCGTCATATGCCTTTGCCATGGTGTCGGTTGCAGCGCGTGTGCAGATGGATGGCGGCAAGATTACGGATGCCGCACTTGCGTTTGGTGGCATCGGATCGCAGCCTTGGCGCGATCCGGCGGTTGAAAAAGCACTGATCGGGCAAGAGCCTGGTCCTGCTTTGTTTGCCAAAGTGGCGGATATCCTGCTGGCGGATGCAAAACCGCAAAAGGACAACGCCTTCAAGGTGCCGCTGACGCGTCGCACACTGATCGCGACCTTGAAAGAACTTTGCGGAAAGGACGCGGCATGAACGCTCATTTGAAAATGGACAAGCCGGACACGCGCAACCGGTTGGATGATATGGCGCAGGGTATTCTGGGCACGACCATGGACCGGCCGGAAGGCCCGTTGAAGGTAACGGGCACCGCGACCTATGCCCATGAAGCCCATCAGCCTGGTATGCTACATGGCGTGCTGGTGCGGGCAACCATTGCACGCGGCACCCTTGACGGTGTCGAGGCTGCGGCGGTTGAAAAGATGCCGGGCGTGAGCAAGGTGATGTGGGGCGACAAATTTCTGCGCAATCCAGCGCAGGGCACTGCCAACAAGGCCCCCGTGCAAGGCAGCGCCGAGATTTACTATATCGGCCAGCCTGTTGCCTTGGTTGTCGCCGAAACCTTTGAAGCCGCCCGTCATGGTGCGCAGGCGCTGGAACTGCGCATGACGCCTGCCGCTGCTGTCCCTGACGCAAAGGCGGACGGGGTGAAGGTCGAGCGGCCTGACGACAAGCAATCAAGCATGGGCGATTTAAAGGCAGCTATGAAGGACGCCGCCTTTACCGTGGATCAGCGCTACACCACGCCGGGCCACAACTCTGCTGCGATGGAGCCGCATAGCGCGATTGCATGGTGGGACGGCGATCAGCTGACACTTCGCGCATCGAACCAAATGCTGAAATACAACGTGAACGAGGTGGCGGACTCGCTTGAGATTGATCCTGAAAACGTTCACCTGTTGGCGCCCTATGTCGGCGGTGGGTTCGGGTCGAAACTGGGCATTTCCCCCGATGCCGTCGCTGCGGCGCTGGCCGCCAAAGAACTGGGTGCTCCGGTGTCTGTAATGCTGACACGTCAGCAGGTTTTTGAAAACGTCATGCGCCGGTCCGAAACGGTGCAGCACTTTCAGCTGGCAGCCGACAAGGATGGCGTTCTGACCGGGATCGGCCATACCGCCCGCGTGTCGCAACTGCCGGACGAGGTGTTCGCCGAACCTGTCACGCAGGCTACGCCGTTCCTGTACAAAGGTGAAAACCGCGAAACGCATATGGAAATTGTGCGCGTGAACCAGACCTGCGCCGGTTCAGTCCGCGCACCAGGAGAGGCCGTCGGCCTGACCGCGCTGGAAATCGCAATGGATGAACTTGCCATTACAACCGGGCTCGATCCCGTAGAGCTGCGCAAGCGCAACATCCCTGAACGCTCGCCCGGCGAGGACAAGCCGTTTTCGTCCCACAAGCTGGCAGAGGCGCTGGACGACGGCGCTGCGGCTTTCGGCTGGGCAGACCGCGAAAGGGGTGCAACTGACGGCGAGTGGCTGATCGGATACGGCATGTCTTCAGCCGCGCGGGTCAATATGATTGGCGAAAGCCATGCGCGCGTGACGCTGAAACCCGATGGTTCGGTCCTGATCGAAACGGACATGACAGATATCGGAACCGGAACCTATGCCATTCTGGCGCAGATCGCCGGCGAAATGCTTGGCGTGTCGCAGGACCGGCTCGAAACGCGGCTTGGCGATAGCAACTTGCCAAAATCAGCCGGATCCGGCGGCTCTTGGGGGGCGTCCTCTGCTGGATCGTCTGTTTATCTTGCCTGCGAAAAGTTGCGCCAGACCGTTGCGAGCAAATTGGGTTGCGAAGAAGGCGATCTGACGCTGAAGGATGGCACGGCAACCTTTGCGAACAAACAGACACCGCTAACCGATCTGATCGGCGATGCTCCGTTAGTGGTCGAAGGCGCGATCGAGCCTGGAAAGACGCAAAAGGAGTTTCGTCAGGCGACGTTCGGCGCGTTCTTTTGTGAGGTTGGCGTGAATAGCGTGACAGGCGAAGTGCGCCTGCGCCGAATGCACGGCAGCTTTGCTGCCGGACGGATCCTCAATGCTAAAACCGCGCGTTCGCAGTGTTTGGGCGGCATGACATTCGGCATCGGCATGGCGCTGACAGAAGAGCTGATTCAGGATACCCGCGATGGTCACCTGGTGAATCACGATCTGGCGGAGTACCACATCCCGGTTAACGCCGACGTGCCGCAGCTAAGCGTAAACTTCATCGAAGAACGCGATCCATATGCCAACCCGATGCAGGCAAAAGGCATCGGAGAGTTGGGAATTTGCGGGGCAGGTGCGGCGATTATTAACGCCATCTATGATGCAATAGGTGTACGCGTGCGCGATTTGCCTGCAACGATGGACAAGATCCTGCCTGGCTTGCCCGACGTATAATCCACTTATTGCCGCCCGGAACGCCTGAGCGGCAATTTTATCCAAAGTAATGCGATTGTTGATTTTGTAAGGGCATGCGCTTATATTCATGGCGCAGGAGGACCGCAATGCAAGAGTCGACATTGACCACCAAAGGCCAGACAACCTTGCCGCGCGATGTGCGGCAGGCTTTATCGTTGCAGGCAGGTGACCGCGTGCGCTATTTGATCCTCGACGGCGGAGAGGTGCGCATCATGCGCAGCCGGCCTGCGGCATCGCTGGCTGGCATATTGCGGCGTGATGCTGCGGAACCCGTTACTCTGCAAGCGATGGACGATGCAATTGGTGCAGGAGCCTGTGACAAGGCGTGATTGCGATTGATACAAATGTCCTGGTGCGGTTTCTGACATCTGATGATGCCACACAAGCTGCGCTTGTTACGGCGCTGATTGATACGCTGACGCCGCAGTCCCCTGCTTTTATCGCCCGCGAGGTCATAATCGAAACCGTCTGGGTGCTGGAACGCGCCTATGGTTTTGACCGTATGACCATTGCGCAGGCCCTTAATGCGGTACTGGAGGCCGAGGAGCTTGCAGTTGAAAACCCTGACCGCGTTGGACTTGCGCTGTCGCGGTATCGCCATGGCGGGCCGGGATTTGCGGATCAGATGATTGCCTTGGCCGGACGTGATGCAGGGGCAACAACCTGCTATACCTTTGATCGCAAGGCCGCAGCACTGCCGGAATCGACCCTGCTCAGCTGATCATCGCTGCGTGACCCGGCTGCAACGCGGTTGCTGACAAGGATGAAACCCGCATAAGTCTGGCTTTGATAAAGCGCACAGGAATTCACGATGACAACTTTGATTGATGGCCCTGCACCGGGCCGCTGGCCTGCGCTTGCATTGATCTGCCTTGGCGTCGTAGGCGTCATGACGACGTGGTTTTCTGCCACAGCGATCATTCCGGAACTTTTGCTGGATTGGGACCTGAGCCTGTCGCAAGCAGCGTGGCTGACAAACGCGGTGCAGTTGGGCTTTGTCGCAGGGGCGATGGCGTCGAGCATTGTGAACTTGCCCGACATGGTGCGCATGCAAAAACTGATGGCTATCAGCGCACTGATCGCATCCGCTGCAAATGCCGCATTGTTACTGGAGCCATCGCCGGGCGGCGCGATTGCAGCGCGGTTTGTCACCGGCGTTGCCTTGGCTGGGGTTTACCCGCCGGCGTTGAAGCTGATGGCAACATGGTTCTTGCGCGGGCGCGGGCTTGCTCTTGGGTTCTTGATCGGGGCGTTAACGCTTGGATCGTCCATGCCGCATTTGTTCCGGGCCTTGACCGCTGGCATTGCGTGGCAGGCCGTCGTTATCGCCACATCGCTGGCAACGCTGGCGGCTGCAATTTTGTTCGCGGCGGCTCTGCGCGAGGGGCCGCATAGTTTCGGCCGCGCAACCTTTGATCCGCGACAATGCCTGCGCGTCTTTACCCAAAAACCGTTGATGTTGGTAAATCTTGGTTACTTTGGCCATATGTGGGAACTTTATGCCATGTGGGCCTGGTTTCTGGCCTTTGGAACGGCTGCGGCCCAGGGCGGTTTAACACCGTTTCCGTTGGGATCTGCATCGATGCTAAGCTTTGTCGTTGTCGGATCAGGCGTATTCGGCTGCATTCTGGGGGGCGTTCTGTCCGACAGGATTGGTCGATGCCTGACGACAGCAGGTATGATGGCCGTGTCTGCAACTTGCGCGCTGCTGATTGGTTTTACCTTCGATGGTCCGGGCTGGCTGTTGGCGTGCGTCGCGATCATCTGGGGTATTTCAGTTATTGGTGATAGTGCGCAGTTTTCAGCGGCCGTGACCGAATTGGCGGACCAACGGTTTGTCGGAACTGCGGTGACATTGCAACTTGGCTTTGGGTTCGCGCTGACAGTTGTTGCCATTTCTATCATGCCGATGGTGGCAGAGTGGCTGCGCGGTTGGCAATGGGCCTTTGCCGTTTTGGTGCCGGGGCCGGCAATCGGGGCAATTGCGATGATGTGGCTGCGGCGTCTGCCGGAAGCTGCAGCCTTGGCGGGCGGGCGGCGTTAAGGCGAGCGGCATGGGGGATCGACGCGGCATGGCCGCGCCGATCCGCGGGGGGGCTTGCCCCCCGTACCCCCCAGGATATTTTTAACCAGAAGAAGGAAGAATCAAGACGTCGTCGCCCGCGACAGATGCGGTGTGAGGGGCAGCAAATCGGCCTGAAGGGCGTGATAAATATCAGGTTTTCCGACAAACTGATGCTGGGCTGGATGACCGGCGTCATCAAGTTCGGGAAACCAGCCGCCATGGTCCGGATCAATCAAATGGGATTTGGCAAATTGCCAGAATGAGCGGTACAAAGCTTCATCGCTCGGGCGCCGATCTAGTTTGATGAGTGCGGCGAGGGCGCCGATCGCCTCTGCTACGGGCCACCAGTACCGCACGGTTCGGTCCGGTTTTCCGTCTTTCATGGTGTAGATGAACCCGCCGTCAGGGCGCCAAGCATCGGTGATGGCTTGGCTGATCAGTCGGCGGGCGGCCATTGGGGCCGCGTTGTCCGGACGCCCAGCCAAATCCCAATGTTGCAGCGTCAGGCGGCCCAGTTCGAGACTGTGACCGGGAGTCGTCCCTGCCGGGCGAAACATCGGATTTCCCGCATAGTCGCGATCAACGGTCCAATCATAGGTATAGTGTTCCGGCAACCGCCAGTCATTGTCAGGCGCCATGCGGTGGACAAAAAAGTCAATGATCCGGCCCGCGCGGTCAAGATAGCGCGTCTGTCCTGTCGCCTCGAACGCTGCGAGATGCGCTTCGACGCCATGCATGTTCGCATTCATGCCGCGATAGGTGGAAAACGGGGTCCAGTCGCGGTTAAATTCGTCGGCATAAAGCCCGTGAGACTCTTCCCAGTAATGGGTGTCCAGAATTTCGGTGACATCCATCAGCAATCGGTCCGCGTCCGGGTGGCCTGCCTGCTTGGCTGTCGCGGCCGCCAGAAGCACAAACATGTGACCATAGGCAAGTTTGCTGTCATCCGCCGCGCTTTTGTTTCGGGCGACAGACCAAAAATATCCGCCGTGCGACGCGTCGCGATGCATTTTCCAGATATAGTCCATTCCCGCGTCAATGACTGCATCGCAATCGTCGAAGCCAAAACATTTCGCCAGCGCAAAGGAATGGACCATACGCGTCGTCGTATGCAATTCTTGCGGGGCATCCGGCAAAGGGGAGCCGTCCCATCCTGGCAGATCAAAGCCGCCATCAGGGCGGATCATTTGGCGAAAGACGTCAATCTGGCGCTGTGCATCCTGGCGTAGAAATGCGTGATGCTCGCGGTCATCTATCCAGAATCCGGTATCGCCATCTTGGTCGAATTGCATGGTATCCCCCCCTGCGAATTGCAATTATTGCGACACTAGAATGCAGTGCGATTTTTCGAAAGGGGCACCTGTGCCGATTTGGCTGGCCATATCAGACCGTTTCCCAGCAGGCATCTATTTGATGCGAGGCAGTCATGCGCAAAAGGTTTATTGGCCTGGCCGTCATGCTAGGCATATTAGTACATGAAACGAGATTTGTTTTTTAGTTTAATCAATAAAGCATAGCACCAGAGCGAACTTTGTGCATTTTGATAACTTGGTTTAAGTGCTTTTCATCCGACATTTCATCGACCTTTGAAAATTGGAACACGGTGCCCCACACGGTCCCACACTCAGTAAAATGAGTGAAACAAAACTGGGGTCATTGCCGAACCAGTTTATTCAGCAAGGTCGGCGACGCCTGTATTAAATTCAATCTTCAGTGCGTCAAAACGCGCGCTAAGGTGATCGTGCATCGCTTGGCGTGCCGCGGCGGGGTTGCGCGCGGTGATGGCTGCAATCAGCACTTCGTGTTCGCTTTGCGGGACGGCCATCGATGTCCGGCTGCGCGCCTTTGCGCGCACATGGACCCAGTCCGGATTTGACCGGATACGGTCCAGCAGGGAAAAGGCCGTCAACAGCGGGCGATTGCGGGCACATTGCGCGATCAGGCGGTGCAACGCACCGTCCCACAACTCGATGGTTTGCGCATCTGCCGCAATTTGGCGCGTGGCCAGCGTACGCAATCGCAGAATTTCCGCATCCGTCATGCGCACCGCACAGAGCGCGGCCAGTTCCGGTTCGATGCACAGTCTGGCTTCCATGACCTGAATAGGATCGGTTTCGCCCGCGATACGGGCGGCCAGATCGCCGGTCGGATCCTGGGGATGTCCGGCGAAGGTACCCGAACCTTGCTTGCGCCAGACCAACCCTTCGATTTCCAGATCGTCCAGTACCTGTCTGATCAATCGCCGCGACGTGCCAAAGCGTTCTGCCAGCGCGCGTTCCGTCGGCAGGCGGCCATCCGCAGGTAACTCGCTTTCGATCAGGGTCATAAGGCGATGTTTAAGGGGTTGGTTCATGTATTCACAGCGCAAGGTGCATTCGACTGCACGGATGCTACGCTTTGCGCATTGGTCTGCGCAATGGCCGCGTTTGTCAGCAATTCCTGCACAATGGGTTGCTTTGACGCGGCCGTGCGCCTTGTGTCGCCAGTCATGGCCGCACCGCTACAACCGTGCTTTGGGCATAAAAACCGGTCGCTATCATTGTTGTCCTGCGGGAATAGCCATGGGGCCATGGTTTAGCGTCCCACGGCATAGGCCTGCATCAGGCGCGGCGTGGCGGCGGCGCGCATGATACCATCCGGATCACGTAAAGCCGCTGTCAGGCGGCCGACAGACCAGGGTTCGGCGACATGCACGATATGGCCGCGTGCGCGCAGGTCTGCGATGACATCCTTGCCGAAGGCGGGCTCTAGCATCATCTCTGCGGGTTTGGCTTCGCGGGGGTAAAAGCTGCCTTGGAAGTGCATGGAATGAAACAACGGGGCATCCATGCAGGCCTGCAGTTCCATGTTCCAGTGTACAAAGCGCAAGAACCACACCAACTGCCATTGGTCCTGCTGGTCACCGCCCGGCGTGCCAAAGACTAAGCGGCGCCCATCCTCGTGTGTTGCAAGTGACGGCGTCAGCGTTGTGCGCGGGCGGCGGCCGGGGGCCAGCGTTGTCGGCAGACCTTCCTCGAGCCAGAACATTTGCGCGCGCGAATTTAATGGAAAGCCAAGGCCGGGCACGACGGGGTTTGATTGCAGCCATCCACCCGAGGGCGTTGCCGCGACCATATTGCCCCAGCGGTCGATGATATCCAGATGCACCGTGTCGCCACGCTTTTCGGTCAGGTGCGCCATTGTCGGTTCTTGGGGGGCGGCGTCGGCGGCCCCAAAATCATGCGCGGCACGCGCGATATAGGCGTCGGCCAGATGTTCGAGCCCCGGCAGGCGGCCTGGACGCTGGTCAAAGCTGGCCTGTGCGCTGATCATCTTTGCGCGATCCGCATTGTAAGCATCCGACAGCAAGTATTCCATCGGGATATCGCTGTGCAAAGGGTCACCGTAGTAGGCTTCGCGGTCGGCATAGGCGAGCTTCATCGCCTCGATCACCGTATGGGTGAATTCGGCGCCCATCGGGTCCATTGCGGCAAGGTCGAAATGCTTAAGGACCGCAAGGGTCTGAAGCAGCACCGGCCCCTGCGACCACGGGCCAGTTTTATGCACGGTCCAGCCGTGATAGTCATACGACAGCGACGGCTCGTAGGTGGCAGACCAGCCGGCCATGTCAGCTTTGGTCAGCACGCCCATATGCTTTTCGTTGGACACGTCCATGACATTGGCGGTTTGGACATAGGCGTCGATCGCATCGGCGACAAACCCTTGCGACCACGCGCGGCGGGCGGCATCGATCTGGGCGATACGGTCATCGCCTGCGGTTTCACCTTCGGTCACGAGGCGGTCGTAGGTGTTCGCAAGGTCGGGATTTTTGAACAAGGCATTAGCCGCGGGGGTCTTGCCGTTCGGCGTCCAAACCGCGGCGCTGGTGGGCCAATGCTGCGCAAAATAGTCTGCCAATCCAGCGATGGTATTGGCAACGCGGGGCAACATGGGATGGCCGTCGCGGGCATATTCGATCGCAGGTGTCAGCACGTCGCGCAGGCTCATGGTGCCGTGATCGCGCAGCATCAGCATCCAGCCGTCAAAGGCACCGGGGATCACGGTTGCCAGTAAGCCAGAGCCGGGGATCAGGGTCAGGTTCTGGGCCTTGTAATGTTCCAAGGTCGCACCTGCTGGTGCAGGGGCTTGCGCGCAGACCACCTGCACATCCTCGCCTGCTTTTTGAAATATCGCAGGCATATCGCCAGCGGGGCCATTCAGATGCGGCTCTACCACTTGCAGCGTGATTGCGGTGGCGACAGCAGCGTCAAAGGCATTGCCGCCGCGTTCCAAGATCGACATGCCAACGGCAGAAGCAATCCAATGGGTCGAGGTTGCAACGCCGAAGGTGCCACGGATTTCGGGGCGGGTGGTAAAAGTCATGGGGTGGTCCCTTTAGTGTTCGCGAGGATCAAGGGCGTCGCGCAGACCGTCGCCCAAAAGGTTGAAGCCAAGCACCACCAGAAAGATCGAAATGCCGGGCCAAAGCGCCATCCAGGGCGCCTGGGTCAAAAAGTTTTTGGCTGTATTCAGCATCGAGCCCCAGGAGGGCGCGGGCGGTTGCTGGCCAAGGCCGAGAAAGGACAGGGATGCTTCGGCGATGATTGCTGTGGCAATGGTCAAAGTGGCTTGCACAAGGATCGGTGGCAGCACGTTGGGCAGAATGTAACGCGACAGGATCAGACGCGTTGGCAGGCCAATGGCGCGGGCTGAATCAACGTAATCCTCGACCTTGACGTTCAGCACTTGGCCGCGCGTCAGCCGGATGAAAAGCGGCGTGGCCGAAATGCCGATCGCGATCATCGCATTGCTAAGTGACGGCCCAAGAAAGGCGGCCAGCGCGATGGCAAGGATCAGGAAAGGCGCGGCAAGCAGCGCTTCGGTACAGCGGGAAATGATGGCGTCAGGCCAGCCGCCGAAATAGCCAGCGATGATCCCCAAAGGCACGCCAATCGCCATTGCGATCGCAACGGAAATGACACCGGCCAGCAAGGACGCCTGCGCGCCCCAGATCATACGCGACAGCACGTCCCGGCCCAGATCGTCCGTGCCCATCCAATGCGCAGCGGATGGCGCTTTGCGGATCGCGCCCCAGTCCGTCGCCGCCGGATCGGGGATCGGCAGGACGGGGGCCAGCAGCGCAAGCGTGATGAAGAACAGCACAAGGAAACCGCCCAGCATCGCTGATTTATGGCTGCGGAATTTCTTCCAGACGCGGTTTTCAGACGGGGCAAGGTCCATTGCAGGCGCCGTCTTGGCAACGTTTGTATCAGCGGCAGCCATCAGTTGCTCCTTAGCCGGGGGTTAAGAAGGAAATAGGCCATATCGGCGAGCAGGTTCATGACGATGAACCCGACGGCAGTGACCAGAACGATGCCCTGCACCACAGCGTAATCGCGGTTAAAGACGGCATCGACGACCAACTTGCCAAAGCCGGGGATAGTAAAGATCTGCTCTGTCAGGACAGCACCTGCGATCAATTCACCGAACAGCAGCGCGGTTAGGGTGACGATCGGTGTCAGGGCATTGCGAAAGGCATGCTTTAGCACGACCTTGCGTTCGGACAGCCCCTTGGCGCGGGCGGTACGCACATAGTCAGAGGTTAACACGCCTAGCATTGCCGACCGCGTATGCCGCATCAAGGTTGCAGCCAATGCCGTGCCCAGCACAAAGGCAGGCATAAGCATGGTCTTGATCGACAGCCAGAAATCCTCGCTCGGCGGTACATACCCGGACGCGGGCAGCAGTTGCCATTTCACGGACACCAGAAGGATTAGCATGATCCCCAGCCAGAAATTCGGGATCGACAGACCGGACAGGGCGACGATGTTGGCGATATAATCGGTGACCGTTCCCTTACGATAGGCGGACATGATGCCTGCGGGAATGCCAATGAAGACGGCAAAGATCAGTGACATCAATGCCAGCTGGATCGTGACGGGCAGCTTTTGCCCGATCAGTTCCGTCACTGGCTGATTGGTGCGGAACGATGTGCCCAGATCGCCGCCAAGTGCATTGCCCGCCCAAGTCATATACTGCACCGGAATAGGATCATTCAGGCGATATTTCTCGCGCAGGAATTCCAGCACAGCAGGATCGCGTTCCTCGCCCGCAAGGACAAGCAGCGGATCGCCGGGTAGGATTTTCTGTAAGCCAAAGACGAAGACCGAGATCAGAATGATCGTCGGGATCGCGATGACAAGTCGGCGCAAAAAGAACGAGAGCATGGGCTGCCCCTTGCATGGGTAAAATGCGGTTAAGGGTGTCCGCCCCCGGCCCGGTTGGGCTGGGGGCGGACGGGTATCATTCGGACAGGGTCACACCTTCTAGGCGGATCATGCCGTCGGGATAGGCGGTGTAGCCTTCGATATTGGCGTCAAGCGCTGTGATCCAGCTTTCGTGGTAAAGGTATACTAGCGGTGCATCATTGATCAGCACGTCGCGCGCGGCGTCATACTGCGCCTTGCGTGATACAACATCGGCCTGCGTGCGCGCCGTATTCAGCGCATCGTCGACGGCGGCGTTGGAATAGCCCGCGTCATTGATGCCGCCATCTGTGGTGACGAATTGGTGGATATTGCCATCCGGATCGACGCGGCCGGACCAACCGATCTGGCTTGCCTGATAATCGCCCGCTGTCTGGTCAGACAGCATCGTGGCGAACTCTTTTGACACGATTTCGATATTAATGCCTGCTTCGGCGGTCATGGATTGAATGACCTGCATCAGTTGCAGCGGGATGGTCGTATTGGGCACTTGCACGACAAGGTCGATACCGTCGGGATAGCCTGCCTCTGCCAGCAGAGCTTTGGCCTTATCGACATCGCGGGCTTCGACCGGATAATCGGCGTCATACCAAGGCGATGTTGGCGGGAACGGCTGATTGCCAGCGGCAAATGCGCCTTCGAATACAACCTGATTGATGGCTTCGCGGTCAATGGCGTAGCTGAAAGCCTGGCGCAGGCGCGGATCAGTGCCGAAAGGGTTATCTGCCCGATCGCCATTGCCCACGTTAAATGTAATGCCCTGATACCCCATAGATACGGCCGACTGGACGTTGATGCTGTCATCCGCATTGACCTGCGCAAGGTCGGTGGGGGCCAAGCGTTCCAAGATATGAATATCGCCTGATTGCAGGTTGGCCAGTCGCACGGTTGTGTCGGGGATTGGCAGATAGGTGACGGTATCAAAGTTGATTTGATCCGCATTCCAATAGTCTGCGAACTTTTTCAGGACGATCTTGTCCTGCGCAACCCGTTCCTGAAAGGCAAAGGGGCCAGAACAGACCGGCGCTAGACCGAAATCAGCGCCCATTTCAGCGGCCGCTGTCGGGGATACCATCATACCGGCCCGGTCAGCCAACTGAGCAATCACAGTGGCGTCCGGCCCGGTCAGGTTCAGCGTCAACGTGTAATCGCCCGTCACATCGACGGATGCGATTGAGGCAAGCTCTGATTTTCGCATGCTCCCTTCAAGGGTTTGCGACCGGGTGATGTTGTCAGCGACAGCCTGCGCGTTGAACGCTGTGCCGTCGTGGAACACGACATCGTCGCGCACGGTCATGGCGATGGACATGCCGTCCTCTGCCACGGTCCATTCCGTCGCAAGCTGGGGGATGATTTCCAGATCCGGCGTGATGTCGACTAGCTTGTCACAAAGCGCGGTATAGATGATGCGACCGACAAAGGTCCGCGACTGGTCCGGGTCAAGAATGTCAGCGTCGGATTGCAACGCGATGCGCAAATCCTGTGCCATTGCGCCGCTTGCCATCAGGGCAAGGGCCGCTGTCGTCAGCGTCAAATATTTCATGGTGTGACCTCTCTGTCAGGGGGTTGTGGTGCGACGGGGATGATCTGCGCCCCCCGCGTCGCCTGGCGGTAAAGCGAGAGCCGGGCCAGGGTGGCTGGGCTTTTGCTACGGGGGGTCGTTTGCCGTGGTGCGGCGGGAATGTCCTGCCAATGGTGGCAGGCGGTCATATGCCCGTCCGGCGTTTCAACTGGTTGCGGGACCGCTTCTTGGCACAGCGCTGTCGCATGGGGGCACCGTGTATGGAATGCGCAACCCGGCGGCGGGGCAGAGGGAGAGGGCATCTCGCCTTCGATCCGGGCGCGCGACGCACCGGATTGATCGTCAAGATCCGGGATCGCATCCAGCAAGGCGCGGGTGTAGGGATGACGCGGGCTTTCAAATACATCGTCCGTTGTGCCCTGTTCAACGATTTTGCCCAGATACATCACGGCGACGCGGTCCGACATGTGCCGGATGACGGCCAAATCATGGGCGATCAACACCAGCGTCAGCCCCAAATCCCGGCTGAGATCGCCCAGCAGGTTTACCACCTGCGCCTGCACCGACACATCCAGCGCGCTGACGGGTTCGTCACCGATGATCAGCCGCGGACCAGAGGCAAGCGCCCGCGCGATACCGATGCGCTGCCGCTGTCCGCCAGAAAATTCATGAGCATAGCGATCAGCGTGTTCCGGCCGCAATCCGACCTTAGCCAACAGCTCTGCAACCTTTGCGCGGCGTTCAGTTTTGGATAGGTCCGGTGCGTGCACTTCTAGCGGCTCGCCCACCAGTTTACCGACTGTCATGCGGGGGTTCAGGGATGAAAACGGGTCTTGGAAAATGAACTGCATGTCACGGCGCAGGGCGGATAGCGCAACGCCCTTTGCCTCTGTGACCTGCTTACCATCGAATACGACGTCGCCGCTTGTCGGGTTCAGCAGGCGCATCAGCAGGCGGGCAAGCGTTGATTTTCCGCAGCCGGATTCACCGACAATGGCAAAGGTTTCACCCGGGGCGATTGACAGTGATACGCCATCGACAGCCTTCACGAGGCCCTTTTTCTGAAAAAGGCCGCCACCGGTCGCAAAGTGTTTTTTGACGTTATGTGCGACGAGGATCGGTGTCATTGCGCCACCTTCAAGTTTTGTTCCAGCGGGGCAAAATGGCAGGCGACCGCGTGGTTTGCAGTGATGGGTGAAAGCGCAGGCCGCGTGCTACATTCGGGTGCCGCGAAAGGGCAGCGTGTCCGAAATCTGCACCCTTGCGGCATCGTTTCGATCGATGGCACTGCACCCTCGATCGTGGTCAGCCGTGCGCGGGGGCCGGACAGGCGCGGGACCGAGTCCATAAGTCCAATTGTGTAAGGGTGTTGCGGGTCATCGAACACATCACCCATCGGGCCACGTTCCACCACCTGACCACCGTACATCACCGCAACGGTGTCGGCGACTTCGGCAACGACCCCAAGGTCGTGGGTGATCATGATCGTACCCATCCCCGTGTCGCGTTGCAGATCGCGGATCAGTTCAAGGATCTGCGCCTGAATCGTGACATCCAGCGCGGTTGTCGGCTCATCCGCGATCAGAAGCTTGGGGTCATTCGCCAAGGCCATCGCGATCATGACCCTTTGTCGCTGACCACCTGACAATTGGTGCGGATACTGGTCCAGCCGCTGTTCAGGAGAGGGAAGGCCGACCCGGCGCAGCATATCCAGCGCCCGTTCGCGGCCTTGGGCGCGGGTGCAGCCGCTGTGCTGCTGCACGGCTTCGGCAATCTGGTCGCCAATCCGGAAAGCCGGATTAAGAGAGGTCATTGGCTCTTGAAAGATCATCGCGACATCGCCGCCGCGCATGCTGGCGGGAATACGCTCGCGCGTCATATCCAGTGATTTGCCGTCAAAAACCATTGTACCGCTGGGAATGATCGCGGCATCCTGCGGAAGCAGTCCCATCAGCGCCATCGCGGTCACACTCTTGCCGCAACCCGACTCTCCGACGATGCAAAGGATCTCTCCTGCTGCGACGGTCAGGTCGATGTTTTCGACAACGCAAGCGGTCTGCCCTTTGAACTTCAGGCTGAAATCGCTAAGCGATAAGAGAGGAGGATGCTGTGGCAGGGGGTGCTTCCTTGCGGCTTTAGTGAACCAATATGCAATTGGTTCATCATTGCCGGGTGGTGAGTCAAACCTTTTCGGCCCTCATTGCCTCAATAAACGAAGCAGCAGCTTGCCATCGGCAATAAAGCCTAAATCTTAGGCATCTACCTTCGCGGTGCATCAGGTCGGGGCAGTTTTTGCGCCTTGGCGACTGCAGTATCGCGAAGCAAGCTCACACAATGTTTGCCGGTTCGTCTGGAAACGGTCTGCACAGCTATATTCCGCTATTTATTGCACTGGATCTTTTGCAGGCATACGATCACGCAACCCTGCCAATCGGGCTGCCAGGATTTAAAGGCAATTAATGAATTCCATCTTGCATCATTTCGGTCAGGTTCTGATCTGGTTCGGGATTATCACCGTCATCATGGCGATGTACGCCGACGAAATATCTCCCTTTCCGGTCAGTATCTGGCATAGGTTCCTTATCGCAGCCGGCATTGTTGCTTTCATCAACCTGTCATGGGTCAAGGCGATTGGCCGCATTTATCTGCGCACGTCGCCTGAAGACGGCGATTTGGATGATTGACGCGGTATTGGGTCGGAACGGCACCGAACGTTGCTGCCTGTGTCACAAAACTTTCAAGCGAGTGTTACCGAGAATTTAACCTTCGGTCCTATTAAGCGTGCAACAGCAACATGTCCTGGGATGACAGTCATGAAAGATATCGATACGCGCCACCTAAGCTGGGATGACTGGGACGAGCTGCGCCGCCCTGCGCCCGAAACCACCGATTTCGACAAAGTGGTTGCGGCCGCCATGTCGCGCCGTGGCTTCATGACCGGCGTGCTGGCCTTTGGCTCTGCGGCGACCGCGCTGAACCTGATGGGTTCGACTTCGGCGCAGGCACAAAGCGCGTCGCGCTTTGCATTCCAGCCCATCGACATCCAGACCGATTTCACGATCCACGTGCCAGAAGGTTACGACTGGGGCGTGCTGGTCAGCTGGGGTGATCCGCTGTTTTCCGATGCGGCCCCCTGGGACCCGACAAACGGCGGCGACGCAGCGACGGCTGACCGCGTCTTTGGCGAAAATACCGACGGCATGGAGCTGTTCGAAGTTGACGGCAAGCAGGTCATTGCTGTGAACCATGAATATGTGAATGAAGATATCAACCTTCCCGCCGCCGCCGGTGAATCCACCAGCATCGTGGACAGCGCCGAAGACGCGATGAAGCTGATGAATCTTCAGGGCGTGACTGTCATGGAAGTGGCCGAAACCGACACCGGTTGGGGCGTTGTCGTCGACAGCCCTTTCAACCGCCGTATCACGAACAATACGCCGATGACGCTGACCGGCCCTGCTGCGGGGCACGCGCTTCTGCAAACCACCGCCGATCCTGCGGGCACGACCGTTCTGGGCACGCTGAACAACTGCGGCGCCGGCAAGACGCTTTGGGGTACCTATCTGACCTGCGAAGAAAACTTTAACGGCTACTTCGGCGCGACGGATGCCGCGACAACGATGCCCGATGGTTTTGATCGCTATGGGATCGGCGCTGAAAGCCGCTATGCCTATGAACAATTCAATCCACGCTTTGACATTACCAAAGAGCCGAACGAGGCAAACCGCTTCGGCTATATCGTTGAGATTGATCCCGCCGATCCTGATAGCACCCCGATAAAGCGTACGGCGCTGGGGCGGTTCAAACACGAAAACGCCGCCATGACCCTGACCACCGACAACCGGGTTGTTGTCTATCTTGGCGACGACGAGCGCGGTGAATTCCTGTATCGCTACGTCTCGAACGGAACCTACACCGAGGGCGGCGACACCTCGGCGCTGCTGGATGACGGCACACTGTACGTCGCAAAGTTTGAAGCCGACGGTAGCGGTCAATGGCTGGCCCTGACGCCGGAAACGACCGGCATGGACGATTTGGCGATGGTTTGTATCCACACCCGCCAGGCTGCCTCTGCCGTTGGGGCGACGACGATGGACCGGCCTGAATGGGTTGCTGTTTCGACGACATTGCCCGAAGCCTATTGCTGCCTGACAAACAATTCCAAACGGGCAGAGGATGCGGTGAACGCAGGCGGCGATGCCATGCTGGCCGAGGACGGCACACCGAACCCACGTGCAGGTAACGAATACGGCCAGATTGTACGTTGGCGGCCGACTAATACTGACCATGGTGCCGATACCTTTGCCTGGGATCTTTACGTCATGGCAGGCAATCCGGATGTGCATGATGACGCTTATGCCGGCTCGGCCAACGTGACCTCCGGCAATATGTTCAACTCGCCCGACGGGATGGTAGTCGACTCTAATGGGATGATCTGGATCCAGACTGACGGCGACGACAGCAACGAAGGTGAATTTGCCGGCATGGGCAACAACCAGATGTTGGTTGGCGACCCGGAAACTGGAGAGATCGCGCGGTTCTTGACAGGCCCGAACGGCTCCGAAGTCACCGGTCTGACATGGTCGACTGACAAAAAGACCGCGTTTGTCGGTATTCAGCATCCCGGCGGGGATTTCCCGAACGCAAGCCCGGTACCGCGCTCCAGCGTTGTCTGGGTGCGCCGTCAGGACGGGGCTGTAATCGGCTAATCGGTTTGGGTGATCTGTTCAAAATGCAACGCGGCGCTGCTGAAAAGCAGCGCCGCTTCATTTATAAATCAGCCTTGCCGCGCTACCTATTGTCTAACGGCACGCATCCCGTGATTTCCTGCACCAAAGTCACTTAGCGCCATCGCGCCGATCCGGTGAAGCGGTCAGATACAACTTTGAAGTGCGCAATAGTCTGGTATACTAGAATACAGAATTGGGAGGAGAGACCAATTCAGTGTTTAAGTGCTTAAAAAGCTGGGAGGCCAATCGTGAACCTTAACCTTATAAAATACATAGGCGTAATAACCGCCAGCGGTGTTGCTTTGCCCGCTTATGCTCAGGACGCGTGCGATTCGCTGCGGCAACTCACCATCGTATCCGCAACCGATGAAGGCCTTTACGAGGAAACGCACGGCCCGGAAAACACCATCGATGGTGATATGGACGCCGACTCACGTTGGTCCAGCGAGTCGCAAGGAGGGCCGCGGACGTTACTATTGGACCTAGGGGCAGAACAAAATTTGACCTCTGTTCAAATTGCCTTTTTCAAAGGCGACGAACGGAAAACAAAGTTTGCGATCGAAACCTCGCTTGATGGCGAAGCCTTTCAAACAGTAATACCAGAGCAACAATCCGGCGGCACCACCGGGGATTTCGAAACCTTTGAACTCGATAGTATCCCGGCCCAATTCATGCGCCTTACCGGCTTTGGGAACGAAAGCAACAACTGGAACTCTATTGTTGAAATCGCGGCTTTTGGTTGCGGTGAACAGGTGGAGGTGCCCGAGCAGGCCGTTCTTACTGAACGTCGCGGGCGCGGTATGTTCGGTCTGGATCCTGATGCCACGCCAGGCGAAAATTTCGACCTTTCCGGATGGTATATGACGACGCCCGCGGACGATGATGGCGATGGAATTTCAGACAGCGTTTACGAAAACGAATTGGCGGCTGGCTGGACCGATCCGCGATATTTTTTCACCGACGCCGCAACCGGCGGCATGGTATTTCGCACGACGCCTTCAGGGGCAAAAACCTCGGCCAACACGAACTATACCCGATCAGAACTACGTGGTATGATCCGGCGCGGGGACGAATCCATTTCCGTACGCCGCGACGACGGTTTTCCAAATGCCAACAATTGGGTTTTTTCGTCCGCGCCTAAAGCTACACAAGAAGCGGCAGGCGGTGTTGACGGTATTATGCGCGCAACGTTGGCAGTCAATCAAGTCACGCGCTTAGGCAAGGATTATCAAATTGGCCGTGTCATTATCGGCCAAATTCATGCGAAGGATGACGAGCCGATCCGGCTTTACTATCGCAAACTTCCGCAAAATAAATACGGCTCTATCTATTACGCGCACGAACCCGCAACGGGCAAAGAAGAATGGATCGAGCTTATCGGTAGCCGGGCCGATGTTGCGCCCAATCCGGATGACGGTATCGCCTTGGATGAAGTCTTTAGCTATGAGATCGAAGTTAAAGGCAAGCAGGAAGGAGACGCCATCATTCCCATGCTACATGTAAAAATCATTCGCGACGACGGATCAGAGGTTATTGCCGAACCATTTGATATGCGTGACAGCGGTTTTAGCATCGAAGACGAGTTTATGTACTTTAAGGCCGGGGCCTATACACAAAACAATTCTAGCCCTGATCCAGAAATGGATTTTGATCGGGTAACATTCTACTCGTTAGACTATGAACACGGCGCACCGCCTGTCGCGGGGGGCAATTGAAACGAGTGGTAATTTTGCAAAACGATAAGTGAACATGCAAAAATTCCGGTCGCGGCAACGTTAAACTGCTGCGACCGGGACCATGTCATTACGCTAGATCAACGGGATGTCCGGTACGCGACGACAACTCTATCGCTGCAATAAAATCATGAGAAGCAAGCGCTTCACGTCCTGTAACAATGGGTTTGTGCCCATGACGAACCGCATCAACGAAATCTTCGATCATGGCTTGATGCCATTCATGTTTGCCGCCAAGTAGCGGATTTGTCTTATCCGCACCCTTTTCTTTTGCTTCAACATCGGTGCTTCCATCGCGCCAATTAATCTTAAGTGCATTTTTGTCTATCTTCAGGCTTGCGCGCTCGAAATGTAGGCGGATAACCTCTGTGCGGTGCGGGAACATTGCGGTGCTTGCCACAAAGGATCCAGGGGCACCGCATTCAAACTCTAACCCAGCAACAGCAAAGTCTTCTGCCTCCATATTGTGAAGCGGCGTCGTTGCCGTCATGGCTTGTACGCGTTTCACCGGACCAGTTAGACTAAGCGCAAGATTTATTGAATGAATGGCATTTGTAATCATGACACCGCCACCGTCGCGCGCATATGTCCCACGACCAAGCTCGTCGTAATAGGACTGATCACGCCAAAGCGGTACCGAAATTTCCACAAGTCCCAGGTGCCCTAAATTCCCGCTTGCAACATGGCGTGCAGCTGCGATTGCTGGCGGCCGAACACGGTGCTGAAAAAGAATTCCCAGTTTTACGCCTGCTTGTTCACATATGTCGACGACATCTCTTGCCTCTTGCGGATCGCGCCCCAACGGTTTTTCGAGCAAGATATGGGTGCCCGCCTGTGCCAGTTTGGCAATGACATCTTTGCGAACACTAGGCGGCGTTGCTACAATCGCAATTGGGATATCAGGGTTATCGGCAATAGCGTCCAGAACGGACGAAAAGTCTGGAATGGGGCCGTGATAATAGTCTGCAAGATATCGCGCCTTTTCGGGGTTGCGGGATATGATCGAGCAGAGTTCGACAACATCTTGCGCATCTGACAAGGCTGCTACATGCGTTTTAGCGATCATGCCTGCCCCGATCAGAGCAACGCCCGCCCGAACCTGCTGAATTTTTTTTACCAAAACAACCTCCTTAACGATACAGAAGAAATTTGCTAGATTATCTCTGGATTTGGACCTCGGTTGGCCCAATCGCAACATAGGACTTGATTGATATTAAGCCAATATAATCTGTTATATTGTAGCGTTATTTTAACCGATCACCGTAGCAAAGCAACATTTACTGCATGGATGCTAGATAACTCTTATATATTATACTTAGGTTCTATTTCGCGCACGTAGGTGCCGTTAGGGAAATGCTACGGCGATGTAGCATTCAGTTAAAGGCTAAGGCCAGGCTCTATCCGAGCGTGCCAGCCTTTAGTTTTAGCTACGAATTCTGTGCGACTTTCTATGTTAGTAATTCCACATCGTCCCATCTTCTAGCCGCACGATGGGATGGCTGCCGGGGGTGTAGCTGTATTGCGCAGCCTCGCTTTCGTCAAAATCTACACCGAGTCCGGGGGCATCACTCACGTAGACCATTCCGTTTTCCATTCGGTGCCTCGATGGAAACAACGCATCACAGGCTGGTGTGCCAAGGACAAGGTATTCCTGAATACCAAAGTTTGGTGCCCATGCATTTAAATGGGCCTGTGCAGCCATGCACAGTGGCGAATGACTTGGCGCGCCGTGAAATCCGGTACGTATGTTATGAAGTCCGGCCAAATCGACGATACGTTTAACCGGCGTGATGCCGCCCGCATAGGTTACAGCGACGCGAATATAGTCGATCAGTTCTTTTTCAATTAGCCGGTTGCAATCATAGATAGAGTTAAACACCTCTCCGATAGCAATGGGCACGGTTGAATGTTGGCGTAACAGTTCCAACGCACTTTGATCTTCCGCAGGGGTGGGGTCTTCGAGCCAGAATAGATTTGCCGGCTCTACTGCTTTGGCAAATTGGGCCGCCTCTCTTGGAGTTAGGCGGTGGTGGACATCGTGCAATATATGCAGGTCGGGGCCGAACTTTTCGCGAATATTCATTAGCGCATCTGGCATATAGCGCATGTAACGGGCACTATCCCACACTTCAACTTTGGGGCGTATGCCTGCGAAATCGCTTATATAATGCTTTCCTTCTCCTCTTGTTTCAGGGACTGCATAGCTGGCAGTTGGCATGCCGGGGATGCCGCATTGCACCCGCACGGCCTTGTATCCAAGGGCGACATAATGGGCGATCGAGTCCATCAGATCTCCTAGGTCGGCCCCCGTCGCATGGGCATAAACCATCGCGCCGTCGCGGCTTTTGCCGCCAAAAAGTTGGTAAAGCGGCATATTGGCAAGCTTGCCCTTGATGTCCCAAAGCGCCATATCGATCGCCCCAAAGGCTGCCATTGCAATGGGGCCGCGGCGGAAATAAGCCCCGCGATATAAGAACTGCCAGATATCCTCACTATTGCAGGGGTCCATGCCAATAAGGTTCGGAATAAGATAGTCTTGCAAATAAGCCGCGGGCAGGGTTTCGCGGTTGTTCAAAGTCGCGTCGCCAAGCCCATAGACCCCCTGATCAGTCATGATCTTCAGGGTGACATAGTTTTTGCCCGGTCCGCCGACAAAGACTTTTGCATCAGTAATTTTCATGGCCTACACCCTTTCTACGGTGCCTCAGGACAGACCCGATACATCGGTCCAATTGTCATTCTTGCGGATAATACCAATAATTTGCTGATATAGGCTGCCCTGTTCAAAAGTGGGGTAGGGCGGTGTTACCTCGCCTCGAATATCGCTAACGAAAAGGCGTGCCAGTGTGTGCCAGCACTGCTCTGTCTCTCCTGCGACGTCGGGAATTGCGGCAGCAATATCAGCGGGCAGGGGTAGGTCGCGCCAAGTTTGATCGTCGCCGTAATGGGACAACTGGCCACTGCCGTAGTGGCCCTTGATATAGATCGCGCCTTTAGTGCCATAAAATACGATATGGTCATCATGAAAGCGCGGCACCAAACCGCCGTGTTTGAACAGGACCGACACGGGCTTTTCTGCCAACGGGCTTTCGAATTGCGCCATCACGGTATAGGACCATTCCACATCGCTGATACCCCATTTCAGCGCCGGATCGTTCAGGTCTTTTGGAATGAAATCGCGCCGGGTGGCGAAATTATGCACGCCATCGACGATGGGTGCGCGGCCCAGATCATCGCGCACTTCGCCAGCGATATTAAGGATTTTTTCGCCAACGACAGAGGCCACAATCGACAGTGTATGGGTAAAATTGTTGTTCAACCGCCCGCCGCCGTCCTTTTTACGATGTGACCAGCCAAAGGGAATGTCGCGTTCCAGATTGAAGTGAGAGATGCATTCAACCTCTGTCGGGTCACCAATGGCACCGGCGGTGACAAGCCGTTTGGCGTGCAGCACACTGGGCGCATAGCGAAAACTGGCCGCATAGGCCGTTTTAATACCTTTAGCCTGCGCCAACGTATTCAACTCGATGGCTGTGTCGCTATCATCGGTCATTGGTTTGTCGCAAAATACATGACAGCCAAAAGCAATGGCTTGTTTGATCGGCTCGTAATGCGCGCCGCCTGGGGTTGCGATGGATACGATGTCAGGCTGGCAGGCATCCAGCGCCTCTTGCCAGTCACACCCTGCATAGGGGATGCCCATTTGATCCGCGACATCTTGCACGACATGCGCTGTGCGTCCGACGATACCAACAACATCCGCGCCAGCAGCCCGAAAGGCATCGGCATGACCTTGGCCGGCAAAGCCGGTCCCTGCAATAAGAACCTTCAACTGTCTTCCCTTTCTGGCGAAACGTAAAAGGGGCGCAGCCAAGGTGGCCGCGCCGCTTTTGCAACTAGTTGTATTGTCTGCTGTAAGCGGCGTTCATCACGCTGATCACGTCATCATAACCCATCTTGCTCAGGGTGCTGATGTAGCCGTCCCAGTCATCATTGATGTCGCCTGATCCAAGCACCCAGGCCTGTTGGCGTTCAAGCATGTAGGTCTGAATGGACGGCCAATAGCGATCGTAGACTTCCTGCTCTTGCTTGTTGAAAGCCACGCCTAGGAAAGGCTCGACCAAAAGATCTTCGGTATCGTAAAGCTCAATTCCCTGCCGGGCAGCCTCTGCGGTCCATTGCCATTCATAGCGGTAATCTTGCCAATACCCCTTTTTGATTTGGGCACCGACGTCCCACAGCTGACTGTTGACCGCGCGGTCGCTGTTTATCACTTCTGGCTTAAAGACCGGTTCGCCGTCCACCATGTCCCAGGTTTCTCCCTCTACGCCAAAGTTTGACAGCAGGCGGCCGGTTTCGGTGAACCAGAAATCAAAGTATTTAATGGTTTCTACCGGATGCTCGTTCGTATGGCTGATGGCCCATCCGTCAGGCTTGATCGGAATACGGCTGTGCTCCTCGATCCTTTTACCGCTTACCGACTTGGGGGGCAGAAAGGGAATGAAGTCAAAGCCTTCGATCTTATCCGCCAAGGCGGCGTTATAGCCGGAGGTTGAGGCAAACCAGTCATGGGTCATCCCGCCAAGGTTTTCCGACAAAAGATAATCCCGCGCAGATACGCCGCGCGTGAAAACTTCGTTATCGATCAGCCCCTCGGCGTACCAATCAGCGACATGTGACATGCCAATGCGATAAGCATCCTGTGCATAGGGATGTGCGATTTCGCCCGCGTTCGTCACAATGAAATCATGCGGCGTATCCGATCCAGAAGAGCGCCCATCCCACAGGGTCACAAGGCGGATGACCTCTTCCCAATCGCGCACAAAGAACGGAATTTCATCTTTTCGCCCGTTGCCATTTGGGTCCTGATCCCGAAACGCGACAAGCACGTCGTGCAATGCTTCTACATCATCCGGTTGATCAAGATTCAACTGGTCCAGCCAGTCCTGCCGGACGAAATAGGCGCGGCCGTACTTACCGTCGGGCAAGTAGGGGATGTAATACATATTCCCGTCATAGGCCGAAATCGCCTGACGCAGCTCTGGCCGCGCGTCAAAGAAAGCTTTGATATTAGGCGCATGTTCGTCAATCAGTTCATTGAGCGGTAGAAAAGCCCCTTGCGGGCCAAATTCATTCACGGGCTGTTTGATCAATTCGCTGCCGACAATATCGGGCATATCACCCTCGGCCAGCAACAAGTTCATCGCCTCCGCCGTATCCGTCGTATTCTTGCCAGAGGTGGCGTCGATCAGATGGATTCCTGTCAAGGCGCGCGCTTTCAGCTCGACCGGATAATCCTCTTGATAGCCTTGAGCGCGGTCCCAATGCATGTGAATTGACAAGTTAAGCGGTTCTTCAACAATTCTATAGCTGTCCTGCGCCCAGGCTGGGCCCATTGCTGTCAGCGCCGACGTGGCCAGCACAGCGGTTGCCATTGTCCTAAATCGCATTGTTTCTCCTCCCAAAGAATGATTGCAAATGTTGTGGTGCGGGCCTGCAAAACGATTCGCATCGCGGCGTTTAAATTGCGTCCTCCAACGCAATAAAACCGCGCATCTTATCGTCCCTGACTAGGTCGCTGATTTGCCGGTCCAAGTCACCAATATGGGCCCGCAGGGCATTTTCGGCACTAAGGCCATCTTTTGCGCGAATGGCTTCGATAATTGCCTGATGCTCTGCCAGCTGCGCGGGACCCGAAACGATATGCTGCATACGGCGGATATGGCGGACCCGGTTCACATCGAATTGCGTGCGCCGCGCTGTCATCCACGCATCGTCAAAGCCAGCCATGACAAAAAGCTGCCTGTGGAACGCGTCGTCACAAGCGTAAAACGTAGTAGGGTCTTCTTCTGTAATCGCCTTGGCAGTCTGGGACAGGATATCGTCCAGAATAGCAATAGATTGATGCGGATCAGGTGCCAAAGCCGCGCTGCGCACAGCACCAAGTTCAAGCTGCAACCGAATAAAACATGCAGTTCTATAGCGCCTGACCGAAATTTTGGTCACATAGGTGCCACTTTGCGGAACAATACGCACCAAGTTAACTTCATCGAGCCGGATCATCGCCTCGCGTACCGGCGTTTTGCTCGCGCAAAGCGCGGCTGCAATTTCCTTTTCTGACAATCGTTGTCCCGGACGCAACCTGGCCGAGACAATCAAATTACGCAAAATATCAAAGACCTGAAACGTGATGTTTTGGTGTGGGTCCAAGACAGCATCAGCCAGCAACTGATCAATTGTCAGCTCTGCCGATAGCGCATGGTGTGAGTAGGTCAGATCTATCGACAAGACGGCACCTTCATAAGACAGGGTGGGCTAGGTACAGTTTCTATCTTAGATACTGGTATGCTAGATCTGATATGTCAATTCCTGTTTAAAACGTATCAGACCGATAGATTAGCCTTCAAGTTCGCTTCATCGTTTGATGATTGCTGCTCTAAAACAATCGAACGTATTTTACATAATTCATGTTATGCGTATCACGCCATGTAGCCGGAGCACATTCTAAACTGATTTGCGACAAATCCCCTATTTTGCTGGAAAGCAAGCAGAACGGATGATGGCCCACACATAGTTAGGTTTGCGTGAGAGACGTACATTTGAAGATATGTTGTTCCGAAACAACGACCGCAGCACATCGCACCTGATGAACAAGCTGATGAGCGTGATCGCCCCCCTGCCCCCAATTGGCGCGCAAATCGATCACGTTTGACCGTGGGATCAAGTTTGGGAACTGGCGTAAACTCAAGCGAGGGATCGGAACGGAGGCATGGTTCTGTGATTCGCAGGTGCCGTGGCAGAAGGGATCTGTCGAGAACCTGAACAAGCGCGCACGGCGATATCGCCAAGGGACGCGCCCGTGGCCACACTCTTAAATCGAGATATGAAGTCGATTTGCGGCCGCTTGAACGGCACGCCCAGAAAGTGCCTTGGATGGAGAACGCCAACTGAAGCATTCAGGGAAGAACTGATGAAACTGAGATAGCGGGACCTGTCGCAACGTACCTTGAGATTCCACCGCAAAGGTAAAGTGTCACCCATGTGCAGCTCAGGACGGTCGCTCCCCCTGCTGGGGGGCAGCAATCGGACGAAGAAGTCGTTGAATGGGTAATGATGAGCGCGCAATTTCCACCAAACACAGGTCTTTGCGTGGGTCGATGAGGGGCCAGTGTGCGTCCCAAGTGGAACAAGCCTGTTTGGCGTGATCAGGCACATATGTCTACGAACCGACCTACGGTCCCAATCGGGTCCGCGCCAAAGGTGTTGCCCTGCCCTACGCAACCATAAACTCCGAATGCCGGAACACCCATACGGCCATCACCGAAGCCAGGCGCCATAGCGCCGTACTGGCCCATATCAAGGAAGAGCAAGAAAGTTCGAAAAAAGCGCGATCGGTCAGACCGGTGCGTGGCAAGAACGGCTACGTCAAGAACGATCGGTCATCCGGACGACCGCCCAATCTAGAGCTGTATTGCGCGGAGAAACGGGTAGCGGCGGTACAGACCGAGTCCAAAAGCTGAAATTGAACAGTTTGGCCAGAAGTCGGCTAAGGGGACCTCTTGGGCCTTCGCCGCACGTCCATCAATGGCCATATGGGAAATCATTTAAGTAACGGTGGTTTGTAGAAGCGCCAGAATTACAAGACAAAATCTGTTCACTCACGCTTTCAAATGATGCAGAATGAGCAGGGTCACTACCCACATGACGACACTACGTAGGGATCTCGTTTAACATTATGGCAAAGCAAAGCAATCGCACATTCGGTGTCATCGGCCTTGGAAATTTTGGCAGCACCGTGGCAACCGAATTACAGCGTTTCGGCAATCATGTGATTGGTATCGACATCGACGAGGCGAGAGTGACGCGGCATGCAGAGGGCCTTTCGCAGGCCATGATCGTTGATGCCCGCGATGATATTGCGTTGCGTGAAGCCGGTCTGGCCGATTGTGCCATAGGCATAGTCGCGATGGGTTCTGACCTCGAAGCGAGCATTCTTGCCGCAATGAACCTCAAGCTGATCGGAGTGCGAGTGGTCTGGGCGAAAGCGACAACCAAAACGCACCACCGTATCCTCAGCAAGCTGGGCGTAGACCGGATTGTTCATCCCGAAGTTGAGGTCGGGCAACATATCGCACAGGTTTTGCATAATCCACTCGTGCGAGATTATGTCAGTCTGGGTAATGGCTACCATGTTGTGAATTTCCGAATTCCCGAAAGCCTCGAAGGCAGATATTTGTCAGACTTGAATCACATATCCGGCTTTGATTTGCGCTGCATCGGCTTGATGCGGGGAACCGAATTCCTGGGTCAGGACGGCAGTGATTGTACACTCGAGCGTGATGATCTTCTGTTACTTTTGGGCCAACGCAAAAAACTGCGCGATTTTGCTGGCAGCCTTTGACCATGTGGCAGCACGTCATGAGCAAGTTCCGCTCGGGTAAGTCAATAAACCTGTCACCGCCAGCAACTTTGGTTTTGGTTTACACTGTCTTTATCGTCATTGGTGGGCTTGTTTTGTGGCTGCCCGCTTCGCACGTGGGCGGCATCGGGTTCAGCGAAGCGATTTTCACCTCTACCTCTGCCGTGACGGTGACTGGGCTGGTGCTTGCCGATACGGGCTCTGCCTTTACCGGTTTCGGCCAAGCGGTCATCGCTATCCTTATCCAACTTGGCGGGCTTGGTTTGATGACGACTGCTGTTTTGGTGCTGGGTGCGCTTGGTATTCAGGTCGGTATGCCGCAACGCATGATTTTACGCGAGGAAGTGAACCAGACCTCTTTGTCCAACCTTACAGTTCTAGTGCGAATTATTCTTATCATCGCGATGGTGTGCCAGACCATAGGTGCCGTTTTCCTTGCGTTCGTATTTGTCCCGCAATTCGGCTGGAACGGTCTATGGCAGGCAGTATTTCACTCAATCTCAGCTTTTAATAATGCAGGTTTTGCACTGCACCCTGACAGCCTCTCGCAATGGGTTGGCAATCCCGTCATCAATATTGTGATTCCACTGCTGTTCATTTTCGGTGGTATTGGATTTATCGTACTGGGGGATATCCACCAGAAACGAAACTGGACGCGGCTTACCTTGCACTCAAAGCTGATGCTAATTGGGACGCTTGTCTTGATCCTATGGGGCAGTATCGCGTTCGCTCTGTTGGAATGGTCCAATCCCAACACGCTCGGCAGCCTCACGACTGGCGAAAAGTTATGGGCTAGCTGGTTTCAGGGCGTGACACCCCGCACTGCTGGTTTCAACACCATCAACACGGGCGGCATGCATGATAGCTCGACCCTGCTGACGATGACGCTGATGGTGGTGGGTGGTGGAAGCACGTCCACTGCGGGTGGCATTAAAGTGACCACATTGGCAGTTCTCCTGCTGGCAACAGTGGCCTTCTTCCGCAGGCGGACAGTTCTTCATGCATTCGGCCGCTCTATAGGTCTGGACGAAGTCATGAAAGTCATGGCTCTGACCACAATCTCCATGTTGCTTGTGCTTACAGGTATTTTCATTGTCTCCATCAGCCACGACGGTGATTTCATGGATTTGGCTTTTGAGGTGACATCTGCTTTTGGCACTGTCGGACTGTCGCGTGGTACAACTGGCGAGCTGGACGGGTTCGGTCGCGCAGTCATTATTTTTGTAATGTTCCTTGGACGAGTAGGTCCGCTCGCCATCGGCTTTTTTCTCGCAACCCGTAGTGTCCCACGTGTGAAGTATCCATCCGGCCAGATCTTTCTGGGATAAGGACCGACATCACTATGGCAACCTGTGCTTTGCCAAGGGTGCTTACATCCAACAAGCGTTCCACCTCTAGAAATCAAAGAACGTGCGCGATCGCCGCCATAGAAACCGTCGAAAACCCATGAAAACATTCAAGATGTCTGCTTTGTTCGTAACCGTTCAGTATGCAGAAACGGCGCTCGCGTAACTTAGCCTTCACTAATGCTGCCCACCCAGTCAAGAAACACCCCCAGTCGCCGAAGGCCCGAGGCGCGGGTCAGGTAGAGCGCTGTGATATTCAAAGGGGCGGCGTCAAGTCGGCCGGGAAACAGTTCAACCAGACGCCCGGCTTTGATGTCGTCTGCGATCATGAAATCGGAAAAACGCGCTATTCCCAGACCGCCCAGCACCATCTGGCGCACGGCTTCTCCATTGCCCGCGGTTAAGGCGGGCGGCACTACAACGGGGGCCGCCAGACCGGTAAATCGCAGCGTGTTGATGTGATCAGGCGCAGCGAAACGCACTTGCTCCAGTTGCGCGAGGTTAAGGGGCGTCTCAGGCCATCCCTCACGATCCAGATATTCCGGTGTAGCCACCAACTTCCATGACGTGCGCCCCAGCGGGCGGTGCAGCATTTCGCTATCTGGTAGCTGGCCCAACCGGATGGCCACATCGGCGTGGCTGCCAATCAGGTCCACCAACGTATCCGTCATATCGATAGACAATTGAATGTTGGGGTATTGCGCGTGAAACGCGGCTAGGTGCGGGGCAAGAACATGCAGGACGTACGGAACCGGCGCGTTAACACGCAGTGGCCCGGCCGGGGCCTGTCCGCTGTTTGCGATCTCTTGCAGGGCTTCGCTGCGGTCCAAAATCTCGCGTGCTTCAGAAAGAACTGCGGCACCTTCAGGCGTGATCTCAATCGATCGCGTCGTGCGACGAAGCAACGTGACCTTCAACTGCTCTTCCAATCGCGTGACTGACCGACTGAGCTTAGAGGCAGAGACCCCCCTGCGCCGCGCGGATTCAGCAAAGCCCCCATCATCGACGATTCCGACAAAGGCAGCCAAGTCCCCCATGCGCAGCAATTCATGCATTTTCTGCAACGATCCATTCCAGACTTGTCTGTTCTCGCAACAGATAGCGACTGGCATATACGGCGTCGACATCAAATTAGTTGGAGAAATCCGATGCCACTGGCCCTTTGGGCGTTGACCATCAGCGCTTTCGCCGTCGGAACGACCGAGTTCGTTATCGTCGGCTTGCTTCCCACTATCGCCGCCGATCTTGGCGTATCAATTCCTTCCGCTGGCCTTTTGGTAAGCCTTTACGCCCTTGGCGTTACCATCGGTGCGCCAGTGCTAACCGCCATGGCCGACCGAGTGCCTCGTAAGACGCTGCTGCTGCTCTTGCTGGCCCTGTTCACGCTCGGCAATGCCTATGCCGCCTTTGCGCCGGATTATAATAGTCTGGTCGCTGCGCGCTTTATCACCGGTCTCGCTCACGGGGTGTTCTTTGCAATCGCCTCGACTATTGCGACCGATCTTGTTGAGCCTGAAAAAGAAAGCTCAGCCATTGCGCTGGTGTTCCTGGGCTTAACTGTCGCGCTTGTAACGGGTGTTCCCTTGGGGACGTTCATCGGCCAAAACTTCAGCTGGCAGTCTACTTTCCTTGGCGTTGTCGCGTTTGGCGTGATCGGTTTCATCGCGTCTGCCATCTTGTTGCCCGCCAATTTGACTATGACCGCATCAGCGGGGATCAAAGCCCAGCTACAGGTGCTGACTTCACCGCGCCTTCTGCTGATCTATCTCATCACGGCTGTCGGCTATGGCGGCAACTTCATCGCCTTTACCTTCCTTACGCCGATGCTGAACGAAGTCACGGGTCTGTCTGCAGGCGCAGTTAGCCTGGTGCTATTAATCTATGGTGCCTCAGTCGCCGTGGGTAACATCGTCGGAGGCAAATTGGCTGACCGTATCGGTGCGG
Organism: Loktanella sp. R86503; assembly: GCF_042466455.1. Classification (NCBI taxonomy): domain Bacteria; kingdom Pseudomonadati; phylum Pseudomonadota; class Alphaproteobacteria; order Rhodobacterales; family Roseobacteraceae; genus Loktanella; species Loktanella sp. R86503. The sequence continues at coordinate 164,276 of NZ_JAXHCI010000001.1, forward strand.
TAGCGTCCCTCACGGTGATCTTCTCTGGCCTTGCGGTATCACTGGTCGCACTTGGTGCGTTTCTTACAAACCCGATTGCAGCCATCGCGGTTGCGGCCTTCTGGGGCGGCTTTGCCTTCGCAAACGTGCCGCCGCTACAGTCCTACGTCGTGCAAATCGCACGCGAAGTCTCACCGGGTGCGGTCGATGTGGCGTCCGGCCTGAACATCGGTGCGTTCAACCTTGGAATTGCTGGGGGTGCATGGGCCGGGGGGCTCGTGGTGGAAAGCATAGGCCTCGTCGCTGCGCCTTACATCGCAGCAGGTGTAGTCGTCGTCGGGATTGTTCTGGTGCGTCTGTCTGGTCGCCTGAACGCAGCAGCACCGCAAGCTGTTGCTGCTGAATAACCTCGCTTGCCCCGCCGCATCTTTGGTCTGGCGGGGCATATTGTTGAATTATAGGTTCGTTCCAAGCTCGTTGCAGGGGTCGCTCACGTCGCCTTTAACCTGCGCCAGTCACAACGCGAAATCGAAGACGTTCTCGCTGAATTGGCTAAGCACGTCATTCGTAAAAATACCCAATAATATAAAATTGCGACAGCATAATGAGAATCACCCCCTTCGGCCATGTCCACATTCCATCCGTTGGTTTCGGCATAGTATAACTTGAGCTTGATAGGGTAGCAGGCATAATTGCCGCAGCGCTTTCCGAAGGGTTCCACCATATTAATACGGCGCAGGCCTATGAAAACGAAGAGCAAGTCGACGAAGGTCCACGCCGTAATGAGGTGTTCCTTACCTCAAAAATTTTGCCCGAGCACTTTACTCCAGAGGCCTTCACCGCAGCTGCCGATGCGTCTTTGAAACGATTAGAGATAAACTACTTAGAGCTGCTTTTGCTGCACTGGCCCGCAATAGATGTGCCGATTAAGTATCCATTGGCGCGCTAAATAATCTGACTACTGCTATCGAAGTCAGCGAAGCGGTGAGCCGAATTTTTATTAAAGATACGATCGATTTATTACAGGCTGCGTTGGACATGCCATTGGCAGCCAACCAGATCGCATTTCATCCACCAATCGCCCAACACGGATGATTGCCTACCTCAACTTAAAGGGCAATTTTGTTGGACCTTTCTAATCGCTGGCGCAAGGCAAAACATTAAAGAGCACTAGGCTGCGCAATATTACTTGCGAACATGATATGGGCCTCCCCCAGATTGTTTTGCCCTTGGTTTTTCATCCGCTCAACGAGCATAGTGCTGCCCAGATCCGGCGATGCAGATCCGATTGTCAACAAATGTACTGCGACAAAAATCATATCGTGCGCAGAGGGGATCGCCCTATTTTATAATCTTGTTAGAGCCGAGGAGCGGTTGGTCAGCCCTAAAACGCCTGCGTCAAATTGGAATTAATCTTTCATAACCCTGCGTATCGAATGTAGGAACCTGAACTCCAATGTCTACTTTCCTTCCCAAGGTCTAAACGGCTTGTACTTGCTGCGAAGGTTGGGTTGCAACCCTTGGGTCGGCAGCAGCGAACGGCCTAAGCCTACCATTTAGCGATTAACTAGAATCTTGCGCCGCGGCCCGTCATGGCGATAATTCAGGTATGGATCAGCATTTTCGATGATGAAAACTCTAGTAGCGAACAAATTTTTCTCACTTCAAACCTAAGGATAATGACCGCTGTCGCTATGGCGTATCAAAACCGAGGCGAGAACTAAATTGAAACAATCATCCGACGCAACGTTATCTGGTGCGGGCAAAAAGTGGCATCATCGCAAATTTATACCAGCAATCTCATAGGTTACTTGAAATCGTCACGACACAAAGAAAACGCGCAGAAACACCTTAACCTCTATTATTGTACCCCGTCATTCATCAGGAAAGGCGTGCACCTGATCCACCGCGAAATCAAACGATACATTCCGGCCCGGTTCCAGCATCATATCTTGCGGCAAAGCAGCAATGATCTTGCTGCCGTCGGCCAATCTTACGTCCACCACCGTTTCCGAGCCGAGCCTTTCGGTAAGTTGCACTGTGCCATGCAACATTCCCGCATCTGCCGCGACGGGCCGCAAGTATTGCGGCCGCACACCAAGTGTGGCGGATTGACCAACAGCAAAGCTGCGACCCTTGCGCGGCACGGCGATGGGGTCCAGCGACGAGCTGCTGATGGTGATCGTATCATCCGTCACGACAGATACTGTCACGGGAATGAAATTCATCGAGGGTGCCCCCAAAAAACCAGCGACGAATAGGTTGGCGGGATTGTGGTAAAGGTCCATCGGCGCGCCAGCCTGCATGACCTTTCCGTCCTTCAGCACGACGATCTTGTCAGCCAGCGTCATAGCCTCGACCTGATCGTGGGTGACGTAGATCATCGATGCGCCAAGGTCCTGATGCAGCTTGCCGATCTCCATCCGCATGTCCATGCGAAGGGCGGCGTCCAAGTTCGACAGTGGTTCATCGAACAAAAACACCTTGGGATCACGCACGATGGCGCGGCCGATAGCGACGCGCTGGCGCTGACCACCGGAGAGCTCCGATGGACGGCGATCCAGCAAGTGTTCCATCTGAAGGATACGCGCAGCGTTGGCGACGGCGGCTTCCTTTTCGGCCTTCGGTGCCTTGTTTATGGTCAGGCCAAAGGCCACGTTTTCGCGCACGGTCATATGGGGAAAAATGGCGTAGCTTTGGAAAACCATGGCGATGCCGCGCTTGGAGGGTTCCAGATCATTGACGCGCACCCCGTCGATCTCCAGAGTTCCCGAAGTGATATCCTCCAGCCCCGCGATCATACGCAGCAGGGTGGACTTGCCGCAGCCAGAGGGGCCGACGAAGACCACGAATTCCCCGTCGGCGATATCAATGTCGACGCCCTTGATGACTTCGGTCGCACCGAAACTTTTGCGGATGTCACGTAGTTTTACCGTTGCCATGCCGCTACTCCGCCGCCTTGCGCCGTGGCGCGAGTTCCAGATGGCCGTTAGTCGTCACGCGCACCGGTTCAGGGTCCATGACATGACCGACGAAGTCACCGCCATCCGGCCGGTCGGCAAAGCCCAAGATCATCAGCCCGTCATCCGTATCCACAATCCGCGCCGCATAGCGGACGGGTGGCAAAGCGCCGTCAAGGAACTCCGGCGCGATCCGCCATGGCCCGCGTGGGCCGTCGCCGATCAGATAGTGGTTGCCGGTCACGGGGCCGGTCTTGGTGTTCTCGGCGCGGTCCTTGCTGAAGTGCTCGGCCGCCGTGCAAAATAGGCAGAACCAGTGGCCGTCTTTGCAGAACACCTGCGGCACCTCAAGCTGGCCGTAGCCACCGACAAAGACTGGCGGTTGCAGCGTCCATTCGTAGCCGTCGGGCGAAGTGGCAAAGCCGATGCAACCGCCCGCGTTGGGCTCGGCCACACCTGATTTGCGGGCGGTGAAATACATCAGCCAGCCGAAGCCTTCGGGGTCCTTCATCACCCAAGGGTCGCGCATGGCGCGGTCGTGCCAGAAGCCGACCACGTGATCTGCTTCGTAATGGTGTGCGTTCGGGCCGATCAGGTCCAGCGCAAGCCCAGTGCCGACCCGTGTCCAGTTGTGCAGGTCAGTTGATGTCGCATGGCCGACGCGCTGATACAGCGCATCCTCGGCATGGCTGGTGCCGGTGTAATAGAGGTGCCAAAGATCATCGTCACCGCGCACGACGGACCCGGTCCAAGTGGTGTAGTCATCCCAGGCAGGCGATGGGGCAGGTCCGAAGGTGTGCCCCTGCTGATCCCAATTCATGAGGTCTTTGCTGGTCGCATGTCCCACCGTGGCGTTCAGGTGCCGCTTTTCCGGATCGCCCAACGACCGCGGTGCCTTCAAATAGTAGCCATGCCATGTGTCACCGTCGCGGACATACCAGCTGTCCCAGACGAAGTGATCTTTGAGTGCGAGAACCATGAGCGTTCAACCTTTCACGCCGGTAGAGGCAATGGACGAAATGAACGCCCGTTGCATGACAAGATAGAAGGCCAGCACTGGGACCGTGATGATCGTCAGATAGGCCATGATTTCACCCCAGGCGGTGTCGAGCTGGAAAAAGTATTGCAGCCCGACCATGACGGGGCGGTAGCTTTCCTGCTGCACCACGATGAGTGGCCAGAGGTATTGGTTATACATCACAAGAAACTTTAAGATTGCCGCTGTTGCCAACACGGGGCCAGCCAGCGGCATCACGATCCGGCGATAAATCTGCCACCATGACGCACCTTCGACGCGGGCGGCCTCGATCAACTCTCGCGGAAGATCCTTGAAGTATTGCACGAACAAGAACACCGTCAGCCCGTCCGCGATCCAAGGAATTATTTGCACGCGGTAGGTATTCAGCCAGCCGAATTGCAGCCCGTCCAACCCAATCCAAGGCAGCTTGCTGACCAGCATCAGAAGTGGGATGGCGATCGTCTCGAACGGGACGATCAGGGTAGCAATGACGATGCCCAATGCCAGATCGCGCCCCTTCCAGTTCAGGAAGGCAAAGCTGAACGCGGCGAGCGAGCACAGGAACAGCGACAGCAACACCGTGACGCCCGTCACGAGGACGGAGTTGAAGACGAAAAGCGCCACAGGCGCGCGGGCAAAGGCGTCGCCATAGTTGGCGAAGCTGATGTCGCCCACTGGCAGGAATGCCCGCACACTTGCAGTGTCGCGAAGCAACTGGTCGCTGGGCTTCAGGCTGGACATCACCATGAACAGTAGCGGAAAGATAAAGATTACCGCGATCAGCGTCAGGACGACATAGCGGACCGCAAGGCGTAGGCCGTGGTTGTCGGCGGATATGGTAGCCATCGCTCAGCGCTCCCGCGTTAAAAATCGTTGGATCAGGGAAATCGACAGAACCAGTAGGAAAAGGATCACACTGATCGTGGCGCCGCCGGAAATATCCTGCTTGCCATAGCCGCGTTCGACCGTCTGAAATACCAGTGTCGTGGTGCTGTCCAAAGGTCCGCCGTTAGTCATCACGTCGATCTGCGCGAACAGGGCAAAGGCCTGCATTGTGATAACAATCAGCACCAGAACGGCAGTATTGCGTAGCCCCGGCCATGTCACATAGCGAAAGGTCTGCCACTTGCTGGCCCCTTCGATACTGGAAGCTTCATAAAGGCTCGGGCTGATGGTTTGCAGGCCTGCCAGCCAGATCACCATGTGAAAGCCAACCGCCTGCCAGATCGACATGGCCATGATCGAACCCAGCGCCGTATCAGGGTTGCCCAGCCAGTCACGTGGCTCGAACAGGCCGAAACTCAGCCCTTGCAACATATTATTCAGCAGACCGTTATCGGGGGAATACAAGAACCGCCACAGCAGCGACACGACCACGATCGAAACCACGACTGGCATAAAATAGATCGCGCGGTAGACGTTTATGCCGCGCAGGCGCTGGTTAATCAGCAGCGCAAGGCCCAAGGCCAGACCGGCTTGCACCGGGGCCACGACGATCACGAATTTCACCGTGTTCCAAAGGCTTTTCCAGAACACCACATCAGAGGCCACAACTACCTTGGCCGTGTCACCAGACTGCCAGCGAAACCATTCTTGCATCCCGTCGAATTGCGGGTAGTCGGGATTACCCCGGGTATAGCTGCGCACACGGGGATATTCCGGCGCACCGTCTGCACCGCGCACGATAGCACCGGCATCGTCGCGTTCCGGTTCTATCGTCAGCACGCCAATGGACAGCAGGCTGTCATAGTTTTTCAGCCCGACGAACTCAGTTGGATTGGGGGAAATTAGCCGCTGGTTGGTCAACGACAGATAGAATGCAAAAAAGAAAGGGATCACGATGAAAAGCGCGATCAGTCCGAACCCCGGCAGGGCAAAGGCCCAGCCCGCGCGGTTTGATGTGGTCAGCTTCGATGCCATGGTGATCCCCCCTAAGTCAGTCCGAGAGCCGGCGTGCGGCCCCCGTATTACGCTTACTCGCTGTGGCCGTAGCCACTGTTACGCTCGATATCCGCGTTGATCTCGTCCGTGGCGGCGTCCAGCGTGTCGGCTACATCGGCACCGTTGGCGATGTCGGCCAGGGCTTTTTCGAAAACCTTCGCCTCGACCACGTAACCGGGGGTAACAGGACGGACCATCGCCTGCACTTCGGTCAGGTCATAGAAGACAGCCATCGGCCCGCCATCGGCATAGTTCTGCGTCAACTGTGCGGATGATGCTGTGGGAGGGATCAAGCCAATCGCGTCCGAGAAGGCTGCCAGATACTTGTCCTGCAAGGCGAACTCAATGAAGGCCGAGGCACCGTCAGGATGCTCGGACGCTGATGAGACACCGAACTGCCAGCTTGCAGCGCCGATCTTTGGACCGGCCCCGAAATCGGGCGCGGGCAGAAAGACGGTGTCGTCGAACGTTTCCATGATGTTTTTGGCCGCCCAGTTCCCGTTCCAGCTGAAGGCATACTTACCATCCTGAAAGCCGGTTTCGCGGGCCGCCGGATCTTGACTGGTTCCGGGAACCAATTCATTGGCAAACAGACCTTGCCACCACTCACCAAAAGCCATGGCCGCGTCGCCGTTCAAGACGCCTTCGGCTGTTTGATAGGTGGACCGGTCCACAAGATCGCCCCCGAAGGATTGCAGGAATGGGCTGAAGGCATAGGGATACCACTCACCGGTCCAGGCCATGCCAAGGTCGAGAGCATATTCGTATTTCCCCGATGCCTTTGCAGCCTCAAGTGCTGCATTGAACTCCTCAATGGTCCAAGGCTTTTCCAGCGTGGGGGTGCGCAGGCCAAGATCATCCAGAATGGATTGGCGCGTCACCAACGCGACAGCCGCGTCCCATAGCCCGATGGAATACAGCTGATCGTCCCAGTATCCCTTAGGGCCAGACAGGAAACTCTCGATCTTGCTCTCATCAATCTGCAACGGTTGCAGGTAGCCGGACCAAGCCCAGTTCGGCATCACTGGGCCGTCGACGTCGATAATGTCGGGCAAGTTGCCGGCTAATGCGGCAGCCACGACAGAGTCGTTGTAGCTTTCCTGCGGAAAGCTTTCGACGGCGACGCGCCAGTCTGACTGGCTGGCGTTGAACTCGTCGATGATCTGGTTCAGGACGGCGGCCTCCTCAGGGTTGCCGGCACCGTGATACCACATCGACAGGTCGGTCTGTGCCGCCGCCATCGTGGACCATCCTGCCGTTGCCAGCAGGGCTGCGGTCAAAGTTGCTTTGGTCTTCATTGTGTCATCCTCCCGATTGACGTTAGTTTAGTAATGGGTGTTGGCAGCGTCATGACGGACTGGCCGACATGCACGGGGCCGCTGACCAGAACCGGAGCTTCTGGCACGTCCGCGGCATCATCGATCATGCGCAGCAGCAGCTCCGTCGCCCGCACGCCCATGGCATGATAAGGAAGCTCTGCCGACGTTAACGTCGGATAAAGCGTCTGCGTAATCATCCGGTGGTTGTCATAGCCCGCGACGCTGATGTCCTGCGGCAGGCTGACCCCACGCGACCGCAGAATTCCGTATGCGCGCATTGCCATCTGGTCGTTGCCAAAGCAGATCACGGTGGGGGGCTCTTCCAGTGACAGAACGCGGTCAATGGCGTCCCACAGCACTTGCACCTCTGCATCATGATCTGCTGTGCCGATCCCGCCGACGATCACCAGCGCAGGGTCATAAGTTATGTCAGCAGCGGCCAGCGCGTCGCGGTAGCCTTGGGTGCGTAATCGGGTTGCGTCCATTTCGGCATTCAGGGTCAGGTAGGCAATGCGCCGATGACCGCGGGCTATCAAATCTGCGACCAGCATCTGCTGGCCTTTGCGGTCGTGGGGCAGCACGCATGGTGTCCCAATTTCGTCATAGCAATTCGCCAGCACCAACCGGGTCTGTGTTGAAACAGCAGGCAATGCTACGCGGCGGTGGTGGTCAGCGACATAAATAATGCCTTCAACACGATGTTGTTCAAACGTCTGCATCAGTGCGGCGACCCGATCCTGGCGTCCCCCGCTGTCGGCAATCAGCACCGTCTTGCCGGTGGGTTCCATTGCCTTTTGAACGCCCTGCACGATGAACAGGTCCGGCAGGCCCGAATTGTCGGGCATCGATGTGTCGAGCGAAATCGCGCCAGTGATTAATCCAATCAGTCCTGATTTGTTCGACCGCATCGCGCGTGCCGCAGAGGAAGGGGCATAGCTAAGTTCTTTGATAACCTGGCGCACAATCTTGGCGGTCTCCGCTTTCACGGGTGCGTCGCCATTCAACACGCGGCTGACCGTTTTAGGCGAAACGCCTGCCGCCTTTGCGACATCGTAAATTGTGCTCATGCTTTCCCTCCCCGCCCGACAAATGGAGCGCAGGCCGCGAGGCTGACACCGATGTCATGACATCGGTGTCATACATTGCCGTTATTTCTGCAGTCAAGCAAATTTATGGAAGCGTATCTCTTTCTTAAAATTCGCAGGTGAATTGGAATAACCGGATATACTGCGCGGCGCAGAAGCTTTCGTTTTCATGCTCACCGGCACAAGCGATACCCGGCAAGAGTACCCAAGCTCACCGTTTTGATACTGCCGCCGCCAAAGCTCTCTGAGGTGCCCCTAGATTTGTAGACGCATTGCCCCCTAACTTTGAAGCAAGGAGGGCGACATGGGGACGAACAATTACAGTGACGAGTTCAGGCGCGATGCGGTGCACCAGATCACGGTGCGGGGGTATCCGGTGCGGGACGTTTCCTAGCGATTGGGCTCAGCACGCATTCGCTCTACAAATGGATGAAGCTGTTCGGTCATCCAGCCCCAAAGGAGCGCGCTATTTTAAATAAGGCGGCCGCGCACATCGCAACCAGTTCCACGTGAGGGCCATGTGCCGGGTGCTGCGGGTTCATTTCGATGGCCTCTATGCATGGCTTAAGGAACCCTGCGCAAGAAGATGTGCGTCAGACCGAGCTGATCCGGCAGGCCTGGGCGGACAGCGGCAGGGTTTATGGCGATCGCAAGCTCACTGGCGATCTGCGCGACCAGAAAGAACGCATCTCGCAGACCCGGGTGGCGCGGCTGGCATCCTTGGCCGGAATCGCCGCACAGGTCGGCGACGGGCACCGTCCGGGCCGATACGGTGGTCAGCCTGCGGTGGTGACTGAGAACAGGCTGGAGCAGCAGTTTCAGACGTTTGCACCAGATCAAGTCTGAGTGACGGACATCAAAATCAAAACCCATGAGGGCTGGCTGTCCCTGTGGGTCGTCATTGACCTGTTCTCACCCCGTGTCGTTGGATGGCAGCCAAATCCCGCATGAGCCGCCGCGGCGGCTGCCACGACAATGCCGTGGCCGAAAGCTTCTTCCAGCTCTTGAAACGCGAGAGGATCAGGCGCCGCACCTATCCGACCAGGGATGACGCCAAGCGGGACGTGTTCGATTGCATCGAAATGTTCTACAACCTAAAACGCAAGCACACGAACAACGGCATACTGCCGCCCGTTGACTTCGAAATCAGACAGCAGAAATTAACCAAGGCAGGTGTCTAGGAAGCTAGTTGCACCTCAGACATTAAAACGGTTGCACAGCATTTTCCCCGTTCTATGCCAGCTGTGCGGACTTAGCCGACCTTGGATACCAAGCCTTCGCTGACGCAGTATCCCTTTGCGCGTGCGGCTTACTTGTTGCTGCGGTGCCGTGCATTTCACTCGACCAATTTTTCACAGATATCGGATTTTCCCGTTCCAATACCGTGCTTTCGCGGCTGCTCATTCCGATCAGCCAGATGCGGACTTTGCGCCTCAGTTCTGCCGCGGAGATATACCCTAACCGATCGTATGAGACAGCTCAGATCTGTCGAAACAATTTCGAACTTTCGCAACGGGTCACATCGGCCTCCAAGAAGAGAGGTATCTTTGACAGCTTGCAATCAGAGCTATCAAGGTCGTAGCCGGTCAAGGTCAGTCGGACTTATCATTGGCCCCAGCCAGTTCGCCAAGCGATATTTCTGGCTTCAGGATGTGCAGTTTTTCCATTTCGGCAACAGCGTGTTCCAAAGTCTCTAGAATCGTCCGTGCGGCTTGCTCGCCAATCTTTTTGCGCGCTGTCCGTGAAGTTGCGATCTTGCCGGGAAACCCTTCGATGATGCCCAAACCGTTGAAACCTGCCAGCGCGACATCACCGGGAACATCGATGCCTTGGGCGATGCAGTGACAGAGGCCACCAAAGGCAAGGTCATCGTTCGAGAAATAAATGCAATCAAGATCGGGTTTGCGCTTCAGCAGGTCGGCAGTCAAACGGCGGCCGCAATCAACAGCCGAAAGCGCCGTCACATCGACGGGCAAATCCGATCCATCGGTTATGTTAACAAAAGCGAGCCCTTGGTCGCGCAATGCGCTTTGGAAACCTTGTTTGCGTTTCGCGGCTCTAAGATCTTTGTCGAGGTTGCGCCCCACATACCCAAAGCGCCGCAATCCTGTTTTATATAGCGCGGTTGCAATGTCATGGCCCGCCTCACTATGCGAAAACCCGACACAGGCGTCGACAGGATGGCCGTCGATATCCATAATTTGAACAACCGGAACGCCGGCATCTTTTAGCAGCTGGCGGGTTTCGGGCGGTTGGTCGAGCCCGGTCACGATCAAGCCGGCAGGGCGCCATGACAACATGTTTCGCAAGGTTTCGTATTCTATTTCTGGGTCATAGTCGGTGACCCCGAAAACCGGCTGCAACAAGGTGCCCTTTAGCGCGTCGGTCACCCCGGACATGACTTGCGGGAAAACGATGTTTGACAGGCTGGGCACCACGACGCCGATCAGGTCGGTGTGCTTGCTCGAGAGGGAGGAGGCGAACTGATTCCCGTAGTAGCCGATCTCGCGTGCGGCCTGTTTGACCCGCTTAATGTTCGCCTGCGAAACGTCCTTGTCGCCACGAAGCGCGCGCGACGCTGTCATTTTGCTGACACCGGCGGCGGCGGCGACATCGGCTAAGGTTTTCCTGCTTTTCATAGACTTGCCTTCAATTTGCCTGTCGCTAGGTGGCCCATCGCCAGCAAGAACCAAGCCTTTGTTCACGCATCTGTATCGCAAAGTCGACGTCGAAGTATTGACAGCTTAGGGCGAATTAGGCACTGGTATCAATACCGGTATCGATACCGGTTGCGATGCCGGTGAATTAGCTCGGGCATAGCCGTGGTTTCGGAGGAGGCCACAAACAACAGAAAAACAGCGCTATTGCGGCGCTGTGGGAGGAACCATGACACACTACACTTTCACATCGCTTGTCCTGAGTGGCATCGTTGCTACATCAACGCTCTCCGCGAGCACCGCGCTGGCGCAAGAGTACCAATGGACGTTCCAGACTTCGGCACAGGCTGGGGATAACTTCTTTCCTATCGAGGAGACCTGGGCTGAACGGGTTAATGAACTGTCTGACGGCCGCATCGAAATCACTGTTGTGCCAGTGGGCACCGTGGTGGCGCACAACGAAACGCTCGACGCAGCAGGTGCGGGCATTCTACAGGGCCACATCACAGACCCCTCATATTTCTCGGGTAAGGATCCGGCCTTTGCCATGTTGGGCAACCTCGTTGGTGCATGGTCCGCACCCGAGCAGATGTTCGACTACATGGAAAACGGCGGCGGCAAGGAGCTCTTTAATGAGCTGGTAAACCCCTATGGTCTGCAATTCCTCGGCGCATCTGCAACGGGCGTTGAAGCCTTCCTTTCGACAGTTCCGATCTATGGCGTTGACGATCTCGAAGGTATCAAGATGCGTGCGCCGGAAGGTATGGTGCAGGAAGTATTCGCCGCAGCTGGCGCTTCGCCGGTGAACCTGCCCGGCTCCGAGGTCTACACCTCGTTGGAAAAGGGTGTCATCGACGCTGCGGATTATACCGTGTTCTCGACCAACCATGCGCAAGGCATGCATGAGTTCGCCAAATATCCGCTTTACCCCGGCTTTCACTCGATGCCCGTGATCGAGGTGTCGATCAACAAGGAGATCTATGACGGCTTGCCTGAGGATCTCCAGACCATCCTGAACGAGTCAGTTTCCGTCTTTGCGCGAGATATGGTCAGTCAGCTGGACGAGCAGAACGAGGTCGCCGTTGCAGAAGCGATGGCCGATCCAGACATCACCGTAATCAACTGGTCCGACGAAGAGCGTGCGCGGTTCCGTGGCATAGCAAAGTCGCAGTGGGCCAATTGGGCAGAGCGTTCCGAGATGGCCGGCAAAGCCTACGAAAGTGTCACGGCCTATCTGACCGAGGCCGGTCTTCTGGTCGATTAACGCACGACTTTTATAGCGTTGCGAGGGGGCCGGTTCTGACCCCCTCGGTCCAAAATACAGCTCACGTTCCGGGAGGGGACCATGGCACAGCATGAATCGGCGATGATTGAAGCCGAAGTCGAGGCGCAGCTCCAAGCACTAAAACGGGCCCACGAAGAAGAAAGTGCCGGTCCACAGAACGCTTTGGATCGAGGCATAATTTCCGTAGGGACAGCCTTTAGTTTTCTGTTTGCCATTGCAACGGTGATTTCCCTCTACGAGATCGTCGTGCGGTATTTCTTCAATGCACCGACGATCTGGGCGCATGAGACAGTGATCGCGCTGATCGCCGCATGCTACCTATACGGCGGTATGCAGTGTCTTGCAGCAGACAGGCATATACGCATCGGGTTAATCTATTTCGGCACAAGTGGCGGCACGCGGAGACTGTTGGATGTTGTAAACGGCCTACTTGCGTTGTTCTTTGCGGTAGCGATTGCCTACGCGGCCTACACGATGGTGGAAAAGTCGTGGTGGACGCCACAGGGCGACATTCGCCTCGAACGCTCGGGCTCGGCTTGGAATCCAATTACGCCTGCCGTCATTAAGATGATGCTGCTGATTACTGCAATCGTTTTAGCAATTCAGTCGGTGGGCCATATTTGGACCGCCTGGAAGGGCACTGGATATCGCCAAAGCGCCGGCGAGACACCAAGCAAATGGGCCATCATTGGCATCGGGGCCGTTTTCGCGATCCTCGCAATTGGCGGTCACTTGTTGTTTTCCGAAGGTCGGAATCTCGGCATCCAGACGGGTTCACTATTGCTTGTCGGCTCGATCATGGTGCTCATTTTGACGGGTATCCCGTTGGCCTTTGTCACCGGCCTGATTGCGATCCTGTTCACGATTGCATGGTTCGGAACATCCGGCGTGCCTTTGGTGTCGAGCCGCATTTACTCTTTCGTCAATGAATACGTTCTTGTTGCCATCCCGATGTTCGTTTTGATGGCGTCCCTCTTGGACCGTTCAGGCATGGCGCGGGATCTGTATGATGCGATGCGTCTTGTCGCTGGTCGCATCAAGGGCGGGGTCGCGGTCCAAACATTGGTCGCAGCCGTGTTCCTCGCTTCCATTTCCGGCATCATTGGCGGCGAAATTGTTCTTCTGGGCCTGATCGCGCTACCGCAGATGCTGCGGCTTGGCTACAACCGCGCGCTGGCCATTGGCACGGTGTGTGCAGGTGGGTCGCTTGGCACGATGATCCCGCCGTCAATTGTTCTAATTGTCTACGGGCTTACCGCCAGCGTTTCCATTGGTGATCTGTTTCTTGCTACAGTGACACCGGGCCTGATGCTGGCTTCGTTCTACATCATCTACATTCTTATCCGCTGCTATGCGAACCCCGAGATGGGCCCGCCGATTTCGGACGAAGAACTTAATATCCCGATGTCCGAGAAATTGCGCAAGATGCGTGGCGTTATCTTGCCAATAGGCGTAGCGGTGACCGTCTTGGGTTCGATTTACGGTGGCATTGCATCTGTTACCGAAGCCGCCGCTATGGGTGTTTTCGGCGTCTTTCTTGCAGCGGCTATTCGGGGTGAAGTAACTTGGGTCCTTATCCGCGACAGCCTGAAACAGACGCTTGAGACTTGCGGAATGATCATCTGGATCGGCCTGGGTGCCGCAGCGTTGGTGGGTGTCTACAACCTGATGGGTGGCAACCGGTTCATCGAAAGCACCATCCTCGATAGTGGTGCCTCACCGATTGTCATTGTGCTGATCATGATGGGTATTCTCGTGATATTGGGCTTATTTATGGATTGGATCGGCATCGCGTTGCTGACCATGCCGATCTTCGTGCCGATTATCATCAAGCTTGGCATGGACCCGGTATGGTTCGGCATTCTCTTTGCTATGAATATGCAGGTCAGCTACCTCTCGCCGCCTTTTGGCCCTGCTGCCTTCTACCTGAAATCTGTCGCGCCTAAGGACATGAGCTTGTCCGAGATCTTTCGCGCGCTGATCCCATTTATCTGCATTCAAGTCGTCGCGCTTGCTATCGTGCTATTCTTCCCTGACGTCGCCCTGTGGCTGCCGAACTGGGTCAAAGGAAACTAAAATGACCATCAACTCCAAGAATTCTAAAAATGTTGCGATCATCGGCCTTGGTTCGATGGGCTATGGTATAGCCACTTCGGCACTGCGTGGCGGACACAAGGTCTGGGGCGTTGACATCAACCCGGACCAGGTCGCCAAGTTCCAGGCCAAAGGGGGGCAAGATGCTCCTCTTTCTACGGTCGCCGAAACACTGGACGCCATTGCGGTGGTGGTATTGAATGCCGCCCAAACCGAAGGCGTTCTGTTCGGAGAGGACGGCATCGTTGCGAAACTGAAACCCGGCACCGTTGTATTGGCCTGCGCGACCGTCCCTCCGGCCTTCGCAAAAGACATGGCTGCAAGGTGCGATGAATACGGCGTTCACTATCTTGATGCGCCGATTTCCGGGGGGTCGATCAAAGCCGCCAGCGGTCAACTTTCGATCATGGCGTCCGGCACCGCGCAAGCATTCTCTGCCGCGCGCCCACTGCTGGACAGTATCGCCGAAACGGTTTTCGAACTTGGTGACGAAGTCGGGGCTGGCAGCGCGATGAAGGCGGTGAACCAGCTTTTGGCTGGCGTCCATATCGCCACCATGGCCGAGGCGCTGACCTTTGGAATGACCCAAGGCGTGGCTCCTGAGAAGTTTGTTGAAGTTATCAGTAAATGCGCCGGAACCAGCTGGATGCTGGAGAACCGCGCGCCCCATATCGTAGCGGGGGACTACACGCCGCACAGTTCGATCAACATCTGGCCCAAAGACCTTGGCATCGTACTCGATATCGCAAAATCAGCACAGTTTAGCGCACCCATTACTGCGGTAGCGCTACAACAATTTATTGCAGCTGCCGGGATGGGACATGGTCAAGAAGACGACGCAGCCGTCGCCAAGGTATATGCCCGCAACGCTGGATTGACCCTGCCGGGAGAGGACGCATGACAACCGTCCTTGGCTGCATTGCTGATGACTTTACAGGCGCAACCGATCTTGCGGGTTTGCTCGCACGAAGTGGCGTACGCGTCTCCCTGCGCATCGGCGTTCCCGACACCCCGCCTTCTGAAACTGCCGCTTTCGAAGTCATCGCACTAAAGTCTCGTACCGCACCAGTTGAGGAGGCGATCACCGAGACCCGAACCGCGTTGAAGTGGTTGCAGGCAGCTGGGGCGCAAAGGTTCTTCTGGAAATACTGCTCCACTTTTGACTCGACGGCGGAAGGCAATATTGGCCCCGTCGCCGAGGCGCTGATGGCCGACCTTGGCACTGACCAGACGATCTATTGCCCGGCTTTCCCCGAAAACGGGCGCGCCATCTTTATGGGTAACCTTTTTGTCGGACAGCAGCCTTTGGCAGAAAGCCCCATGAGGGACCACCCGCTAACCCCGATGCGTGACAGCAACTTGATGCGGCTTCTGCAAACGCAGGTCAGTCGCCCGGTCGGTCTGGCCGATAGGTTGACCGTGGCGCAAGGATCCGACGCCCTTCGAAATGAACTCGCGCAGCTGAAAGCCAATGGCGTGGCGCATGTGGTCGTCGATGCCGTTGCCAATTCAGATCTGGAGATTATTGCCGAAGCCTGCCGTAATATGCCTCTCATGACGGGCGGAAGTGCCGTAGCAATGCCTCTTCCCGCCCTCTATTTGGCGGATGGCACTTTGTCGGCAGACGCCCCTAAGGCAAAAGCGCCGCAGCTTGGGGTGGCAACGATTGTGCTGTCTGGCAGCTGCTCCGCCATGACGAACAAACAGGTGGCCGACTACACAAGCCGCGGCATTCCGGCGTTCCAGTTGGATCCGCAGGCATTGGCCGAGAACGGCCCGCAAAAAGCGCTTGATTGGTTGTCCAGGCAAGATCTCGACAAAGCTCCGATCATCTATGCAACGGCCAGCCCGCAAAGCGTTCGCGCAGCGCAAGAAAAACTGGGTGTGGCCGGTGCCGGAGAGATTGTAGAGGCTACCCTTTCAGCCTGTGCTGTAGCGGCACGGGACAAAGGGGCGCGCCGGGTCATCGTCGCGGGCGGCGAGACGTCGGGGGCTGTTACCAAAGCACTTGGGGTAACCCAGCTTGATATTGGGGCAGAAATTGCACCGGGTGTCCCTTGGACCTATTGCCAGTCGGGCGGGCATCAGATTGCTTTGACACTTAAATCCGGCAATTTCGGGACAGAAACCTTCTTTACCGATGCCCAAGAAAAGCTCGGCGCAGTATGACAAGCGAAGCAAAACTGCGCGAGCAAATCTGTCTGCTGGCCAAGTCTATATTTGATCGCGGACTGACCGGTGGCAGCACCGGCAACATCTCTGCCCGGACCGATGATGGCGGGCTGTTGGTGTCCCCTACGGGGACAAGTTTTGGCAGGCTTGATCCGAGCAGGCTCAGCCGCTTTGATGCATCCGGCAGACATATCGACGGCGACAAGCCGACGAAGGAAATGCCGCTCCATACGGCATTTTATGACACACGCAGCACGGCAGGCGCGGTGGTGCATCTGCATTCCTGCCACTCGGTCGCGCTGTCGCTGATGCCGGACGCGGATGAAGATAATTTCTTGCCACCGCTGACGCCTTACGGAATCATGAAGCTGGGGAAGGTCAAGCTGCTGCCGTTCTTTTTGCCCGGGGATCCGGCAATGGGAGAGGCTGTGCGCGGGCTTGCCGGCAAGCGCAGTGCGGTCATGCTGGCCAATCACGGGCCGGTTGTTGCCGGCAAGGATATCGAAGCCGCATGCAATGCCATCGAAGAGCTCGAAGACACCGCGCGGCTGGCCATGCTTACGCGTGGCATGAACCCACGGATGCTGACAGAGGCACAGCAGCAGGCCTTGATCACAAAATTTAATGTGGAGTGGGACGTATGAGATTTTCTGCGAACTTGGGGTTTCTTTGGGCGGACCGACCCTTGCCCGAGGCGATCCATGCGGCCAAGGCAGCAGGGTTTAGCGCTGTGGAATGCCATTGGCCCTATGACGTGCCCACCGAGGCTGTAACAGCGGCCTTGCAGAAAACCGGCCTGCGCATGTTGGGGCTCAACACTCGGCGGGGGGATGTAGCGGCCGGCGAGAATGGATTGTCCGCGTTGCCCGGGCGCGACAAAGACGCGCGCGCCGCCATTGATGAGGCGATTGCCTATGCAGTCGCGATCAACACGCCCAACATTCACGTCATGGCCGGGTTTGCGGAGGGCCGAGATGCCCATAAGACCTTCGTTGAAAACTTGCGCTATGCCTGCGAAAAGGCGGCCCCCCACGGGATCACGATCCTGATCGAGCCGCTGAATAAATATGACGCACCGGGCTATTTCTTGATTACAACCGATCACGCGCTGGCCGTGATCGCCGACGTCGGGTTCACGAACCTGAAACTGATGTTTGATTGCTACCACGTGCAGCTGATGGAAGGGGACCTGACCCACCGGATCGAAACGCTCCTGCCTTCTATCGGTCACATCCAATTTGCCTCTGTCCCCGACCGGGGGGCCCCGGACCAAGGCGAGGTCAACTATGCCCACATCTTCAGCACCATCACGCGGCTGGGATATGACGCACCCCTGGGGGCCGAATACAAGCCCGGCGGTGACACGGATGCGACGCTGAGCTGGATAAACGACGCCTGACACTTGGGCGTCTGTGTCGCCCCATCTATGGTAAGGCCTGTGCCATAAGCGCTGATCAAATTACCCTTCACGCGCTTTTGCTCTCCAAGCGAAGTCAGCGCAAACTCGGCAAGGATCTAATTTTTCTTTTAGAAGTCATCGTAATCTCTTGCCAAATCATCTCTTGCCAATATGCGCGGTGAAGCGTTCCATGGCAGATTTGGCGCTATGGTAACCTTGCAAAACACCAGCCTAAAACAAACTTAGGCTGGTGGTCTTAAGCATATCTTCGTAGCCGATTAACGCTTACCTTAACCAGCGCTATACGATCCCGCTACTTCCTGGTGCAACAGCAGGACGTTCAGAAGCAATTTTTGCCCGATAGCCAGCAGCGCGGTAAGCTGTGATTGGATCAATGGCGCAACCTTTTTCAAAACGGGCCATAGCAAGAATTGGCTCTACATCTGTACGGAATGCAGTCTTGAGTGCCGCCTGCGCAGCCAGAGCGTCATTTGCGTTCTGTGCGCCCTCTAGTTCTGTGCGATTAACCAATAAAGCCTGCACGTAAGCACGCTGCACTTCCATCGCGGATGACATTAGGCTTTCGATCGGGTCAGTGACGTTGTGGCTTTGGTCCAGCATATGCATCGGATCGAACCCCGCGACACCCTCTGCAGCAACTAATTCGTTGAACACTAAAAACAGCCTGTACGGATCAATGCTGCCCGTATCTAGATCGTCGTCACCGTATTTGCTATCATTGAAATGAAAGCCGCCAAGCTTTTGCGCATGAACAAGCCGCGCGACGATCATCTCGATGTTCACGTTGGGCGCGTGATGGCCGAGGTCCACCAGACAGAAGGCCTGATTACCAAGATGCTGCGCGATCATCAGGTTTGTGCCCCAGTCCTGCACGACGGTCGAATAGAACGCAGGCTCGTACATCTTGTGTTCGGTAAATAAGCGCCAGTCGGCAGGCAATCCAGCATAGACCTGCGCCGCCGCATCCAAATAGCGTTCGAACTGCCGAGAGAAATTTACCTGGCCCGGAAAGTTTGATCCGTCGCCAACCCAAATCGTTAGCGCCTTGGACCCAATCTTGTCCCCAAGGGCGATGCATTCAAGGTTGTGCTCCACCGCCTGCGCACGGGTTGCGGCATCAGTGTGCGACAGGGACCCGAACTTGTAGCTATGCGCCTGCCCGGCCTGATCCTGAAAGGTGTTAGAATTCATCGCATCAAAACTTAGCCCGACTTCTTGGGCCTTGCTAAGCAGGTCAGCGGGATCGGCCTTGTCCCAAGGCACGTGCAGGGACACGGACGGCGTTGCACCCGTCAGGCGGTGAATGACGCCGCAATCGTCCAGTTTGTCAAAGATGCCGCGCGGCTCTCCTGCGCCGGGAAAGCGGGCAAAGCGTGTGCCGCCGGTGCCGACGCCCCAGCTCGGCACCGCAACCCCGTAGCCCGCAACCTTTTGCATGATTGCATCAATGCTGATGCCGCGGCGGTCGAGGCGCGCGCCGAGGCTTTCGTAATCGGTGTGCAGATCCGTTCTGACGTCATCGTTGGATGCATCAATGATATCTTGATCGATCATGGTGGTCTCCTCCCCTCCTCGCTTAACGCGTGAACGCCTGAACGTTGCCCGCATCGACGTTGATGATATTTCCCGTCGATTTCGCTGACAGATCAGAGGCAAGGAAATACGCGGCCTCGGCAATATCCTCTGGCAGCACATTGCGCTTTAGCATGGACCGCTGGCGATACATTTCCTCTAGGCCGTCTTTGTCTTTGCCATAGGTGCTAGCGCGCTGATCAAGCCAGTCGCCGGACCAAATTTTGGACCCGCGCAGCACAGCGTCGGGGTTGACCACGTTCACACGGATGCCAGCCTCCGCACCTTCCAAAGCCAGGCAGCGGGCCAGGTGGATTTCCGACGCCTTGGCCGTGCAATAAGCCGACGCATTGGGAGAGGCCGCAAGACCGTTCTTGGATGCGACGAAAACGACGGCACCACCGATATCCTGCGTGCGCATCACCTTGAACGCTTCGCGGCTGACAAGGAAATAGCCGGTCGACAGGATCGCCATGTTGCGGTTCCACATCTCAAGCGAGGTGTCCTCGACCGGGGCAGAGGATGCAATGCCGGCGTTCGAGACCAGGATATCGACGCCGCCAAACGCGACAGCAATATCCGTATAGGATTGCGTAACGGCGGCTTCGTCCGTGACGTTCATCAGCGTGCTACGCACAACGTCGGGGCCAAAACTAGCGGACAGACCCGCGACGGTTTCGACCAATGCCGCCTCGTCGATATCGGCCAGCATGACGCAGGCCCCTTCGCGCAGGTAGCGTTCAGCCGTGGCAGAACCAATGCCGCCAGCACCGCCCGTTACAAGAGCGACGCGCCCTGCCAGCGCTTTTGGCTTAGGCATGCGCTGCAGCTTTGCCTCTTCCAAAAGCCAGTATTCGATATCGAATGCTTCCTGCTCTGGCAGACCTTGGTAAGTGCTGACTGTACTTGCGCCGCGCATGACGTTAATTGCGTTGATGTAGAACTCTGCCGAAATACGCGCCGTGGCTTTGTCCTTGGCAAAGGTGATCATGCCGACGCCGGGCACCAGATAGACGACAGCGTTGGGATCACGAAGAGCCGGGCTGTCTGCATGTTTGCAACGATCGTAATAGGCTTTGTAGTCCTCGCGATACGCTGCAACAGCATCCGGCAGGCCGGCAAGGGTCGCATCGACGTCAGGCTTTGCCGGATCAAAGTCAACGACCAACGGCCGGATTTTGGTCCGCAGGAAATGGTCCGGGCAGGACGTGCCAAGCGCGGCAAGCGGCTCCATGTCCTTTGCATTCACAAATCCCAGCACCGCGTCGCTGTCATCGAAATGACCAACCATATGCTGCTGACCCGACACCATGCCGCGGATGGCGGGCATCAAGCGGGCGGCGACGTTGCGGCGGTCATCGACTGGCAATGCTGTATGCTTTTCACCGCCAAAAGCTGGCTTGCCAGCGGTTTGTGCGCCGAACCAGTCCATTGCTTTTTGGATAATCTCTAGCGTCAGGGCATAGCAAGCCTTGGCATCGTCGTCCCATGTGAACAGCCCGTGGCTTTCCAGCACGACACCCTTGGCATCAGGGTTCTTTTCGCAAAAGTCACCCAGCCACAGACCAAGCTCGAACCCGGGCTTTTTCCAAGGCAGCCAACCAATGTCGTCGCCAAAAATTTCCTGCGTCAGCTCCTTTGAATTGACGCTGGCGGCAATCGCGATGATCGCGTCGGGGTGCATGTGATCGACATGCTTGCGCGGCACATAGGCGTGCAAGGGCGTGTCGATGGACGCTGCACGAGTATTAAGATTGAACGTTGCGTGCGGCAGATAGCCGACCATTTCGTCCTCATGCTCCAACCCGCGATACAGACCCTTCAATGCGCGCAGCTTGTCCATGTACAGCGTAGCGAAGCCGTCCATCTTGATCGAACCGACGTCGCCGCCAGAGCCTTTGACCCAAAGCACCTCGACCTGATCGCCCGTCAATGGGTCGGCCTGCATCACTTTACATGACGTGTTACCGCCGCCGTAGTTCGTGATTCGCTTATCGGAGCCTAAAAGGTTCGACCGATACAGCAGAAGTTCCGGCTGGGTCATCCCAGCGGCCGTGTCGTCATCCCATTTATTTTTAAGGCGCGGTTGCGCATTTGCGTCGGTCATTCCGGTATCCCCCCTTGGGCAATGCCCACTATGATTGCCTGCAAAACTGCGGCAGGCGCATGGGCTTGTCAATCATAACTAGTCATCTTCAATCATGCTGCGTTGCAGAATGATTGTTTTTGAAAATTAATGATTGACGAATACTGATTTGATCCGCAGTCTGATCGCTAATTCGGGGGGAATCTCAATGCACGAAAAAGAACGTCATCGCATCATCCTGTCGTCCGTTCAGGACCGGCCTGTGATGACTGTCGTTGATCTGTGCAGCCTGACTGGCGCATCAGAAGCGACAGTGCGTCGTGATATCGCCACCCTGCACATGCAAAAGAAGCTGCGCAGGGTCCGCGGCGGAGCAGAGGCGATGACCCCGCAAACCTTTACTGGTCTGGCCGGGCGTCCGTTTGCACTGAACGAGACGATTAACATTGCAGCAAAGCAGGCGATTGCCCGCGCGGCCGTCGACCTGTGCGACGACGGTGAACCGATTATCATCAACGGCGGCACTACCACGTTTCAGATGGTGCATCCGCTGGCGTCTAAGCGGATGCAGGTCTTTACCAACAGCTTTCCGATCGCCGAACACCTACTCAAGCATTCACGCAATACGATCATGTTGTCCGGCGGTGCCATTTACCGGGAGCAGAACATCATCCTGTCGCCCTTCGACAACGACGTGACGCGCAATTTTTACGCGCGCCGCATGTTCATGAGCGCGCAGGGGCTGGGTCCGCTTGGTCTAATGGAGGCGGACCCCCTGCTGATCCAGGCCGAGCAAAAATTGATCGGCCAGGCGGACGAGCTGATTGTACTTGTCGACAGTTCCAAGTTTGCGAACCGGTCCAGCCTGCTGCTTTGCCCGCTTAACCGCATCGACACGGTCATTACCGACGACCGCATCACCGACCGTGACGCCGCAATGTTGGAGGCAGCGGACGTCACGTTAATCGTCACGACACCGGGAGCTGCAAGCGCGCAGGCCACGGCCACCTGAACCCGGGGCACTGCCCCACCATACTTATCTGGGAGGATACAACATGGGTGTTTTAACGAAACTAATTGGCGGGGCCGCGATGGCCGCAACCATGATCGCCAGCCCGGCGATGGCACAGGACGACGTGCGTATCGCGCTGGTCGTCAAGGCGCTTGGCATTGGATTTTTTGAAGCAGCCGCAAAGGGTGCTGAAGAAGCCGCAGCGGAGTTGGGCAACGTAGAAATTATCTACACTGGTCCCACCGACACCACCGCAGAAGGCCAGATTGAAGTCATCAATAGCCTGATCGCGCAACAGGTCGATGCAATCGCGATCTCTTCCAACGACACGGATGCCCTTGTGCCAGCGTTGAAAAAAGCAATGGACCGCGGCATCACAGTGCTTAGCTGGGACTCCGGCGTTGCAGAAGAAGGTCGTCAGTTACACCTGAACCCGTCATCGAACCCGCTGATCGGCAACATGATTGTCAAGCTGGCCGCGGACCACTTGCCAGATGGCGGCGACGTGGCTGTTCTTTCGGCCACGACAACTTCGACCAACCAGAACATCTGGATCGAAGAAATGACAAAGGTGCTGCCCAACTATCCCGGCATCAATGTTGTGGGCACTGTATACGGTGACGATCTGGCGGACAAATCCTACCGCGAGGCGACCGGCCTGATGCAAACCTACCCCGACCTGAAGGCAATTATCGCGCCAACATCCGTTGGCATCGTGGCCGCAGCGCAGGCCGTTGTTGACGCCGGCAAGGTTGGCGAGGTCAATGTGACTGGTTTGGGCCTGCCGTCTGAAATGGCTGGTGCCATTGAATCGGGTGCGTCCAAATCCTTTGCGATCTGGAACCCTATTGATCTTGGTTACTCTGCTACCATGCTGGCCTACGAGCTGAGCCAGAACGGCGCTGTTGCTGAACCCGGCGCAGAAATTCCGATGGGCCGTATGGGCACGCTGACGCTGGACGACACGAACGCGGGCGCGATGGCCGACCCGTTTGTTTATGACGCGTCCAACATCGAAGAGTTCAAGTCGATTTTTTAATCGCAGGGGGTCCCGGTGCTTGTCGCCGGGGCCCACACCTTTACTCGAAAGCCCCCATTATGTCCGATATTCCTGTTGTTGCCCTTGATGGCATTGTTAAGACGTTCCCTGGTGTCACCGCGCTGGATCAGGTGAAACTGTCGCTTTATCCCGGCCAGGTTACGGCGTTGATCGGAGAAAACGGCGCAGGCAAATCTACGGTCGTCAAAACCTTGACGGGGATCTATCGGCCTGACGGCGGGCAAATCCTTGTGGATGGCAAGCCTGTGAGATTTGCCACCCCCCATGACGCATCCCGCCATGGGATCACGGCTATTCATCAAGAAACCGTCCTGTTCGACGAATTGTCCGTGGCCGAAAACATCTTTATCGGTCATGCGCCCCGCGGCCGCTTTGGCCTGATTGACACCGCCCGCATGACACAGGACGCCCGCGCACTGCTAGACAGCATTGGTGCGCCGCTGGACCCAGATGCAAAGCTGCGCGATCTTGGTATCGCGTCAAAACACCTTGTCGCTATCGCCCGCGCCCTGTCGATTGATGCCCGCGTCGTAATTATGGACGAGCCTACGGCCGCATTGTCTCAAAAAGAAATTGAAGAGCTTTATAAGCTGGTCGAGCACCTGAAGTCGCAAGGCAAGGCAATCCTATTTATCAGCCACAAGTTCGACGAAATCTTTCGCATAGCTGACCGATACACCGTATTTCGTGACGGCCAGTTCGTCGGTGACGGCCTTATGGCGGGTGTAGGTCAGGACGATCTGGTGCAAATGATGGTCGGACGCAGCGTCGACCAGATCTTTCCCCAGCGCGTTCACGCCCCGGGAGAGGTGGTCTTGCAGGTCACGGGCTATGCCCATCCTACCGAATTCGACGACATCAACTTTAAGCTGCACAAGGGTGAAATCCTTGGTTTTTATGGCTTGGTCGGCGCTGGCCGGTCAGAGTTCATGCAATCGCTGATCGGGATCACCACACCCTCCAAGGGTGTTTGCCGCATCGGCGACAAGATTACGGTAATCCGCTCGCCCGCCGACGCCGTCAATGCCGGCATCGTCTATGTGCCTGAAGACCGCGGCAAACAGGGTGCGATCACTGATATGCCTATTTTTCAGAATGTCACCCTGCCCTCGCTTGGCAAGACGTCTCGCCACGGCTTTATCCGATTGGCAGAGGAATTCGACCTCGCCCGCGAATATACCCAGCGGCTGGACCTACGCGCCGCGTCGCTGGATCAGGACGTTGGCAAATTGTCCGGCGGTAACCAGCAAAAGGTCGTCATCGCCAAATGGCTGGCCACCGAGCCCCGCGTCATCATCCTAGACGAGCCGACAAAGGGCATCGACATCGGCTCCAAGGCCGCTGTCCACAGTTTCATGGCAGAGCTGGCCGCCATGGGCCTGTCGGTCATCATGGTCAGTTCCGAAATACCAGAGGTAATGGGCATGTCGGACCGCGTCATCGTCATGAGAGAAGGTCGCATGGTCGCTGAACTGACAGGAGACAAGCTGACGCCCGATAACCTAGTGCGACATGCCGCCGGCATCGGGATGGCTGCGTAATGCTGCGCCGTTTTGCCCTGACCCGAGAGGCCGCGCTGCTCGCCGCCTTGGTCGCTCTTTGCCTGCTGATTGCCACGCGGTTTTCCGGCTTTATCGCCCCGGCCAATTTGGGACGCGTGTTTAATGACAGCGCACCGCTGATCATCCTGACATTGGGCCAGATGATTGTGATTGTGACGCGCTGTATCGATCTGTCCGTCGCGGCCAATCTAGCGTTGTGCGGGATGGTCGCCGCCTTGCTCAACGTCGCGTTTCCGGGTCTGCCGGTCATTGTGATTATCACCGCTGTCGTTCTGCTGGGCGGTTTACTGGGGGCGTTTAACGGTATTTTGGTCTGGAAGGTAGGCATACCGCCGATTGTTGTGACCCTAGGCACTCTGACCATCTATCGCGGCATCATCTTTCTGATCTCTGACGGGGCATGGGTGAACAGCCATGAAATGTCCGCCCCGTTTAAGGCCCTGCCCCGCGCCGTCTTTCTTGGGCTGCCGGTGTTGTCCTGGTGCGCCATATTGTGCGTCGCAGGCTTTGTGCTGATGATTGCCCGCACGCCGCTGGGACGGTCGTTCTTTGCCGTAGGCGGAAATCCACATGCGGCCGTCTATACCGGTATTAATGTGGGCCGCACGCAATTCATGGCCTTCACCATCGCAGGGGCTTTATCCGGCCTGACCGGATATTTGTGGGTATCGCGCTATGCCGTCGCCTATGTCGATATCGCCGGCGGGTTCGAGCTGGACGTGATCGCCGCCTGCGTTATCGGTGGCATCTCTATCGCTGGCGGCATTGGCAGCGTGTTTGGCGCGGTCTTGGGCGCGCTTTTCCTTGGCGTGATCAAGAACGCACTGCCGGTGGTCGACATCTCTCCATTCTGGCAAATGGCAATTTCCGGCGCGGCGATCATTATCGCGGTTATCCTGAATTCACGTAGCAACCGGCCTAAAGGCCGCCTGATCCTACGCACAACGGGGCCAAAGACATGAGCGACGCAACACAACAAACCGGCCGTAGCTTGCCGAACCGTCTGACGACACGCAGCCACCGCATCATCTATAGCTGGGAGGCGCTTCTGGTTGTGGTGGCCATCGCGATTATCATCGCAAATGCCATTGCATCGCCTTACTTTTTAAATGCGTGGAACCTGTCGGACGCCACCTTCAACTTTACCGAAAAGGCGATGATCGCCTTTGCAATGGCCCTGCTGATCATCGCAGGAGAAATTGATTTGTCTGTCGCAGCAATTATCGCCCTGGCCTCGACCGCGATGGGGTATGCGGCGCAACATGGCGTCGACACCACGGGACTGGTGATGATCGGTCTTGGCACCGGCGTGCTGTGCGGGGTCTTTAACGGAGCGTTGGTGACCAAACTTGCCTTGCCGTCCATCGTTGTGACCATCGGTACCATGAGCCTGTTTCGCGGCATCAGCTTTATCGTTCTGGGTGATGGTGCCTATCGCGGCTACCCCGAAAGCTTTGCGTGGTTCGGTCAGGGCTATATCTGGTGGGTCTTCACGGTCGAGATGTTGATCTTTGCCCTGCTGGCCGTCGGATTTGGCATCTTGCTGCACCGGACAAACTTCGGCCGCGCGGTCTATGCCATTGGCAACAATCCTACTGCCTCTTTGTTCAGCGGCATTCGCGTGCCGCGAGTCAAGTTTATCCTTTTTGTGCTGACAGGCCTGATGTCTGGCCTTGCGGCTGTCTGCCTGACCTCGCGCCTTGGCTCTACCCGCCCCAGCATCGGCGTGGGGCTAGAGCTGGAGGTCGTGACCATGGTCGTGCTTGGCGGAATCAATATCCTTGGCGGATCCGGCACAATTCCCGGCGTCGTCATCGCGGCCTTTATCATGGGGCTTGTGACCTTCGGGCTCGGCCTGCTGAATGTACCCGGAATCGTCATGTCGATCTTTATCGGTGCCCTGCTGATCGGTGTCATCGCCCTGCCCCGTCTGTTTAACATGGCGCGGGGGCGGTGATGGAAAAGCACGCGTTTACTATGCAGCTGCGGCCCGGCCAGCAGGCCGAATACAAACGCCGCCATGATGAAATCTGGCCCGCCTTGGGGACATTGCTGCGTGATGCGGGTGTCAGCGACTATTCGATCCATCTGGACCCGGCGACGGACACGTTGTTCGCCGTACTGTGGCGGCGCAGCGATCATACGATGGATGCATTGCCGCAAACCCAGCTTATGCAGGAATGGTGGACCTATATGGCGGATCTGATGGAAACGAATGCGGATAATTCACCCGTCACCGTGCCGCTGACGCAGGTCTTTCACCTGCCATGACCCATGTCGCTGTCATCGACATCGGTAAAACCAATGCAAAGCTGGCGCTGATCGATCCCGCCACCGGGGCAGAGGTGGCAGTCGTGACGCGCCCCAATAGGGTACTGCGAGGTCCGCCCTATCCGCACTTCGACGTCGAAGGGCACTGGCGCTTTCTGACTAAGGCGTTGGGGCAGTTCCACCTCTCGCACGGGATCGGTGCGATTTCCGTGACCACCCACGGGGCCAGCGCCGCCCTGCTGGACGCCCAGGGCAATTTGGCAGCCCCCGTGCTTGACTATGAATACGGCGCGCCCGCGCATCTGCGCGGGCGATACGACCAGATCAGACCCGATTTTGCGCAGACGGGCTCTGCCCCGTTGGATGGCGGGCTGAACCTTGGGCTTCAGTTGTATTGGCAGTTTCAGCAGGACCCTAGCTTGCACGCCCGCACCCGCACGATCGTCACCTATCCCCAGTATTGGGGGTTTCGCCTGACTGGCGCAATGGCAACGGATGTTACGTCGCTGGGCTGTCATACGGACCTGTGGTGCCCCGACACGGGCCAGTTTTCCAGCCTCGTGGACAAGCTTGATATTCGCGACAAGATCGCACCGCCGCGCAAGTCGACGGATCGGCTAGGCACACTGACCAAAGAGGTCGCGGCACTGACCGGCCTGCCCGCCGAAACGCCCGTGACCTGCGGCATCCACGATTCCAATGCCTCGCTCTATCCGCATCTGATCGCCCGGACGGGCCCATTTGCCATTGTATCGACCGGGACATGGGTCATCGCCATGGCCATCGGCGGCGCGGCGGTTGCGCTGGACCCCGGCCGCGACACCCTGATCAACGTTGATGCGACGGGCAATCCAGTGCGGTCCGCCCGGTTCATGGGCGGGCGATCCTTTGATCTCTTGATGCCCGGCAAGTCCCCCGCACCTGACGAAGCGGCGCAACGACAGGTGCTGCAAGCGGGCACCATGCTGATGCCCGCAGTCGTTCAGGGCACCGGCCCCTTTCCAGATGCGGCACCCCATTGGCTGGGGGAGGAGCCATCAAGCGGTTCGTCGCAGCGCGCGGTTGCCGTGGGCTTCTATCTTGCGATGATGACGGCGACCTGCCTTGATCTGATTGGTGCGGGCGGTCCTGTCATTGTCGAAGGGGCGTTTACCAAAAACCAGCCCTTTCTGCGGATGCTCGCCGCCGCAACGGGCCGGCCGGTGCAGGCCACCGCTTCCAGCACCGGCACCAGTTTGGGCGCCGCGCTTTTGGCCGCGCCAGAAGGGCAGCATCCCCCTGCTCCAGCCCACATCGCGCCCATCACCGAAGATGGCAGCGACTGGCTGTCCTATGCTGCGCGCTGGCGCGCGGCAGCACAATCAGCCTAACAGACTAACGGTCGAAACCATCGCCATGCTACTAGATGCTAGACATCTTGCGGCACGGCGATGCGTTCAGCCATAAAACTAGTCCAGAATGGCATCAATCTCCGGCTGTTTCACCGGATCGACGATACAAGGTCGGCGCTTGCGCATGAGCGGTTGCGATGATGTCGCAGCGCTGCAGAACCTGCGGGTGCAGGTGATAGAACAGATCGCCATTACGTGCCCCCAGCCGGCCAATCGTCACGAATGTTCTGTCAAGGTGGTCGGGCGCAGCGGTATCATGTCCGGCACCCACGTGATCCCACACGGCGACGAAGCCTTTGGGTTGGCTGCAGAACGGCATTGAAGGGCATAATCAGGATGGGGATGATTCCCTGAAATTGGTATTGCGCAGTTCTATATCTTGGACGGATTCTCGGCGTGAAACGCAAAGGCATTTTAGATCGTAGTCTGCACAGGGGCATTAGATGGACATTGCAAATCTGCTCTACGGTCGTATTCGCTATTTTGGACCTGTCACGGTGTATTGCCGCTTGCTGATGATCCAGGTGTCGGAATGTCGACGCTGAATAAATAGATCACGGCGCACCGGGCGCAGATGTGGTCTCGAAAGAGGATTTAGGACTGACTCAAAAGAATGACCGGCTTGGTTGCGAGGTCTGCATCCTCAGGGGGGACCGGGACATCTCGAAAAAGCCACCCAGTCCTTCGCGAGTCTTAAATAATGAAATTTAGATTCATCGAAGAACACATAGATTGCCGTCCAGCGAACCGTTTGCGCAAAGTCGTAGGTGTCGGCTTGCGGGCCTTTCGCAGCCGCCCTGCCAGCCACAGACAGCGATCTGATATGGTGACGTTGGCGCACATCAAAGAGCAATCCCGTCTGAGCTATAGTAGACCACGGATGACCGAAGAGCTGAAAGAGATCGGCTTGAACATCGGTCACCGCGGTGTTGGCCGATTGATGCGTCAGAATGGCATATCAGTTATCAGGACACGCAAACGCAAGGTCACGACCATTGCCCGGCAGGCGATTGCACAGCAATCTGCCAAGAGGGGGACAGTGATCACAAGTGCAATATGGCACAAAACCTGTTGGATCGCGACTTCAACGCTGATGGCCCAAACCAAAATTGGATTGGTGACATCAGTTACATTTGGACGCTTGAGGGATGGTTTTATCTGGCGCTCGACCACTATCCTTGGACCAATGGCGGACAGGGTCTCGCTTCTCGATCTGCATTCAAGGCAGGCCATTCGTTAGGCCGTCAGTAACCGCATGAAGCGCGATCTGGCGATCAAAGCCTTGCTGATGCCAAGCATTCCGGTCACCGCCGAAAGACGGCATCCACCATACGGACCGAGGCAGCCGATTTCGTTCTCTTGTTTATCGGAAGATCCTACGCCAGCACGGCTTCAGAGTATCGATGAGCGGGAAGCGCAATCGTTACGACAACGCCGCCGTTGAAACGTTCTTTAAAACCATCAAGGCAGAGCTGATCTGGCGGGACAGCTGGAGCACCCGCAGACAGGCTGAGATGGCGGTCTTTAACTATATCAACGGGTACTATAATCCACGACGACGCCACTTAGCATTGGGCTGGAAAAGCCCTGTCGCCTTCGAACGCAAGGTGGCCTGAACGAGCACTTGGGGCGGCACAAAACGCGACAGGTCCACCCTCCACTTAGGGTCAGCCTAGTTCTCTGCGGTCGCAATCGTGATCTTGATGCTCATGGTTGCGCTCAACGTTAGCACTTGGCGCGAGGCAGATGATATCACCCGTTTCGCCATCAGCGAGGGATGCATGACCGCGCCCTACCTTACCGCACCTGTAATGATCGCAATGGCCGCAAGCATCGTCACGCTGACATGGATCAAAACCTTGGATAGGTCAAAGGCGCCCTGACCAGACGCTTACCGCAGCTTGGCGCGGCTGCGTTCTCTGAATGCAGGGGGTGTGCCAAACGCAAAATGCCTCTCGAAGGAGGCCATTTCGCGATCGAGTAAGATTTTCTTGGTTGCGGGAGTAGGATTTGAACCTACGACCTTCAGGTTATGAGCCTGACGAGCTACCGGGCTGCTCCATCCCGCGCCATTTTGGACGTTTTTTGTCCGTATGATGCATTATTTGTTTTTAGATCGTCGAGAGATAGGTGTCTGTGTTTATTAGGTGTGGCAATGACTTACTCTCCCACGTCTTAAGACGCAGTACCATCAGCGCAGTGGCACTTAACTGCCGAGTTCGGGATGGGATCGGGTGTTTTGCTCACGCTATGATCACCACACCAAAAAAACACAGACGGCGGGTTTTTTGTTTTCCCGCGTTTTCACATCAGCGGCCTGCGTATTTACGCGGACCGTTGTTCAAGTCAGCACAACTGATGTTGTGGTGTGTATGTATTTTGATTTGTTCTTTTGAAGTCTAGCTTCTACTGGATCAAATCAAGCCTATTGGACCATTAGTACCAGTCAACTGAACACATTGCTGCGCTTACATCTCTGGCCTATCGACGAGGTGGTCTACCTCGGTCCTCAGGGATACCTTGTTTTGAGGGGGGCTTCCCGCTTAGATGCCTTCAGCGGTTATCCTGTCCGATCATAGCTACCCTGCACTGCCGTTGGCACGACAACAGGTCCACCAGTGGATCGTTCACCCCGGTCCTCTCGTACTAGGGGCAACTCCTCTCAAGTATCCTACACCCACGGAAGATAGGGACCGAACTGTCTCACGACGTTCTAAACCC
This sequence comes from Loktanella sp. R86503, assembly GCF_042466455.1. Classification (NCBI taxonomy): domain Bacteria; kingdom Pseudomonadati; phylum Pseudomonadota; class Alphaproteobacteria; order Rhodobacterales; family Roseobacteraceae; genus Loktanella; species Loktanella sp. R86503. Next base: position 195,881 of record NZ_JAXHCI010000001.1, read on the forward strand.
AGCTCACGTACCTCTTTAAACGGCGAACAGCCGTACCCTTGGGACCTGCTCCAGCCCCAGGATGAGATGAGCCGACATCGAGGTGCCAAACGGTGCCGTCGATATGGACTCTTGGGCACCATCAGCCTGTTATCCCCAGCGTACCTTTTATCCGTTGAGCGATGGCCCTTCCACGCGGGACCACCGGATCACTATGGCCGACTTTCGTCTCTGCTCGACTTGTCAGTCTTGCAGTCAGGCTGGCTTCTGCCATTGCACTCAACGAGCGATTTCCGACCGCTCTGAGCCAACCTTCGCGCGCCTCCGTTACAATTTGGGAGGCGACCGCCCCAGTCAAACTACCCACCATACAGGGTCCCGGATCCGGATAACGGACCGCGGTTAGACATCAAGCAGAGCAAGGGTGGTATCTCAAGGGAGGCTCCACCAGGACCAGAGTCCCGGCTTCAAAGCCTACCACCTATCCTGCGCATGCTGTACCTGATGCCAGTGTAAAGTTGTAGTAAAGGTGCATGGGGTCTTTCCGTCTAACCGCGGGTAGCCTGCATCTTGACAGGCAATTCAATTTCGCTGAGTCCACATTTGAGACAGCGGGGAAGTCGTTACGCCATTCGTGCAGGTCGGAACTTACCCGACAAGGAATTTCGCTACCTTAGGACCGTTATAGTTACGGCCGCCGTTTACCTGGGCTTCAATTCGGAGCTTGCACTCCTCCTTTTAACCTTCAGGCACCGGGCAGGCGTCAGACCCTATACGTCGTCTTACGACTTCGCAGAGCCCTGTGTTTTTAGTAAACAGTCGCCACCCCCTGGTTTGTGCCCCCGCCCAAAACTTGCGTTCTGAACGGGCCTCCTTCTCGCGAACTTACGGAGGTATTTTGCCGAGTTCCTTAAATGTGGTTCTCTCAAGCGCCTTGGTATTCTCTACCAGTCCACCTGTGTCGGTTTAGGGTACGATCTTAAAGGAGGGCTATTTCCAGGAACCTGTTGGCAGCCCATTCAATCCGATAAGGATGAACTACGTCTCAGATCCGTCACCACTCCACGGCCCAGGAATATTAACCTGGTTCCCATCGACTACGCCTTTCGGCCTCGCCTTAGGGGTCGGCTTACCCTGCTCAGATTAGCTTTAAGCAGGAACCCTTGGACTTTCGGCGAGGGAGTCTCTCACTCCCTTTGTCGCTACTCATGTCATCATTCTCACTAGTGATCTCTCCACCCCATCCCTCACAGGGGGGCTTCACAGAAAAGACTTCGTCTTTTCTGACCTCTCTTTATGCCCTACCGCCTTCGGCTACTTGAGGGCGAACCCTCTCATAATCGTCTGCGCCAGGATCAAGAGATCAGGATAAGACAAAGTCTTATGTCACACTACGCTCTGCTACCGCGTATATTGCTATACACCCTAGACTTCGGCTCATGGCTTGAGCCCCGTTACATCTTCGCCGCAGGACAACTTATTTAGACCAGTGAGCTGTTACGCTATCTTTAAAGGATGGCTGCTTCTAAGCCAACCTCCTGGTTGTTTTGGTCGTCCCACCTGCTTTCCCACTTAGCCATGAATTAGGGGCCTTAGTCGTAGGTCAGGGTTGTTTCCCTCTTCACACCGGACGTTAGCACC
>NZ_JAXHCI010000001.1:202500-258828 GCF_042466455.1 Loktanella sp. R86503
GCAGGGCAGCCGCACAAAGGTGGCGTCCGGCGTCAAAGCGGGCTGCGCCGTAACCAACCCGGCACCGACCAGTTCGATCAATTGCGCGAAGACATTGCGCGCTGCAATCGGCCAAAGCGCCGGTGCCACATCTGTATAGATCGCAGCTGTCAGCCCGCTGACATCACGCGGGACATCCAGCGCAGCCAGCACCTGTGACCGTCGCTCTATCCTGTGGGCGATCAGCCAATCGATCCGCGCAGCTGGCTCGCCGACCGGTGCACCGTGTCCGGGATATAGCACGGCCGCACCTTCGCCGCGCAACCGCGCACAAGACGCCAGAAAGTCGCTGATATCGCCGTCGGGGGGCGATACCAGCGATGTTGCCCACCCCATGACCAGATCACCGGAAAACACCGCATCGCCCCAACGCAGGCAGATATGATTACCCATATGCCCCGGCGTGTGCAGCACATGCAGGGGCCCTGCGGGCGTATCGATGACATCGCCATCACCGACAATCCTGTCAGGCGCAAAATGCAGGTCGACCCCTTCGCCGCCGCCATCATATCCTTGTGCGACAAGCTCTTGCATCACTGCCGACCGGCCAGAGGATGAATCGCCAAAGGCCCACACCTGCGCGCCGGTCTGCGCCGCAAGTCGTGCTGCCAACGGCGAATGGTCCAGATGCGAATGGGTGACCACGATATGACTAACAATTTCGCCGCTGGTGGCTTGCAACAACGCGGCCAGATGTGCTGCGTCGTCGGGCCCGGGGTCAATAACAGTGACCCGCCCCTGCCCTAACAGATAGCTATTCGTGCCGCGCCACGTCATTGCGGATGGATTAGGGGCCAGGATGCGGCGCAACTGCGGCGCGATCTGCTCTACCACACCCGGCTTGGGGTCAAACTTATCCATCGCTTTGCCTTCTGCTGCACCTTCGCTAGGATCATGCACATGTTCTTCCAATGGCTCAAACGCTACATGCCGCGCGGTCTATATACCCGCGCACTGATCATCCTGATCCTGCCCGTCCTCAGCTTGCAGCTGCTGGTATCAGTTGTCTTTATCCAGCGCCATTTCGAAGGCGTCACCCGCCAAATGACAGCGGCCGTCGCCATCGACCTGCGCTATTTGCGCGATCTGGCCGATGCGGCCCCAGACCGCACCGCCGCAATTGCGTCGGTAGATGCGGTGGCCGACCCGCTGGAACTTGCAGTGTCATGGCCTGCCGACATTCCCGATGTTGGTAACGACCGCGAATGGCTTGATCTGACCGGCCGCACCGTTGCGCTGCGCCTGCAAGAGGCTGTGCCGCAGATCAAGGCTGTCTCTATGATGGACCGTCGCCGCGTCACGGTCTGGATCGATACACAGCAGGGTCCGATGTCGGTCGATATCTCTCGCACGCGCCTTTCTGCCTCGAACCCGCATCAGTTACTGGTCATTATGGTGGTGCTTGGTGCCGTGCTGACGGCAATCTCTTATATCTTTCTGCGTAACCAGCTGCGCCCGATTACCCGCATGGCCCGTGCCGCTACCGATTACGGCAAAGGCAGGATCACGCCCTACCATCCCGGCGGCGCTACAGAGGTGCGCGCCGCTGGCATGGCCTTCCTTGATATGCGCAATCGGCTGGAACGGCAGATCCAGCAACGCACCATGATGCTGTCGGGCGTCAGCCACGACTTGCGCACCCCCCTGACCCGCCTTCGACTTGGCCTGTCACTGCTGGACGACGAAGAAGCAGAACCGTTGACGCGCGATGTCGACGAAATGCAGCGCCTCTTGGACAGCTTTCTCGATTTTGCCCGCTCGGATGCCGCCGACGCCTTGGAAAAGGTTGACCCCGCGGGGATTGCCCGCGATCTGGTTGCCGACTTTACCCGCATCGGTCTGGCCGTCGCCCTGCAACCGGGCAGCGGCCCCGAGGTTCTCATGCCCCTGCGCCCCGCAGCCATACGCCGCGCATTGGACAACCTTGTCGGCAATGCCCTGCGTTATGGCAAAAAGGCCCATATCGCAGTTCACGTCACCGACCGCGCTATCCGCTACGTCGTCGAAGACGACGGCCCCGGCATTCCCGCAGATCAGCATGATGATGCAATTCGTCCCTTCACCCGCCTCGATGCGGCGCGCAATCAGGACAAAGGGGCCGGCGTAGGTCTTGGCCTTGCCATCGTTGCCGATATCGCCCGCAGTCACGGCGGTGTGCTTAGACTGACCAGCAGTGAAACGCTTGGCGGGCTTAAAGCCGAACTCGTCATAGCGCGGTGACGGATATTCCGGCCCGCGAAAGTCTAACCGACACCGGAAAAACGATGCGCTTTATTTAGCTCTATTACCCTTTGACTGCGGCGCCGCAATTGGCAACGCTTTCGCAAGGTCCGCACAGGCAACCCGATCCTAACCCATTGTCAGAGAAAACGATTCTTTTACATAATATGTATCGCATGCGAAACATTGCTTTTATGAAATGTATTTTTCGCCCACCCTGCGGCATCGGCCCATCGCCCCGCCTCCCCCATTTCGGGTGCCAAATATGACGCGCGCCATGAAAAATGCGCCATTTCGAGTTGAAGTTGCCACATTTTAAGGTTTCAGAGAGTTACACACGAAAAGCGAGCGCAGCATGTCGACATCATATCTGGTCACTCACTCTGGCGGGTTTCACGCGGACGAGCTGATGTCGAGCGTTGTGCTGACGCGCATTTACCCCCAGGCGCAGATCATCCGCAGCCGAGATCCGGAATGGATCACCCCTGGCCCCGACCGTGTCGTCTATGACGTGGGCGGCGGTTATGATCCAGACTTGCGCCTGTTCGACCACCACCAGCGTGACGCACCGCTGCGGGACGATGGCCAGCCGTTCAGCTCGTTCGGGCTGGTCTGGAAACACCTTGGCCGCGATTACCTTGCCGCCCACGACGTTCCTGCGCATGACATCGAAACCGTCCACGCGAAAATCGACGCAGGCTTCGTGCTGCCGATTGATCTGCTGGACAACGGCGCCGTGAACCCTTCTGTGGCGGGTCCTTTGTCAGGCATGATCCTGCCAAGCCTGCTTGAAACGCTCAAACCCGTATTCGATCAAGGCGGACCAGAGGCCGACATGGCTGCCTTTCACGCCGCCCTCGACATCGCCCGCGCCTTCCTCGAAGCCCGCGTCGCCCGCAGCGCCGCGGGCCTGCGCGCCGATGACATGGTCATGACTGCAATTGCGGCTGCCGGCACAGGTCGTGTGCTGGAATTGCCCATGGGCATGCCATTCCGGCCCGCCGTCATTAAGGCCGGCGCTGATCAACTGCTTTTCGTCATTACCCCCCGCGGCGAAGGCGACTGGACCCTTGGCGGAATTTCCAAGGACCCGAACAGTTTCGAATTGCGTGCCGACCTTCCTGCCGCTTGGGCCGGCCTGACGGGCACGGCCCTGGAAAAAGCCAGCGGTGTGCCCGGTGCCAAATTCTGCCACAACGGCCGCTTCATCGCCGCCGCCTCTTCTTATGACGCCATCCGTGCGATGGCCGACCTTGCGGTCAGCCAGGCCGAAGCGGACGGCTTGTAAACACCAGACGAAAAACACTTGCACCTGACCGCCGAAAACCATAGGTCACACCACACAAGACCCAAACCCGGCGGCGAGTTGGCGGAGAGGTTACGCAGCGGATTGCAAATCCGTGTAGACCGGTTCGATTCCGGTACTCGCCTCCAGATTTTTCGTAATTCTTGCGCCTTTCACACTTTGTCTCTTTTGCGACAAATTATGATGTGCTGGCGCGTTTGCGGCACCTTGCATTGATGAATACGATTTGCGCGACAGCATTCATCCCGGATTGCATAGTGAACGGAATCGCAAGGCGCGTGGCAGCGTGATGCAATTGAACGAAGCCTGCTATGCGTAAGCTGCGCAATCTTATCTTTGCATTCAGGCTAACACATCGCAGGTAGCAATATTGCGGCAGGTTTTGCTTGGTAGATCAGCATAGATCAGGATTTGCCGGTTTCTTCGCCAAGTTACCCCTACGTCATGCATCGTTTGTCATAAAAACTATGCTGATTTTTAATCAGGTGGAAAAATCTCAGCCCGCAGGAGCAACAGGTTATGGCAAAAGCATTCAAGATCGGCTTCTTTTTTGGCGGCTTCGGCCCCGACGTTATTGACGGCACTGCAAGCAACGACGTGATTTTTGGCGGATTTGATAATGACATCATTGATGCCGGCGCGGGCCGGGATCTGGTTTTTGGCGGGTTCGGAAATGATACAATTCTAGGGGCTGCGGGCAGCGATACCATATTTGGCGGTGCCGGAACGGATACCGCAATTTATGAAGGCGGTGTCGAAAATTATACAATTTCGTTCAAACCGGCTCGCGGGTTCAGTGCGGCGCAGGCCAAAATCACAGACGGCGCAGGCGACACCGACACCCTGCGCAGCGTAGAGCGGCTTTATTTTGCGGCGGACGATTACACCGCCGATCTGACCGGAGGCAACAATGCCGTCTTGGCGCGGGGTGATGCAGCCAGCGTGGCGGCGAACGTCGGCACCGTACTGACCGGGCTGGATGACAACGATTTCGACTTTGACGGCGACAACCTGCAGATCAGTGGGATCGACACCTCTGACCTTACGGGCACAGCGACGCTGCAGCCGGATGGCACGATTTCCTATGATGCCGCTGGTGCCTTTGATCACCTGGCCGAAGGCGAGGTTGCGACAACTACGCTTCGTTATACCGTGACGGACGGGCGCGGCAGTGTTGATACTGCGACCGTCACGATTACCGTGACTGGTGTCAACGATGCGCCCACGCTGGATTTGACCGACGTCATGGTTTTCGAAAACAGCACTGCGGTTCTGACGGCTACCGGCGCGGATGTGGACGGCGATCTGCTGACCTATACCATTTCGGGTGCCGACGCGGCGCTGTTTGTGATTGATCCGGCAACCGGTGAGGTCGCCTTTGCCGACAATCCCGATTTCGAAGCACCGGTCGATCAGGATGGCGACAATGTCTATCAGATTGCCATTACCGCGACCGATACCGGTGGGTTGTCGGCGACATCTGACATCGCGGTGACCGTCACGGATGTAGAAGACACCGCGCAGCCCAGCGTTTTCGTGAACGAGATCCACTATGACAATGCCGGTGCAGACACCGGCGAATTCATCGAGGTGGCAGGTGCCGCCGGGACTGACCTGACCGGCTGGAGCCTGGTTCTGTACAACGGCAATGGCGGTGCAAGCTATGCGACGATCCGGCTGGATGGCGGATTGTCCGGCACGTCGGGTCAGGGATATTTTTCTGTCGATGCGGTCGGCATCCAGAACGGGTCCCCGGACGGGGTTGCCTTGGTCGACGCCAGCGGCGCTGTGGTCGAGTTTCTGTCCTACGAGGGCGAGATGACGGCCACCAATGGTCCGGCTGCGGGCATGACCTCTGTCGATATTGGTGTTTCGGAAAATGGCAGCGATGCAGCCGGCTTGTCCTTGCAGCGGCAGGAAGATGGCAGCTGGACGGGACCGGTGACCGCGACGCGCGATGCCGCGAACGATGATGACACCGACACGCCGCCGCCCCTGCCCGATGGCACAACGCTGATTTCGACGGTTCAAGGGAGCGGCAGCGCCAGTGCATACGTGGGCCAAACCGTCAGCGTCACGGCTGTGGTCACGATGGTCGCGGAAAACGGCTTTTACATACAAGAAGAGGATAGCGACGCGGATGGGAACGCCGCGACCTCTGAAGGTATCTTTGTGTTCACCGGCGACACGCCAAATGTCACGGTATCCTACGGCGTGACGGTGGTTGGCGAGGTGTCGGAATACTTCAACGCCACCCAGATCAATGCCCAAACCTTTGAACTTGTCGGCCCCCTTGCCCAGTTGCCGACCGCGGCAGAGCTATCGCTGCCATTTGCCACGGATGATGCCCTGGAAGCTGTCGAGGGCATGCGCGTTTCGCTTGATATCGGCACCGAAGATGCCCCCTTGCAGGTGATCGAGACATTCGAGCTTGGCCGGTATGGCGAAATCGTCGTGTCCGAAGGGGCCCAGTATCAGCCTACGCAAATTTACGACGCGCAAACGCAGGCAAGCGAAATTTCCGCTCTGCAGGCAGCCAACGCTGCGAACCGCCTGACGATTGATGACGGTGTTGCAGCGCAGAATCCGACAGGATTTGCCTATATCCCCAACACCACCGATGGCGATAATGGCAACGGGTATCTGGATATCGGCGATGACCTGAGCGCCGGCGGCACCCTGCGGATCGGGGCAGAAATCACAGCGCCAGTGACCGGCGTGATGAGCTACAGCTTTGGCGAATACAAACTGATTGCCGACGGCGTGCTGCAAATTGATGAGGCCACCAACAATGGTGCCCGCGAAGCCGCACCGGCTGATGTCGGCGGCACGCTGCAAGTGGCCAGCGTCAATACGCTGAATTACTTTACCACGCTGGGTCAGGACGATTCCAACGCGCGCGGCGCGCAAACGGCAGAAGATTTTGCCCGGCAGACGGATAAACTCGTCACGGCGATCACCGCACTGGATTCGGACATCATCGGCCTGCAAGAGCTGGAAAACAACGGCTTTGGTGACGCCTCTGCCATTGCAACACTTGTGGATGCCCTGAACACCCGGGCTGGCAGCGCTGTTTATGCCTTTGTTGACCCGACCGGCACGGGGGGACTGATCGGCACTGATGCCATTACGACGGGACTGATCTATCGCACGGATGCCGTCAGCGTCGTGAACTCTGGTATTCTTGATTACACTCCCGAAGGCGAATCCCAGCAGAACCGCCCAACCGTCGCCGCCTTGTTCGAAGATACCAACGGCGAGCAAATCACCATTGCCGTCAATCATTTCAAATCCAAAGGTGGTTCTGGCACGGGCGACGATGCCGATCTGGGCGACGGTCAGGGTGCCTTTAACGGGACCCGCACCGATGCGGCGATCCAGTTGACGCAGTGGCTGGCGTCCGATCCTTTCGGATCCGGCGACACCGACTATCTGATCATTGGCGATTTGAATGCTTACGGCGCAGAAGACCCGGTGCAGGCCATCGAAGACGCGGGCTATACCAGCCTGCTGTCCAGCCTGATCGGCGAAGATGCGTTCAGCTATACCTTCGACGGGCAACGCGGCGCGTTGGATCAGGCGCTGGCAAGCAGTTCGCTGACCGGACAAGTGACCGGCATTACCGAATGGCACATCAATTCGCTTGAGCCCAGCATTCTTGGCTATTCGTCCGAATTTACCGATCCGGCATGGTTCAATGGCGATGATCCCTATTCAGCATCCGACCACGATCCGCTGCTGATCGGCCTTGATTTGGGGAATTACATGGATCTGCAAGTCGCCTGATCCCGTATCATCGCTTGAAAGGCCCCGCCATCGCGGCGGGGCCTTTTGCGTTTGCCGGAGCGACAAAGCGAGGCCGGGCATGCGATCAATTGCCAGCGGTTCAAACTGTCACCGGCCTGAGTTTGCTCGCCGTTGCGCATCCTAAAAAGCGGGCATTTAGCAAAAATGCTATAAACTAGGCATCTGCCTAATCGTCCGGCATATTCCATTTCATTTCGCACACTTTGCCGGCTTGAATCTTGACGGTCATGACCTGCGCGACTGACGCTCTGGTGGCACGCACCAGAAAGGCCCGGCTTCCATGTCACATCTGCAAATTGTCCTGCCCAAAATTGCCCGGCCGGGGAAAATTGCATGCGGGGCAAGCGATTTATGATGCCGAAATGGGCCAGCGCCTATGTCCGCTATGTCGAGGCACTGAATTACCGTGTCGGGCGCTTTGCCATGTATCTGCTATTCGCCATGATGGGCGTGCTCTTGTGGTCTTCTGTTACCAAGGTGGCGAATGTCCCCGCGCTTTGGACGTTGGAAATGGCGCAGTTTATCCTGGTCGCCTATTATCTGCTTGGCGCTCCCTACACGTTCCAACTTGATACTAACGTTCGAATGGACCTGCTTTATGCGCGGCAAAGCCCGCGCAAAAAAGCGATTTGGGATGCGATCACGGTCTTTGTGCTGATCTTTTACCTTGGCGTAATGCTTTATGGCGCGCTTGGCAGCACCGCCTATTCCTTTGCGACCTCGGAACGGGCGCCAACGGCGTGGCGCCCTTATCTGTGGCCGATCAAGACCATAATTTGCGCCAGCTTCGTGCTGATGATCCTGCAAGCCGTCGCCCACCTGATCCGCGACGTCGCCATCTGGCGCGGAAAGGCGCTGTAATGTCATACGAAATGATCGCAGCCCTGATGTTTTCGACAATGCTGCTGATGATGCTGACAGGGCAGCGGGTGTTCGGAGCCATTGGTTTCGTGGCCGTTGTCGCCGCAATCCTGCTGTGGGGGCCGGGCGGGTCCGACATGGGGTTTTCGTCCATCATGAAGCTGATGAAATGGAACGCGCTGCTGACGCTGCCGATGTTCATTTTCATGGGATACGTCATGTCCGAAAGCCGCCTGGCCGAGGACCTGTACAAAATGTTTTACGTCTGGTTCGGCCCCCTGCCCGGCGGGCTGGCCATCGGAACCATCATGCTGATGGTGATGATTTCGGCCATGAATGGCCTGTCTGTCGCCGGAATGGCCATCGGGGCCACCATCGCCCTGCCGGAGCTGCTGAAGCGGAACTATGACAAGCTGATGATTTCAGGGGTGATCCAAGGCGGTTCAAGCCTTGGCATCCTGATCCCGCCATCGGTCGTGCTTGTGCTATTTGCGCAGATCGCCCGCCAACCGGTCAGCCAGTTGTGGTTAGCGGGGTTGATGCCGGGCCTGCTGATGGCGACGCTTTTCGTCATTTATATCGTTGTGCGCTGCCGCCTGAACCCGTCGCTGGCCCCCGCCATGTCTGCCGAAGAACGGGCCGAAATTACATGGGCCGAGCGTATCCGTTTGCTGCGCGCTGCCTTGCTTCCCATTATTATCTTTGCCGCCATGATGGTTCCTTTCATTAAAGGCTGGACCAGCCTGACCGAAGCATCCGTCATCGGGGCGCTGACCTCTGTTATTGCTGCTGTTTTAAAAGGCCGCTTTACCCGCGACGTATTCGAAACGGCCACCCGCAATACGCTGGCGATTACCGTGATGTTCATGCTGATCATCATGGCAGCCCTGTCATTTGGCGCGGTCTTTGACGGACTTGGTGCAGGACGCGCAATCGAAAATCTGTTTGTGCAGGACCTTGGCCTGACGCCTTGGCAAATCCTGATCCTGATGCAGCTTAGCTTTCTGATTATGGGGATGTTTCTGGATGATACGGCGATGCTGGTTATCGTCGCTCCGATCTATGTCGGGCTGGCCAAAGCGCTTGGCTTTGATCTGATCTGGTACGGCGTTCTTTACACCATCACCTGCCAGATCGCATATCTAACGCCGCCCTTCGGGTACAATCTGTTCCTGATGCGCGCGCTGGCCCCCCCGGATTTCACCCTGACACTGATCTATCGGTCGGTTTTTCCCTTCGTCCTTGTGATGCTGGTCACGCTCATCCTCGTGATGATTTTTCCCCAGATCGCCCTGTGGCTGCCGGAAAAGCTGCTGTGATGCCATAACCAGACCCCGCAAACGGGGCACCCATCCCAACAAGGAGATTGACCCATGACGACTAGACGCAAGTTTATCACGACCGGTGCCCTTGGTGCCGCCGCCACAACCCTGGGCGCGCCGGCCGCTACGGCGCAAACGCCCATCAAATGGCGGATGCAAACCTATGCGGGCACTGCCCTGGGGGCCGAGGTGATCAAACCGGCCGTCGACGCATTCAACACCATCGCTCAGGGCCAGATGGAGATCGAGCTGTTCTACGCTGACCAGCTTGTCCCAACGTCGGAACTGTTTCGCGCTTTGCAAAACGGCACTATCGACGCTGTGCAGTCAGACGATGATTCCATGGCATCTCCGACCGAAGTTACTGTGTTCGGCGGATATTTCCCTCTTGCGCTGCGTTATTCTTTGGACGTGCCCGCACTGTTCAACCACTATGGCCTGGATGAGATCTGGAAAGAAGAATACGCCAAGGTCGGCGTCAAACATATCTCTGCCGGCAGCTGGGACCCCTGCCACTTTTCTATGAAGGATCCGGTCACATCGCTGGCCGATCTGCAAGGCAAACGCGTCTTTACCTTCCCGACTGCAGGACGTTTCCTTGCGCAATTCGGCGTCGTGCCCGTCACCCTGCCATGGGAAGATATCGAGATTGCACTGCAGACCGGAGAGCTTGACGGTGTCGCATGGTCCGGCATCACCGAAGTTTACACCGCCTCTTGGGCTAAATTGGCCCCAAACTTTCTGACCAACAACATTTCTGGTGCCTGGATCGGACACTTTTTCGCAAATTTGGAACGCTGGGACGAAGTGCCACCGCATCTGCAAGAGCTGATGCGCGTCTGTTTCGAACAATCCCATTATTACCGCCAGCACTGGTATTGGGCCGGCGAAGCCCGCCTGCGCGTCGAAGGGGCCGAGACAAACCTGACCTCTATTCCAGACGAAGAATGGGCCACGGTAGAGGCCGCCGCCCAGACGTTCTGGGACGAAGTCGCTGCCGAAAGCGAGACCAAGGCAAAGGTGGTCGGGATTTTCCGGCAATACAACGAAGCCATGTCCAAAGCGGGACGGCCCTACCGCTACGGCTGATGTCGCATGGCCGGGGACCAAAGCGGTCTTTGGTCCCCGGTTTGTGCAGCATTTTCGGCTACGGCCTTCGCTGCTTGCTGGTTCATCGTGTCAGGCCGGAAGGGTTGCCTACATCCGTTCATCAAACGGTTCACAGCAGCCCTTCCGGACATCCGACGCAATTTCCATGTGTCCTAGCCAAGCAGCAGCGCGAGTCGTTTCGCAGACGCCGAACGTCGCAAATGTTTCAAAAATCTGCTTAATTTTGCATCTTTGCCGGATTCATCTTAGGCAAAGGTTGATGAAAGATTAATTGTTACAATGTTGATGTTGACTGCCAGCAATGGCCACCAATACTTAAACGCATAAACGGTACGACTATTTTTCTGTAGTTTACTATTTATTTTACGATCGGCCGTCGAGAGACGCCCAGTTTTTAGTACAAATCATAGCTGCGATTGGTCCACTGTCTATTTCGACAGTCAGGGCTGCGCAGCCGCGGGAGAACTCGAATGAGGAATACCGACGAAAAGCAAGATTTAAAGATCAACGGCACCCGTGCCAGGGTCGCGGATTCAACTGAAACCCGGCCGGAAATCGCCACTGATGCGAAAAAAAATAGTGTTGATATTTTGATTTTTGATAACAGCTCTGGCATGTGTGCGGTTTTAGCACGGCATCTGTCTGACCTATTTAAACTGAACTGTGTATCTTGCGCACATAGCGACGCCCCAATTCTGGCAACTTTGGCAAAACTTCAACCGAAGATACTGATTCTTGACCCGGCAGAGCTGTCGCTTAGCCCGCAGCATGACTTGCAAGATTTCCGGCGCAGTGTCCGGACCATTTCGGCGCGGACAATGCTGTTTGGCTATACAGCCCGGATGGACGATGCCGTTCTGCGCGGCGTTATCGGCGCACAGTTTGTGGGTTGTGTTGGCAAGCAGTCGAACCTTGAACAATTGGAAATCGGTTTGATGGCGGTCCAATCGGGCGGCGTGTATTTCGATCCCGGTTACGGCCATCTGCTTTACGAAGTTGTCGCGCAGGACAGCCTGAACAATAATGATTTGCTCAGTAAACGCGAAAGAGCAGTCATTATTCTGACCGCAAAAGGTCAGCCTGCGAAACAGATCGCAAAAGAGTTGCAGATCAGTGCAAAGACCGTCGAAACCTACAAAGGCAGGGCACTGAACAAGCTGGGATTAAGTAACCGGGCAGAGCTGTTGGACCACGCTTTAACGCAAGGTTGGCTTGCCTGATTCGATCCTTTTCGAAAACAAAATGCGGCGTTGCAGCACATGACTGCAGCGCCGCATTTTATTTTTAATGCACTGTCTACATTAACAAATTTGGTTAAAAAGTAATTTACCTTACAAGTGTAAGCATGTTTCCGACTACCTGATTTTTCTGCACCGCGGCACGCTGATCCCAGAAGTTCATTTACTGAAACTTAAAGGAATTATCATGGCGCGTATTAGCATATTCGGTATTGGCTACGTCGGGGTTGTTGCGGCCGCATGTCTGGCGCAAGACGGGCACGATGTGATTGCCGTCGACGTGGATCAGGGCAAGATTGACGCGATCAATGCCGCGAAATCCCCGATCGTGGAAAAAGGTCTTGGCCCGCTGGTCAAAAAGGTCGTCGAGGCTGGAAAACTTTCCGCAACATCCGATGTCGCATGGGCCATCAATAACACCGAGGCGTCATTTGTCTGCGTTGGCACACCCTCTGCCGAGGATGGATCGGTTGGACTGGTTTACGTCACTTCCGTCTGCGAAGCTATCGGCGCGGCGCTTGCGAAAAAGGATGCATTTCATTCTGTCATTATCCGGTCCACGATTGTTCCGGGATCCTGCGAAGGCACCTGTATTCCCACATTGGAAGCGGCATCAGGCAAAGTGGCGGGCGAAGGTTTTGGCGTAGGCTATTATCCGGAATTCCTGCGCGAATCGACCGCGATCGAGGACTATTACGATCCGGGCCTGATCGTTTTCGGATCTATGGACCGCCCCACGGAAACGATTTTGACCGAGCTGAACGAATCGCTGAATTGCAAGATTCATTCGGTCGATTTACGCACCGCCGAAATGGTAAAATACACATCAAATACCTGGCGCGCCGTCAAAGTCACCTTTGCCAATGAAATCGGCAATATCGCGAAATCTTGCGGACTTGACGGCCAGACTGTCATGGAAATTCTGTGTTCGGACCTAAAGGTGAATATCTCGCCTTATTTCATGCGGCCCGGCTTTGCCTTCGGCGGGTCCTGCCTGCCCAAGGATGTGCGCGCATTGCGTCATCTGGCAAAGGAAAACGGTGTCGAAGCGCAGGTCCTGAATGCCGTGCTAGAGGCGAACTCCGCGCAGATCAAGCGGGCAGAAACCATGGTCGAACATTCGCAAGCCCGCAAGGTCGGCATGATCGGCGTCAGCTTCAAGCCAGGCACCGACGATATGCGGGAAAGCCCGCTGGCAGAACTGGCCGGCCGGCTTATCAGCTCTGGCATCGGCGTCGAGATCTACGACCCCTTTGTTTTCGAGGCTTATTCCGAAGCAAATTCGACGGCCGGGCGTGGCAACGATGCAGTTCCCGACCTGCAAAGCCGTTTGGTTGGCGATCTGGATACCCTGATTGCAGGGTCCGATGCGATTATCGTGGGCAATATTTACAAAGAAACCTTGCCAGATCTTAACCAGGCCGCGCTGACGACGCCGGTCATTGATCTGGCGCGGCTGGACCGGTCAAAGGTGTCCGGCGGCAGCTACGCCGGTATTTGCTGGTAGGGGCCGGGTACGTGCTGGGACATCTTGCCTATCTGTCGACCATTATCCTGCTGGCTTCCATGGCATCGTCAAACATGCTTGGTCAGGCCAAAGAAGCTGCGATGGTGGTCGGTGCCCTTGGCTTGTGGCGCTATAGCTGGGCCGCGCTTAACTATAGCCGCGCCATCGTGTTCCGGCACATTGCCCACCCCCGCCGCCGTGCACTGGCCGAAAATCGGTTTGCCGCTGCAGGCACACCATGCCGCGCCTTCTTTCTAGTGACGTCCTACAAGATCGAACCAGAGGTCACGATGCCGGTTTACCGGTCGGTGTTTCAGGCTGCCCAAACGGCAAAGGATGGCGCGACAATCGTCGCCTCTGTCGTGGATGGAGCCGACGAGCGGCTGATCCGGCAGCTTTTCGCAGCAAGCCGCCAGATGCATCCTGATGCGGATGTCGAACTGATCCTTGACCGGATCCCAGGCACAGGAAAGCGCGACGCACTTGCACGCAGTCTGCAACTGATCGCGCGCCAGGCTCCGACGGCTCATGATATCGTCATCTTTGTCGATGGTGACAGCTGTGTGCCATTGGATCTGGTGGCACGGTCCGCGCCGGTTTTCACCGATCCAAAGGTCGGTGCGCTGACGACCGACGAGGCTGTCGATATCCCGGAGCCGGGGCTGTTCCGCGACTGGTTCAGCCTGCGGTTCGACCAGCGGCAGGTTATGATGTGCTCTATGGGGCTGTCTAAAAGGGTGCTGACATTGACGGGTCGCATGTCGGTGTTTCGCGCCAGCCTGGCAACCGACCCCGACTTTATCTCCATGGTCCAGTCCGATTTCATCGATCATTGGCGTCTGGGGCGGGTAAATTTTCTGACCGGCGACGACAAGTCCACATGGTTCTGGCTGATGCGTGAAGGCTATCAGATGATCTATTTGCCAGACGTACAGTCCCTGTCAGCCGAAACACAACCAAAACCCGGATTTTTCGACAGCGCCTCTGTTCTGATGGTGCGCTGGTTTGGCAATATGATGCGGACAAATGGCCGTGCCCTGCAACTGCCACCATCGCGCATCGGCTTTTTTACCTGGTGGTCGATCCTTGATCAGCGGGTATCGATCTGGACGACCCTGTCCGGCCCCATCCTTGCGCTAACCGCCGCCCTGATTTTCGATCTGTCCGTTCTGCCCGTCTACATCGCCTGGGTTATGCTGACACGCTACTGCTTTGTCTGGGCTATCACCTTGTTTCGGGGACGGGCCGGATTTCCGATAACCTATCCCTTCCTGCTCTATTTCGGTCAACTGTTCGGCGCTTTGGTCAAAAGCTACGTCTGCTTTCGCCTCGACCGTCAACGCTGGACCCGTCAATCCAGCAGCAGCGGCCCCCGCCCCAGCTTTGCGCAGCGTGTTAGTGCCGCAGGATCGCTGCATATGCACGCCCTTACCATCGGCTGGCTGACCCTTGGGCTATTCTGGTTCGCCGGAATGTTCTGACCCACTAGCCACCCCGCTAACTTGATCATTTCATATTAATTTCCCATCAAGAACAGGAGCTTCACGATGTCCGACGCTCAGACCAACATTCCAGAGCTGCCGCCCAGCTTCGCCTATGAGGGCGAGCATCCCCAGGTCCGGCTTCCGTTCGCGATCATACTTGAGGGGCGCAAGCTGAAAGGTGAAAGCCTGTCCGTGACCCGCGCGGTGGCAACCGGTCTGGTGAACCCCAACCTTGATGGCCATCAGGTTCTTGCCACTCTGCGCTTTGACCTAGAAGGTTTCACGGTCAGCTTTCCGGTTGATGTCGTCGTTGGCGTTGCCGGTCGTTCCGAGGACGCCGAGGTCATCTTTGTCTTCGCTAATCCAACAGGCCAGCATCTGCCGGCCATGCGGTATCTGTTAAACAGCTTCATCGCCGGTGATGTCGTATCCATTGCCGGAATGCTGTCCTACACCGGCCCGGTCAAGGTAAAGGCCACCAACGCCGCGGATAAGCCAAGCCCGCTGCAGCGGCTTGGCCGTGTCGGCCGCAAGGCCATCGTTGTGGCGCTGACCGCCGGTCTGGTTTTTCTGGCCGCTGATGTCATCATGGAACGGGTGGTTTATGCCTACGAACCGCGTCCGGTGCAGGTCGTGCAGGAAGGCCAGCTATTGCGCGCAACAGCGGCCGGTCAGATATCATACGTCGATGCGCAGGCGACCGAAGGCGATGTCATTTATTCGATCCTTGCCAATTCGGGCGATTTGCTTAGCGTCCGGATGCCCTGCGATTGCAGCATTACCGCGACGGATGCCTTTGCTGTCGGGGCCACCGTTCTGCCCGGCGCGGCGCTGGTTCAACTGACAACGGACGACACCCGCGTCACCGCCACCTCAGAGATTTCCTATGAAGGCACTGCGCGTCTTTTAGGAGGCGATCAGGCGGAACTGGTTCTGACCGATGGCCGAGTGGTTCCTGTCACGCTCGAACTGCTGCCAATCGAAGGCACAAATTCCGAAATGCAGCCGGTGACAATTGTCCTTCCCGACGATGTTTCTGTTGCGCCCGGCACGCCCGCGCGCCTGCGGTTCCAACGCCAGTTGCTGCCAGAACAGCTGCAGATCTGACGTTCACAACCACTCATTTTACCAGATCCAGTTTTTTCGACCCCCGATTTTCAAGCAATCCTTCACCTGAACCACCCGCCACCAGTGGCACCGATATTTGGAGATCAAAATGTCTAAGATCGTCCCAGTCATTCTTTGCGGCGGCAGCGGAACGCGTCTTTGGCCCATGTCCCGCAGCCAAAGCCCGAAGCAGTTTCACCCTGTTGACGGGCCTGCGTCGCTTAGTTTTTTTCAAACGACCGTTCAGCGACACCGGTCCGACCTTTACGATGCCCCAATTGTCGTCACCTCGGTCACTCATCTGACGACTGTCCGTCGCCAGCTTGCCGAACTTCAGTGTCCGGCCAGGATTATCGCAGAACCTGTCGCCCGCAATACCGGCCCGGCCGTGCTAGCCGCGGCGCTGCAAATAGCGCAGACCGACCCCAAATCGCTGATGCTGGTTTTGCCATCCGACCATGTCATCTCCGGCGATATGGACAGTGTCATTTCTGGGCCGATGCAGGCCGCTCATGACGGACGCATTGTCCTTTTTGGCATAACGCCCACTTATCCCGAAACCGGCTATGGCTATATCGTCGACGGCGGGGCCTTTGCGACCCATCCCGGTCTGCGCCGGGTCGCGCATTTCGTTGAAAAACCGCCGCTTAGTCAGGCAACAACTCTGGTTGCGACAGGGGATGCCTTTTGGGCATCGGGCATATCGTTGTTTGCGGCTGAAACGATCATCAGCGAAATGCGCCGCTGCGACCGCAAAACCTATGATGCGGTGGTGACGGCCTGCGAAAAAGGTGAAAAGCGCACCGGAGAGTTGCATTTGAATACGGACGCCTTGCGCCGCGCCCGTAGTGAGCCGACCGAACGCATCGTGTTCGAAAACTCTGAACGCGTTGTGCTTTTTCCCGCAAACCTGGTCTGGAACGACGTCGGATCCTGGACGTCGATCCACGGGATCGGCCGTCCAGACGCGCAGGGCAATGTGTTCCACGGCGACGTTATCGCGACGGAAACCGAAGGCGCACTTGTCCATTCCCAGGATCGACTGGTCGCGCTAGTCGGCGTGCCCAACGTCATTGTCATTGATACGCCTGACGCCCTTTTGGTGACCCAGCGCGGCCGGTGTCAGGACGTTAAAAAAATCGTCGAAACCCTGCGTAAAGAAGAAAGAGTAGAGGCGAGCCGCCATCGCCGCCGTGACCACGCTTGGGGTCAATCCAGTAATCTGATGCGCTCTGGCGCATTCGATATGTCAATTCTGCGTCTATATGCCGGGAATACATTGGAAATCGACCCACTTCCCGGGCGCCGGCTGATTATGGTGGAGGGCAATGTCGATATGTTCGATGGATTGCAGCGCCGCAAACTGTCGCCCGGTGAACATGCCACGCTGGACACCCAAGTGCTTAGCCGGGTGACAAATTTCAGCGACAAGACCGCTGAAGTTCTGCTGATGACCATGACATCGTCAATCATGGCGGGCACCAGCAAATCCTTTGCTCCGGTACCGACGCATGTTTCGTAGTTTGCTGTCCCCATCAGCAATCACGGCCAGTTTGCTTCTGGCGTGGTTCGGCTTGGCCCCAGGCGTGGGCAAGGCCGAACCTGTGGCCCAGATCCTTTCACAGGCGCAGGCCGATTACGAAGACCGCGCAGCGCAGATTGCCGCGATCACAACACCGCAAGACATGCGGTTGCGCGCTGGCCATGCGGCGGTACCGGGCCCGCAAAGCAGCCAGCTGACCGCCGAATTCGACCTGATTGATCTGCGGTTCGTACTGATCGAAATGGCGCGGACAAGCGGCTCGAACGAACAGCTGTCAGTTCTGCGAGCCCAGCCGGACGGACGCCTGAAGGCGCTATCAGTCCGCAAAGGCGCTGCAGACCTGGCGGCGGTCATTTCGGCAGCGGAGGAAATGGGGTTTTACGGTGCGGACGGGCTAACCATTCCGCTGATCATTCAGGCCGATGCGCATTTGACAATCGCAGGGCCGCTGCTTCTGGACCGGGAAAATGGTGCTTTTGTCATTAACTTCGGGCGCACGAAAATCATCGGTGGCAGTATTACGGGCACCGGCGGCGAAAACCCCAATATCTCTGAATTTCGCCCCTTTTTCACCACGCTGGGTACCGGCAGCTTTGACATTCGCGATGCCGTTATTCAATCGCTTGGTTATGGTAGCGCGCCGGCCTTTTCAGGCTTTGCCGCAATCGAGGCGGGGTTATACCGACCGCAGGCCCGATCATCCATTCAGAATACGCTGTTGCGCGATGTCATGTCGACCCAGTTCGACGGCTTGCGCGCCCCCAGCATTAGCGGATCCGTGTTTGATCAAAGTGGCGGCAATGCACTGGAATTGCGCCAGACACAAAATGCGCAAATTGCAGATAACCTTTTTATCAATTCCGGTGGCGATGCCTTGCGAATTACGCATGGCGCAACCGGAACGCAGATCAGCGGCGTTGATATCTATCAGGCCAGATTGAACGGCATTCGCATCAATATTTCCAGCCATGCAACACAGCTGGACGACGTCACAATCTGGAAAGCTGGCAAAATCGGCTTGGCAGTTGACCGATCCGATTGCATTGCCATCCGCCGTCTTTCCGTCCTGCATCCGGGTCAAAAGGGCGTTTCATTGCAACGCACCCGTGCATCCGTATTGACTGACAGCCGCGTTCTGGGTTCGCGAAACGCCGGTGTTTTCGTGGCGGACCAACCATTTGGAACCGTACTGACACTGGCGCGAAATCGCATTGCCGCAAACCGCGTCGGCATCTCTACCGCGGCACCGGCGGAAATCCGTATGGATGCGAACGATTTTACAGAGCAGTTTCCACGCTTTTTAAAAGGCGACCTTTCAGGCAGCACTGCAACCCTGACGGCCGATCTTACTGGATCAAACCCCCTTATTTTACAAGCTGGCGGGACCGACCCGGCGCTTGCCTCGCCCATGACCTGCACCCGAACAGAGGAAAGTTGAAACCATGGTTTTCTCGTCAGAGTCCTTTCTGTTCCTGTTTCTGCCGCTGTTTCTGGCTGTCTATTATCTGACGCCGTGGAAAGCGAAATCCTACACCATCCTTGTCGGGTCTTATATCTTTTACGCCTGGTGGCGGGTCGACTTTCTGGGCCTGCTGTTTCTAACGACAGGATTTGCCTACCTTGTCGGCCAGCGGATCGAGGCCAATCGCGGTACCGCACGCGGCAAGGCGTGGCTGGCAGTCGGTGTTGCCGGATGTCTGGGCGTGCTTGGCATTTTCAAATACCTCAACTTTTTTATCGACAGCATAGCAGCGCTGGTGGGCACTGATGCGGCGGGACTGGGTATTCACTGGCGGCTTCTATTGCCGATCGGCATTTCCTTTTACGTCTTTCAGGCACTAAGCTTTTTGATTGATGTCTGGCGGGGCGATGCACGCGCAGATGCCCGTTTCATCGACTTCGCGGCCTTTATCGCTTTGTTCCCGCAACTGATCGCAGGCCCAATTCTGCGTTACAAGGATCTGGAGGATCAATTCAAGCAGCGCACCCATTCACTGGAAATGTTTTCCGACGGGATGGCGCGGTTCTTGATAGGTCTTGCAAAGAAGGTGCTTTTGGCCGACGCCGTCGCCCCATTAGCAAATCTGGCCTTTGACAACTCCGCCGACGTGGGCATGACGCTCGCCTGGCTTGGCGTGATTGCCTACATGCTTCAGCTGTATTTCGATTTCTCTGGCTATTCCGATATGGCGATTGGACTTGGCAAGATGATGGGTTTCACCTTTGCCGAAAACTTTCGTTATCCTTACATTTCCAGATCCATCACCGAATTCTGGCGGCGCTGGCATATCTCTTTGTCGAACTGGCTGCGCGATTACCTTTACATTTCGCTAGGCGGCAACCGTAAGGGGGATGCGCGTACCTATGTGAACCTGATGATCGTGATGGTCCTTGGCGGGCTGTGGCACGGTGCCAATTGGACCTTTGTACTTTGGGGTCTGTGGCATGGCGGGCTGCTCGCGCTGGAACGTGCCACCGGATACGATCGCCGTGCGTCTGACATTGCTTGGTCGTTACCGACGACCCTGCTGTGCGTGTTGGTCGGATGGGTAATGTTTCGCGCGGTCGACGTGGGTCAGGGCATGCAGGTTTACGCCGCGATGCTGGGCGCAAACGGATGGGCGGGGGATGCAACGCTGTGGCTGGACGTTACGCGTGAAAGCATCGCCTTGATGATCATTGCCATCGGTGTCGCGTGGGCAGAGCCGCACATTGCACGCCTGATTGCAGATTCCCCGCAGCCCGGCCCGTTGCAAGGCACCGGCACCCCCGTTGCGATCAACGCCGCATCGCAACTGGCCCTGTCAACGTTCATCTTGGCGGTCGGAATGTTGACGGTTCTGAAGCTGGCCGAACAGAATTTCTCTCCCTTCCTCTATTTCCAGTTTTGAGGTGCGTCATGACACTTTCGCTTGTTTTGAAAGTCACGGTTCCCGCAGCCTTTTTCGGCTATGCTATCGTTGCCAATCTTGCACTGCTCACCAAACCGGATACGCCGATGCCGGTCATTGACGGTTTGTTTGACGGCAGGATCACCCATGACATCGACACGCTTTACCGCGATAACCTGCCGCACAAGCAGCCAGCCGTTGGCCTGATCGGAGCGGCCCGGTATATCCTGCTGGATGAAGGCAGACCCGGCGTGGTGGTCGGCCGCAAGGGCACGCTTTTCACGGCAGAAGAATTCCGCGCGGCCGATGCAGCGACCTATGACAAAGCGCTCGGCGTTATCCTGGCTGCAGCCGGTGAGCTGCAGCAACAGGGGGTCGAACTGGTCGTTGCCCCGCTGCCCGCCAAGATCGATTTGTTACGCGCGCAGGGTCACGATACCGGGGAATCCCAGCGGCTTGCGCTTTTCTATAATGCCTTCCTGCGTGATCTGGGCGATCTTGGTATCCAAGCGATAGACACCCGCCCTGCGTTGTTGCCCCTGGCCCAGCCCTTTTTGATGACTGACACGCATTGGAGCCCCGAAGGGGCCGCCGCCGTTGCGCAGCTAATTGCGGACAGTGGAACGCTGGCGGCTGGCGAAGACGTCTTTACGACGCAATCTGACCCGGTCGCCATCTTTGCCGGCGATCTGGTGACTTACGTGACATCTGACGCCCTCGCGCCGCGCATCGGGCTTCGGCCAGAGCAGGTAACGCCATACCGCGCCGTCGCGCAAATAGTGGATGGCGGCACCCTGGACATTTTTGGCGGCGGTACAGGATCGTCAGGTACGGTTGATCTGGTTGGCACATCCTACAGCGCTAATCCGAACTGGAGCTTTGCCGAGGCTTTGAAACTGGCTTTGCACCGTGATGTCATCAACTACGCCGAAGAAGGCAAAGGCCCCTTTGCGCCGATGCAAACCTATTTGTCCGCCCGCGATCCCTTGAACGGGGCGGCGCAGGTGATCTGGGAAATCCCCGTCCGCTACTTGACCGATCCGGACATTCTGCAAGCCAAGTCAAAGGATCAGGTGTAATGGTCCGCTTTTCCAAAACGCTACGCACAGGGGCTTTCGGTCTGGCACTTCTATGCGCCGCACCAGCCATTTGCGAAACCAATGCGCTTTTGTCCGGCTTTTCGGCGATCAATAAAAACGCGCCGCAGGTATCGGTTGTCATGGTCGCTGGCATCACACGATCCGATCAATTGCCGCCTGCCCTGATCCCGGCCCGAAAAGCCATGTCCGCCGATGTAGCCTTGCGGGATTCAACGCTGCGCGATCTGGCCGACCTGATGGATGGCAATGCTGCGTTCCAATACGCCAAACGGCTGGATTTCGAAGCGAA
Source organism: Loktanella sp. R86503 (assembly GCF_042466455.1). Classification (NCBI taxonomy): domain Bacteria; kingdom Pseudomonadati; phylum Pseudomonadota; class Alphaproteobacteria; order Rhodobacterales; family Roseobacteraceae; genus Loktanella; species Loktanella sp. R86503. Next base: position 224,325 of record NZ_JAXHCI010000001.1, read on the forward strand.
ACCAGGGCTGGCACCCCACGCGGCGCATTACTATGGCATTGCCGCTGCAACCGGACGCGGCGGTGCAATTTATGGCTTTATCAAAGCGTTGGATGCACTGGATCCTGCAACCACAACAACCGGGCGACTGGCGAACCTGCGCAATATTCTTGTTGCCTATGCAGACGCCGGCAGCGCACCCGCGCTGGAAGCCATCATGCGCTATCACGTTCAAAATAGCCCATTCACCGATATGCGTGCAGAGCTGGACCGGATACTGGCGGAAACCGACGGTCCGGCTGCCGATGCCGTCGCCCTGCAGCTGGCATTCGAAATCCTGCATGCTGATAAACCGGCCCCGGCCGACCTGGAAAAGGCGCGGCAGTATCTGCTGCGCGCAGAAGGGTCCGACAGCCTGCGCACCCTGCTCATTTCGCGCAACCTTTTGCCGCTTGTCGAGGCGCGCGTTGCGGCGCTGCCAGCTGAACAAGGCCCTGCACCTTTAGTCGAAACCCAAGGGGAGATCACACCGTGAGACACCGGACAAGACTGACTTGTGCCGCACTGGCGATCGGCCATGCCTTTGCCGCGACCAGCGTTCTAGCCCAAAGCGAATTCGGCTGCAGCGGCCTTGAAACCAACCGCGAGCTTCCGGCTATCGAAGGAAAGGGCGGCATATTTTATCGTATCAATGCTGACATCAGGATGAACCATCCGTTTTCCCAAACGATCGTCAACAACATGGCAGAGCTGTCCCGTGCACTGGAAAGCCGTGGCACGACGCTGATTTTTGCGCCAATCCCGACCAAAAGTGTTTCGATGCCGGATCACTTGCCTGATGAGGCGCGCCTTTACGGTTTTGATCTGAATGTCGCGAACGCGGTTCATGATGACGTGCTAAAGCGGCTGACAGACGCGGGCGTTCTGACCGCTGACATTCGCCGGGCGCTTCTGGCAGCTGACCCCGGCCAGCTGCCGTTTTTCAACTCGGATTTTCATTGGTCGGCTTACGGCGCGAACCTGGGGGCCGCTGCGATTGCTGATGTGATCAAGGCGCAGCCAATTTATGACAGCCTCCCCGTAACGCGGTTCGAAACTGAACCGGTTGCCGAAGAAACGGCATTTTCCGGCATGCGCCGCATCTTGCAGACGCGGTGCACCGATACCCTGCCAGAGCCGGTTTCGATGACATGGGACACGCAGCCCGTCAGTGATGAAAGCGGCCTCGATATCGGACTAGATATTGGACTTAGCGACAACGATGCAGCGGGCCTCGATATTTTCGGAGAGGCAACAGATGCAATTCCCATCGCGCTCGTCGGCACCTCTTTTTCCGACAGCCCGATCAATAATTTTCCAAACTGGATCGCACAGCACGCCAGTTTGGAGGTTGTCAATTTTTCGATCACCGGCGGCAACCAGTATGGCGCAATTACATCCTACCTGACGTCGACTGAGTTTCAGGATGCACCGCCCGCCTTTCTGGTCTGGGAAAACCCGATCTACAACAATCTGGCGCAATACGGCGATCAGCCCTTGCGCGAACTGATCGCGGCAGCCGCGAACAACTGTCCGGCAGAGCGTGCCATCACAATGGCAAAGGACGGCATGTCAGCGACTGCAGATGTGTCAGGACTCGGTGCGTCAGATACGCTTTTTCTTGATACGGATGGCAGCGCCGCGCTGGAGGTTGATTACACCTTCGCCGCTGCCAATGGCGGCGCGCGCATAAAGTCGCTGCGCCGCGGAGAACGCCTGCGCCGGACCGGCCGCTTTTACATGCCGATGACCGGACTTTGGCCCGATGGCGCACAGCAGGTGCGCATCAACCTATCCGCGCCCTTTGGCCCAGACGCGCGGCTCTACATCTGTAACCCGTTGCCACATCAAGAGGAAAAATCATGATGAGCCTGAAAGCCCTGTTCGTGGCAGTCGCCCTGCCCGCCATGTCGGCCTTTGTCGCGACTGTTCCCGGACCTGCGTGGTCCGCTGATGACGCGCTATACGAAGACGTCTTTGATCCCAATTCCAGCTTTATTCGCGTGCTTGCGCCCGCCGAAGCCTTTGCGACCATTGACGGCAAAACGGTCCGCGACTTTCACGCGGGCCTGTCGGACTATGTCAACGTCATGCCAGGCACGGTGGCTGTCATGCTGTCGGGGCAAAGCATCGACATTCCGGTCGCGCCGTCCAAACATTATACGGTTGTCAGCCTGAACGGCATGGATCCGGACGTCATCGAAGACACCCTCGCGCTGAGCCCGGCAAAAGCCGATGTCAGCGTCTACAACCTGACCCAGGTATCGGGCATCGATCTGTATGTGCCCCTGGCCAATGCTGTCGCTATCGAAAGCGTTGACGCAGCGCATACAAAATCTGTTGCGCTCAAGGCCCCGTTAACGCTCGATTTCGATTTGCGCAGCGGTGACGAGGAACTGGCCCAGGTCGATGCGGTCGATCTGAAACGCAAAGGCGGCGTTACAATCGTCCTGAGCGAACAAGGCGGCAGTTTTACAGCCCTAGCCGTCCCCAACACGTATTTCAAATAAAGCATTTATCCGGGAGCCGCAGCCATGATCTGTCACCTTGTCAAAAGTCTGAAGCGTTCTGTCCCCTGCGGCCTGCTGTTGGGTTTGGCAGCCGTCAGTCCGCTCGCGGCGCAGGATAAGGCCAGGCTTGCATTCCGCTTCGAGCCGCCAAGCATCCAAATTGAACCGATCTGCACGGTGCGGCCCCCGGATGACGAAACCACCCGCCTATGGGATGCCTGGGATGGCGGTGCGTTGCCCGATATGGGCAGCGATCTGATCAAACGCGATATCAGCCGGCTGATGCATCTGGACAGTGCGCGCTGGTACGACAAAGCAATGCAGATGATTACCAGGCTGGAGGAACGCAATCCGTCCTTTGGCGGTCAAAACGCGCTGATTACGCGTATTTCGGCGATGGAATCGGCAGGACGGTTTGAAACGCTGGTAAAGGCACAGCTTGTGCCCGAACTGGCCGCCTATGGTGACGCCCTTTCACCGCGGGCACGCACAGCCCTTGCCGGCTATTACCGTGACGGGATCGGTGTGCCCCGCGATGAGGCCCGCGCCAATGAACTGCTGATGGAGGCAGGCTATGCAGGCAACGCCGATGCCTTGCTGACACTGTCCGGCATGGTTCTGGATGGCACCGCACCACAGGCGTGGGATGTGCCGCTTGAACTGGCTGTCAGCATGGCGTTTGGCTCTTTAGTGGGCGAGCTGAACCCGACGATCTGCGATCGCACCGCCCGCATCGCGCGGGAATATCATTCAGGGCAAATTGTGAAGCAAGACCCGCAGCTTGCCCATGACTGGTTCCGCTTTACTGCCGATCTTGGGGATGCCTATTCCGCGTGGAAGGTTGTGGAATACCACCTTGAGGCCGAAGGTTTCGAGCGGGACAACGCGGTTATGCTGAAATATCTGACCATGGCGTCGGACGCGGGCCTTTCCTATGCGCAGATCGAACTGGGCCGTCTATACGAATTCGGCGCACTGGTGGATCTGGACCTGAACAAGGCATTATCGCTTTATGAACAGGCCGCCAGTAACGGCGAACGCCCCGGTTTGACGCGGGTTGCGCTTTTTCTGGAACGGTATGCGCAGGAATTTCCGGACCAGCAGCCCCGCCGGATCGCGGCGCTTGATGCGCTGACCAAAGTGCCGGACGCGCCCGGGTGGGCTTTCGCCCGGATGGCAGAACACGTGCTCGAGGTTGAAGGCCAATGGGCGGGTGCCGAACACGCCCGCACGTTGCTTGCGCGGGCTGTGGAACTGGATGATATGGACGGAACAGTCAGCATGGCCAACCTGATCCTGGCAGAAGCCGACGGCCCGTCTGATTTCGATCAGGCCGTGAACCTTCTGGCCAGAGCGGTATCCGTGCACGGCGGGATCAGTCCGCTCAAAACACTTTTTGCGGCCTATACCTGCCGCGCCGATGATGCGCCACGCTTGCCAGAGGCGCAACACTGGCTATCGTTGGAAGAGGCGACAGCAACGGCAAACATTGATCTGCCGGCCCGCGAAATCATCGAGCTGTCGCCAGACAATAACCCCCTGATGATGGCCGCCTTACAATCCCATGCGCTTTATGGACGCCCCTCTGCCTTGGCCAGCTGGCTTAAGCTGTTGGAATATGCCGGGTTTGCCGATGCCGAAATGCAAGAGTTCTGGACAACGTATTCCGACCGCTATTCCCTTGTGCTGAATGCGCTGGCCCAGTTGGAATTTGAACTTGCTGAAAACCGCGAGCAGCGTCTGGCCGCCTTTGGCCTGCTGCGCGAGGAATACAAGCGGTCGGGTCCCGCAGCAGCATTGTCACTGGCCGAGGCCCTGCTGGAAAGCCGCACGGAAACCGACCCCGTCGCCGCTGCAAAGGCCCAGGGCGAAGCAGTCACGCTGCTGACTGAAATTGCGGAACTCGGATACGGCAAGGCCATTCAGCTTATTGCAGGTTTTGCCAAAACCGATGATGAACGCCGCGCTGTTTTTGAAACCTACAGTGACATCATTGCGGCCGACGGTGATTTTTCAGCCCTTTTGTTCGCAATTCCCTATGTGACCGGCCAAGAGCGTGAGGTCATGATGCACCGGGCCCGGGGCATTATGCCGTGCGATTACAAGAACGTTATGCTGATGGTCGGGGTCACCCGCCAGATCGGGGACCGCGACGCCACTGCTCACTGGCTGGACGTTGCCGAAACGCTGATGCGGGATAACACCTGGGCCATCACCGATTTGGCAAAGGCGCGCTATGATCTTGAAGGCCCCGACGGCGCGATGGCTGCGGCAGAAATGTTCGAACGCTCCTATGCCATGGGCGACGATACGGCCGGGCGAGAATTGTTTGAATTGCGTGTTTCGCCCGAATTGGCAACCTTTTCACCGGACAAGGCGGTCGATCTGATTGCGGATGCGGTGGTCAGCGAACGGGTCAATCTTCTGGCAGGCTATCTTGGCCGCTTTCGCAAGACAGATGAAACCACGCAAACCGCTATTGCCGCATCGCTTGACGTTCCCGAACTTTACCGCGTCGCGGCAAGCAGCGGCGACGTCTATTCCATGCGCAGTTACGGCCAATACCTGATGGCCAATGCTGCAGGACCCGCCGATTTGACATCGGCGACGGACTGGCTGCGCCAGGCCGCCGAATGGGGTGACGCAACCGCTATGGCAGACTACGGTGAGGCGCTTGCCTTCGGCATCGGCGTTCCGGCAAATCCGGTCGAGGCAATCAGCTGGCTGGAACGCGCCTCTGACGGTGGCAGCGCAAAAGCCGCCGAAATCACACGTCTGATCCGACTAAGCCGAGGAGGCTAAAGCGATGGCACGAAATCTTTCGAAAGCGAACAGGTCGGCCGGATTACCCATGTTGGCCTGCAGCGTCATGATTTGCGGCGCCGGGGCCATGATCCCCACGGGTGCATTCGCGATAGATGCGGCTTGCGCACCGGCTGCGGAACCTGTGATCAGTCTGGACTATGGCAGCCGCTATACCGACGATGACAAGTCCCGCTCAACCATTGATGCCGACAGCAACGAAGCGGTCAATACCGCGCTGCGCCCCGTGGATGATTTCATACGCGACCTTGTTGTCGGCGCGAACGATGTGCTGAACGAAACCGATCCCGCGACCGCCAGTACGGCCGCCGATTGCGTTCTGACGCAGATCGCGGTTTGGGCACGCGCGGACGCGCTGTCCGACCTTAGCAGCTATACCGCGCGTCTGTCGGTGGGGGCCCGTATCGGCGCGATTGCAGAAGCCTATCGCCAGATCAGGCCGCAAGTCACCGACCTGAAGGCAGTGGCAGACGTCGACCAGTGGCTGATCATGCGAGGCGACGAACAGCTTGCCTTTTGGGAGGAGGAGGCGACTTCAGGCGCTAGAACAGGAAACCTGCGGGCCTGGGCGGCGCTTGCCTTGCTGAACATCGGCGAAGTGACGGATACGGACACGTTTGTATGGTGGGCCGGCGCGTCATCTGTTCGTATTTTATGCACGGCCCGCGATGATGGCAGCTTGCCACAGGAAACCAAGCGGGGATCTTACGGACTTCACTATCAATTCCACGCCTTGTCGCCGCTTGTGACCATTGCGGCGCGCCTCGACCAGGCGGGTATGCCCATCACAACCGTTTGCAACGACGCCTTAACGCGCGTTGTTGACTACGCATTCAACGATCTGGATCAGGAAGGGGCCCTGACCCAGGAATATAGCGGTGCCCAGCAAAGCTACTTTGACGGAACAGAGACAATGGAAGACCACGAGCTTGCGTTTCTTGGCCCTTATGTGACGCTGTTTCCGCAATCAAACCTCGCCGCGCGCGCCGAAGGAATAGAGTCCCTGTCCAATTCAAAGCTTGGCGGCGACCAGCGGCTTTTGTGGCCCTAGGTCAGGCAATGCCGCGCCGCGCACAGATTGTGCCACGGCGCGGCACCCTTATATTTACAGGATGCCGCACCGGCGGTGGTCAGATCAGGCGTGCAATACGCTATGTAAGGGGCGGCAACTGCGCCCGAAGATATGCGAAATGCTGCGCCGCCATGCCGCGATAATCACGCCAGCCATCGGCTGTATTCTGCGCGACAGTATCGGACAGAACAGCCAGAGGATCACCGCTCGACTTCGCCAAAATCAGTGTCTGTGCGGCTTTTTCAAAGAAATACAAATCCTCGAACGCGTCTGCGACAGTTTCCCCGACGATCGTGACACCATGATTGCCCATGACAAGGACTGACTTGTCACCCAAGGCATCGGCGATACGCTCACCTTCTTCTGCTGCATCGGCAATACCGCCAAAGGCCAGATCATAGGCGGTGCGTCCGTAAAAGCGGGCCGTATTGTTGTCGATGGGCACGACAGTCGGATCCTTAAGACAGGCCAGCGCCGTCGCATAGGGCGAATGGCAATGCAAAACGACGCGTGCTTCTGGCAGGCGGCGGTGGATCGTGCCGTGGATGCACCAGGCCGAAGCATCGGGCGCATTTGGGCCGCTGGCCGACGCGGCGTCGCGGCTGTCCAAGAGCAGCAGATCGGACGGCTTGATAGTCGCGAAATGCTGCCATTTCGCGTTGAGCAAAAATTCCGCCCCATCGGCAGAGGCGGCGGCGCTAAAGTGGTTGCCCACAGACTCGCTCCACCCGAACTGGTAGCAGATACGAAAGGCGTCCGACAGATCCTGGCGCAGGCTGGCGACATCCGGGTTTACGGGTGATTGCACATTCATTCCGCGAACCTGCCCTTGCTAACCAGCGCCCGATATGTCGACCGCATTTCGCCCCGGTCGGTATAGCAGCCCCGCAGATAACGTGACCCACTCTCGGCAGAATAGGCGCTGCGACCATGCACGATACGATGGTTGTCAAACACCATGCATTCGCCGGCCTTCATCAGAAACCGCATCATGTAGCGATCCTCTTGCAACATCCGGCCAAAGCGGCAAAAGGCGGGATAATATGAATCGAGCATGGTCTGATCCAGATCAAAGATATCTGCCATGTGCTGGCTGATGGTCAGCCCCGTGACATCGCCCCGCGCGTCCAATTCGATCACGGTCTGGCGGGACCGCATGTCGTAGGTATCATGTTCACAATAGAACGGGATCGGAATCTCTGATAGCAGGCGAAAGCCTTCGGGATCACGTTCACGAAACGCGTTGGCGACAGCGACACCATCGCTGTAAATGCTTTGCCCGCCTGCCACCGTGTTGGCGCGGCAGTGCAGGAATTGCACGCCGGGCGCATGCTCTTCTGCGGGGGTATCGGTGTGCAGTTCCAGCGCCGCCGCGGTATAGGCCGTGTTGGTCGGGTTGATGTGGGTCCGCACGTCGAAATAATCACCAAAGAACGTGGGCCGCACCTGGCCAATCAGATTTGCCGTCTGGGTCAAACCTTCGTCGCTGTCAGGCATATCCGTTACAATGGCGAAACCTTCGACAATCAACGCCTCGATCCATTTGGCCCGCACGGCGGGATCTGCGACCAGTTCGGGTTGTGAAAAGCGCGGCACATCGGGGCAATGATCGCCGAACCAGGCCTTGCGCGGCAAGTCGGCCGGGTCATGACGCGGCGGCCCGTTCGCATAGGTTTCAAGCCACGCGATGGGGAAGCGCGTGACATGATCCTCGTCCGTCCAGCCAATAACCAGCATGTCGCCTTCGACAACTGCGGATTTCGCAACGGGGCCCGTTGTCAGGTGGAAAATGTCAAACGACCGCTCTCGGGTATTGGCGTTAAAGGATGTCGGGCAGTTGTCCCGCAGCCAGTAGTAATTAAAGTAATGCGCGTTGCCATCCGCCAGCGTGATATCAAGGCCATTGGCCTTGAGCGTGACATCACCCGCGGTGACAGAAGCCGGAACTGACATCTCATTCATCTGAATTCTCTGCATATTGTAAGGGGAGGGTGCGATTTTTCACCCCCTACCCTTCCAGAGTTTCCTTCACACAAAAAGATCGGTTAACCTGAAGTTAGATTAAGCTCCAACTTAAGGTGCATCATGGACCGCCTGCCCCCTTTACGCTTGCTGACCACCTTCGAGGCCGTCTCGCGGCACGGTTCCATGCGCGAAGCGGCAGCGCGGCTGAACGTAACCCAGCCTGCCATCAGCCAGTCGCTTAAGGCGTTGGAAGATCATATCGGCGCGCCTTTGATCGACCGTGCTGTCCGCCCGGCCCGCCTGACCGAAATGGGCGAAATCCTGGCCCGCGCCGTTCGCGGCGGACTTGGGCAGATTACAGCGGCGGTCGAAAACATCCGGACCTTGCACAACAGTGGCAGCGGCCAGGTCACCGTATCCTGCACGCTTGGCATGGCGAGTTATTGGCTGATGCCACGCCTGCACACCTTTTACGCGCGTCACCCCGATATTACGGTCAACGTGCAGGCCCCGGCTACCGATATGCCGGTCCTAGCCCCGGGGGTCGATATCGCGCTGCGTTATGGGACCGGCGGCTGGAAAGAAGGCGAAACACACCGTTTGTTCACTGAACAGGTCTGCCCGGTCGGTGCCCCGGATCTGGTCGCCCGGTTGCAAGCGACGCACACCGGCCTTGATTGCGCACCCCTGATACATGTCCGCAGCCAGAACAACCAGCACTGGGCCGGCTGGGAAGATTATCTGCGCCTGCGCGGCATCAGCCGTCATCACATGGCGGGTCAAAGTTTCAACAATTACGTGCAAGCCGCGCAGGCTGTTCTGGACGGGCGCGGGCTGATGCTGGGTTGGCGATCAATTACCGGCAGCGCCGTGCGCGACGGCGCGCTGGTGCCTTGGCCGGACGGAGCCCTTGATCTGGGAACGGCCTATTTCGTGACGGGTGCCGCCGATCTGTCCAACAGCGGACGCGCCTTTCTGGACTGGATTAAAGGCGTTGAACTGACGCAACAGGAAGCGTCTGATTAAAACAAACCGGGCCGCAATCTTCGGCCAAGCGCATAGCCAAGTGACCCCATTGGGTAAAATGTCGTTGCTTTACTGCTGTTTCGAACTGTCCCACGCTGAATCTTAACGCGGCCAAAACACCGGACCCCTTTCAGCACCGATTGGCGCTTCGCACAGCCGCCCACCGGATGAAATGTGACGCAGGGCGTTCATATTGGGATGCTATCCCTTTCTACATGATGGCACCCGCAGCGGTGCGGCCAAAGAATGAATAGAAATAATACAGGGATATCATTTATGGACAGAAGATCATCGAAGCGGATTGTTGGTGGTTTGAGCCGTCGTTCTTTTTTGGGTCGTGCGTCGGGGCTTGCGGTGACGGCTGCGGTTGGTGCGACGTTGTTTGCGGGCGGTGCGCGGGCGCAGACGCCTGTAAAGGGCGGGACGCTCAAGATGGGTCTGGGCGGCGGTGGCAGCACGGACAGTCTTGATCCGGCGCTGGCGGCGAATCCGGTGACGTTTCACCTGATGCGGACCCTGGGCGAGCCTTTGGTGGATGTCAGCCCGGACGGTGCGCTGGAAATGCGTCTGGCCGAGGCGGTCGAGAGCGATGCGGAGGCCAAGGTCTGGCGCTTCAAGGTGCGCCAGGGCGTTGCCTTCCACGACGGCTCGATCGTCACGCCGGATGATGTGCTGGCCACGCTGGAGCGGCATTCGGACGAGCAGTCCCAATCGGGTGCGCTGGGGATCATGCAGGGCATCGAGTCCATGCGCGTCGACGGCGATTGGGTCGAGGTGACGCTGACCACGGCCAATGCGGATCTGCCCTATCTGATGTCGGATTATCACCTGCAGATCCAGCCGAACGGCGGCCGCGACGATCCGGCATCGGGCATCGGCGCGGGGGCCTACAAGATTGTCACGCAGGAACCGGGCGTGCGGTATACCTTTGAAAAGCACGAAGGCTATTGGGACGACAGCCGCGGGCACTATGACGGCGTTGAATTCCTGGTCATCAACGATGCCACCGCCCGCATGGCGGCGCTGCAGTCGGGTCAGGTGCATATCGCAAACCTGGTGGAACCCAAGGTCGCGGGCCTGCTGAACCGCGCCCCCAACCTGGAGGTCAAGAATGTCTCGGGCCGCGGGCACTATGTCTTTGTGATGCACACCGACACCGCACCCTTTGACAATCCCGACCTGCGTCTAGCCCTGAAATACGCCGTGAACCGCGTGGAAATGGTCGACAAGATCCTGCAGGGCTATGGCACCATCGGCAATGACATCCCGATCAACGCCGCCTACCCGCTGTTCGACGACAGCCTGCCGCAGCGCAGCTTTGATCTGGAAAAGGCCGCCGAACACTACAAGGCGTCCGGCCATGACGGCAGCCCGATCGTGCTGAAGGTGGCCGATACCGCCTTTCCGGGCGCTGTGGATGCCGCTGCGCTGTTCCAGCAATCTGCGAACGCTGCGGGGATCCCGCTGGAAATCCAGCGCGTGCCCAATGACGGCTACTGGTCCGAGGTCTGGAACGTGGAGCCGTTCTGCGCGTCCTATTGGGGCGGCCGGCCGGTGCAGGACCAGATGTATTCGACAGCCTATCTGTCGACGGCAGACTGGAACGATACCCGCTACAGCAACCCTGCCTTTGACGATCTGCTGTTGCAGGCCCGGGCAGAGCTGGACCCCGCCGCGCGCACCGCGACCTATGCGCAGATGGGTGCAATGTTGCACGAGGAAGGCGGCGTGATCGTGCCGATGTTCAACGACTTTATCGAAGCGGTCAGCAATGACGTGCAGGGCTGGGTCGCGGATGGCGGTCAGGACACGATGAACGGGCTTGCCCCGCACAAGACCTGGTTGGCCAGCTGACGTGATACGCAACCCGATTGTCTTTTTGTTGGCCCAGCGATTATCGCTGGGCCTGCTTTTGCTGCTGGCCGCCTCTGCCCTGATCTTTATGGGCACCGAGATTTTGCCCGGCGACGTCGCCCAGTCCATTCTGGGCCAAAGCGCCACGCCGCAGGCGCTGGCGAACCTGCGCGCGGAACTGGGCCTGAACGAGCCGGCGCTGGCGCGGTATTTCGACTGGCTGGGCGGCATCCTGCACGGCGATCTGGGCACGGCGCTGACCAATGGTCAGGACATCTGGACCAATATGTCCGGGCGTCTGGCCAACACGCTGTTCCTTGCGGGCTGTGCTGCGGCCATTGCGGTGCCGCTGGCGATCATCCTGGGCGTTATTGCGGTGCGCTACCGCGGGCAATGGCCGGACAAGCTGATCTCTGGCGTGACCCTGACCTCGGTGTCGATCCCGGAGTTCATGCTGGGCTATATCGCCATGTTCTTTTTGACGGTGCAGTTCCGCATCTTTCCGTCGGTATCCACGATTTACGACAGCATGAGCTTTGGCGAGAAGCTGCACGCCATCGCGATCCCCGTGCTGGTGCTGGTGCTGGTGGTGCTGGGGCATATGATGCGCATGACCCGCGCCGCGATCCTGAACGTGATGCAGTCCGCCTATATCGAAACCGCCGAGCTGAAGGGCCTGCGCCCGATCACCGTGATCGCCCGCCACGCCTTTCCCAATGCCATCGCGCCTGTGGTCAATGTGGTCATGATCAACATGGCCTATCTGATTGTCGGCGTTGTCGTGGTCGAGGTGGTTTTTGTCTTTCCCGGCATGGGCCAATACCTTGTCGATCACGTCACCAAGCGTGACGTGCCTGTCGTGCAGGCCTGCGGGCTTGTCTTTGCTGCCGTATACATCGGCCTGAACATGGTGGCTGATATCGTGTCGATCCTGTCCAACCCCCGCCTGAGGCACCCCAAATGAGGGGGATACCTGTTTCCGCCCTGATCGGGCTGGCCTTTGTCGCCCTTTATGCCTTCGGCGCGATCTTTGCCGGCCTGATTGCCCCCTACGGCATGGCCGAAGTCGTCGGCGATGTCTGGGAGCCCGCCTCGGCCGAGCATCTACTGGGCACCGACAGCATCGGCCGCGATCTGCTCAGCCGGATCATCTTTGGCGGGCAGACGACGATCTTTGTCGCCACCGCCGCCACGATCCTGAGCTTTACCGTGGGGTCGGTCATGGGGCTGACCGCCGCTGTGGCGGGGGGCTGGGTGGACCAGCTGCTGTCGCGCTTTGTCGATCTGGTCATGTCGATCCCGGCGCTGATCTTTGCCCTTGTCGTGCTGTCGGTGATGCCTGTCACCCTGCCCGTGCTGATCGTTGTCATGGGGCTGCTGGACGCCACCCGCGTGTTCCGCCTGTCCCGCGCCGTCGCCGTCGATATCACCGTGATGGATTACGTCGAGGCCGCGCGCCTGCGCGGTGAAGGCAACCGCTGGATCATCTTCCACGAGATCCTGCCCAATGCCCTGTCGCCGCTGATCGCAGAGATGGGCCTGCGGTTCATCTTTATGGTGCTGTTCATCTCGACCCTGTCATTCCTCGGGCTTGGCGTGCAGCCCCCTCTGGCGGATTGGGGCGGCATCGTGAAGGAAAACAAGGACGGTATCGTCTACGGCATTCCCGCCGCGCTGATCCCGGCCTTTGCCATCGCGACCCTCGCGATCTCTGTCAATCTGGTGGCGGATTGGGTGCTGGCCCGCACTTCCAGCCTGAAAGGAGGCCGGGATGGATGATACCCTGCTTGATGTGCGCAATCTGACGATCGGCGCGACGATCTATCCCCCCGATGCCGCGCCCAAGGATATATCCATTGTGCACGGCGTGTCCTTTACCCTGGCCAGGGGCCAGGTGCTGGGGCTGATCGGGGAATCGGGCGCGGGCAAGTCCACCATCGGTCTGTCCGCCATGGCCTACGGGCGCGGCGGCGTGCGGATCACCGGCGGTCAGGTCATCCTGAACGGCCGCGATATCCTGCAAGAGCGGGCCGGCGGCCTGCGCGGTCTGCGCGGATCAGAGGTGACCTATGTCGCCCAATCCGCCGCCGCCGCCTTCAATCCCGCGATGCGCCTGATGGACCAAGTGGTCGAGGCGACGGTGCGCCACGGCCTTGCCACCCGCGCAGAGGCCGAGGCCCGCGCCGTGCAGCTGTTTGGCCAGCTGGGCCTGCCCAACCCGCAGACCATCGGCCAGCGCTATCCCCATCAGGTATCCGGCGGGCAGTTGCAGCGGGTGATGACGGCGATGGCCCTGTGCCCGCGCCCGTCGTTGGTGATCTTTGACGAACCCACCACGGCGCTGGATGTGACCACGCAGATCGACGTGCTGTCGGCGATCAAAAAGGCGATCCGCGACACCGGCGTTGCCGCGCTTTACATCACCCACGATCTGGCTGTCGTGGCGCAGGTCTCGGACGAGATCATGGTGCTGCGGTCGGGCAAAACGGTCGAACACGGCCCCGTGCGCCAGATCATCGAGGCCCCGCGCGAGGATTACACCCGCGCGCTGGTGTCGGTCCGGTCCATCGCACACAAGGAAAAGGAACCCGCCGCCCCGCTGCTGCGCGTGGACAACATGACCGCCCGCTATCCGGGGGTCAAACTGGACGTGCTCAAGGACGTCAGCGTCCAAATCGCGCCGGGCCAGACGCTGGCTGTGGTCGGCGAAAGCGGCTCTGGCAAATCGACGCTCGCCCGCGTGGTGACCGGCCTGCTGCCACCGTCTGACGGGCAGATCACATTCGACGGGCGCACCCTGCCCGCCGCGCTGGACGGCCGCGCCCGCGATGATCTGCGCGAATTGCAGATGATCTATCAGATGGCCGATACCGCGATGAACCCGCGCCACACCGTCGGCACCATCATCGGGCGCCCGCTAGAGTTCTACTTTGGCCTCAAGGGCGCCGCCAAACGCGCCCGAGTGCAGGAGCTGCTGGACCAGATCGAGATGGGCAAAGGCTTTATCGACCGCTACCCCGCAGAGCTGTCGGGCGGCCAAAAGCAGCGCGTCTGCATCGCCCGCGCCCTGGCCGCCAAACCCCGCCTGATCATCTGCGACGAGGTCACATCCGCCCTTGACCCGCTGGTCGCCGACGGCATCCTGAAACTGCTGCTGGATCTGCAGGCGCAAGAAGGCGTCGCCTATATGTTCATCACCCACGACCTGGCCACCGTCAAAGCCATCGCCGACCAGATCGCCGTCATGCACCGCGGCAAAGTCGTCCGCTACGGCCCCAAATCACAAGTCCTCGCCCCGCCCTTCGACACCTACACAGACCTCCTCCTCGCATCCGTCCCCGAAATGAAAATCGGATGGCTCGAAAACGTCGTCGAAACACGCAAATAAACCCGCAAAACGCGTAGGAAAAAACGGGGCAATGGATACGGCCCCATTGGGCAAAATGCCGTTGCTTTACTGATTTTTCGAACTGCACCACCTTGGGCAATATCAATCGAATATTCAGATAAGGATACACCGCAGATGAAAGTTGGCTTTATCGGACTGGGAAATGTGGGCGGAAAACTTGCGGGCAGCTTGCTGCGCAACAATTTCGATTTAACCGTGCATGACCTGAACCCAGCCCATGTTGCGACCTTTGTTGCCCGCGGGGCACATGCAGCGGCCAGCCCGTTGCAGATGATGCAGGATTGCGACGCCGTTATCACTTGCCTGCCATCCCCCGCCGCATCCGCCGCCGTGGTCAAGGAAATGTTGCCCGCCGTCACCGCGGACAAGATCTGGATGGAGATGTCGACAACGGACGAAGCCGAGGTCAAGCGGCTGGCTGCTTTGGTCAAGGCAGCGGGCGGCGCGGCTATGGAGTGCCCAGTATCGGGCGGGTGCCACCGGGCGGATACGGGAAATATCTCTATCTTTGCGGGCTGTGACCGTGCCACGTTCGAACGCATGCTACCGACGCTGACGACACTCGGACGCCGCGTGCTGCACACCGGCGACATCGGCACCGCATCGGTCCTGAAAGTGATGACAAATTATCTGGCGACTGCCAACCTTTTGACCTGCTGCGAGGCTTTGGTCACGATGAAAGCCGCGGGTCTGGATATGAATACGACCTATGAGGCGATGAAGATTTCATCTGGCACCTCTTTCGTACATGAAACCGAAAGCCAGCTGATCCTGAACGGTTCGCGCGATGTGTCGTTTACCATGGACCTTGTGAAGAAAGACATCGGGCTATTCCAGAAGATCGCCGATCAAGCTGGCGTGCCGCTGGAAATCAGCCCCCTGCTGGTCGAGATTTTCAACGACGGTATCGCCCGGTTTGGTGAACGAGAGCTGTCGCCAAACATCATCCGCCGTCTGGAAGAGGCGACCGGGCTTGATATTCGCGCTTCCGGATTTCCTGCCGAACTGGTCGATGACGAACCCGAAGAGCCGGGCTACGAGGTCATTCCCACCGGGCTGACGGCGCCCGCAGGTGTAGCAAAACCGGTCCCCGCAGAATAGATCAGGGGCCGCAAAACGATAAGGGCCACCAGCCTGACGCTGGCGGCCCTTTGCCGTTCAGTCAGCACTGCTTCACGGCGCGAAGGGCGGGCGCACCTTGATTTCAAGATAATCTTCCAATCCGAACTTGCCGCCCTCGCGGCCATTGCCAGATTGCTTAAAGCCGCCGAACGGCGAGCCATAATCAGATCCCCGGCCATTGATATGAATACCGCCAGCCCGCAGGCGCCGCGCAACCCGGCTGGCACGTGCTTCATCCTGGGTCCACAGGTAGGCATCAAGCCCGTATTCCGTATCATTGGCCAGGGTGATCGCCTCTTCTTCGGTATCGAAGGGCGCAATGATCAGGACGGGGCCAAAGATTTCCTTTTGCCAGACGGTCATATCCGGCGTCACATCACAAAACACAGTGGGCCGCGCAAACCAGCCAGTCTGAAGCGCGGCCGGCAGATTATCAGGACGGCCCAAACCACCCGCCAGAAGGCGCGTGCCTTCGTTGATACCAATACCGATCAGCTCTTGGACGCGGTCATATTGGATCTGGTCGAACAACGGACCGATGTGATCGCCTTCCAGCGCGGGATCACCGACGGCTTGGGCATCAGCGGCTGCGCGCGCGATGGACAACGCTTGATCATAGACGCTGCGTTCCACCAGCATCTTGGTTGGCGCATTGCAGGACTGACCGGTATTGTAGAAACATTCGGCGACGCCGCCGGCAACTGCGGTCGCGATATCCGCATCAGCAAAAATGACATTGGGGCTTTTGCCGCCCAGTTCCAGCGTGACGCGCTTGATCGTGGCGGCGGCGTCCACGGACACGGCACTGCCCGCACGGGTTGATCCGGTGAACGACATCATGGCCACATCCGGATGCCGCGACAGGGCTGCCCCGACCGACGGGCCATCGCCGTAAACCAGATTGAAGACCCCCGCAGGATAGCCCGCTGCATGGATCAATTCAGCATATATTTGCGCAGACAAAGGCGTGTGTTCGGACGGTTTCAGCACACATGTCGAGCCTGTCGCCAAGGCTGGAATAACCTTTAGCGCAATCTGGTTGATGGGCCAGTTCCACGGCGTAATCAGACCGCATACGCCGATCGGCTCTCGGCTGACGATATCGCCATTGGGCAGCGTTTCTTCTTCGTCATGCGCCTCCAGTGCGGCGATGAAAGCCTCCAGATGGCCAAGACCCGCATCGGCCTGCGCCTCGCGCGACATTGTGGCGGGGGCACCCATTTCCATCGTGATGGCAGCGGCCAGATCATCAAGCCGCGCGCGGGTCAGCTCGGCCAGCTTGCGCAGCAGCGTCAGGCGTTCGTCCTTACTGGTCAGGGAAAACGTCTCGAACGCGGCTTTGGCGGCAGCGACCGCGCGGTCCACGTCAACGCCATTTCCCAGTGCGACTGTGCCAACCTGCGCGTTGGTTGAAGGCGTCTTGATCGCCATCATATTTGGCGCATCAGGGGCGACCCAGGCACCATTAATATAGAACTTATCAAGCCTAATCATCGTTTTACTCCACAAGGGGTCACATGGAACTGATCCATCGTCAGATGCAGTTCGGTATCGGTGTAGGGCAGGTCTGCAATTGCCGCATCATCCAGTTCCAGCCCCAAACCGGGTGCCCTAGACGGGATAATATAGCCGTTGTCCCATTCGATCGTGCCTTTGACCGCGCTCATGTAAGGTCCGTCAAAAGTGCCGATGCTTTCAAGGATCAGGAAGTTCGGGGAACAGGCAGCAATCTGGATATTGGCGGCCGCCACGATAGGCCCGCAATAAAGATGCGGCGCGATCTGGACTTGCCGCGTCTCTGCCATGCCGGCGATCTTTTTGGCCTCGAGCAGGCCACCAACGCGGCCAAGGTTCATCTGCAGGATCGACGCTGCACCGGTTTCCAGCAGACGCGCAAATTCGTACTTGGTGCAAAGCCGCTCGCCCGCCGCAACAGGAATGGAAGTAAAGGCCGCAACGCTTGCCATATCGGCAGGGCTTTCGGGCGGCACGGGTTCTTCGAACCACAGCGGATCAAAGGGTTCCAGCGCGCGGGCCATACGTTTCGCCCCCGACACGGTGAATTGGCCATGGGTGCCGAACAGCAGATCCGCACGGTCGCCCACGGCGGCACGGATCTCTCGGCAGAAAGCAACGCTTAGACTGATGTCCTCTAGCCGGGGCTGGTGGCCGTCAAAGATCGTGTAGGGGCCGGCCGGATCGAATTTAAGTGCTGTAAAGCCCTGATCAACCATGTCCGCCGCGACCTTCGCGGCAATCTGCGGATCATTGTAGGCATTAGGCAAGGTCGGGTCGGGATAGACGTCGCCACTGGGCGGGTAGATATAGGAATAGCTGCGCAGTTTGTCATGCACGCGCCCGCCCAGCAGATCGTAAACCGGCTTGTCCGCCGCCTTGCCCAGGATATCCCAGCAGGCCATTTCCAGACCGCTGAACACGCCCATGACACTGACATCAGGTCGCTGCGTAAATCCCGCGCTATAGGCTTTGCGGAACAAAAGTTCGATCTGGTGCGGGTCCATGCCTTCGAATTGACGCGCGAACATGTCCTGCGCCATGGCGCAACACACCTGCGGACCGAAGGTCGCGTTGTAAATCTCGCCTACGCCGGTGATACCGCAGGCCGTCGTCAGCCGGACAAAGATGAAATACCGCCCGCCATGACGCGGCGGCGGGTTTCCAACAACGAAGGTTTCTAATTTCTCGAGGCGCATGTGCCCCTCCTTTTGCATTGCAGCAGGTTATCCTGCGTCTTGTAAAATCATCGCAGCGGCGCGCATCGCCAGCATCATCGTCGGGGCATTGGTATTGCCTGACGTGATGTTCGGAAAGGCCGAGGCGTCGGCAACCCGCAGCCCCGCAACGCCGTGCACCTGCAAGCGGGCATTCAGAACGGAATCGGCTGCGCTGTGCCCCATGCGGCAGGTGCATGTGGGGTGATAGACGGTGCCCGCGCGATTGCGGAACTCTAACAAAAGCGCGTCATCGTCCATGCTGTCAAAGGCTGCCAGCTTGGATGCGGCGGTCACGGCCTGCAGCGCGGGAGTGCGCGACAGGGCGCGAATGATGCGGCTTGCGCGGACCGCGGCGTCGCAGTCCTCGTTCGTCGAAAGCGAATTAGCCTGAATCTGCGGCGCATCCCTGTAATCGTCAGAGGCGATCTGCACCGATCCACGGCTTGTCGGACGGCACTGCTGCGCCGACAAAAGGAAGCCCGGATCGCGGTCGATGACGACCTCTCCGGCGGGGGTCACCTCGTAGGATGCAGGGTTGCAAAACAGCTGGATATCGGGTGTATCGCGGCCGGGCTCTGACCGGACGAAGCCGCCAACCTGATTGACCGGTACAGCCAGCGGCCCGCGCCGCGTCAGGACATAGCGCACCCCTGCGGCCAGCCGTCCAAGGGGATGCCCCAGGATGTTGTTCAGGGTCTTTTGCGACGCACGGAACTGGTAGGAAACGGCCAAATGATCCTGAAGTCCCTGCCCCACCTGTGGCAGATCATGGCGCACCGCGATCCCCCGCGATTGCAGCAATGCAGCGGGTCCAATGCCGGACAGCTGCAAAAGCTGCGGCGAATTGATGGCACCCGCGCTTAGGATCACCTCTTTGCGGGCAACCACCCGAAAGGTTTTGCCGCCGCGGCTGTAGGTCAGGCCATCGACGCGTGATCCGGAAAATTCCAGACGGGTAACATGGGCACGCGAAATCAGGGTCACGTTGCGCCGCCGGAGCGCAGGGCGCAGAAAGGCATCCGCCGACGACCATCGCATACCGCACCTGACATTGCTGCGGTAAAAGCTGACGCCTTCGGCCCCCGGCGCGTTCATATCATCAACATTGGCAAAGCCGGCCTGCTGCGCGGCGGTCAGAAAATTGTGCGAAAAAGGGTTCATTTGATTGCTCAGGTTTTGCACCCAGACCGGGCCACCCTGTCCCGGCGCATCCGACAGCGTTTCCATACCGTCATAGGTATCACGCACCGCATCCCAGCCCCAGCCCGATGCCCCCGCTGCAGCCCAATCGTCAAAGTCATGCGCCTGACCGCGCACATAGGCCATGGCATTGATAGAGCTTGATCCGCCAATCACCTTGCCCCGTGGCCAATAGCTTGTGCGCCCGTTCAGCGCCCTATCCGTATCCGTGTGATATCCCCAATTCAGCGCAGGTTTGGCATAGTTCACAGCATAGCCGACGGGTATCTTGATCCAGAACTGGCGATCGCTTCCGCCAGCTTCCAGGACCAGGACGCGATGCTTTCCGCTTGCCGACAGCTGATCTGCCAGCACGCAGCCCGCGGACCCTGCGCCAACAATCACAAAATCAAATTCTTGCGCGGTCATAAGGGCCTGCTTTTTGACAGTTGAACATACAGCTCAAACCATCCGCGCAAGCTTTGCACAAACAACGGCTATGACCGCTAAGGCCCCATGGATTTTAGGCTTGCGCCGTTGCATGATCGCGGCAAGCGGCCCACACAGTGCAGCACACAAGATGGATATCAAATGCGCAGGTTGCCTCACGTTACATGGCTACGCTCTTTCGAGGCGGCAGCGCGGCACAGCTCTTTCAGTTCTGCCGCAGAAGAGCTGAACCTGACGCCCGCCGCGGTCAGCCAGCAAATCCGCTTGCTGGAACAGCATCTGGACATCCAGCTGTTTCGCCGCCTTGCCAAAGGTGTGGAACTGACCGACCTTGGTCTTGCCTATGCCGTGCCGGTGCGCAAATCCTTTCAGGAAATGCAGGCGGCGACCGACGGGCTGTTTCGCGACCAGCAAAAATCGGTTGTGCGTGTGCGCTGTTCCATTTCCTTTGCCGCGCTGATCGTCGCCCCCATGCTGCGTGAATTCTGCACTGCGCACCCCCAGATTGAAGTCGAACTTTCCACCACCGTATGGGGGGACCGCATGAACGGGGCGCATATCGATCTAGATATCCGCTATGGTGAAGGCGGTTGGACCGAACGCAAGGTCCACCCGATGCCCGTGGATAACGCTGTCATCGTGTGCCACCCGAACTATGCAGAAACTCTGGGCCAGACACCGGTCGAGGCGGTGCTGGCGCAGGCTGCGATCGTGCAGATCGGCGGGTCGGAAACCGATTGGGACAGGTTATTTCAAATCTGCGGCTTCGAAGGGCCGCGGCCTGCACACTGGATCAGGGCGGATTCGTCCCTGATCGCGCTTGAAATTCTGTCGGCAGGCCACGGATGTGCAATCATCAGCAAAAGCTTTGCGCGGCGCCATCTGGCAGACGGCCGCCTTGTGGCCCCGTTTGACCTTCAAATTCCGATGGGCGCGAACTTTAACCTGGTTGAACACGATGATGCCGCCGGGCGCAGCGATGTTGCTGTCCTTGTCAATTGGCTGTTGCAGCAAACGCTTTGACCGCTTTGCTTGATGCCCAATCCGGAATTCGGGCAGCCGCGCCGCACTTCATCGCCCGTGGCCGTACCGCGGCCTAGTCACTGATCGTCATCCGGCATAGCAGCGTGTTATCCTGCTTCAGACTCGCGCCCCAGACCAGCTTTGCCGTGTCGTCCCATGTGACGTCGTCATAGCCACCTTTCGGACTGACATCGGCAGCGGAATGCACGGTTGCAGCGGGCCATTCACTGTCGTCAAAGTCAGACGCGGTCCAGTCTGCCGGAATGTCGGTGGCGACAAAGCCGCAGGCTCCCTCTCCCGCGACAGGTGTTGCTTGATCGGCGCAGGATGGATCCAGCGGCGCAAACTGCACCACGAGGCATTTCATACCCGCGTCTGTGACCGCCAGTGTTTCACCTGTTGCCGCATCCTTGAACTGTGCAATCATGCCGCCGTCGCCCATTTGCTGGCGGTTTGTGCCGATGTATTCCAGTCCAGTATCGTTTTCCTTGAAATCCTTTGCCTCGATCGCGATTACGGCCGGCAAATCAATGGAAACCGTCGTTGTTTCCTTGTTAAAGGATCGCTCTGTCGTAATCGGCACGGAGTCTTCAAGCACCAGCGTTCCGTTTGCCGACATGGCAAACCAGTTATCGACCCAGATGTCCGCTGTTACATTACGGGTGTCCGCCGCTGCCGCGCTGGCCGTCAAGGCTGTGACGGTCGCAATCATCAAACGCATATCGTATCCAATCGTTTCAAAGGTATCGTGTTTTATGCCTGCCATGGCAGGCACACCGGTTACTGGATGATACGTCGCATTGGCAGGTTTCCGTCGGCATACCTGAAAAAATGTCGATTGGCGTGGTCGCCGGCCACTTACTGGCTGCACGCCGTCCGGTTGGTCAGACGGCATGCAGCATTTTTGAAGGATATCAGGCATCGCCCGCCGCAATGCGCGGTCGCTTGGTCAGAAAGCGAAAGACGCTGTTAGCGCAACTGTGCGGCCAGGTTCGGTCAGCGGCACAACCCCCGCGAAATCGACCCCGTTCGAGCTGCGGCTTGCGTAGGTCGTATCGAACAGGTTGTACAAATTAAGCCGGACAGACAAACCATCCACGCCAACCGGCTGGTATTCACCGTACAGATTGACAGCTTCATAACCATCCAGCGTCACTTCGGTATCTGTGTTTTCCAAAGCAACCTGCGCTGTGCCACCGACGCGCAACGTGTCGCTAACATCATACCCGGCTTCGAAGCCGAAAATATGACCGACAGGGCGGCCAAGGTAATAGGCCGTGGATGCGATGGTCTCGCCGTTCGCCTCTACATCTGCATAGGTATAGTTGATTGTGCCAAAGCCCCGTGCGCCGGCAAAGGTGACGGACGCATCCACACCGCGCGTCGACAGATCATCCGTATAGCCGCGCGCACCATCCGATGGCAGCACAGCATTGATGTCATCGATTTGCGTCTGGAACACAGCAGCACTGACAGCCCACGGACCGTTTTCAAACCGGGCACCCAGCCGAATTGCATCCGCCCGAGACGCCGTCAACCCGTCATAATTCCAAGGCGTGCAGTAGTTCACCAAAGCGGCTTCGCCAAGCTCATAGCCACCCCAGCTGGATGCGGCGCCTGCATTCAGCGTCCAGTTTTTGGTCAGTACGAAATCGACGGAACCATTCACGCTTAGCCCGCTATCATCAAAGGTCTGTCCATCGGCACCGTCCAGCGACGCCCAGTCATAGCGCGCACCGTAAGACACTGATATCCGGTCCGACAGATCCTGACGCGCCTGTGCAAAGATACCGGCATCGAACAATTCCTCGCGGCCGCTAGACGTGCGTGGACTAACTGTGTTGTCAAAACCTTCGGCAGTTTCCTTGAAAAAATCGACGCCAGCTGTCAGCGTTCCGTTGTTCAGCAAGAATTCGTTTCTGGCGACACCGCTCAGGCTCGTGTTTTCGCCGTAAAGGTTCCCCACATCCATCACCTGCTCATTATAGCTCAGCTGAAGATATGGCGCGATAATCCCTGCTGGATTTTCATCCTCGTAGGTAAGCGTATAGGACTTACGCTCGGACAATGCAGAATAAAGCTCGGTATCCCGGCCAATGACCTCTGCAAAATCAGGGCGAATGAAGCCGCTTTGCGATGCGCGATCGCCGGTATCGGATGTATCCGACGCAGAGAAACTGATGCGTTTGCCTGAACCGGTCGTATAGGCGAATTTGCCGATATAATCAGTCAGATCGGCCCCCGTTCCAGTGATCGTGTCGCCGGATCCGTCTTTGTAATCGTCCCCGGTCGCCCGCGTGCCGCTCAAAAGGTATTCGAACCCGCCGGTCTGACCGAACCCGGTCAAAGTATTGCGAAAACCCTGACCATTGCTACCGTAAGACATGGTGTAAAGCCCGCCGAACGGATCATTTGGATCTAAAAGGTCACGCGCATCTTTGGTGGTATAGCTGATTACGCCAGCCACAGCCCCGGCCCCCTAATCGGCAGGGGCCAAACCGGCGCTGACGTCGACCGATTTCAAAAGCGCAGGGTCAAGCAGGACATTTCCCGCATGGTGAAAGGCTGACTTGTTCTGCCGGGCACCGTCAATTGTAACTGACAAAAGGCTTTCTTCGATACCGTTTACAAAAACCCTTTGCGCAATGGACGCGCCGCCACCGACCAGCACGCCGGATTCGCCAGCAAAGACATCCGCAACAGTCGCGGGATTGCGCGCCTCGATCTCTGCCTCGGTGATTGTGTCGTTGCCCAAAACATTCTGCGCATCGTCACCTTAGATACGGATTTCATCCAGCGCGATAATGCTGCCGTCCTGAGGAGGCGGTCGAGCATGTCAAAGGGGTCAGCGCGATCCGGCGCGTTGCAGTAGTTGCAGTCATAAGATGTCCCTGAACGATAGGTTTTGCTGGCTGGGACGTCGTATAGACTGCTTGGCCTGCGAGATACGCGGATACCTTAGTGTTTTAGTTGGAAATGTAAAGCGCCCTTATGCGGTGATGAACCGCTTTAGCTTGGCACCGCGATCCCATACATTTGCGCCATGACAATCCAGACCACCCAGACCGACACCGCAGCCGACCCCTTTGCCGATGATGCCGATGTCAGCATCGGCGCCAATCGGGTCTGGTTCAATCTGTTGCGCGCCGAACGCTATCTTGCCCCTCGCATTGGCCGCGCGCTTAAGGATATCGGCATTGCTGATCCGATCTGGTTCGAAATCATGTTGCAGGTCAAAAAAGCCATGCCGGACGGGCTACCCATGGGAGAGTTGGAAGCCCGTCTGCATGTGTCGCAATATGCCCTGTCGCGCCATGCCGGTCGCATGGCCGATGCCGGACTGCTGCAACGCCAGCCGCGCAAAGGCAGGGGACGCGGCTTGACCTTGCACCTGTCATCAGCTGGCACCGCCGCCATTGACGACATTTGGAGAGCCTACGAATCTGCAATTCAGTCTGAAATCGGCAGCAGGGTTACTCCGGAAGAGGCCTATGCCCTTTCCCGGTTATTGATGCGCCTGACGCCATGACCTGGACACCACCGGAAGGTTTCGGCGGCGTCCATTGTTCTGTTCCGGTCAGAACCGTGCAACTGCGGTCAGCGACCGCGTCCGGCCCGGCTCGTTCAGCGTTGTGACACTGGCAAAGTCGTTCCCATAAGTCGCGCGGTCGGCATAATCCACATCGAACAGATTGCTGACGTCGGCCCGAAGAGTCAGCGTGCCTAGCTGGGGCGGTGCGTATTCCACAAAGGCATTGACGACAGTGTAACCTTCCAGGTCCACAGTTTCGTCCACGGCGTTGTCCGGTAGGTCGTAATCAAGTGCCATATCAACGCCGCCGCCAAGTCGCAAACCTTCGACAGGGGTATCCTGTTCCAGCTCCATTGCAATGATCGTGCCAAGAGGCGCACCAAAATCAAGCGATTCATAACTGTTTGCCCGCTCGCGATCCAAGGCCACTTCGCTATGCGACAGGGTCACGCGCGCTAAGCCGGACGTCCAGTCATAGGTACCGCTCAGGTTGAACCCGATGCTTTCGAAATCGAAGTTTTCTGGATTGCGCGACGCGCCCACCCCGCGGGCATTGTCGATATGGCTGGCAAACACCTCTCCGCTTAGCAGCAAACCGCCAGCCTGCCAGTCAAAGCCGATGGTCGCGTTATTGGCGCGCGCAGGATCCAGATCATAATAGCTCCAGCTTGGCACAAAGACATAATTATCTTCGAGCACAATGCCGCCAAAGACACTGGATGCGCCCCCGCGCAGGGACAAGGTGTCAGTCAACGCATAAATGACAGAAGCGTTGCCCGACACACCTGTGTTCGTCAGCACTGTCTGGTCCAGACCCTCAAAGGTCTGGTTATCGATCCGAGCACCAAAAGACACTTTCCACAAGTCAGTCGGTGTGAGCCTTGCCTGGGCGAATGCACCGATGTTTTGCGAATTTTCCGAATAGTCCTCGTCATAGGTCGGGCTGGTGTAGCGGCCTTCGCGGTCCTGCCAGTCAAGCCCTGCGGTCACCTCGCCCATGGAGCCAAGATCGAAACGGTTCTGCGCCGCCGCGTTCAGCGTGCTGGAAAGGCCATTGCTGTCATAGGGGTCGGGCACCCGCACATCGGATTCGGAATATCCCACCGTTACAGTCGGGTCCCAAAATCCCGATGCCTGCGTGTTGGTATAGCGAAACGACGTCGTTTTGCGGCTGGTATCATATAACCGCAGCGTTTCGTCCGGGCGGATCGGCCCGCCGAAATTGGCGCGGAACTGCCGCAGGGCGGAATCGTCCAACTGCTGCGTCATGACTTCAATACGGTGGCCCGATTGTGCCTCGAAGGCGATCTTTGCAAGGTAGCTTTGCAAATCAGCGCCTGTGCCGCCGATCACTTGCCCGGCCCCCGTTTCATAGTCGTCGCCCACCGCGCTTTTCGCATAGCCAAGCCATGAAAAGCCGCCCTGCCGTCCGGCAATGGTCAGTGCGCTTTGAACAGTGTTGCCGTTATCGCCAAAACTGGTGCGGAAATCGCCGCAAACGTGTCGCCATCGGCAAGGATGTCTTCTGGATCAACAATTTCAAATACGACAGACCCGGCCAGTGCATAGGGGCCAGCATCGGCTGGTGCGACAGTCGCATCGGCGCGGACCTGTTTCAGCAGGCCGGGGTCGATCGCATTTGCGCTGACATGGTGGAAAGCCCGGTTGTTTTGCGCCGCGCCGTCAATGGTCACGCCAAGATTCAGCATATCGACGCCGTTTAGATAAATCTTTTGCGTCAGCGGCAGCGCACCACCGACTGACACAGAGGCAATGCCAGAAAAGACGTCTTTCAGATCGCCCGTCCGCGCCCGTTCAAGTTCCAGATCAGATACATACATTGATGTCGCCCGGTCCGCAGCACCGCCAAGAGGGTCGCGGTTTTCAACGATGATCGGATCCAGATTATAACTCAGCTCTTGCGCTGCAACCGGCGCGGCAAGGAAGACATAGGCGACCGAACTTAGCAGGAAGCGGGGAAAATACGGGATCGGTTTCATGATGGCGTCCTGTCTTAGAGCCGCATTCGGCGATGTAAACGAATTGCAGGGCAGACATATCCAAATGGGCATAATCATGCAAACGCATCTAAAGTCTTTTTGTCAGGTTTATTTTCATGCGTTTTATATGCAACAACACACCAAATCATACCGGTCCCCGCGCGCGGCGGCGGACCCGTCCGGGAAAACTGACACAAGGTTTTAGCGACTGAATGTCATCGGCAGAGTTAAGCTGTGAACGCCGCCCCCGACAGCCGCAGGCGCGGGGGGAAAGCGGCCGGCCCGCTGCACCGCACTAAGCGCGGCTTGATCCAGCGCCGCATTGCCGGAGGACTGGGCGATGCCAAGGCCTTGCAACCCGCCATCCGCACCAACACGAATGGCGACCCTGACCGTCCCGCCTGCCCGGCCCGCGGCGCGGGGGTAACTTTTCCGACGTTCGATCCGCGACCGGATCACCCCGCCCCACTCCGCCATAGCGGACTGGCGCGCCGCGGCGGTTTGCGAGGCGGCCTGACCCGCCTGCGCTGCCCCGGCGTTTGCGCCGCCACCCTGCCCCGCGGCACGTTGCGCCGGACTTGACGGTGCGGGATTGGACTGCGCGGGGGCCTGTCGCGGGGCCGGCGATTGCCGCGCCGGGCGCTCTATCGGCCGGGCTGTCATTTGCGGCGCATAGGTCGGAACGACCTCTGCGACTTCGAGTTCGGGTTCAGGTGGCGGCGTTTGGGGCGGCGCCGGCAGGGCAGGGTTATCCTGCGCCGGTGGTTGCAAGGCTGGTGATGACATGGACGGGGGCGCGGACGGCACGCGTGCAACAGAAGGCATCGGCTGCGACGGCTGCGGCTCGGTCATTTGGGGCAGGTCGGGCGGCGGCTCGACCAGCGCTACTGGCGGCCGGTCCCAGTCTGATACCAATGCAGCGACCGCGCCGCTGGTCGCTTCCAGCGAAACTAGGGCATCACCGCCTGCGCCGCTTGCTGCTGAACCACCTTCGGGCGGCGGTTGGAACGCGGCTAGGGCACCGACATGCAATCCAAGCGCAAGCAGTCCGAAACCTGCAAATTCTAGCCCGCGTTTCATGGGGCCCCCGTGACCAATGTAATGTCCGCAAAATTGCCGCCCGCAAGTCGGGACAGAAGGGCCGCAATGACCGTGGCCGGTACAGCTGCGTCCGCCTTTAAAATCAGCGTGCTGTCACGACCGGCCTGCGCCAGCACTGCAGTGACTGCGGCCTCGCCGCGCAAATCGTGAAAGGCAGAGGTCCCACCAGCATCGACGTAAAAGGTCGGCTCTCCCTCGCTGATGTCTTCCAGCGCGGCGATCGGCGGTGAAACCTCCAGCGGGTCGGGGGGTGTGATCTGTGCTGTTATTAGAAAGAAGATCAGCAGCAAGAACACCACGTTGATCATCGGCACGATGCTTTCGGGCGGCGTCCGGCGGGGTGGCAGATCAAATATCATGGCGCTTCTCCCATCACGACACGGCTAAATCCTGCATCATTCAGCACCATCATGACATCGATGGTGCGTTGCAGATCAGTCGTCGCTGATGGGCGCAACACGATCATATCATCCGGCGATTCCGTCATGGTGCCCAAGCGTGCGATCAGCGCCTCTGTCGCGATGGGCGCACCATTCAACATCAGATCATCTTCCCCAACATCAACCAGCCGCGGCGGCCCGGAATAGGCTTCGCCTGATCCGGCGGTCAAAAGCGGCAGCGAGGTATCCAGACCAAAGCGCGCCGCCAGCATGAAAAAGACCAGCAGCAGAAAGACCACGTCGATCATCGGGGTCAGGCTCGGCTTTCGCCGTGTCCGGGGCGCATCAAAGGCGAACATTTAGGCTGCCATCCTGCTAGGTTCAGTCCGGCGGCGCAAAAAGATGCGGGTGGCCGTGTCTTCCATGTCAAAGCGCAAACGGTCAACGACGCTTTCAAACCAGGTCAGCGCGACAGAAGCCGGAATCGCAACCGCCATCCCCGCCGCAGTTGTCAAAAGCGCCTCCCAGATCCCGCCGGCAAGGGCGGCAGGGTCCGCGCGGGTGCCCGTTTGTTGCAGCGCCTGAAACGCCCCGATCATGCCAAGCACGGTGCCAAGCAGTCCGAGCAATGGGGCAATCGTCGCAATCAGCTCCAGCGCGCGCAAACCGCTTCTTGCCTGCTCTAACGACGCACGGGCCACACGGGCGGTTTCCTCGCGGGCGGCGACATCATCCAGATCAGGGTCCTGCCGCGCCACCATGGCCGTTTTGGCGACCTGCGCTCATAAAGACCGCGATGCCGCTAATGAAGTTACCGCGTCTGCGTCTTGCCCGCCTTGCCAAAACGCAACTGCGCGGCGCGTGCACCGTCCTGCCCATGCCCCAAGGCGGATCAGGCGGAAAACTTTCCACAGGATGATCGCAAGCGTCACGACAGAAAGTGCGGCAATCACAACGATGGCAATACCGCCCAAAGCCATAAGCTGCTGCAGTTTTTCTTGTATCAGGTTCAGTAATTCCATGTCAGGCAGGCCTTAGATAAAATGAATGGGATGGCGGGCGGCCGCGGTTGGCGATCCGTCACAGGACGCCGCGCGCAATTGGGCCGCATAATCCGCAAGAGCCTGCGCAGGCAGGCTTTTGCCAAAATCATGCGGGGGCCGTTGCACCCCAGGTCATTGTGGTGAACCCTTCCCGGAATGCGAAAGTCACCAGATGACTGTCGATCGCCCGCCGGGCATCGCGCAACTTATCCTCGGTCGGGGCTGTGACCACCGCGATCAAGGCGTCATCTGTTGCGGTCAGCGTTGCCGGACCGAACGGAAAGGCAACCGATCCAGCGGTTTCGTCAAACTGCACATCGACCTTATGGGCAAAGTGTTTGCACAGCTGTTGAAGGTAGCGACTGGCATGTTCCGTCCTAAATTCGCCGCGGTCTGTTATTTCTGGTTGCATGTCGTTTAATCCCGAGTATTTCTATCGGAAATCATACCTGACAGATTATGTCACCTATGTCGAGGCCGTGTATGATCCCAAATTAGATTTGAAGGACACCACATGAGACAGACGTTCATGATCGCCGCGCTTGCGGCATTGCCGACCTTCGCGATGGCGCAGGACATTCAGATTGATACCGCTGCCGGGCCGGCCACCGTACCGCTTGCGCCGCAGTCCGTGGTAACCTTTGACCTTGCCGCGTTGGATACGCTGAGCGCCCTTGGCGTCACTGTTGCGGGTGTGCCGGATATCGCGCCTCCTGCTTTTCTGGCAGATGTGATCGACGGCACGCCAACGGTCGGCACCCTGTTCGAACCTGATTTCGAGGCGCTTGCCGTTATGGCACCCGATTTCATCGTTGCTGGCGGCCGCTCGCAAGCACAGGTTCCTGCCCTGTCAGAAATTGCGCCCACCATTGATATGACAATTTCCGGCGAAAACCTGATCGCCGACGCAGAAGCGCGCATCAATGCCTATGGCGCGATGTTCGGCCTTGAAGGCGAGGCTGCTGCCTTGCAAAAGAACCTGGACGACGCCATCGCCACCGCGAAGGCAGCCGCAGAGGATCATGGTAATGTCCTGATCCTTTTGACGAACGGCGGCAAGGTTTCGGCCTATGGTGATGATTCCCGTTTCGGCTGGCTGCACACCAGCCTTGGCCTGCCCGAAGCCTATCCTGACCTGACCGCCGAAACCCACGGCGAGGCGGTGTCGTTCGAATTTATCGCAGACGTCAATCCGGACTGGATTTTCGTCATCGACCGCGGCGCTGCCATCGGCCAAGAAGGTGAAGCTGCCGCCGTCACGCTCGACAACCCGCTTGTTGCGGGCACGACGGCCGCGAAATCCGATCAGATTGTCTATCTTGATCCGGCACGGCTGTATCTGGTGGGCGGCGGCTATCAATCCGTAATGGGCACCATTGATGAAGTCGTCAGCGCGCTTTCGGCCAAAGACAGCTAAGGTCTGACGGTGAAACATTGGCCTTATGCCATTACGATGCTTGCCCTGTTGATCGGGGCAAGCTGTCTGGTCGGCGTTGCCGATATTTTTGGCGGCGATTTGGATGGTCAGATGATCATGATGGTCAGCCGCCTACCGCGCACCTTTGCGGCGCTTTTGACCGGCGCCGGGCTGGCCCTGGCCGGTGTTGTCGTACAGATGAGCGTGCAGAACAGATTGGTGGAACCCGGCCTTGTCGGCACACCTGAATCCGCCATGCTGGGGCTTTTGGCGATCACGCTGATGGCTCCCGGTGCCGCGCTAATGGTCAAGATGTCGGTCGCGGCGGCCACCGCCCTGATCGGCACCTTGGGCTTTTTATGGCTGGCACGCCATGTCCCCCGCCGCGATCCAGTCCTTCTGCCATTGGTCGGCCTAATTTACGGCGGCATCATCGGGGCTGCGGTGCTGTGGCTCGGGTGGACCAGCGATCTGGTGCAATACATTAGCGTTTGGCAAAGCGGCGAGTTTTCCGGCGTCCTGCAAGGCCGCTATGAACTGCTTTGGATCGTCGCGGGTATTGCCGTTCTGATCTGGATCGCTGCCGACCGGATCACAATGCTCGGCCTTGGTGAAGATGCCGCCCGCAGCCTTGGGCTCGACTATCGGCAAACACTGCTCGGCGGGCTAATCCTTGTATCGATTATCGTTGCGGTCATCGTCGTCAGCGTCGGATCCGTTCCCTTCGTCGGTCTTGTGGTGCCGAACATCGTATCGCGCTGGTATGGTGACAACCTGCGCCGTAATTTGCCGATCGTTGCTTGGCTGGGTGCATCCATGGTGCTGGCCTGCGACATCATAGGGCGCCTGATCCGCTACCCTTATGAAATCCCCGCTGGCACGGTCTTTGCCGTCCTGGGGGCCGGCGTTTTCCTATGGCTGCTGCACGCGGCACCAAGGCAACGCCATGACTGATAAACGATCGCTATTGTTATTTGTGCTGCTTGTGCTGTCCTGCACCTTGTTTCTGCTTTGGAACCTGCGCGCGCCCATGGGTTTTATCCTGTCGCTGCGCCTGACGAAACTTGCCGCGCTTTGCGTTGTCGGCGGGGCCATCGGCACTGCAACGGTTCTGTTCCAGACAATTGCCGCCAATCGCATGCTGACCCCCGGGATCGTCGGCTTCGACGCGCTATTCGTCTTTATCCAGACAATGCTGGTTCTGACGCTTGGGGGGATCGGCTTTGCCGGACTACCCTCCCTTGCCCAGTTCGGGATAGAGACCTTTGTTCTGGTCGCGACCGCGCTGGCGCTGTTCAGCGTTCTGCTGCGCAAAGGGGCGGATGATATACTGCGCCTCGTTCTGACAGGTGTCATATTAGGCGTGCTGCTACGCGGTCTTGCGGGACTGGCACAGCGGCTTCTGGATCCGTCTGAATTTGCTATTGTGCAGCAAGCCAGCTTTGCGACCTTCAGCGGCGTCAATCAAAACCAGTTGGTCATTGCCAGCCTAATCCTGATCCTATGCTTTGGCGTTGCCATGCGCATGGCACGGTTTCTCGATATCGTCGCTTTGGGTCGCAATGTTGCCTTGCCTCTTGGACTTGACTACGACCGCGTCGTTTTTGCCGCGCTTGGGTTGGTGGCCTTACTGGTTGCGACCTCGACAGCCCTTGTCGGGCCGATTACGTTTCTGGGGCTACTGGCATCCAGTCTAGCCCATGCGGCCCTGCCGACGTGGCGCCACGCAAAGTTACTGCCAGCAGCCGCCATGATCGGGGCGACGATTCTTGTCGCCGGGCAGTTTGTGTTCGAACGCCTGCTTGGGCTTCAGTCGACTCTGACAGTCATCGTCGAATTTGCGGGCGGTCTGCTTTTCCTTTTCCTTGTCCTGCGAAGGCCAAAACCATGATCCACGTCAAAGACCTTTGTGTCGTAAAAAACGGAAACACGATCCTGAAAGATGTGTCGCTGAAATTCGGCGAAGGCGGCATCACCGCATTGATCGGTCCGAACGGGGCCGGGAAATCAACCTTGCTGAATGCTATGGCCGGGCTTGTTCAGACGGCAAAAGGGCAGGTCATGGTCGACGGATGCGACATGACCCGCGCCAGGCCGCCTGAGCGCGCCCGCCGGGTTGCCCTTTTGGCGCAAAACGAACAGGTGACCGCACGGCTCAGCGTGCGCGAACTGGTCAGTTTCGGACGCTGGACATATCATCAGGGTCGCCCGGAGGCGCAGGACCGCCAAAAGATTGAAGCGGCAATAGCCGCCTTCGATCTTGGCACTTTAGCGGATCGCAGGCTCGACTCGCTGTCAGGCGGGCAACGCCAACGGGCATTTGTTGCCATGTCATGGGCGCAGGAAACACCATGGCTTCTATTGGACGAGCCGCTTTCGGCACTGGACCCGCGCCACGTTCGCGACATCATGGACCGCCTGCATGACCTGACCCGCCCTGGCAAGGACCAGCGCAGCGTCGTCATTGTGTTGCACGATCTGGCCGTCGCCGCCCGCTATGCAGACCGCATTGTGGCTTTAAAAGACGGCCAACTGGTCACGTCCGGCCCACGTGTTCTGGCCATGACCGGCCCCATGCTAAGCGCGCTTTTCGGCACCGACCTAGCGATCCAGAAAGTTGCGGGGAAAGACGTGGTTGTTCCGGCTTGACGAACTGGCCAAGAATTACTGCGTGCATCGGACATTAATCAGCTGCTGATTGAAAACGGCGATCTTGGATTTGGCTTTGGCGTTTGGCGGCAGGGACGAAGGAAAAGCCGCCATTTGACGTGCCCCCTGATAACGGGTCACTGACGCAAGTGAGGTGCCCCTAGCTTCCTAGACACCTGCCTGGTTAGCTTCTGCTGTTTGATTTCGAAGTCAACGGGCGACAGCATGCCGTTGTTCGTGTGCTTGCGTTTCGGGTTGTAGAACATATCGATGTAATCGAACACGTCCCGCCTGGCGTCATCTCTGGTCGGATAGGTTCGGTTCCTGATCCTCTCGCGTCTCAAGAGCTGGAAGAAGCTTTCGGCCACGGAAGCGTTGTGGCAGTTTCCGCGGCGGCTCATGCTGGGTTCGAGGTCGTGCTGGCGTAAGAATGTCGGCCATTCGCGGCTGGTGAACTGGGAGCCCTGGTCCCAATGCACTGTCACTTTGCTGTTTGGCTTTCCTTGTGAGACGGCTATCCGCAAGGCCTGCAGGGCGAGGTCCAGATCATGCGGGATTGGGCTGACCATCCAACGACACGGTGTGAGGACAGGTCAATGACGACGCCAGGTACAGCGGGCCCTTATAGGTCTTGATGTAGGTGATGTCCGTCACCCAGACCTGGTTTGATGCAAACGTCTGGAACTGCTGCTCCAGCCTGTTCGCAGCCACCACCGCAGGCTTACCACCGTATCGGCCCGGACGGCGCCCGTCGCCGACCTGTGCGGCGATCCCGGCCAAGGATGCAAGCCGCGCCACTCGGTTCACCGAACAGCATCATCCACTTGTAGAGTGAATGCGTGCTGACCCCCGAGGGCTGCCCCCCCCGCATCGGATACCCCGCATCGCGCCTAAACTCGTCACTGTAATTGCTTGTCCTATGTCAGCCTCCTTGCCTTAAAGTTGGGGGGCAAAGCGTCTACAAATCTAGGCGCACCTTAGTCCAAGAGATGGGGAGCACTTCACTGCAGAGCGACACCACCAAGGCCGAAGCCACGTCGATCATCCGCAGCCTTCTGACGGAGATACGGCTCATCCCGCAGGCCGGTGTTCTTGCGATTGAACTGGTCGGGGCATTGGCGGGGCTGCTGTCATTGGGGAGTCCTAGAAACGCCGAAAGCCACCCGAGGGTGGCTTTGTCTTGTTCGAGATTGCTG
>NZ_JAXHCI010000002.1:0-2500 GCF_042466455.1 Loktanella sp. R86503
TTGCGGGAGTAGGATTTGAACCTACGACCTTCAGGTTATGAGCCTGACGAGCTACCGGGCTGCTCCATCCCGCGCCATTTTGGACGTTTTTTGTCCGTATGATGCATTATTTGTTTTTAGATCGTCGAGAGATAGGTGTCTGTGTTTATTAGGTGTGGCAATGACTTACTCTCCCACGTCTTAAGACG
Organism: Loktanella sp. R86503; assembly: GCF_042466455.1. Lineage (NCBI taxonomy): Bacteria > Pseudomonadati > Pseudomonadota > Alphaproteobacteria > Rhodobacterales > Roseobacteraceae > Loktanella > Loktanella sp. R86503. The sequence goes on from NZ_JAXHCI010000002.1 coordinate 189, forward strand.
CAGTACCATCAGCGCAGTGGCACTTAACTGCCGAGTTCGGGATGGGATCGGGTGTTTTGCTCACGCTATGATCACCACACCAAAAAAACACAGACGGCGGGTTTTTTGTTTTCCCGCGTTTTCACATCAGCGGCCTGCGTATTTACGCGGACCGTTGTTCAAGTCAGCACAACTGATGTTGTGGTGTGTATGTATTTTGATTTGTTCTTTTGAAGTCTAGCTTCTACTGGATCAAATCAAGCCTATTGGACCATTAGTACCAGTCAACTGAACACATTGCTGCGCTTACATCTCTGGCCTATCGACGAGGTGGTCTACCTCGGTCCTCAGGGATACCTTGTTTTGAGGGGGGCTTCCCGCTTAGATGCCTTCAGCGGTTATCCTGTCCGATCATAGCTACCCTGCACTGCCGTTGGCACGACAACAGGTCCACCAGTGGATCGTTCACCCCGGTCCTCTCGTACTAGGGGCAACTCCTCTCAAGTATCCTACACCCACGGAAGATAGGGACCGAACTGTCTCACGACGTTCTAAACCCAGCTCACGTACCTCTTTAAACGGCGAACAGCCGTACCCTTGGGACCTGCTCCAGCCCCAGGATGAGATGAGCCGACATCGAGGTGCCAAACGGTGCCGTCGATATGGACTCTTGGGCACCATCAGCCTGTTATCCCCAGCGTACCTTTTATCCGTTGAGCGATGGCCCTTCCACGCGGGACCACCGGATCACTATGGCCGACTTTCGTCTCTGCTCGACTTGTCAGTCTTGCAGTCAGGCTGGCTTCTGCCATTGCACTCAACGAGCGATTTCCGACCGCTCTGAGCCAACCTTCGCGCGCCTCCGTTACAATTTGGGAGGCGACCGCCCCAGTCAAACTACCCACCATACAGGGTCCCGGATCCGGATAACGGACCGCGGTTAGACATCAAGCAGAGCAAGGGTGGTATCTCAAGGGAGGCTCCACCAGGACCAGAGTCCCGGCTTCAAAGCCTACCACCTATCCTGCGCATGCTGTACCTGATGCCAGTGTAAAGTTGTAGTAAAGGTGCATGGGGTCTTTCCGTCTAACCGCGGGTAGCCTGCATCTTGACAGGCAATTCAATTTCGCTGAGTCCACATTTGAGACAGCGGGGAAGTCGTTACGCCATTCGTGCAGGTCGGAACTTACCCGACAAGGAATTTCGCTACCTTAGGACCGTTATAGTTACGGCCGCCGTTTACCTGGGCTTCAATTCGGAGCTTGCACTCCTCCTTTTAACCTTCAGGCACCGGGCAGGCGTCAGACCCTATACGTCGTCTTACGACTTCGCAGAGCCCTGTGTTTTTAGTAAACAGTCGCCACCCCCTGGTTTGTGCCCCCGCCCAAAACTTGCGTTCTGAACGGGCCTCCTTCTCGCGAACTTACGGAGGTATTTTGCCGAGTTCCTTAAATGTGGTTCTCTCAAGCGCCTTGGTATTCTCTACCAGTCCACCTGTGTCGGTTTAGGGTACGATCTTAAAGGAGGGCTATTTCCAGGAACCTGTTGGCAGCCCATTCAATCCGATAAGGATGAACTACGTCTCAGATCCGTCACCACTCCACGGCCCAGGAATATTAACCTGGTTCCCATCGACTACGCCTTTCGGCCTCGCCTTAGGGGTCGGCTTACCCTGCTCAGATTAGCTTTAAGCAGGAACCCTTGGACTTTCGGCGAGGGAGTCTCTCACTCCCTTTGTCGCTACTCATGTCATCATTCTCACTAGTGATCTCTCCACCCCATCCCTCACAGGGGGGCTTCACAGAAAAGACTTCGTCTTTTCTGACCTCTCTTTATGCCCTACCGCCTTCGGCTACTTGAGGGCGAACCCTCTCATAATCGTCTGCGCCAGGATCAAGAGATCAGGATAAGACAAAGTCTTATGTCACACTACGCTCTGCTACCGCGTATATTGCTATACACCCTAGACTTCGGCTCATGGCTTGAGCCCCGTTACATCTTCGCCGCAGGACAACTTATTTAGACCAGTGAGCTGTTACGCTATCTTTAAAGGATGGCTGCTTCTAAGCCAACCTCCTGGTTGTTTTGGTCGTCCCACCTGCTTTCCCACTTAGCCATGAATTAGGGGCCTTAGTCGTAGGTCAGGGTTGTTTCCCTCTTCACACCGGACGTTAGCACCCGATGTGTGTCTGCCGTCTAGTACTCCTCGGTATTCGGAGTTTGGTTAGGATCAGTAAGCCGGTAAGGCCCCATTACCCATCCAGTGCTCTACCCCCGAGGGTATTCGGACGACGCTCTACCTAAATAGATTTCGCAGAGAACCAGCTATCTCC
>NZ_JAXHCI010000002.1:7500-550000 GCF_042466455.1 Loktanella sp. R86503
GGTCGTGATCTCTTCCAGCGTGTTCGGCGTCATCGCGTCCTGCGCCTGCGCACCGCCAGCCATCGCAATCGCCCCAAGGCCAGCCGTTCCCGCAATCAGCTGCCGCCGATTCAGAAACAGCGACTTCGGAGTCACGTCGGCGGGGGTCATGTCGTTTGTCCAGCGGTGGGCCATAGGTCTCTCCGATTATAGGTCTTGGGGAATATACGCATAAAACGATTGAAAGGTTTCTCACGTTGGCGCGTGCAAACCGTAATCCCGCACATTTGGCATATCCGCCACCCCGCCAATCACGGCTGCGTGAAACATCTGACACAAACCCCAACCCTAGAACGAAACAATCCGCCGAACAGTGACTGGATGTCGCAATTTTCGCACTGGAAGGGGCAGTTTGCCCGCCCATATCCACGTCATGCAGCCAAGGTTTGGCGCGCAGCAACGCAATTTAGGAGACGACCATTATGCTACGCCGTACGTTCATGACGACCGCCGCCCTGATCACTTTGGGGACAGGCGCTTTCGCAGCCGCCCACTCTTCTGACAAGGACATTGTCGACACCGCCATCGAGGCCGGAAACTTCACCACTCTTGTCGCCGCCGTTGAAGCCGCCGGCTTGGTCGAGACGCTGAAGGGCGAAGGCCCGCTCACCGTATTCGCTCCCACAGATGAGGCATTTGCCGCACTGCCCGAAGGCACCGTAGAAGGTCTGCTGGAAGACCCAGAGGCACTGGCCAAGATCCTGACCTATCACGTTGTGCCCGGTTCCGTGATGGCCGCTGACCTGACCGACGGCATGACCGCCGCCACCGTCGAAGGTCAGGACGTGACCTTTACCGTGGGTGATACTGTCATGGTAAACGACGCAACCGTCAGCACCCCCGACATCGCCGCATCAAACGGTGTGATCCATGTGATCGACTCTGTCATCATGCCGCCGATGTAATCGCTGATTACACCGCATTAAAAAGCCCCGGCAGAGCGATCTGCCGGGGCTTCATCGTTTAGTGGACGACCGCGTCATCCGGTTTTGGCCTGTTGGTGCCCGACACCCGGTCGCCAACGATCAGGCCATCAACCCCCGCGCTGACCGGGATCGTATCCCCGTCATGCACATCGCCTGCCAGGATCATCTCGGCCAGTTGATCCTGCAATGCCCGCTGGATCACCCGCTTTAGCGGACGCGCGCCGAACACCGGGTCATACCCTTCGTCAGCAAGCCAGCCCAGCGCGCCAGCATCCAGATCAAGGTGGATATTCCGCCCCGCCAGCCGCTGTTCCAGCCGCTGCATCTGGATCTTGACGATCCCCGCCATGTCACCCCGTGCCAGACGGTCAAAGATAATCGTCTCGTCCAGACGGTTCAGGAACTCGGGGCGGAAGTGCGCCCGCACCGCGTCCATCACGTCGCGCTTGGCCTGCGCCGGATCGGCACCATCAGGCAGCATCGACAGCGACTGCGCGCCCAGGTTCGACGTCAGGATGATCAGCGTCTGCTTGAAATCGACTGTCCGCCCCTGCCCGTCCGTCAGCACACCGTCGTCCAGAACCTGCAACAGCACGTTAAAGACATCGGGATGCGCCTTTTCGACCTCATCGAACAGCACGACCTGATAAGGACGGCGCCGCACGGCTTCGGTCAGCACACCGCCTTCATCATAACCGACATAGCCCGGAGGCGCGCCAATCAGACGGCTGACAGCGTGTTTTTCCATGAACTCACTCATGTCGATCCGCACCATCGCGTTGTCATCGTCGAACAAATAGCTCGCCAGCGCCTTCGTCAGCTCTGTTTTACCGACACCGGTTGGCCCAAGGAAAAGGAAACTGCCCAAGGGGCGCCCTTCGTCATTCAGACCCGCCCGCGCCCGGCGCACCGCATTGGCGACCGCCCGCACGGCCTGCTTTTGACCAATGACGCGCTTGCCCAGCTCGTCTTCCATCCGCAGCAGCTTGTCCCGCTCGCCTTCCAGCATCTTGGACATCGGAATACCGGTCCACCGCTCGACGACCTCGGCAATCTGTTCCGGCCGCACGGCCTCTTCGACCATCAGCTCGTCATTGCTTTCAGCTTCCGACAGGTGACGTTCCAGTTCAGGGATCACACCGTAAGACAGCTCTCCGGCCTTGGCCAGATTGCCTTCGCGCTTGGCGATCTCCAGCTCGGCGCGCGCGCGGTCCAGCTTTTCCTTCAGCTCGCGGCCCGATTCCAGCTTGTCCCGCTCGGCCTGCCATTTCGCCGTCATTTCCGACGCACGCTCTTGCAGGTTGGCCAGCTCTTCTTCCAGTTTGGCCAGACGGTCCTTCGACGCCTGATCATCTTCTTTACGCAGCGCTTCCTGCTCAATCTGCTTTTGCATGATGTCGCGGTCCAGCGCATCTAGGGCTTCGGGCTTGCTGTCCACTTCCATCCGCAGACGGCTCGCGGCTTCATCCATCAGGTCAATAGCCTTGTCCGGCAGAAAACGGTCCGTGATATAGCGGTGAGACAAGGTCGCCGCCGCAACAAGGGCGCTATCGGAAATCCGCACACCGTGGTGCAGCTCGTACTTTTCCTTGATGCCGCGCAGAATACTGATCGTGTCCACAACGGTCGGCTCTTCCACCATGATTGGCTGGAACCGCCGCGCCAGCGCCGCATCTTTTTCCACATACTTGCGGTATTCGTCCAAGGTCGTCGCACCCACACAGTGCAGCTCGCCCCGCGCCAGCGCCGGCTTGATCAGGTTGGCCGCATCCATTGCGCCATCCGCCTTGCCCGCGCCGACCAGCGTGTGCATCTCGTCGATGAACAAGATGACCTCCCCTGCGGCGGCCTCGATCTCTTTCAGGATCGCCTTCAGGCGCTCTTCGAATTCGCCGCGATATTTCGCACCAGCGATCAGCGCGCCCATATCCAGCGCCATCAAACGCTTGTTACGCAGGCTTTCCGGCACGTCGCCGTTGACGATCCGTAGGGCCAGACCTTCGGCAATTGCCGTTTTACCAACGCCGGGCTCACCAATCAGAACCGGGTTATTCTTGGTCCGGCGTGACAGCACCTGCATCGACCGGCGAATTTCCTCATCACGGCCAATAATCGGGTCAATCTTGCCCTCACGCGCCGCTTCGGTCAGATCGCGGGCGTATTTATTCAGCGCGTCATAGCCGTCCTCGGCACTGGCGCTATCCGCCGTGCGCCCCTTGCGGACGTCGTTGATCGCGGCATTCAGCGCCATCGGAGTAACCTTGCCCGCATCCAGAGCATCCTTGGCCTTAGATTTCACCACGGCTAAAGCCGTCAAAATCCGTTCCACCGGGACAAAGCTGTCGCCCGCCTTGGTCGCCAGCTTTTCAGCCTCGTCCAAAACTTTAGCCGTCACGTTATCCATATAAGTCTGGCCAGCATCGCCAGTCACACGCGCAATCCGCGCGACCGCCGCATCAACATGGTCGCGTACAGCCTTTGCATCGCCGCCGCCGTGACTGATCAGGTTTGCGGCAAGTCCTTCGCTGTCGTCCATCAAGGCTTTCAGCAGGTGTTCCGGCAGCAAACGCTGGTGATTTTCGCGCATGGCGATGGTCTGCGCGGCCTGAATAAAACCGCGCGAACGTTCTGTAAATTTCTCTAGGTTCATGGTGTCTCTCCTGTAAAGCACCCGACGTGCGATGGTGCCCGCTGTGCGGCACACCCTGTGTTCGGGCCTCTTCCCAAATGTGGGATGCCGCGCACCCTGTTGCAAGTATCCCACACCTAAATTTCGCGCCGAAACGCAAATGGCGCGCCCCTTGCGGGACGCGCCATCCATATCGTTTGCGATAGGGCTTTAGTTGGTGGTCAGCGCGTTGCCGTCCGAACCTTCGGGGCCAGAGGGGGTAGGGAATACAGGGGCCGCGCCGCCATCCGGGTTGCTGCCTTCCGGCCCGCCATTGTCAGGATCGACGGTCTGATCAATCACAAGGCCATCTTCACTTTCGTTGCTGGCGTCAGGGTCAATGCCTTCGTCCCGCGTATCGGCTGCGGGCGCATCCTCGGTCGACGCCTCTGGCGCAGGTGCGGGGGCCGCGGCCTCACCCGTCGGGGTTACGGTGTCGGCGGTATCTTCGGGCGTGACGTTGTTGCCCGACTGCTCCTCAACAGCGTCGGCAGGGGCCGGGTTTGCATCCTCGGCTGGTGCTGCATCTTCGGCTGGTGCAGCATCCTCGGCAGGCGCAGCATCCTCGGCAGGCGCAGCTTCATTTTCTGCAGGTGTCGCTTCTGCAGGTGCTTCTTCCTCTGCAGGTGCTTCTTCCGCCGGGGCGGCCTGCGCGGCCGGCTCTTCTGCTTCAGTCATCTCGTCTTCTGCAGCAGCGTCTTCTGCCATGGCAGCATCATCTGCCGCCGCATCACCCTCAGCCTCTGTATGCCCGCCCTCGGCATCATGGGACACAACCGGGCCGGACCCGACGGCCTCTCCGGTGGTGGGGGCTGTGGCGGCGATCGCCAGCGCAATCACCAGCGCGACACCGGCACCAAGGCCGACAATCATGAAAAATGGGTTAGAGGCGAAACCGCCATTCTTATCTGCCACGATATGGCTCCTTCCAAGGTAACGGGCCATGCCCTTTGGCAAAAGACCTAGGTCCAACACCCGCCGCGGTCAATCCACACCGGGCGCATAGCGCACAAAGGCAAAGGACCGGCTGTCCGGTGCCCAGCAAGGCACATTGATTGATCCTTGCCCGCCGAACAGTTCCAATACCATCGCGCTCTCTCCGCCGTCTTGCGGCATAATCCTTAATGCGACATTCAAATCGCGCGGGTGATACGCCGTGCCGCCGGGATAGGCCAAATACAGCACATGCCGCCCGTCAGGGCTGGGATGGGGAAACCAGTCCACCGTGTCCGCCGATACCGTCATCCGCTGCACATCCGACCCATCGCGCCGCATCCGCCAGATCTGCGCCTGCCCGCTGCGGTCGGAATTAAACCAAATCCAGTTCCCGTCCGCACTGAAATCGGGGCCATCATTATGCCCCTCGTCCCCCTGCACACCGGTCAACTGAACTTCACCATTTTGCTGGACGCAAACCTCGTACCGCCCGCCGCGCCGCGCACAATAGGCAATTTCGCCCCCGTCCGGACTGACGCCGTGCCAATAGGACGGCACATCGCGCACGATCTGTTCCGCCGCCCCGCCAGCCACCGGAATGCGATACAGCGTCGACAGCTTGTCCACATGCGAAGAGGCATAGATCCATGCGCCGTCGGGGCTGAACCCGTGATCATTATTACAGGCCTGCGCAATCCCGCTGTCGATCATTGCCACCTCGCCCCCGTCCAGCGGCACCCGCAACAACCGTCCGTCGCGGTTCACCAGCAGCCAGCCATCCGGATGCCAATTCGGTGCTTCGATCAGATCATCGGTCTGCCACAACACGCGGGCCCGTCCCCGCGCCATGTCATACACTTCCAGACTGCTGCGCATCCCGCCCCCCGATTGCCCCTGTGACCGCTTGCGACTAAACCACAGTCAAATCGCGAAAGGAAAGCCCATGACTGCTGCCGATGACCGCCTGATCGTTGCCCTTGATGTGCCAAATGTGGTGGCCGGGATGGAACTGGCCGAAAAACTCGGCGACGCCGTGTCGTTCTACAAGATCGGCCTTGGCATGCTGACCGGCGGCGGCCTTGCGCTGGCCAACGAGCTAAAGCATGAACACGGCAAGCGTATTTTCCTCGATATGAAACTGTTCGACATCGGTGCCACGGTAGAGGCGGCTGTCCGCGGCTTTACCCAGTTCGACATCGACTTTCTAACCGTCCACGGCGACCCGCATGTCGTGCGGGCCGCCAAAGCCGGTGCCGCTGGCAGCAATATGAAAATCCTTGCTGTCACGATCCTGACCTCACTTGATCGGGCCGATCTGGATGCATCGCTGATCCGCGACGGCGCGATCCCCGATCTGGTCGTCGACCGTGCTGGCAGGGCCTTTGATGCCGGTGCCGACGGCATCATCGCCTCTCCGCAAGAGGCGGCAGCGATTCGTGCCCTGCCCGAATCGACGAACCGTTTAATCGTGACCCCCGGCGTGCGCCCTGACGGTGCGGCGCTTGGCGATCAAAAACGTGTAGCGACACCGGCACTTGCCCTGCAGGACGGGGCGGATCACATCGTGGTTGGCCGCCCGATATGGCAGGCCCAAGACCCCCGCGCCGCCGCCCAATCGATTCTGAAACAGATTGGCACCGCAGGTCACGAATCCGGCATGTAAACCACTTAATTAACTTTTTTGGAACTAATCTGCATATTGTGTTGTTACTACCTCAATAGAAGACACCACAGACGCGGTCATCAGGACCCGCTGATCGAGGAGTAAAGAGCATGACACAGATTAACCTTGGCGATGTCCGTTACAACGCAACTGCCGGTGCCTTCGAAGCCCGCGTCGATATTCAGCGCGCTGGCCGCACCTTCCGTTACCCTTGCATGGTCGCAGGGCCGCTGAACATGGACATGGACCGTGTGCGCACTGGCCTGGCCAAGCATGCCCTGCGCATGTCCGACAGCGGCGCATCCCTGATGTCGTCCATCTGATTTCACGTTTCCCGAAGGCCTGCTGCCGCAATCTCTGCCTCTGTCCCGAGTTGATTGCCTCTGGGCGCGACCTTCTAACTGGCGCGGTGTTCTATTGGAACTCCGCGCCGTTTTTATGTGCCCTATCCGCCGGCACTCCGGTGCCGGATTACGGGCACCATGCACTTAATCGTTGATGTCGCGTTCCCAGATTTTCGGCACCTGCCCCGGCAAACCAAAAATCCGCCGCATCGCCAGATAGGCCCCCAGCGACAACGCCGCAAAAATCACCAAAATAAGCGGCATGGATGCAATCGGAACAATTAGCAGCAACAAACCAACAAGGGCGGCCCCGATCGCAAAACCCAGAAAGATATAACCGGGCACGATCACTTCCAGCGTCGCCAGCCCAAGGGCGGCGGACAGCCAGACCCACCAGACAGACGCCAGCATCAGACTTTGCCTTTCAACATGCGGAACGCATTGCCAAAGGCTTCGACCGCATCCGCAGGCAGGATCACGGTCTGCTGGCCCGACCCCTGACTGATTTTCGCAATCGCCTCGACCTGTTTCAGCGCCACCTGATACTGCGCAGCCTCTAATCCGTTTTCCGCAATCGCAACTGCAACAACCTGCGTCGCATAGGCCTCTGCATCCGCCAGAACGCGGCGCGCCTTAGCTTCCTGCTCTGCCGAATACAGATCAGCATCAGCCTGCAATTCGACCGAACGCTTCTTGCCTTCAGCCTCTGTCACCTGGGCGCGGCGGGCACGTTCCGCATTCAACTGCTGCAACATCGCAGCACGCGTTGCGGCGTCCAGATTGACGTCAAGGATCTCGGCCCGCGTCACCTCGATTCCCCAATCGTCCACCTGCTGTGCCAGCTGTTCGCGCACGGCCGCGATAACGCTGCTGCGGTTTGACTGGACCTGATCCAGCTCCATCCGGCCAACCTCTGACCGGACGATGCCGGCCACCGTGGTCGAAATCGCACCGTCCACATCCCGAATACGATAAACTGTCTTTTCAGGCTCTATGATGCGGTAAAACACGCTGGTTTCGACCTGCACCAATACGTTGTCGGATGTGATCGCATCTTGCTGCATCGTGGGCAGCTGGCGTTCCAGAATGCTGACCTTGTGCCGGACCTGATCCAGAAACGGCACAATGAAATTGATGCCCGGCCCCAGAACAGCGCGCAGACGTCCCAGCCGTTCCACCACATATTTTTCGGACTGCGGCACGATGCGTACACCGGCGAAAACGCAGACGATGATGAACACCGCAAGCAACAGCAGGACAAGGTTCTGTCCCAGAAAATCAGTCAGTTGCGCCTGAGGGTCCATGTGCATCGCTCCATTTGTGTTGCGAAACAGCTAAGACCCGCGCGCAGCTGTTGCAATGCAAACATGCCGCCGGCCCCCTTTGCCGCGCAGGGCGCAAACGCTGCGATCGCCTTGCCAAGGGAATGCTAACCCTTTGTCATGAAAAACGATTCTTTTACATAATATGTATCGCACGCGAAACATTTAGTTTTTGAAATGTATTTCACCCGGGTGCCGCTGTTCCGATCTTTCGTCGAAAAATCGGCCTCTACGCTCCCGCCGGCGCGCAAAGCGTCACAACCTCGCCGCCCGCGGCTTCGGCATCCTGCGCATCATGTGTTACCATCAGAACCGGCAGGGCACGGCTGCGGGCACGGGTGAAAACCAACTCGCGCACCTGGGCCCGCAGCGCCGTGTCCAGACGGCCAAAGGCTTCGTCCAGCAACAACGCGCAAGGTTCTGCCAGCAGCATCCGCATCAGCGCCACCCGGGCCTTTTGCCCGCCCGACAGCGTCGCAGGATCGCGATCCGCAAATCCGGCCAGATCAACCTCGGCCAGGGCATCATCGATCCGCTTTTGCCGTGCAGCGCGGGTGCCACCGGGCCGCAGACCAAAGGCAAGGTTGGCCCCGACCGACAGATGCGGAAACAGCAGATCATCCTGAAACAGGATCCCGACCATCCGGCGTTGCGGCGGGGCGTCGGTAATATCGCGCCCGTCCAGCCGGACCCGCCCGGTATAGCGAAAAGCAGGCGGCAGGGTCCCCGTGACAACAGACAGCAGCGTCGACTTGCCGATGCCGGATGGCCCCATCACACTTAGCACCTCGCCGGGGGCAATGTGGTGGTCCAGCGCCACCAGCGGCGCGCCATCCTTGAAAACCGCGATGCGATCCAGTGTCAGGCCCTTATCCATAGCTTAGTCCTTTCCGGTTACGCCAGACCAGCGCGGGAATGATCAGGGCCAGCGCAAAGGGCACTAGCGCCGCGCCGGTTTGCATAAGCCCCCACACCGCAATCGCCTTCCTGTCCCCGCCAGAGGTGAGGGCGACCGCCTCGGTTGTCAGGGTCGCGACACGGCCACCGCCGATCAACAGCGTCGGCAGATACTGCCCCACGCTGACCGACAATCCGACGGCCACCGCAGTTAGAACCGGCCGCAGCAGCATCGGCAAACGCACCCGCCACAAGATGCCGTCCGGGCTGGCCCCCAGCGCAGCAGCGACACTGGCGTTGCGGGAATCCCAAGCACGGAACGGATCGGCGAGGGACAAAAACACATAAGGCAGCACAAAAACCAGATGGGCCAGCATGACAGGCGCGCGGCCAATATCGGCACCCACATTTAGCAACAAGGATTGCAGGCCCGGCAGAAAAGCCGTCTGCGGGATCAACAGCGGCAAATACAGCAGCAACAGGCCGCGCTGCGTAAGGTCGCGCCGCTGGCGGTACTCTGCCTCTAGGCAGCCGATGGTCAGCACCAGCGCCAGCAGTGTGACGCCGCCAGCGATAAAGGCCGTCTCGCCCAGCGCGGCCAGCACGCCAGAGGATTGCCGCATCCATGTTTTGAGAGAGAAGGCATCAGGCAGTGCGTTCGGAAAGCTCCAGAAGCCGGAAAACGACCAAACCGCCAGCACGACAAGACCTAGCAGAATCGACAAGGCGGCAAGCGATGCCGCCGCAAGCGCCGCGATACGCACAGCCGCATCGGACGCGCCGCGATGGCCGCTGGCGATCCAGCGCAAGCCCACAGCCGCCACAAGGATTTCGCCAAGCCGCCAGGACAGCAACGCGCCGATCACCAATGCAAGTTGCACCAGGGCCGCCGAGCTTGCCAACAAGCGCGAGGCGAAATCAGGCTCCCCCATCCAGCGTACGATTTGCACGGACAGCGGCGGGGGAGTGTTGGGACCAAGGATAAGTGCCACGTCAACAACGCTCATCCCGTAGGCCAGCACGACGTAGACCGGCAGGCGGATTTGGGCATAGACCCGCGGGAAAACAGTCTTGAGCCAGCCAGTCGTGCGGCCATAGCCCAGCGCAGATGAAATCGCGCGGGCGCGGGCGGCGTCGGTCTGGCCCAGCGCGGCAAGGGTCATCAGCAGCAGGAATGGCATTTCCTTGACCACCATGCCCAGCATCAAGGTCAGTCCAAGTGGGTCCTGCACGATGAGCCAATCCGGCGGATTGGTCCATCCGGTGATCGCGGGCGACAGCAGCCGGGCAATCCAGCCTGATGGCGCGATGAGAAACGCTAGACCAAAGGCTGCCGCGGCGTGCGGCACGCTCAGCAGCGGCGACAGCAAGCGTTCCAATGCGCGAAAGGCGCGGGTGCCAGACCAACCGGCGACCAGCAGCATGACAAGCGCCAGCGCAATAACCGTGGTGCCGATCCCCGTCGTCAGGGACAGCATCACGCTGCGCGGCAGGCCCGGCCAATCCAGCAGTGCACGAAAGGCGTCCAAATTCGGCCCCACCAACCCGGCAGCAGGCAGATGGCCAAAGGCGGGCAGCACTGTGCCATAAAGCCCGGCAAGCACAGGGCCAAGCATGACAAGCAAGGTCAGCGCGGGAACGACGGGAAGGACGCGATTTTTCATAAGCCGGTCAAGCCCGCCGCAGGCCAAGGCAAAAGCGCCTTCCCGATCGCGGGAAGGCGCTGTGGGCCGACAGATGGTCGCCGTGCAGACAAGTTTACTGCGCCACGCCGTAGCGGGCTGTCCAGTCATCGCTGATGCGGGTCATCCAGCTGGGGTGCGGTTCAGCCTGTACGGCGCCCAGCTCCTCTGGCGACAGGGTCGCAATGCCAAGGTCGAGGGCATCGAACAGCGCCTTTTGGTCCGCGTCCAGCTTGTCCATGGCCAGCACGGTGCCGTAGCCAAGGATATTGGGGTCCTGTGCGCGGGCCTGCGCCTCTGGCGAAAGCAGGGCGTTGGCGACGACCATCGCGCCTTCGACACTGCCGGAATTATAGGGGATGGCCACGAAAGAGGCGTTTCCGATGGTGCCCTTGTCCAGCACAAAGGTGCGCACGGTATCCGGCAGTTCATCATTGGCAATTGCAGCGGTGGCTGCGCCCGGGCTGAAGGAAATCGACAAATCGATTTCACGGTCCGCGATCAGCGGGAACATGGCGGTGCCTGTCGCCGGATAAGCGCGGCCCTGACGCCACAGGGTCGGAGTAAGCGCGTCAAGATAGGCCCAAAGCGGTGCCGTCACTTCATCGTAGTTATCATCCGTCGCGGGCTGTTGCAGCACGCTGGCATCGTCCAGCGTATCGACAAGCACCTGTTTCAGGAATGTCGTGCCCAAGAAATCCGGTGGCTGCGGATAGGTAAAGCGGCCGGGGTTGGCAGTGGACCAGTCAAGGATCGCCTGCATCGACCCCATAGGCTGCACGACTTCGCTGTTATAGTCGAACACGACCTGCGCCATGGCCCAAGGGGATTCGAAGCCTTCGACGGGGACGGTGAAATCGGTTTGCACGGTTTTGCCGTCGACATCGACGTATTTCCAGTTTGGCAGCTGTTCTGCGAAGGGGCCGAACAGCAGGCCCGCGTCCTTCATTGCGGCAAAGTTCGCGCCGTTAATCCAGATCATATCGATCGCGCCGTCCGTATCGGTGCCTGCCTGCTTTTCGGCCAGCACGCGGGTGACAGCGTCGGCGGTGTCGGTCAGTTTGACGTGTTCCAGCGTCACGCCGTATTCGTCCTGCACCTTGTCACCGATCCAGGCGATGAAATCATTGGTCGTCGTCGACCCGCCCCAGGCGTTCCAATAGACAGTCTGCCCTTTGGCGGCGGCGATGACCGCATCCCAATCGGCGGGGTCTGTTTGCGCCTGTGCTGCAAGTGGCAAGGCCATGGCGGCCAGAAGGGCAAGAGATCTCATGTCGGTCCTTTCAAAGAGGGATCAAGTGAAGAGCTTAGATGCGCCGTAGATACGCAAGGCAGCGGTGACGAGACATAGCACACCAAAGCCCCAAGACAGCGGGGCAAAGGCAACAGGAAACACGCAAAGCAGGACGAAGAAGACAATTGTCTCTGTCCCCTCAAGCAGGCCGTTGGAATAGTAGAGCGATTTGATGCCTTGCGCCTGCGTCGTGATCCCGCGCTTTTCCGCAAGGATGGCATAGCCGAGGAAGCTGGTGCCGTTGATATAAAAGGACGCGAGCAGGAAGGCGGCCGAGAGGCCGTTGGCATCATTCAAGAATACAAAAGAAAGCGGAATAGCGGCGTAAAACGCAAAATCGCACGCAATATCCAAGTAGCCGCCAAAGTCGGTATTCTGGGTGGCGCGGGCAACTGCGCCGTCCAGACCGTCTGCAAGGCGGCTCGCCAGAAGCGGGATCAGCGCCAGCAATGGTGCACCAAGGGCAATCATTGCCGCAGCGAGCAAACCCAGCGCGAGTCCAAGCAATGTTACGGTGTTTGCCGTCCACCCCTGCGCCGCCAAAGCGCGGCCCAGCCGGTTCAGCGGCGGGTCGATCAGCTGGCGGGCGGTACGGTCAAGCATGTCAGCAGCCTTTTGCGGGTTGATCTGTTTTGACGCAGCCAACGGGGCCTTGCAATCCGCCTGACGGCAACGTGACGCAGTGAAATAGTGTTAATCGTGCATATCGCGGCTGTCCGCCGGGGCCTCTGCCCGGTCGGTCATGCTGTAGTCGCGCATGACGCCGCACACGCGGATGCGGTAGTCGGCGAACATGTCCGCCCGTCCAGCGGATTGCGCCCCGCGGTGGGCGGTAAGCTTGCGCCATTCTTCCAAGGCGGCCTCGTCCCGGAAGAAGCTGATGGAGAGGAGTTTGTCAGGATTGGTGATGGACTGGAAGCGTTCGACCGACACAAAGCCGTCGATCTGCTGCACCAGCGGGCGCATTTTAACGGCCATGGCAAGGTAGGCGTCGCGCTTGTCTGCGTGAGGCAGGACTTCGAAGATAACTGCGATCATGACGGGCCTTTGGGTCTGGGAATGGGCGGCCATGCTAGCGGGAAAGGGTGGAAGGGGGCCAGCCCCTGTCCCTGCGGGACTCCCCCGGGATATTTTGGACCAGAAGAAGCTAGGACCGGGCAATCCGGGGGCGACCGCGGGCAGTGACGCGCAGGTCTGCGCCAAAGAACATTTCTTGCCCTTCGATGAGGGCGGCGTTGATGTCGCGGGTGACAGTGATTTGCGGATCGGTGACGCCGGCCTGTGCGGCGCGGGCGGTCGCGGTAGCGGTCAGGCTGGCTTCGAGGGCGGCCAGCGCAGCGGCGGAGGTCGGGAAGGTTTGCGGGGCATCATCGGTGTGGACGGTGAAGCGGCCCGCGCCGGGGGTTGTGATCGTGCCGCTGGCCTGCATGACGACCTGCCCGACGACGGCGCCGATGGCGTTGGCGACATCGGCGTGGTCTGGCACAATCATCCGGGTGCCAAGGCGGTCGCCCACTGCGCCATAGTAGCTGGCGGCAGAGGCGCCTAGACCGATGACGGGCACGCCAAGGGACAGTTGCGTTCTGATCAGCCCGTTGTGGTGGTCGAGGCCCGCCATGGTCAGGGGATGGGCGGCAAGGCGGTCCGGTGCGGTATCGCCCCAGTCGCGGGTGTCGTCGGCGAAGGCAGCCTGCAGCAGGCAGTCGGCAGTTTGGGTCGTGACTTGGGCGATGATGGTCTGGGCGAGGCTGGTAGCATCAGTGGCGATGCGTTGCCCGTCGCCGCGCCGGGTGCGGGTAAAGAGTATGAGCGCTTTGGTTGCGGCATTTGCGTCCCATTGATCGGTCAGGCCAAGCACATGGGCGGCGTCGGACGGCGTTACGCCTGCAATCATCGCAAGGCCGCGGGTCACGAGGCGCATCAGCGCTGGGTGGTCGAGGCGCGTTGTCACCACATCGCCCATGCGCGCGGGGCCAGCGGCTAGGCGTTCGGCGACGATGGCTTCGCGCTTGTCCAGATTGCTAGGCAAATGGTGCCAAAGCGGCAAGGCAAACTGACCGCCATCCAGGGGCGGGCCGTCCTGAGCCAGGGCACGGTCAAGCTCTGGATGCACAAGATCGGGGTGGGTTTGTGCGAGCAAGGCGATCGGCATCAGGCGGCGCGGGCCAAGGAGTAGATCGCCGTTCAAGCCAGGCACAATGTTGACAGCGCTGTCCCCGCCAAGGCCCCAGGTGCGCATGGCGACAGCTTCGACCATGGTGCGGAAGCCGCCGACCATTGCGCCCTGCGGATCAATGCGAGGGGCACCGTTTTGCAAATGGCAGATATCCGTCGTGGTGCCGCCGATGTCAGAGATCAGCGCATCGCGCTGCTGCGTCAGCCAGGCGGCCCCGGCAACAGAGGCGGCGGGGCCGGAGAGGATCGTTTCAATCGGGCGGGTGCGGGCCATACCTGCAGGGATCAGGGCACCATCGCCGCGCACGACCATCAGGCGGGCGGTTACACCGATGGCGGTCAGATGTGCCTCGACAGCGGTGATCAGCCCCGCGATCATACCGATGAGGCGGGCGTTCAGCACGGCGGTAAGGGCGCGTTTAGGCCCGCCCAGCGCGGCAGAGAGTTCGTGCGAACAGGTAACCGGCAGGCCGGTCGCGGCGCGGATCAGATCAGCGGCGGCGATTTCATGGGCCGGGTTACGGGTGGCAAAGCTGGCGGCGACGGCGAATCCGGTCACGGCCGGCAGGTCCTGCAGGGCGGTTTGCAGGGCATTTGCGTCGAAAGGCGCAGCCTCGGTTCCGGCGTGGGTGTGGCCGCCGGCAAGGGAGATGACAGGATCACCGCGCAGCGCGTCCTGCAGGCCGGCGCGCGTCAATTCTTGCGGATCGAACCCAATGAAGATCAGGGCGATACGCCCCCCCTGCCCTTCGACCAGTGCATTAGTGGCGAGGGTAGTCGAGAGGGAGACGACGTCGATGTCGGTCGCTGCGACACCCGCCCTAGCGATGGCGGCATCAATCGCCTCTGCAACGCCAAGGGCCAGATCGGGGCGGCTGGTCAGGGCCTTGGCCTTGGCCAATACGGCGGTCGCATCGCCATCCAGCACGGCGGCGTCGGTATAGGTGCCGCCTGTATCAACGCCCAATAGATAGCCCATGACCTGCCCCTTTTATCTGCGGCTAGGGTGTAGCGCCTGCACGGTCTGGCCTTCCAGCCCCAATCGCACGGGGCGCGGCATCAACCCGGCAGGCCGGCAAGTACCGGATCGCTGGCCGGCGCGCCGGATCGCCACAGCGCAAGGCGGTCCTGCAGGGCACCCGCGACGTCGGTCCAGTGCAGGACCGTGTCGACCGTGGCCATGCGCCAGAACTGGCCTTCGTCACCGAAAACGACGTCATTTTGCGTCGATGCAGGCAGGCGGGCCACGAAATACCAGATGATCAGGCCGTCAGAGGCCCGGCGTTCCCGGCGCTGCCAGATGACGGCAGAGGCGGGCAGGATCAGGCCGATTTCTTCTTGCGTCTCTCTTGCGACGGTTTGGAACGGCGTCTCTTCGGGGTCGCGGCCGCCGCCGGGAAAATCCCACATGTCGGGATAGGGAATGTCCGGTTTGTTGTCGCGGCGGATGACGATCAGCCGATCACCCAGAAACAGTGCGACCTTGGCCCCGTCGAAGTCGTCGCTGCTTTGTGCATCAACCGGCGTTGTGACCATCGCCCGCACCCCTTATCCTAACCTCATGCCGAGTCTTTGCCGCGATTGCCTGACGACCTTTGACACCGCGCGGCGGTGTCCGGCTTGCCGCAGCCCGCGTGTGACATCGCACCCGGAGCTGTTCGATCTGACGATTGCCCACATGGACTGCGATGCATTCTATGCTAGCGTCGAGAAGCGCGACAACCCGGCGCTTGCCGACAAGCCGGTCATCATTGGCGGCGGGCGGCGCGGCGTGGTGTCGACGGCCTGTTACGTGGCGCGGATCAGGGGCGTAAAATCGGCAATGCCGATGTTTCAGGCGCTGAAGCTGTGCCCTGATGCGGTGATCGTGAAGCCGCGGTTCGAGGCCTATGTCGAAGCCAGCCGCGCGATTCGCGCGCTGATGGACGAGCTGACCCCGGTGGTGGAGCCGCTGAGTCTGGACGAGGCATTTCTGGATATGACCGGCACCGCCCGCTTGCACGGTGCGCCGCCTGCCGTGATGCTGGCGCGGCTGGTCAAGCGGATGAAGGACGAGCTGGGGCTGACCGGGTCCATCGGGCTGAGTCACAACAAGTTTTTGGCCAAGGTTGCGTCTGATCTGGATAAACCGCGCGGGTTTTCTCTGATCGGCGCGGCAGAGACGACAGAGTTTCTGCGGCCTAAATCGGTACGGCTGATCTGGGGGATTGGCGCGGTCGGGCAGGAAAGTCTGGCCAGCGCGGGGATTCGCACCTTTGACGATCTGCTGCGCTGGGACCGGCGCGATCTGAATGACCGCTTTGGCGGCATGGGGGACCGGCTGTGGCAGCTTGCCCGCGGCGAAGACGGGCGACGGATTAGCGCCCATACGCCCGTGCGCGGCCTGTCGAACGAGACGACGTTTCACGAGGATACCCAGGATGCCGATATCCTTGACGGGCATATCTGGCGGATGGCGGAAAAGGTCAGTTCCCGCGCCAAGGCCAAGGATATCGCCGGGCGCGTTGTGACGCTGAAGCTGAAGCGCAGCGATCACGGGTTGATCACCCGGCGGCAGTCGCTCCGGCATCCGACGCAGATTGCCGACACGATTTACCGCACGGCGCGTGGGCTGTTCGATGCCGCCGCCCCGCATCCGACCTATCGCTTGCTGGGTGTCGGGTTATCCGAATTGACGCCCGGAACCGAGGCGGATCTAAGCGGCGATTTGCTGGACCCGGATGCAGACAAGCGCATCCGCGCCGAACGAGCCGCGGATGCGATCAGGGGCCGCTTTGGCGACGCGGCCATTATCAAAGGCCGCGCCTTGCGGTAGGGGCTGAAACGTCCTTTGGCGGTGCCTAGAACGGAAAGAACAGCGGGATCGCGATCACGGATGCAGCCCCGACGATCAGGTTCATCGGGACGCCGATTTTCAGAAAATCGGCAAAGCGGTAATCACCGGCACCATAGACAAGCGTATTGGTCTGATAGCCGATTGGCGTGGCAAAGCTGGCAGAGGCACCGAACATCACGGCGACCACCAAGGGACGTGGATCAATGCCCGCTTGCGCCGCAAGCCCCACGGCGATAGGGGTCAGGATGACGGCCACGGCAGAGTTCGTCACCATTTCCGTCAGGATCGACGTCACCGCATAGACCGCAGCCAGCAACAGGATCGGCGGCAGGCCGTCCAGCACGGGGGCAAGGGTATCGACGATCAGTTGCACCGCACCCGTTTCCTGCAAGCCCACACCGACGATTAGCATGGCAAAGATCAGGACAAGGATCTGGGCGTCGATGGCACCCCAGGCTTCTTCGCTATCGATACAGCGCAGCAGCAAGATCACGGCGACGGCGACCAGCGACACGATCGCAATCGGGGCGACGTTCAAAGCCGCGAGCCCGACGACAGCCAGCAAGGCTAGCAAGGCAATCGGCGCGCGGCCACGGCGATAGGCCCGGCCAGAGGACAGGGTGACAGTCATCATGTCCCCCGCGCTGGACAGTTGTTCAAATGCACCCTGCGTGCCTTCCAGCAGCAGCGAATCGGCGGCGCGCAGGCGGGCGTTGCGCAGGTCCGGCCCGATCTGGTGGCCGTGGCGATATGCCCCCAGCACGCGCATGCCATGGCGATAACCGATCGACATCTGATGCAGCGTCTGGCTGCCGGCGCGGCTGCCGCCGGTGACCATCGCCTCGGCAATTACCAGATCATCGTCGGGGGCACCTGCCGGTGCGGCCCCGCGCCGATAGCCGGTGACCAGGCCCGGCACGGCGTGCAGCGTCAACAGTTCGGACATGCTGGCACGGATCACGAATTCATCACCAGCGCTGACAGCATGTTCGGCCAGGCCATCGCGGCGCAGGCGGCCGCCCTTGCGAATTGCGGTGACCTGCACACCGGCGTGGGAAAAGGCGGCCACCTCTGGCAGTAGCTTGCCAAGACCAGCAAAGTCTTCGGTGATGCGAACCTCTGTCAGATAGACCGAATCATGCTTGGCCGTATTGTCCATCGTGCCCTGCCGCGCAGGCAGCAGCAACGGACCAAGCACGGCAAGTGTCACAAGGCCTGTGCCGATGGCAATCAGACCAACAGGCATAATTTCAAAGATGCCGAAAGGGTCCAGCCCCTGTTCGGTCGCCACACCGGAAATTAGGATGTTCGTCGAGGTGCCGATCAGGGTCAGCGTTCCGCCAAGGATGGCGACATAGGACAGTGGAATCAGCAGGCGCGTTTCCGCAATACCCAGCGAACGGGCCAGCCGGATCACGACAGGAATCAGCACCAGCACGATGGGCGTATTGTTCACAAATGCAGAGCCGATGACCGTCGCCGCGACGAAAGCCGCGCCGGCGACGAAGGGGCGCTTTGCGGCAAGAGTGATGATGCGGTTCGACAGCTCCTCTAGCAGGCCGGTCCGCACTAACGCACCGGACAACACAAACATCGCCCCAATCGTAATCGGCGCAGAGTTGGAAAATACGCCAAGCACCTGATCCATGGGCACCAGCCCCAGAACAATGAACAGCGCGGCAGCGCCTGCGGCTGTCACCTCTGGCGGGTATTTTTCCCAGATAAATGTTGCAAGCAGCAACACCAAAAGGCCCAGCGCCACCAAGGGCGCCCAGTCGGCAGGGATGAAATCAGTCATGGGGTCCATCAAAAAGAGGGGAAACGGTTTACTGTTTATTCAGCTTATTCTGCCGCGAGGGCATGGTCGTCCGCTGCACCTGCCGCTGCGATCCTGGCGATCACACCGTCCAGAAGGCGGCGCAAATCGTCGAAATCGTCACGCTTTTGCAGCGTCTGCTCGTTCATATAAAGGGCGCGGTCAATTTCGATCTGGATCGCGTGCTGGCGGCGGGCGGGTTTGCCGTAGTGCTGCGCGACATAGGCCCCGGCGAAGGGCGCATTGCGCACGCAGCGCAACCCGGCGTCCGTAAAGGCATTGCACACCTCGTTCACCAGCATTGCACTGGCAGAAGCCCCAAAGCGATCACCGATCACCACATCGGGGCGAGCACCGGCGAAACTGTCCAAGGCTTCGTGCGGCATGGAATGACAGTCGATCAAAACAGACTGACCGAACATCCGCGCTGATTCGTCCAGCAGGGTCTGCAAACGGTCATGCCATGGCCGCCAATGCCCGGTGATGCGCGCATGGGCCTGTTCCAGCGTAATCTTACCGTCGTGAATCACCCGCCCCCCGGCGACGACACGGGGAATCACGCCCAGACCGCTTGCGACTCGGGGATTAGGCGAGATTCGGCGCACACCTTCGATCAAGGCGGGGTCTAATTCTTCGGGGGCGCGATTAAAATCGACATAGGCGCGCGGCGTACGGGCGGCGATCAGGGGGGCACCATGACCCGGAGCGTTCGAGAACAGATCATCGACATACGCATCCTCGGACGACCGGATTGCATCGCTATTCAGCTTTGTTTGCGCTAAAAACGCATCAGAATAGGCTCTTCCGCTATGCGGAGAAGCGAAAACCACGCAGGTCGACCGCACGGTAGGGCTAAAAAGATCGTATGCGGGGTGGGTCATGACTGCTCCTGTTCGTGTCAAACATAGCGCGTTTATAGAAAACACCAAAAGGCCTTGATCCCCCCGAATGATCCTTTTATAGACCGCCTACCCGAGCGGTTCTGCCGGTAGCTCTGATACGTCGGACTGCAGGCAAGACAGCAAACGGAATGGATGATTAGCTCAGCGGTAGAGCACTTCGTTGACATCGAAGGGGTCACTGGTTCGATCCCAGTATCGTCCACCAGAATTCGCAGGGGGCCAGCAATGGTGCCCTTATTTTAACCCAAGGCGCAACCGCCGCGCCGCGACAAGAGGAGCCTTTCGATATGAAAGTACGCAACTCCCTCCGCTCGCTCAAGCAGCGCCACCGCGATTGCCGCGTCGTGCGCCGTAAGGGCCGTGTCTACGTCATCAACAAGACACAACCCCGGTTCAAAGCCCGTCAGGGCTAATATCGGTTATCTATTCGATGCAAAGGCCGTGCCCATTTGGGCGCGGCCTTTTGCGTTTGGGGTGGCGTATTGACGGCACTTCATCCTAGGTTGCGGTCATTCACTTTTTGTTAATGAAGGCCATCCACCATGCCTAAGCTTCACCTCGGCTTTGCCGCCCTTGCTACGCTGATTGCAGCCCCTGCCGTCGCGCAGGACACCTTTTGCGGTGAGGCTGGAACCGGCGGCCAGTGGATCGGCGGCGCGGCCGAAACATCCGACATTGCAACGACCGAAAACTTTGGCGAGCAGATGGCGCTGGTCCTGAACGGTAACCGCTATGTCGGGCTGTTCAGCATCAGCGAAGCAACAGAAGTTCGAATCGAAGCCGCAGGCCGCGGCAACGGCGATCCGACACTGTCGCTGCTGGGACCGGACGGGGCGGAAATCGCGACCGACGACGATTCAGGTGGCAACGGCGCTTCGCGCATCGAAACAACGCTGGAGCCGGGCGATTACTGCGCCGTCGTGCGCAGCTTTGATGATTCGCCCATGACTGCATTTGTGCGTGTCGGACGCACCGATATGGAGGCACTGACAACCGGCGTGGATGACGCCCCCGAAAGCAGCCCCAACAGCACCCCGTCGCCAGAGCGGGTCCAAGGCTGCGCCGATGGGCGCGACCTGGGCGTGTTGAGCAGCGACGGCCTGACTTATCAAGGCAGCGCAGCGGATGCCGGTTTCGCGCGCTTTACGCTGGATGCGCCCACGGCCATCAGTGTCACCGCCAACAATACAGAGGCAGACCCGACCCTGACCTTGATCGGTCCTGACGACGAAACTCTGGGCGAAAACGATGATTTCGACGGGCTGAATTCGCGTATTGATGCCGCGACACCTTTGGCGGCGGGCACATATTGCATTGCACTGGACGCCATCAGCGACCGGAGTTTGCCGATTGATGTGGCCGTCAGTGCCTATGATGCGGCCGCTGCACTGGCCGTCCTGTTCAGCAAAGGCGAAGCTGCGCCGCCGCTGGATGGTTCAGTCGCGATCGTTGACTTGGGTGCCCTGCCGAACCGGCTGCGGCGGGACGAACAGATCACCGGAAACGCCACCTGGTTCAGTTTGACACTGGATGCACCCGGCCTGCTGCTGGTCGAAGCGATTGCAAGCGGTGCAGGCGGCGACCCCTGGCTTGTCATGTACGACGATCTTGGCCGCGAAGTCGCGCAGGATGACGATGGCGGCGATGACACCAATGCCCGTATGGTCGCCCGCACCGTTCCCGGCACCTATCTGATCGGGCTTAAGCAGGTCGGCGACCAGACCGGATTTGTCCGCCTGCTGGCCGAACGCTTCGTGCCCGCCCCCTAACGAAAGGCGTCGGTCAGCATCTGCGATACGGTGGCCTGATCCAGAAATCCGCTGGCGGTCAGCTGGCGATCACGTTGATACCTGCGGATTGCCCCGCGGGTATCGCCGTCGATGCGGCCATCCACTGCCCCGGGATTAAGGCCAAGCTGCTGCAGACGCGCCTCGACCAGGCGCAGGCTGATCGGGTCAAGGGCCAGCTGCTGCTCTGCTGCGGCGGCGGCGGAATTGTCCCGTTCTGCCGCAACTGATTTCTGAAGCTGCGCAATGCGCGCGACCGCGTCGTCACGAAATGCGCCATCGGGTTGTTCCGCGAGGTAGCGGTTATAGGCCGCAACATTATCGGCTTCGACCATACGGTCCCAAAGGACACGGTCCGCGTTCGCCGCGGCAGAGCGGTTCTGCTGGCGTCTTTCGGCCAAAGCCGCCCGCGCCTGATCCGCGAACTGCCCATCCGGATGGGTATCAAGATAGGCGCGCAGGCCGGCTGCGGTTCCGGTTGCGCCCGTCTTTTCCCAATCGGCCCGATCTGCGGCGCGATTGGCTGTGCGGCGTTGTTCGGCCTGCAATTCCAGCTCTGCTGCGCGGCGGGCCGCCTGATCGTTGATCCGCCCGATCGTGTCTGCGGTCAGGTATCCTGTCTGGGCGGTGTTGTTCTGGCCCTGCCACGTTCTGATCGCCCCGCGCGTGCCGGGGCCAAAGATGCCGTCGATCCCGCGTGTGTCAAAACCAAGCACCTGCAAATTGCGCTGGACGGCACGGCGCGCCTCTATGGGTAGCTTCAGGGCATCCTCTGCCTGTTTAAATGCAGAATCGGGATTGCGCAGGGCCTGCAGCCGTTTCACGGCATCGCCGGCATGGGCACCGTCCGGAAAGCGGTCCAGATAGGCGGCGTAGGATGCTTGGGTGTCGGTCTTGCGGGCCTGTTCCCAGGCAGAGCCTTCGAACATTGTCGCCAGATCGGCGGTCACACCTGTCACGACATCGTTGTTCGCCTGCGGCACAGGCGTGGCGGGGGTCTGCTGACCTGCGGGCACCAGTATCAGTTGGCCGGGCACGAAACCGCTGGCCGACAGGCTGTCCGACTTGCGTACCGCCGCGATCACATCGCCGCCCGGCACGGCGATAACATCGCGCAGCAGGTTGCGGGCGGCGGCGACATCACCGCGCACAACGGTCACGCCGCTGGGAATTGTCAGATCACCGATGCCTGACAACAGGCCCGGACCGGCAATATCGGCATCGCTGTCCTGTTCGGCCAAGACCAGCACCGCCGACCCCGGCGTTTGTGCCAGCAGCATCATCGCGGTTTCCACTGACAAGGATCGCTGCCCCACAGTAAAGGGGGCAGGCTGGGGCGAATCCGCGGTCAGTAGCCAGCTGCGCGTGCCGTCGTTGACGAACTGCCCCGCCAGCACAACGACCATGCGATCCGCGTCCGGCGACAGCGCGGCAAAGGCGTTGCCCTGCCCCTGCACGGCTGTGCTGTCCGTTTGGCCGCGCCCGGTTCCGAAAACGCGAAAGCCCGCCTTGTCCAGAGCCGCCCCGGCCTGTGCGACTTCGATTCCGCCGGTCACATCGGGCAAGGCTGCATAATCGGTGATCCCGACGATCAAGGCCGCATCCTGCGCTTGCGCAAGGGACGCGGCACAAATCAAGACAGAAGACAGCAACAGATGGCGCATGGAAACGGTCCTTACAGGGGCTTTATGTGTCGTATGTCCGACGATCCTCGATCACGAGTCCGTCGCGGGGCAAACTGCCGGCAGCGTGAAATGTCACATCACCGCGCAGTTTGAGGATATCTTTGATTGCGCTTGCGGCAGCATCAGGGTCAAGCCCCGCGCCTTCCAGCTGCACGGTCAAGTGATCGGCATCGCCGCTGCGGTCGGCAATCACCCGCGCACGGTCCGCGCCAAGGGCTGTGACCAGCGCCGCAACCTGTTCAGGGCGCACAAACATTCCCTTGATTTTGGTCGTTTGATCCGCGCGGCCCATCCAACCTTTGATGCGCATATTCGTGCGCCCGCAGGGTGACTGGCCATCCATCACGGCACTAAGGTCGCCAGTCGCAAAGCGGATCAGGGGATAATCGGGGTTCAGGGTGGTGACAATCACCTCGCCCACCTCTCCCGCCGGGACGGGATCACCGGTGCCGGGGGTGCAGATTTCAAGGATCACGCCTTCGTCGACGATCATGCCGCTGGTGGGGGATGTTTCATAGGCGATCATGCCCAGATCGGCGGTGGCATAGCATTGCAGGCAGGCGATGCCGCGATCGGCATAGTATTGGCGCAACTGCGGAAACAGCGCGCCCCCGGACACAGCAGCTTTGGTGATATTCAGGGTCACGCCCATCGCGTCGGCCTTTTCCAAGATCACTTTCAGGTAATCCGGAGTGCCGGCATAGGCGGTCACGCCAGCGGCAGCGGCGGCCTGCACCTGCAATTCGGTCTGACCCGTGCCGGCAGGCACGACAACCGCACCCACCGCACGCGCACCGTTTTCGAACATCGTGCCAGCAGGGGTCAGGTGATAGCCAAAGCAGTTCTGCACCACATCGCCCGCACCAATGCCGCAGGCATGCAAAAAGCGGCCAAAGCGCCACCAATCGTGACTGCTGCCGCCCGGTTCATAGATCGGGCCGGGCGATTGAAAGATATGCGTGATATTCTGCACGGGAATGCCGCCAAATGGGGGATTGTCCCGCTGCCAGTCCACAAGCTGCGATTTGCGCAGTACCGGCAGGCGGGGCAGGTCACCTAACTGGTCCACCTGCCCGCCCGCCAGACAAGAGCCCGGAGTGTTCTCCACCCGCTTCATCTGTTCTTGAAGGCCCGCAAGCTGTGCAGCTGCACGCGTCTTGGCGTCACGGGTTTCCAGATCGTCGTATGGGGCGGTCATCACGGTCTCTCCTGTCCGGTGGATGACGGCACTGTGCCGCCCCGGACAGGTCAAATCTAGGGATGCAGGCCGTCGCTATACAATAACGTGGGATTGTCAGGCGATGCGGATTACGCCAGCCAGCGCTTACGCCGGCGATAACTGCGCACATCACGGAATGATTTGCGGCCTTCATCGGAAACGCCTAGGTAGAATTCCTTCACATCGGGGTTTTCACGCAGCTCTGCTGCCGGGCCTTCCATGACGACGCGGCCCGATTCCAGAATATAGCCGTGGTGGGCAAACCGCAGCGCGACATTGGTGTTCTGCTCTGCCAGCAAAAAGCTGACACCTTCGCGTTCGTTCAGATCCTTGACGATGCCAAAGATTTCCTCGACCAGCTGCGGGGCAAGGCCCATCGACGGTTCGTCCAGCAGAATGGTTTCAGGCCGGGACATCAGCGCACGCCCGATTGCGCACATCTGCTGTTCCCCGCCAGAGGTGTAGCCCGCCTGGCTTTTGCGCCGCTCGCGCAGGCGGGGAAAATAACTGTAGACCATTTCAAGATCGGCGCTGACAGCGCCCTTGCCATCACCGCGCGTATAGGCACCGGTCATCAGGTTTTCTTCGATGGTCAGATGTTCGAAGCAATGACGCCCTTCCATGACCTGAATAACGCCGCGCTTGACCAGCGCCTCTGGCGACAGGTCCTGCACCCGCTCGCCGCGGTAGGCAATCGTGCCCTTTGTCACCGCGCCGCGTTCGGAATGCAGCAGGTTGGAAATTGCTTTCAGCGTTGTTGTCTTGCCGGCGCCATTGCCGCCCAACAGAGCCGTAATCCCGCCCTTTGGCACCTTCAGGCTGACGCCTTTCAGCACAAGGATCACGGAATTATAGATCACTTCGATATTGCTGACGTCCAGCAAGGTTTCAGTCTTGGTCCCGGTGTCATCCAGCATGGCGCAACCCTGTCCTCGCTTTGTTGAAAATGCATCAAAACCGGGCGGCCCCTGCAAAGGGCCGCCCGATGCGCCTTACAGGCAGCCCGGCGTGATGCCGTTTTCTGCCGCATAGGCGGCGGCGTCTTCTGCAATCAGCGGATCGATCACGTCCTTGTCGGGCGCGATAAAGTCCGTCAGCGGCACCCAGACCTTGTCGGTCGCGTTCCACTGCTGAACCAGACCTTCACCCGATCCGGAATGGTTCTGGCAAGAAACGGTAAATTCCGGCCCGATGCCTTCCATACCCAGTTCGGCCATGCGGGCGTTTGTGATTTCCAGCGCTTCCATGCCATCACGGACCTGCGCCGGCGTGACAGCAGAAGTCCCCGCCAGCTCTTGCGCCTTGGCAATCGCCTCGGCGGCCAGCATCGCCGCATACATGCCGCGCACATACAGCACCTGACCAATGTTCGATCCGTCGCCCGCGCCCTGACCTGCGTCAATGACAAGGCTCTGGATTTCGTCCAGCACCGGATAATCCTGAATACGGTTCATGTTCAGCGATTTGTAGCCATCCGCCGCCATCCCCGCAGGCAGCACATCTGGTTCCGCGCCAGCCCACCAGTTCCCGATGAACTGGTCCATCGGATAGCCGACGTTCGCGGCTTCCTGAATGGCGACCTGGTTCTGCACCCCCCAGCCCCACATGATGACGTAATCAGGACGCTCGCGGCGGATCTGCAGCCACTGCGATTTCTGCTCCTGCCCCGGTGGATCGACTGGCAGCAAGCTCAGGTCAAAGCCGTGCTTTTGCGACAAGACCTCTAGCGTGCGGATCGGCTCCTTGCCGTAGGCAGAGTTGTGATAGATCAGCGCAATTTTCTTGCCGTCCAGACTGTCGCCATTCTCTCCCAGCAGGTAATTGATCGCCACCGATGCGGCATCCCAATATGTCGCCGGATAATTGAATACCCAAGGAAACGTTTCGCCCGCCGCAGCAGAGGTGCGCCCGTAACCCATCGTGTGCATCGGAATGCTGTCAGCGGTTGCCTTGGGGATCAGCTGATAGGTGATGCCGGTGGACAGAGGCTGATAGATCAGCGCGCTGTCGCCCTTGGTCGCCTCGTAGCATTCCACACCTTTCTCGGTGTTATAGGCCGTCTCGCATTCATCGATGCGGATCATCTCACCGCCGATACCGCCATCGCGGGCGTTCAGCAGGGTCAGATAATCCTGATAGCCATCGGAAAACGGCCCACCGTTCGCGGCATAGGGTCCGGTGCGATAGCTCAGATCCGGCAGAACCAGTTCAGCCAGCGCTGGCCCGCTGGCCAAAAGCCCGGCCAAGGCCGCCGTGGCAAATGTCTTCATTTTCATCTCAAGTCTCCTCCCAAAGATTGATCGATGCGCCGGCATGCGCTCCGGCATGGCCCGGCGGAGATGCCCCCGCCCGGCCGTTAGTAAGGAAACGGCCACATACGCAGCTTCTCCTTTGCGATGCGCCATAGCTGCGCCAGTCCATGCGGTTCCTTGATCAAGAAGAACATGATCAACGCCCCCACAGCGACAAGTTGCAGGTGCGCGACGGTGGAACTGGGCCAACCCAGCACATCCACGCCCAGCACCTTCAGCGCGACCGGCAACAGCACAAGAAACGCCGCCCCGGCAAAGCTGCCAAAGATGCTGCCAAGCCCGCCAATGATGCACATAAACAGCACAAGGAACGATTTCTGGATGCCAAAGGCCTCTCCAACTTCGACCGCGCCTAGATACACGGCAAAGAACAGCGCCCCCGCGATCCCGATAAAAAAGGAAGAAATGGCAAAGGCCGTCAGCTTTGCCTTGAGCGGATCAACGCCAATAATCTCGGCTGCGATATCCATATCCCGGATTGCCATCCACTGCCGCCCCAGACTGCCCCGCGTCAGGTTGCGGGCCAGCAATGCGCAAAGCGTTACAAAAAACAGGCAAATCAGATATTGCGCCCAAGGCGTCGTCGCCGCCCCCGTGACAGCGATATCGCCGACAAACCGCTCTGGTGCGGAAATCTGGCCAGAGGCAGAAGAGTTGTAGAACCAGGGGACCTTGTTGAACAACCACACCAAAAAGAACTGTGCCGCCAGCGTCGCCACAGCCAGATAAAACCCCTTGATCCGCAAGGACGGCAGGCCAAAGGCCGCACCGACCGCCGCCGTGATGAACCCGGCTAGCACGACATGGATCAGGATGCTGACGTCGGGAAAGGACGTCATCAGCTTGTAAACGCTATAAGCCCCCACAGCCATAAAACCGCCCGTGCCCAGCGACACCTGCCCGCAGTAACCGGTCAGGATATTCAGCCCGATCGCCGCAATCGCATAGATCAGAAAGGGTACCAATATGGCATTCGCCCAGTAATCATTGATGACAAACGGGATAACCAGCCAGGCAACAGCCAGCACCGCCCAATAACGCCAGCGGTCGAACTTGATTGGAAAGGTTTGGCTGTCCGCGGCATAGCTCGTCTTGAAATCACCGGCCTCACGATACAGCATGACGCGCCCCCTTTTTCCGGTTCCAAATATCAGCGCCGCAGGCCAGCGCGGTCGGGCGGTCGGGTGCCGCAAGGCCCAGCCTCGCGCCGTCGCTTGCGCGGTCACACACGTTCAATGATCCGCTCCCCGAACAGGCCCTGCGGGCGGAACACAAGAAACACCAGCGCAAGGACATAGGCGAACCAGTTCTCGGTTGCGCCGCCGACCATTGGGCCAATCATGTATTCGAACAGCTTCTCACCTACACCGATGATCAAACCGCCGACGATGGCACCGGGGATCGACGTGAACCCCCCAAGCATCAGCACCGGCAGGGCCTTTAGCGCGATAAGCGACAGCGAAAACTGCACGCCCGATTTCGCACCCCACATCACACCGGCAACCAGCGCAACCATGCCCGCCAGCGACCAGACCAGCACCCAGATAAAGTTCAGCGAAATTCCAACCGACAGCGCCGCCTGATGGTCATCCGCCACCGCCCGCATGGCACGGCCCTGCTTGGTGTATTGGGCGAAAACAATTAGCCCGATCACAAGGATTGCTGCAACAATGCTGGCAGTAATATCCAGCTTATCGATAAAGAAGCCGTAGAAATCATCCCCCCCCAGATGGACCGAGATATTCTCGACCCACATCGACCCGCCCTGCGGGATGCCGATGTCCAGCGTCTTGATGTCAGACCCCCACATCAGATCGCCGACGCCTTCCAGAAAATACGCAAGTCCGATGGTCGCCATGAACAGGATGATCGGCTCTTGCCCGACCAGATGCTTGAACACGAAAGTATGCACCATCCAGGCAAAGGCGATCATGACCACCAGCGTCAGCGCAATCGCCAGCAGCGCCGGCACATGCCAGCCGAAATGGTGGATATCCGTGCCAAAGGTCGCGTTGATGATATGCGAAAACGGCACCTGCCCTTCCATCACACCGACCAGCGTCAGGGCTGCAAACAACGCCATGACCCCTTGGGCATAATTGAAAATACCCGACGCCTTGAAAATTAGAACGAACCCCAGCGCTACCAGCGCATAAAGCACGCCCGCCATCAGCCCGTTGATGACAACTTCCATACCGTACAGAAAATCAGCGGACATGGCGTGCTCCTTCGTTCATGGCTTGCGCGATCGCTTCAATCATGGGCCACCCCCAGATAGGCGTCGATCACCTCTTGATTGCTGCGCACCTCGGCTGGCGTGCCGTCACCAATCTTGCGGCCGTAATCCATGACGACAACCCGGTCGGACAGATCCATCACCACGCCCATATCATGTTCGATCAAGGCAATCGTGGTGCCGAACTCATCGTTCACATCCAGAATAAAGCGGCTCATGTCCTCTTTTTCCTCGACGTTCATGCCGGCCATCGGCTCGTCCAGCAGCAGCAGCTTCGGCTCTGCCGCCAGCGCGCGCGCCAGTTCGACACGCTTTTTCAAACCGTAAGGCAAGCGGCCCACGGGTGTCTTACGGATCGCCTGAATTTCCAGAAAGTCGATGATCCGCTCGACGACGGCACGGTTTTCCACCTCTTCGCGTTCGGCCCTGCCCTTCCAGATAGCCTGAGCCAGCAGCCCGCTTTTCATATGCGTCAGCCGCCCCGTCATGATGTTGTCAAGCACGGACATGCCATCGAACAGCGCGATATTCTGAAACGTACGAGCGATCCCCTGCCGCGCGACCTGATAAGGCTTCATCGGCGGACGCTTGGCGCCGCGAAACCAAACCTCGCCGTCCTGCGGGTGATAAAAGCCCGAAATCACGTTCAGCATTGACGACTTGCCGGCTCCGTTCGGCCCGATGATCGCGCGGATTTCGCCTTCGCGGATGTCAAAGCTGATGTTCTTGATCGCCTCGACCCCGCCAAAGCGCAGGGTGATCCCGCGCATGTCCATCAAGACATCACCAATCTGACGCCCGTCAGCGGTCACGTATGGCGCAACTTGATCCTTCATGGGCGACCATCCCTTTCATCTGGCAAGATAAACTCGCGCCGCAGGCCCTGCGCCAACACCGCCATCATTCCGCAGCCATCCGGCGGGGCGCAGTGACGACGGCATCGCGGATCACCAGCGTCGCCTTGATCGCGCCCTTGCGGCCGTCCTCGTATGTTACCTCTGTTTCGGTATAGATGTCGGGCGATCCGTCATAAAGCGCGGCAATCAGGTCGGCGAACTTGTCACCCACGACGGCGCGGCGCACCTTGCGGGACCGGGTCATTTCCCCGTCATCAGCGTCCAGTTCCTTGTGCAGCACAAGAAAGCGGTGGATCTGGCAGCCCGCCAGCATCGGGTCATCAGCGATACTGGCGTTCACGTCATTCACATGGCCTGCAACCAGTTCCAGCACTTTCGGATGCTGGGACAATTCCTGATAGGACGAATAGGCAATATTGTTGCGTTCCGCCCAGTTGCCGACGGCGGTCAGGTCAATATTGATGAAGGCGGTGCAACGATCGCGGCCCGCGCCAAAGACGACAGCCTCCAGAATATTCGGGTAAAACTTCAGCTTATTCTCGACGTATTTGGGCGCGAACATGGCACCGCTGGCCATCTTGCCCACGTCCTTAGCCCGATCGATGATGCGCAGATGCCCGGTGCTTTCCTCGATAAAACCGGCATCCCCCGTGGCGACCCAGCCATCGGGGTCCTTGGTCGAGGCCGTGCTTTCAGGGTTCTTGTAGTACTCCACAAAAGTGCCGGCAGAGCGGTAAAAGACCTCTCCATTCTCGGCGATCCGCAATTCCACCCCCGGCGACGGCACGCCAACCGTATCGGACCGGACTTCGCCGTCAGGTTGCTGGGTGATAAACACCGTCGCTTCGGTCTGGCCGTAAAGCTGTTTAAGGTTGATCCCGAGGCTGCGATAAAAGTCGAAAATCTCGGGTCCGATCGCTTCGCCTGCCGTGTAACCAACACGCACCCGGGACAGGCCAAGGGTGTTTTTCAACGGACCATAGATCAGCAAATTCCCTATGCCATAGCGGATTCGGTCCAGCAGACCCACTGGCTTGCCGTCCAGCAGATCAGGTCCCACACGGCGCGCCAAGGCCATGTAGTGATCAAACAAACGCCTTTTGATCCGGCTCGCGTCTTCCATCCGGATCATCACGGTCGTTAGCTGGGTTTCGAATACACGCGGCGGGGCAAAGAAATAGGTTGGCCCGATTTCCCGCAGATCTGTCAGCATCGTGTCGGCGCTTTCAGGACAATTCACGCAGAACCCCGTCCACATGGCCTGACCTACAGAAAAGATGAAATCGCCCACCCAGGCCATCGGCAGATAGGCCAGCACTTCATCGCCTGCACGCAGATGATCGAATTCAGAGGAATTTTTGGATGTCTCGATCACATTGCGATTTGACAGCACGACGCCTTTAGGACGCCCCGTTGTGCCAGAGGTGTAGAGCATCACGCAGGTGTCGTCATAACTGCGCGCATCCGTGCGCGTCTGCATGTCAGCCATACGGGTCGAGGCGCGGCCGCGTTCCTGCACATCGGCGAAGGACGTCATGCCGCTGTGGTCGTACCTGCGCAGACCGCGACCATCGAGGTAAATGATATGTTCCAGCGCCACCTGACCGGTGCTGGCATCCGTCAGCTTGTCGACCTGCTCCTGATCCCCCACGACGGCAAAGCGGGCACCGGAATGTTCCAGCGCATAGGCGATTTCCTCGACCGCGGCCTCTTGGTACAGGGGAACGGGGACACAACCGATTTTCTGCGCGGCGACCATAGCCCAATACAGGGCCGGCCGGTTGCGGCCGGAAATGGCAATATGATCGCCAACTTCGGCCCCCATTTCCAGCAGTCCCAACGCCAGGGCATCAATCTGCGCCGCCGCTTCGGACCATGTCCAGCTTTGCCAGATCCCGAACTCTTTTTCGCGATATGCCGCTTTGCCGCCATGTTGCGCGACATTGCGTGCAAGCAGATGCGGAATAGAAACAGGTGCAGCGCCTGGCACAGCAGAAGCCATAGATCCCCTCCCTAGGTGCGGGTTTGCCCGAACCGTCGATGCACCGCCTCCCCGCGCTGCATCTTCTTCACCATACTGAGAGGTCGAAAGCCTTGCGTCAAATATTTTATGAACAGTTGTTCATTTCTTTTAAAATACGGTCCGCAAACGAAATCGGGCGGTGGCTTTCGCCACCGCCCGTCTTCAGTAATAACTTGGAATGCAAACCGAGGTATTAGTTGAAGTTGTAAACGACTGCCACACCCAAGGTGTTGGATGCGTCGCCGAAAGAGTCATCGACTGCGTCATCAAAGGACGTGGACAGCGACGTGCGCAGCGACAGGGAGTTTGTCATTGCAACGTTCAAAGCCAGGTCGTTGGTGACCAGAGTCGAGGTGTCGGAGTAGATGACGTCGGTGTCGTTGGTGACGTAGGACGTCTCGCTCAGCGAACGGTAGTAGTTAGACGACAGCGAAGCAGCAGCTTCGGAGCTGTCATTGCCAGCAACGGTTTCGGTGTAGCGGTAGCCCGGACCAGCCTGGATGGACCACTGGTTGGTTGCATCGTTCATGATGCGGTAGCCAAGGCCAGCGCCGACGAACACGTCGATGTAGTTATCGTCAAGGTTCTCAGCTGCGCGGTCCTGGGACGCGTCCAGCTTTGCATAACCGAAGTAACGCGGACCGAAATCGCGGCGGTAGTCAGCGCCCAGCAGCAGCTGGTTCTGCGACTCGTCGCCGTTGTCTTCGGAGTAATTGTAAGCTGCGGTCACGTCGATGCCGTTCACGCCGTCGAACGTGCCGTAACGCAGGCCCAGACCAACGTTTGCGTTGTCGTCGCCGGAACCATCAACGGAACCGTTGTCATCGTTGTAAGCGGTAGCGCGCAGAGCGACCGAACCGTACGAACCAACAACGCGGCCTTCGTTACCAAAACGGGCAACGTCACGCTCTGCATCGTCAGCGATCTGCTCTTGCAGGTCGTCGAACTGGTCTGCAGCAGCATCTTCGTTCGTGAAGGTGGTTGTTTGTGCGACGGCAGCGCCGGCAATCGTAGCTGCAGCTGCGGCAACGACGAAGATATTGACTGTCTTGGTCATGGCTAATTCCTTATTCTGTAGTCCCGCAGCAGTGCGGGTGTGATTGCTAAATGCGTCCGACCTGTAAAAAGTTCGAGGTGTGGCAGCCATTTTGCTGCCCTCTCACGGAAAATGTATGCTTTTTGTAACATGCGCTAAAATTAGCTTAGTTTAAGGATTTGTTTTTACAGCACTTTCGAATTATCACGGCGCCGTGTTCAAAATAATCAACGCACACTCTTGAATGTGATGGAACCTGACATCGCGTTAGGGCGCAAGTTCTGCCGGGTTGATAGCCGATACACGGACAGCAGCATATTTAAATTCCGGAATTTTTCCATAAGGGTCGATCGACGGATTCGTCAGAAGGTTAGCCGCGGCTTCGACAAACGCAAATGGTAAAAATACCATGTCGGCCGCGACGGCACGATCAGCCCGCGCCATGATGCGGATAGCTCCACGGCGTGTCGCCAACTCAACAACAGCCCCCGGCGCGACCCCCAGACGGCGCAGCGTATCGGGATGCAGGGAACAATTCGCCTCAGGCTCGACCGCGTCCAGCACGCTGGCGCGGCGCGTCATGGAACCGGTATGCCAGTGTTCCAGCTGTCGGCCCGTGGTCAGCACCATCGGGTAGTCAGGGTCGGGCTGCTCTGCCGGCGCGATGACACTGGCAGGCGTGAATTTTGCGCGGCCGCCGTCGCGGGGAAAGCCGTTCGCGAACATGATCGACTGGCCGGGATCAGTGGGCGACAGCGACGGATAGGTCACAGCGCCTCGTTCCAGCCGGTCCCAAGTAATATTGTCCAGCGACGGCATGGTGCCTGCCATTTCGTCATAGATTTGCCGCGGATGTTCATACGTCCAGTCAAGGCCAAGCCGCTGCGCCAGATCAGTAATGATCGCCCAATCCTCGCGCGCATCACCCGGCGGCGGCACGGCCGGGCGCCCCATCTGCACCTGACGGTTCGTATTGGTGACAGTGCCGGTCTTTTCGGCAAAGGCGCTGGCGGGCAGGATCACATCGGCAAAGTTCGCGGTTTCCGTCAAAAAGATGTCCTGCACGACCAGACATTGCAGCTTGGCCAGTGCCGCGCGGGCGTGATCAAGGTCAGGGTCCGACATCGCGGGGTTTTCACCAAGGATATACATGCCCTTGATCTGGCCTTCGTGCACGGCGTCCAGAATCTCGGTCACGGTCAGACCCTTTTGCGGATCAATCGGCGTACCGCCCCAGACCTGCTGGAAATTCGCGCGGATATCAGCGCTGGTGACAGACTGGTAATCCGGCAGGAACATCGGGATCATACCCGCGTCAGAGGCACCCTGCACATTGTTCTGCCCGCGCAGCGGATGCAGGCCAGTCCCTGGCCGCCCGATCTGCCCGGTCATCAGCGCAAGGCTGATCAGGCACCGCGCATTATCGGTGCCATAGGTGTGCTGGCTGACGCCCATCCCCCAGAAGATCATCCCCGCCTTGGCACCGGCAAAGGTGCGGGCCACATCGCGCAACATCTCTGCGTCGATGCCGCAGATCGAAGACATGCTGTCCGGATCATAGGCCTGCAGATGCGCCTGCTCTGCCGCCCAGTTTTCTGTGTAGCCTTCGATATACTGGCGGTCGAACAGCCCTTCGGTGACGATCACGTTGCAGATCGCGTTCAGCATGGCCACATCGGTGCCCGGCTTGAACTGCAGCATATGGGACGCAAACCGCTTCAGCGCATGCCCGCGCGGATCCATGACGATCAACTTGCCGCCGCGTTGGGTAAACTGCTTGAAATACGTTGCAGCAACAGGATGGTTTTCAAGCGGATTTGCCCCGATGACGATCGCCACATCCGCATTCTCGATCTCGTTAAAGGTCGCCGTCACAGCGCCGGACCCGATATTTTCCATCAGCGCCGCCACGGACGACGCATGGCACAGCCGGGTGCAATGATCGACGTTGTTGTGACCAAACCCCTGGCGGATCAGCTTTTGAAACAAATAGGCTTCTTCATTGGTGCATTTTGCACTGCCAAAGCCTGCAACAGCCGCCCCGCCAAATGCAGCACGCAAACCGCCCAGACCATCTGACGCGACACGCATCGCCTCGTCCCATGTCGCCTCGCGAAATACGTCGCCCCAATTGCCGGGATCAACGTTCAGCCCCTTCGCGGGCGCATCATCCCGGCGGATCAACGGCTTGGTCAGGCGATGGGGGTGGTGGATATAGTCAAAGCCAAAGCGCCCCTTGACGCAAAGTCGCCCTTCGTTTGCGGGCCCGTCCAGACCGTCCACATATTTGACCCGCCCATCCTTGACCTTCAGGCTGATCTGGCAACCGACACCGCAGAACGGACAAACGCTGGCGACCTCCTCATCGAAATCCGCACTATCACCCACCTGCGCCGCGTCCAGCACGGATGCCTCCATCAGCGCGCCGGTCGGGCAGGCCTGCACACACTCACCGCAAGCCACACATGTGCTATCGCCCATGGGATCGCCCAGATCGAACACCGGATAGGCATCCGCCCCGCGCCCCGCCATGCCGATCACGTCGTTCACCTGCACCTCGCGGCAGGCACGCACACACAGGTTGCACTGGATGCAAGCATCAAGATTAACGCGCATCGCGACATGGCTGGCATCCAGCAGCGGCACATGCACCGCATCCTTGGGTGCGAAACGGCTCTCCGCAACGCCCACGCGATCCGCCATATCCCACATATGGCTCGACTGATCATGCGCCACGTCCCGCGCCGGCTGATCAGCCAGCAACAGCTCCATCACCATCGCCCGTGCCTGCACTTCGCGCGGCTTGTCAGTCGTCACAACCATGCCGTCCGACGGCACCCGCAGACAAGACGCAGCCAGGGTCCGCTCGCCTTCGATCGCGACCATGCAGGCGCGGCAATTCCCATCGGGGCGATAGCTTTTAGCATCCTTGAAGCACAAATGCGGGATCTCAAGGCCGCGCCCATGCGCCACCTCCCAGATCGTCTCGCCGGGGCGAGCCTGCACCGTTTCGCCGTCCAGCGTAAATGTAATGGTCTCGGTCATGGCGTCCTGCTCCCCCGCATGATCCAAGTCCTAGCGCACCTGCGCCCCCGCGTCACCAAACACCCGCGACCTTCGGTCTCCATTTCGCGGCACTGCACTTGTTGACCCCTTTTCATCTGGCCAAACAAACTCCCGCCGGAGGCATCAGCCCTACCAGCAACCGCCTAGCTCGGATAATCACGCACAAAGGCCCAGCTGTCGCCCTCCGACAGGTCCGCATCAAACTGGTATCCACCAGTCGCAAAATCCTTGATCCCATCCGGATCAGTGACACGCTGCGTGACCAAGAAACGCGCCATCGCACCGCGGGCACGTTTGGCGAAAAAGGACACGACCCGCGGCCGTCCCTCTTTCACCTCCAGAAACTGCGGGGTGACCACGCGCAATTTCAGCGCCTTGCGGTCCACCGCACCAAAGTATTCCTGACTGGCACAATTCACCAATACATTTGTCCCGACCTCATCGGCCCGCGCATTCAGCGCCTTGGCGATGCTGTCGCCCCAATAATCATAAAGGTTCGCGCCCCGGCGGGTTTTCAACCGCGACCCCATCTCCAGCCGATAGGGCTGAATGCCGTCCAAAGGCCGCAGAACACCGTAAAGGCCTGACAGGATACAAAGCCGCTCTTGCGCGATGCTGATATCCTCGGGCTCCAGCGATGCTGCATCCAGCCCGGTATAGGTGTCGCCATTGAACAGCCAGGCGGCAGGTTTTACCGCCTCTGGTGCGGGATCGGCGCTGAATGCCTTGAAACGGTCGCGGTTCAGCTTTGCCAGATCTTCCGACAGTTTCATCAGGCCCCGCAGCTCTGCCAATGTCAGCCCGCGCATGGTTTTTGCCAGCCGCAGGGCGTCATTGGCGAACAGAGGCTGTGTCGGCGCAAGGTCCACGGGGGATAGGTCCAGCGATTTGGCGGGCGAGATGGTGACGAGCATGGGGCCTCCGGGCAGGTTTGGCGTGGTTCTAGCACTCCAGCCGGCGGATACCACCCGGCACCGATGTCGCAGGTCAACGCCGGTTCGCAGTCATCTGGGCCACATAATCCCGCAACATCCCGGCACGGCGCGGGCGAAAGCTGTCATCGGTCAAATTCGCAGTGGTGATGCGGTCCGCCATGAACTTGCGAAAATCCTGCCGCAGGACACACCACGCCAGCACCATGATGCCACGATCAAGATAGACCATCGCCAGTGGTAAAATGCGCCGATCCGAAGCAGCCCCGGTCGCATCGACATAGGCGATATCCAACGCCAGCTCGTCCCAACAGGCCCGGCGGATCAGCGACAGATCGGCAGCGGGCTGGGGCGGGCGTTCGACCCGCCGCACCATGATCGCGGCATGCTGCGCCTGCCGCTGCATCCGGTCGGGAAGCGTGGCGATAATCTTGCCCAGCGCCGTATCCGCCGCCGCTGACAAAGCCGGATCGCCACGATGCTGCGCCTCGGCCAGCCCCAGCACCAGCGCCTCGATTTCCTCTTGGGTAAAGGTCTGGGGCGGCAAGGCGGTGTCTTCGGTCAGGGTATAGCCATATCCCGGCGCGCCATCGATCAGCGCACCGCCGCGGCGCAACGTGTCAATGTCTCGGTACAGCGTGCGCGGCGACACTTCTGTTTCTGCCGCAAGCCGCGCAGCCGTGACCGGCGGCGGCAAACGCCGCAGCGCATCGATAAGGCGAAACAGGCGATCAGTGCGGGCCATGATGATCCTGACGGAAACTGACAGTAGTGCTGCACTTATAAAGGGCCATCACACAGCACTTGAAAAGGAAAAACCATGCTGACGCTTTATCACGCCCCCTTCACCCGCTCGACCGGCATCATCCAACTGTTGATGGCGCTGGATGTGATGGACAAGATTGATATCCGCATCGTCGATATCGTAAAGCAGGACGGAAGTGGTGCCCCCGACCCGGCCAACCCCCACCCCGAAGGCAAAGTGCCACTGCTTGTCCATAACGGCATCGCGATCCGCGAACGCGCCGCCATCATCCAATACCTGACAGAACTGTTCCCAAGCCCCCTTGCCCCCGCTGCCGGCGATGCAAGCCGCGGTGCCTATCTATCCTGGCTGGCCTATTACGGTGCCGTTTTGGAACCCGTGATGGTCACAACCCTGCTTGGCCTTGATCACCCCGGTCTGCACAGCAATTTCCGCGGCGCGCACGAGCTGGGCGACGCCCTGACCGCCGCCCTGACCGATCAGCCCTATTTGTTGGGTGATACCTTCTCCGCCGCCGACCTTCTGGTCAGCTCTCCGTTCCAGTGGATGCCGTCCTTTGCGCCGCAAGCACGGGTCGTGCAGGACTGGCTGGCGCGCTGTCAGGCCCAGCCCAGCGCACAGCAGTCAGCGGCCTATGACGCCAAGCTGGCCGCTTAACCGTCCGACAGGACTACCAGAAAGGCATCGCCAAAGCGTTCCGCGTGGCGATCACCGATCACGCGGGCCACGGCACCACTATCGGCGCTGCGCAGTTGGGCTACCTTGGCCAGCTGCGCGGCGCTACAGCTCATCGGTTTGTCCAAACCGTCCGGCCCCCGCGCCAGATCCGCCTGCACAGCCAGCAGGCGATCATAGACTGCACCCTCACTGCGCCCCGCAAGCTTCAGCCGCGCGGGGTGCACCTCGTCTACGGCACCGGCGATAACCTCCAGAAACGCACGGCCATAGCTCTCCAGCTTTTTGGCACCGACGCCGCCGATGCGGGCCATCTGGTCCAAATTAGCGGGCTTGCGTTCTGCCATCTCGATCAGGGTCTTGTCGTTGAAAATGATATAGGCAGGGCCGCCCGCCGCCTCTGCCAGTGCCCGGCGCTTGGCCTTCAACGCCGACAACAGCGGCGCATCTTCCTCGCTGACCATGGCGCGGACGGCGGGGCTGAACTTGGCGTTCGTGATCGTATCTTTGCGCAGCGTGATCTTTTCCTCGCCCTTCAGGATCGGGATGGCGACGTCGGTCATGCGTAATGCCCCATGCCGCGCCGGATCAGGGCGAAACAAATCGCGCCCCATCATCTGACGGAAAATCGCCTGCCACTGACGTTTGTCGTATTCCTTGCCAACGCCGTAGGTCGGCAGCGCATCATGTCCGCGTTCGCGGATCTTGGCCGTATCCGCGCCCATCACGATGTCGATCAAATGGTTCGCGCCGAACCATTCATCGGTCCGCAGGGCGGCGGACAAGGCCATGCGCACAGGCGTCGTCGCATCGAACAACTCCGCCGGTTTGTCGCATAGATCACAGTTGCCACAGGGCTTCGGGTTTTCGCCAAAATATTGCAGCAGGTTCAAACGGCGGCACTCCAGCGCCTCCGCCAGCCCAAGCAGCGCATTCAGCCGCCCATGATCGGCTGCGCGCCGTTCCGGCGGGGCAATCCCCTCGTCAATCTGCTGGCGGCGATAGCG
This sequence comes from Loktanella sp. R86503, assembly GCF_042466455.1. Taxonomy (NCBI): domain Bacteria; kingdom Pseudomonadati; phylum Pseudomonadota; class Alphaproteobacteria; order Rhodobacterales; family Roseobacteraceae; genus Loktanella; species Loktanella sp. R86503. Next base: position 46,602 of record NZ_JAXHCI010000002.1, read on the forward strand.
AATATCTTCTGGACCATAAAGCGTCAGTGTCTCCGCCGGCTCGCCGTCCCGACCGCCGCGCCCGATTTCCTGATAATAACCTTCAATTGACTTGGGCAGATCGGCATGCGCAACCCATCGAATATCCGGCTTATCGATACCCATGCCAAAGGCTACGGTCGCGGTAACGATCAAGCCATCCTCTTGCTGGAACCGCCGCTCCACATCACGGCGCGCTTCCGCATCCATGCCGCCGTGGTAATAACAGGCCGAATGCCCCGCCTGCCCAAGGGCCTGCGACAAGGTTTCCGTCTTCGCCCGCGTACCGCAATACACGATGCCGGACTGCCCCTTTCGCGCGGCGGCAAAGCCTAAAATCTGGTTGCGCGGATTATCTTTCACGGCAAAGGCCAGATGGATATTCGGCCGGTCAAACCCGCGCAGAAATGTCGCCGGTTGCTGCCCGGCGAACAGCTTTTGAATAATCTCGACCTGCGTTTCTGCATCGGCTGTCGCGGTAAAGGCCGCCAGCGGCACATCCAGCATCTCGCGCAGCTCGCCGATACGCAAATAGTCCGGGCGGAAATCATGCCCCCACTGACTGACGCAATGCGCCTCGTCCACGGCAATCAGCGTGACATTCGCCTCGCGCAACATGCGCTGGGTGCCAAAGGACGCCAGCCGCTCCGGTGCCATATACAGCAGCTTGAGCGTGCCCGCCGCCAGCTGCGCCCAGACCGCGTCCGTCTCTTCCTCGGTATTGCCAGAGGTCAGCGCACCCGCCGCCACACCCGCCGCCTGCAACCCGCGCACCTGATCGCGCATCAGCGCAATCAGCGGGGATATCACGACGGTCACACCGGGCCGCACCAAGGCAGGAAGCTGGAAACACAGTGACTTACCGCCACCCGTCGGCATGATCGCAAGGGTATTCTGCCCCGCCACCACGGCATCCACGATCTCTTCCTGACCGGGACGAAACCCGTCGAATCCAAAGACATCGCGCAGCAGCGTGTCGGCCTGCATCTGTACCATAACCCTCTTGTGCCTGAGGCCGCACAATTTCATGCCGGGAATCTGTAAACAAGTCCCGAACGCCACACTGCAAGGCAATGTGATTCCCATTCATCTGGCCGGATAAACTCCCCCCGGAGGGTCCGCGCCCGCCCCGTCCACACCGTTGCCATCAGGGGCGCAACCGCTTAACCCAACGCCAAAGACAAGGAGCCGCACGATGGGTGAAATCACGCTGGTCCGCCACGGCCAGGCTAATTCCGCAGCCACGACAGAGGCCGAATATGACCGCCTCTCTGATCTGGGTCACAAACAAGCTGCCTGGCTGGGCGCATGGATGCGCGAACATGACCGGCCTTATGATGTCGTGCTGTCCGGCACGCTGCGCCGCCAGCGCGAAACCATCGCGGGCCTTGGCTATGCCGACGCGCCCAGCGATCCGCGCCTGAACGAAATTGCCTATTACGACCTCACACACGAGATGAAGGCGAAACACGGCACCGAACGCACCAGCCCGGACGATTTCGTGACGCATTTCCCGGCGACTCTGACCGCATGGCGGGCCGGTGAAATCGGCGGGGCCGAATATTACGACGACTTTCGCCAGCGCGTGCGCGATGTGATGGCGATGGCGGCCCAGCCTGGCAAACGCGTGCTTTGCGTGTCGTCAGGCGGGATCATCGCGCAGGCGATTTCCGACGTGCTGGGGCTTGATATTCCGCAAATGTCCCGTGTCGCCTTGCCGATCCTGAACACCAGCGTGCACCGCATTCAGGTCACCGATCACGGGCCGCTTTTAACCTGCTACAACAGCGCCCCCCACCTGGACACCGCCGCCCGGGCGGACCAGCGCACATTCTACTGAAAGCCGCGCCAATGTTGACCCTGCATTACAATCCCCTGACGATTTCCGCCGCGACTGCCATCATCCTCGAAGAACTGGAGGTCCCATATACCCCTATCCTCGTCGACTTTCGCGAAAGCGCGCAGCAATCGCCCGCCTATCTTGCGCTGAATCCAAAGGGACGGGTGCCGACGCTGCAAACGCCGCAGGGCGTGTTGACCGAAACCGGCGCGATCCTTGAATACCTTGCAGCCCAGCATGGCCCCCATCTGATCCCCGCCGTACCCTTTCAGGCGGCGCGAATGCGGGAAACGATGTACTACCTCGCATCCACCGTGCATGTGAATTATGCCCATGCCATGCGGGGGCCGCGTTGGGCGGATCTGGAATCTTCCTAGGCCGATATGACGGCTAAGGCACCGCACACGATGGCGGCATCGCTGGCCTATCTTGAAGGGCATCTGGACTACGCCCCCTTTGCCATCGGCAACAGCCTGACGCTGGCCGATCCGTGGCTTTTCGTGCTGACGGAATTTGCGACCCGCCTGCAGGTGGACATCGCGCAGTTTCCCAAACTGTCTGCACACCACCTGATGATGAACGACCGCTATGCGGTCCGTAACGCCCGCGTGAAAGGCATGATACCATGACACATCTATGGGTCCGCGCTGAAAGCCGCGACCACGAGGCTCGCGTCGGCATCATGCCCGACGGGGTCGCTGCGCTGATCGCGGCAGGCCTACGCGTCACGGTCGAACACAGCGCCCAGCGCATCGTTCCCATTGCCGACTACGCCGCCGCAGGTGCCGAAATCGCAGCGGAAGGCGCATGGGTGGACGCCCCCCTTGATGCGCTGATTTTCGGGCTGAAAGAACTGCCCGCCGATGGCACGCCTCTGCGCCACACCCACATTATGTTCGGTCACGCCTACAAAGGCCAACCCGACGGGCGCATCCTGCTGGACCGTTTCAAATCGGGCGGCGGCCGCCTGCTTGATCTGGAATATCTGACCGATGACACAGGCCGCAGGGTTGCGGCCTTTGGGTATTGGGCCGGTTACGCTGGCTCAGCAGTCAGTCTGATGTGCTGGATGGCGCAGCAGCAGGGTCGCGTCATGGGACCGGTCCGCGCGGTGCCAACGCAGGCTGACCTGCTGGCCGATCTGCATGGCGAAATGGTTGAAATCGCCGCCCCCGCCCCGTCTGCGCTGATCATCGGTGCGTTGGGGCGGGTCGGCACGGGCGCGGCCGATCTGTGCCGCGATATGGGCGTCGCTACGACTTTGTGGGACATGTCAGAAACAGCCAGCGGCGGTCCCTTCCCGCAAATCCTGACGCGGGATCTGTTCTTGAACTGTATCCTTGCCCGCCCCGGCACGCCGGTTTTTGTGCCGGCCAGCGCAAAGACGGCAGAGCGCAAGCTGACCGTCATCGGCGATATCGCCTGCGATCCGGACAGCGACTTTTCCCCCATCAAGGTCTATGACCGCGTGACGACCTGGGACGCACCGGCACTGCGGGTGCATGACGCGCCCGTGCTGGATGTTACGGCTATCGACAACCTGCCGTCGCTGATGCCGCTGGAAAGCTCTGCCGATTTTGCGGCGCAGCTTTTGCTGCACCTCGGCGCGCCCGGATCTGACGTCTGGGCCCGGGCGTCAAAACTGTTCGATCAGGCGATCGCTTAACCCTTGGGGCGGAAAATACCGTAATAAGCCCAGTCCGGCAGGAATTGCCCCAAGCGGAACAGCCAGGAAAACACCATCGGAAAGCTTTTCTTAAAGCTTTCCGGATTATTCATATGCTCGAAGATGGCGGTCGCCGCCTCTTCGGGTTCCATGATGAAAGGCATATTGAAGTCATTCTTGTCGGTCAGCTGGGTTTTCACGAAACCCGGATTGACCACCTGCACATTCACACCAGTCTTGCGCAGATCAGCATACATACATTCCGCCAGCGACATGACGGCAGCTTTCGACGCGGTGTAACCAATCGTGCCCGGCAGACCGCGGAATGCGGTCAGGCTGGATGTCACGACGATGTGGCCTTGATCGCGGGCGGTAAAATCATTGATGACACTGCCCACCACGCGGGACGCGCCAAGATAGTTGATATTGGCCATCGCCTCTGCCTGCTTGTTGTCCCAAGCGGTAGATTCCATCGGCCAATAGACGCCCGCCAGATAGACAACGCCGTCGATCTCTCCGACCTGTGCGCGGGCGGCTTCGACCGCGTCCAGATCGGACACATCGACGGTGACATAACTGGCCTTGCCGGGCAGTTCATCGACAAGCGACTTGAGGCGATCCTCTGACCGGGCAGAGACGACGACTTCGACACCGACACGGCTTAGTTTATGCGCAAGTGCGCGGCCCAGACCTTCGCTTGCACCTACGATCCAGTATTTTTTGCCTTGCCAGTCCACGTCGCACTCTCCTGTCTTTGTTGTCTTTACAAATAGGTTCGGGTCAGGCGTCCTCAAGCCGGGTGGCTGATAAGAGCGCAATTGCCAGTAATTTGAGCGCGCAGGGCACGCCCGCATAAAGCCACGTCAGCAGGGTCAGCGCCTGCGCCGCGCTGTCGCCGCCGGACCGAAAGCCTGCCTGTTCCAGCAAGGGTAGCAGCAAGGCCGCGGCAAAGGCCAGTGTCAGCTTGTTAACCAATGACCATAGCCCGAAGCCCTGCCCGCCATTGGGCGACACTGTCGACATGCGCCGCGCGAACATCGCGGGCAGCAGCGTCAGGTCGGCACCAATGGATGCCCCGGACAGGACGCAGACCACGGCAAAGGCAACTTGATCCCCCGCACCCAGGCACAGGGTATATCCGAAGGACAGCACCGCCAGCGCCATCGCCGCCAGCAACACAGGCTTTGACCCGAACCGGGCCGCCAAGGCGGACCAGACGGGGGATGACAGGGCCGCGGCAAGGAAGAACAGGACAAGCAAGGGACCTTCCCATCCCGGGGCTTGCAGGCGACTGTCGACGTAAAACAGGAACAGCGTGGATGATACCGCCAGCGGCGTCGCGTTGACCAAGGCCAGCAGCAGCAGACGGCGGGTGATGGTGTCGGACAGGATCGTGCGGATCGGCGTCGCCTCTGCCACAGTGCGGCCCTGCCATTCGGTCCACATCACGGCGGCAGCCAGCAATGCCAGCGCCGCAAAGCCCCAGGCAAATACGGCAAAGGGGGCGGCAACGGTGCCCATCAGAAACGTCGGCGCGATGGCGGCGGCACAGATGCCCAGCAAGGCCCCCGTTTCGCGCCAGGCTGCCAGCCGCACATGGCCATCTGCGCCCGCCTTCGCGATGCCTTGGGCGTAAAAGTTGATGGTCAAAAATGAAAAGGCGCTGAATAGCGCGGTGACGGTCAGGCCGAACCACCACAGCGGCGCAATGGGCGGCGGCACGGCAAACAGGCTTAACATGGCTGCCGCCAACAGCAGCACGCCTGATGTAACCGCCCAGGCCTTGCCCTTGTCCAGCCGTTCGCTGATCCAGCCCAGCGCCGGGTCCTGCACCACGTCCACCAGCCGCAACGCCGCCAACAACGCGCCAAGGGCCGTCAGGCTGACGCCGTAGGTATCGGCATAGTATTTTGGTGCGTAGATATAGATAGGCAGTCCCGCGGCATTGATGATCGCCGCGAACAGCGCAAAGGCGGGCAGCCGGGTCATGTCACGTCGTCGGTTGGTGGTTTCGTCCAGGGTCGAAAGGTTGCGCCCTTCCACCACAGCTTGATCGCCTGCCAATGGATTAGCGCCAACACGCGGCGAGAGCCGAAAGGGCGGCGCAGGATCGCCTTGATGATTCCACCGTTGGTCAGCGGCTTGCGCGCACCGGTCAGCGTGGCAATTAAGCCACCTGCGCCGCGGGTGTAGTCGATGCGCACATCGACTGAAGCCGGTGAAATATCAAAATGGAACACATATCCACCTTCGATTGGCTGGAAAGGTGAAACATGGAATATCTTATCCGCCGTCAGCGGCACGCCCTTTGTAATCGGCGCAAGGTTCGCGCTGCGGCACAGGTAACAGTGGCGGTCGCCAAAGGTATTGCCAACCTCGGCAATGACGCAGCGCAGCACGCCGGCGTCATCATGGATCAGCCAAAAGCTGACAGGATTAAACACATGCCCCAGCACGCGCGGCTGCGCGAGCAAATCGATCCGGCCCGTCAGTGCGATTTCGTTCGCGGCCAGCACGGCGCGGACCCATGCCGCCCCGGTGCCCCCCTTGATCGCGCCGCCATGATCGCTGTCATGAAGCGACATCACACCGCCAGCATTGCGCCCGAACAGAAACGGGGTAGGCACCTCTGCCTCTGCATCGCAGATTACGTAGTCGATCGCATATCGAAAGGCGTTCTTGACCGCACCTTTGCGGCTGTGGAACGTATGCCCCGCGATATGATCGATCCTGGTCATTGGGCGGCCAGCTCCTGCCGCTTTGCCGCGTTCAGGGCTGTGACAACGTCATAAGCCGACGACAGGCCATCCTCGTGAAAGCCGTTTTTCATCCAAGCGCCGCAGAACCACGTCCGGTTAGCACCGTTCAAGGCGCGGGCCTTGTCCTGCGCAGCCAGCGCGGCGGTGTCATAGACGGGGTGGCGCAGGCTGGTCTGATCCCAGATTAGTTCTTCGCGGATTGTCCGCGTCGTGTTCAACGTCACCATGTAATCGGTTCCGGTCAGCCACGGCTGCAGCGAGTTCATCCAATAGGTCAGATCAATCTGGTCGCTGCGCTTTTGCGCGGTTTCCGTATAGATCCAGGATGCCCAAACCTTGCGCCGCTGGGGCATGATCGCAGTGTCGGAATGAAGCACGATACTGTTCGCCTGATACCGCACGGCCCCCAAAATCGCACGTTCATCCGGCGTCGCGTCCGCCAGCAAGGACAGTGTATCGTCAGAATGGGTGGCAAAGACGACCTCGTCGAAATCTTCCCACTCTGCCCCGATGGCGCGGACCTGCGCCCCCGCCGGGGTGCGCTGCACAGCGCCGATGGGCGCACCAAGGCGCACATCCACGCCGCGCTGTTCCAGATCGTCGCCCAGACGGCGAACGTATTGGGTGCTGCCGCCTTCAACCGTGTACCACTGGTGTTGGCCGGTGGCCCCCAGCAGCGCATGGTTGTCGAAAAATTTCAGCAGCGCATATGCCGGAAAATCAAGGATCTTTTCCTTGGGCGTCGACCAGATCGCGCCGGAAAACGGCAGCAGATAAAGATCGCGGAAATAGTCAGACAGCTTTAGCTTTTTAAGCAGCCCGCCGATGGTCAGGTCCGTATCCTGACAGGCGGCAAGGCCATGCTTGTTGAAATGCAGCACGTCGCGGATCATGCGCAGAAAATAAGGGTTCGCCGCGTTGCGGCGCTGCGCGAACAGCGCATCCAGCGAGGTCAGCGCATATTCCAGCCGCCCGCCGTCAAAGGACGCCCCAAAGCTCATGTTGCTTTTGACAACAGGCACCGACAGGTGGTCGAACAAGGCCGTCAGATGCGGGTAGTTGGCATAGTTGAACACGATGAAACCGGTATCGACCGGCGTGTCCTTTTGCGGGCCGGCCATACGTGTGCGGGCATGGCCGCCAAGGCGGTTGCCTGCTTCGAACAACACGACGCGGTGATCGCGGGCCAGCGCATGCGCCGCACCCATGCCTGAAATGCCCGCCCCGATCACTGCGATCTTGCGGGGCAGATGTGTGGAAGTCTCAAATGGCATTACAGGCTCCGTCTCGGGCTTTGGCATGTGTCATGACACATGCCACGCAGGGGCGGGACAAAAGGTTTCAGAAATTCTTGTGGTAATCTGTCGCAGGCTTAGTTCCAAGCAAGCGGCGTCAGCACGCTGCCCCGCCCCATAAAGCCATCGCCGTTGCGATCCAGGTAGAAATCGCGCCCAGCATAAGCACCGCGCACGACATACTGGCCGCCTTCCAGCGTCAGTACGCCAGCCGCGCCGCTGGAAGAGCCGCCACAAACCGCTTTGCCGCCCTGACAAGGCACGAGTTTAAAGCTTTGGATCGTTCGCAGCGGGTCGGTGTCGCGCACCAAGACTGTCACCGCGGCACCGTCTTCGAACGGCGTATCGGCAAAAGCGTCGGTAAAGGCGGCACCGGTTGCGTTCGGCGCATCGGATAGCGGACCGGTGCAGGCCCCAAGCAGCAAGGCGGCAAGGGTCGTCAAAGCGTATTTCATATCGCGTTCCTTTCGGGCTTGGCGTCAGTCTTGGCCGCTGACCTGCGCTGGCGCAAGAGGCAAAGGGTCACTTCTGCCCTCTGGCGACAGTTCCTCAAAATCGAAATTGTCCAGCCTGTCGGCGCGCTTGCCTGCTCGCGTCGCAGCGGTCATCACACCGGACACATCTTCGCTTGCCTGTCGCAAATGCAGTTCCAGTTTGCCAGCCCGTTCACCGATCAGTTCCACATCACGGTGCAGCAGCTTCAAGTTCTTGCGGATTTCGTTAGTGTGGGCGCGCATGCGTGCGTCTTTCAGGATGGCCCGCATCGTGTTCAAGGTCGCCATGCAGGTCGTGGGCGACACGATCCAGACCCGCGCATCAAAACCCGCGCGCACCACCTCTGGCAGGCGGGCATGCAGTTCGGCATAAACCGCCTCTGATGGCAAGAACATGATGGCACCGTCTGCCGTCTCGCCCTCGATGATGTATTTTTCGGAAATCGCCTTGATATGCACCCGCACCGCCAGCCCCAGATCGCGCAGGGCCAGCTTTTGTAGCTCTGGCGTTTCAGCGCGGGACAAGGCTTCGTAGGCTTCGAACGGAAATTTGGCGTCGATGACGATGGGTCCCGGCGGATTTGGCAAATGCACAAGGCAGTCGGCCCGCTTGCCGTTCGTCAGCGTATGCTGAAGCGTATAGCTGTCCGCCGGCAACGCCTTGGACACGATGTCGGTCAGCTGAATTTCGCCAAAGAGCCCCCGCCGCTGCTTGTTCGACAAGATATCCTGCAAGGACAGCACATCGCCTGACAGCTTTTCGATATTGGACTGCGCCTTGTCGATAGTGGCAAGCCGTTCCTGCAGTTCGATCAACTGCTTGGTGGATTTTTCAGAACTGCCGGTCAGCGTTTCCTTCATCCGCTCTTGCAGATCGAACATGCTGCGTGCGGATTTCAACGCGTTGTCCGCCAGCTTTTCCGCCATCTGTGCATTGACCTGCGCCAGACGCGTTTCCATCGTCTGAATGATACGCATCTGCGCCGCCCCCTGCGCATCGCTGACGGTCTGGATGTTGCCCGCAAGCTGGCTTTGACCGTTGCCCAGCGCCTGCATGTAATCGCCAAGCTGCCCCAGTTGCGCGGCCAGTGCATCGACAGTTTGCGTCGTCTGCGCCGCGCGGCGGGCGGCGGCGATCAGCAGCCAGAACAGGAGCATCAGCGCAAAGGCAGCGAACAATGCGGCCAGCACCAACGGATCGGTCAGATCAACGGTCAGCGTCCCGATCTGGATCATGTGCGCCCGAACAGCCGGTCGATATCTGCCATCGACAGTGTGATCGACGTGGGCCGGCCGTGATTGCACTGGCCGGAAAGCGGGGTTGCCTCCATCTCTCGCAGCAGGGCATTCATTTCCGGCCCGGACATGCGGCGCCCTGTGCGTACAGAACCGTGGCAGGCCACCCGCGACAGGATTGCATCAATCCGCGCCTGCAGCGGGGCGGTATCGCCGCCGTCCTGCAGGGCATCCAGCACGTCCAGCACAAGGCGGCGGGCGTCAACAGTCCCGAGGATCGCAGGCGTTTCGCGCACCGCAATCGCGCTGCCACCAAAGGGTTCAATCACAAGCCCAAGGCGCGACAAATCTTCAGCCGCTTCAAGCAAAAGGGCTGCTTCTGTCGGCGTCAGATCAATTATTTCCGGAATCAGCAGCGCCTGGGCTGCGACGCCGCTATCCGCCATCTGCGCCTTTAGCCGCTCGTAGACCAGCCGTTCGTGGGCCGCATGGGCGTCTACGATAACAAGGCCTGCTTCGGTCTGGGACAGAATGTAGTTTTCGTGCAGCTGCGCCCGCGCAGCACCAAGCGGCAGGTGCTGCGGTTCTGGCGCGGCACTGGTGTCCGGCTCCGGCTCGATCCGGGCAGAGGGTTGTTCGGCGAAGCCCGACTGGAATGTCATTGACGCGGCAGTAAAGCGGGGCGCGGCAGAGGGTCGGTCCATCTGATAGATGCGCGGCGCGGCCGCAGGTGCAGGCGTCGCAGCCATTGCGCCCAAAGCGGCATGGCCGACAGTGGACGAACTGCGGTGCCCGGCCCCGGCCAGCGCATGCCGGATCCCAGAAACGATCAGCCCGCGCACGCAGGCCGGATCGCGAAAGCGGACCTCTGACTTGGCGGGGTGGACGTTCACATCAACCAGCGTCGGGTCGCAGTCGATAAACAGGCAGGCGACCGGATGCCGGTCGCGCGACATCACATCCATATAAGCGGCGCGCACGGCACCCAACAGCATCTTGTCCCGCACGGGGCGGCCATTGACGTTCAGATACTGCGCGACGGCAGCCCCTTTGGAATAGGTCGGCAAGGCCGTAAAGCCGGTCAGATGAAAGCCGTCGCGTTCGGCATCCAGCGGCAGGGCATTGTCCGCAAAATCGCGCCCCAGCACAGCCCGCAGCCGCCCGCCGAGCGCGTCGAACATATCGCCGGTTTCACCGTCGGCGCGGAACAAGGTGCGCGTATCGCCCCCCGTCGCATCGCGCAGGATCAGGGTGACAAAGGGTTCTGCCATAGCAAGGCGGCGGATCACATCCACAACGGCCTGTGTTTCGGCGCGATCCGTGCGCAGAAACTTCAGCCGCGCCGGCGTCGCATAGAACAGATCTGCCAGATCGACTTGCGTGCCCCGCGCGCAGGCAGCAGGACGGACGTCACCCATACGGCCACCCGCGACATGGACGCTGGCGCCCTCGTCACTCGCGCGGCTAGTGATTGTCAGCCGTCCGACAGCGCCAAGGGATGGCAGGGCCTCTCCTCTGAAGCCAAAGGAATGGATATTCAACAGGTCGGTGCCGTCAATCTTGGACGTGGCATGGCGCGACAGGGCAAGTGGCAGATCAGCTGCCGCAATTCCGCAACCGTCATCGACGACACGGATTAGCGTCTTGCCGCCATCGGCGATGGTTACATCGATCCGCGTCGCACCGGCGTCAATGCTGTTTTCGACCAGTTCTTTCACGGCAGAGGCAGGTCGTTCCACAACCTCGCCCGCGGCAATGCGATTGATTGCGGATTCGTCCAGTTGACGGATCACGGGACGCGTATCTTGGCGTATCTGGGGGAAAGCGGTTTGCATGCCACAACAGATAGCAGTCGGCCCCCGATTCTGCGAGGGGCAAAACCGGACCGCCCTGTCCCCGCCAAAGAATTTTCATGAAATTCTTTGGCGGTTCAAAGTTGTTGGATGGCGGGCTTTAGTTCGCGCGCGCCTCCAGCCCTTCGGGCTGGCCGACCACGACAAAGTGCAGGTTATCCGGCTGCAACAACTCTTGCGCCACACGGTTTACATCATCCAGCGTTACGGCGTTCAGCATGTCGTTGCGGTTCACGACATATTCCGGCGGCAGGTCAATCATCTGCATTCCAACAAGGATCGCGGCGATTTCCGCATTGCCGTCGAACCGTAGCGGGTAGGCACCGGTCAGATAGGTTTTGACGCGGTCCAACTCCTTTTGCGTCATGCCGTCCTCGGCCAGGCGGGCCCATTCCGCCTTGATCACATCAATCGCCTGAGCAACCGTCGCGTTGGACGATGCGACCTGACCAAGGATCAGATCGGCGTGAAACTTGGACACAAGGAACGTGCTGACGCCATAAGTCAGGCCGCGCTTTTCGCGCACCTCTTGCATGAGGCGGGATTCGAAGCCGCCCGCGCCAAGCGCTTCGTTCAGGATATAGGCGGCAAAATAGTCCGGATCGTCGCGTTCGATCCCTTTGTGCCCGAACAACGCCACAGACTGCGGGGTATCATAGGGGATAACGGTCGTCCCACCATCCAGCGCAAATTGCGCATCTGCGGGCATGTCAGGCCCCGTTGCAGGCAGATCGCCCAACAGATCGTCAAGCATCACCCCCAGTTCATCCGCCGTGATGTCACCCACAGCACCGACATACAGACGATCACGGGTCAGGGCATTGGCATGGGCGGTGACGATATCCTCGCGGGTCAGGGCCGTGACACTCTCAGCTGTCCCGTCAAGCGACGTACCATAAGGATGATCGCCAAAGGCGGCGGCATCAAAGGCGGCACCGGCAATCGCGCTGGGCGTTTTCGCATCCCCTGCGATATTCGAAAGCACCTGTTCGCGCACCCGGTCGACTGCGCTTTGATCAAAGCGTGGATTGATCAGCGCATCGCGCAGCAGGGCCACCGCCTCTTCGCGGTTTTCCGTCAGAAACTGCGCGCTGATTGCGACCGTATCATCGCCGGTATTGAAACCATAGCTGGCCGCAAGCTCCTCTCGTTTGGTCTGGAACGCCTGCGCGTCCAGATCGCCAGCACCTTCTTCGATCAGCGCCATCATCAGATTGGTCGCGCCGCGCTTGCCGGGCAGGTCCAGTGATGCGCCGCCCAAAACGCGGATTTCCAACGCAGTGAATGGAATACCATGCTCTTCAACGAGCCAGGCGTTGATGCCGCCGGGCGAGGTGACCTGTTTGATGTCGACAGCGGCATGCGCGACCGAGGCGACCATCGCGGCACAAAATGTCAGGGCGAGGCGGATCATTGGGCTTGCTCCTTTTCAGCGACGACCCATCCGGTCACGGATTGGTTCAGATCGAACACCTGCGCTGCGGCGGATTTGATGTCTTCGGCGGTCACGTCCTGCAGGATTTGCGGCCAGTCCTGCACGTCCTGCAGGGTCAGCCCTTGTGTCAAAGCAGCGCCATAGCGCTGGGCGCGCCCCTGCACATTGTCCAGCGCATAAATTTCCTGCGCGTTCAGCTGGTTCCTGATCCGGTCAAGCGCGGCCGGATCGATTTCCGCGGCCATAAAATCGGCAACGACCTGATCCATTGCGGCCTCTGCCTCGCTGAGGCTGACGCCGGTGGATGGAACCACAGAGAGCGAAAAAGTCGAAGTATCAAGGCTGGACGGATCATAACCCGCGTTGGTGTAGATCGCTGTCTGCGTGTCGAACTGTAGCGCCTGCCCCAAGGCAGATGTGAAAGGCGAGCCGCCCAGCAGTTCCGACAAATAGACCAGCGCAGCAGCCGTTTTCTGATCGCCCGCGTTACGTTCGGTCGCCAGATAGCTGCGCACCAGATAAGGCTGGCTGACGCGTGGGTCGGTATAGGTCATGCGGCGCGGCGCGGTTTGCGGCGGCTCTGTCGGGCGCAGGCGCGGGGGCAGGTCCGGTTCCGGCGGGATCACGCCATAGTATTTCGCAGCCAGCGCCATCACGTCGTCCGGCTGGACATCGCCCGCAACCACAAGAATCGCGTTATTGGGGGAGTAGTTCAGGGTGTAGAAATCCAGCGCGTCCTGCAGGCTCAGCTCTGCCATTTCGTGCTTCCAGCCGATAATTGGCACGCCGTAGCGCAGGTTTTGGTATTGCGCAGCCATGAACTGTTCGCGGGCCAGTGCGCCAGGGTTGTTGTCGGTCCGCTGGGCGCGTTCTTCGATGATGACATTGCGCTCTGTCTCGATATCGCTTTCAGACAGGCGCAGGTTTTCCATCCGGTTGCTTTCCATTTCCATCATCAGCGGCAAACGGTCCGCCGCAACACGCTGGAAATAGGCGGTGTAATCATAGCTGGTAAAGGCGTTGTCTGACCCGCCGTTTGCCGCAACGGTGGCGGAAAATTCGCCAGGGGCCAGTTTGTCCGTCCCCTTGAACAGCAGGTGTTCCAAAAAGTGCGCAACGCCGGACTGGCCGACCTTTTCATCGGCGGACCCGGCGCGATACCAGACCATCTGGACGACGACAGGGGCGCGATGATCTTCGATCACGACGACTTCCATGCCGTTATCAAGCGTAAAGGTGGTGACGTCGTCGCCGATCTTGACCGGCGCGGTGACGGTGACCGTCTTGCCGTCGACGGTATAGCTGGCACCTTGAGCCGTATCGGTTGCGGTTTGCGCCTGCAACGGGGCAAGGCCCAGAAACAGAAACGGAACGGCCAGCATGCGTGTCATGAATATCCTGCAAGGTTGGTCAGTATTATCGCCAACCTAATCCTTCACAGCCCGACCGCAATCAGCCAAACGGGGTTGTGATGAACGCCCCTTGCCCCGCCTTAAACCGGTGGCCGCAGGCTGACCGTGGCGACAGGGGCCGCGCGCGGCGGCATATCTGCGGGGTTTGTACCGCCCGGCGTTGGAACCGGCAGCGCATTCGTGGCCGGAATGATCAGCGGACGAAAGGTCTCCACGTTGGATTCGTCGGGGCCAGTGGCACCGCGATTGCCGCTACAGGCCGCCAGCGCCCCACAAAGGCACATTCCAATTCCGAACCGCAGCATAGTCACCCTCATTCTCATCTTCGCAGTGTTCTAGCGCAGACAATGGCCCGCGTCACGCCGTTTGGGTGCACCCTGCGATCACGCCTTGGTTTTTTTGCCCGGCGGCGTGCGCCCATCGGGCAAAAGCGCCAGTCCGATGGCACCAGCAAAGATCGCAACGTCCGCCACGTTGAACGAAAACGGATTGTTGATACCGCAACAGGACATGTTGATGAAATCAGCCACCGCGCCATACAGCACGCGGTCAACTACGTTGCCCAGCGCCCCGCCGATCAGCAGGCCCGCGCTGATATAAGTCCATTTTGTCCCGCCCGCGCGCCATAGCCAGACCAGAACGGCAGCGGAAATCGCCAGTGCGACGCCGATCAGCACCCATCGCATATCCGCCCCCGCCCCGATGCCAAAGTTGACGCCCCTGTTCCATGCCATTTGAAAGACAAGGAATGGGGCGGCAATATCGATCTCTTGCCGGGTCATCAGATTCATCATGTGGACGACGATATATTTCGTCGCCTGATCCAGAAGAAACGTCCAGAACCCCGCCCAAAAGACCAATCGCATCACAGTTTCCTAGTGCTTGAAATGACGCATGCCGGTGAAGACCATGGCGATCCCCGCCTCGTCTGCGGCGGCGATCACTTCGCTGTCGCGCATCGATCCACCTGGCTGGATGACGCAGGTGGCACCCGCAGCGGCGGCCTCCATCAAGCCATCGGCAAAGGGAAAGAACGCATCAGACGCCACGGCAGAGCCGATGGTCAGCGGCTGGGGCAGGCCCATCGCTTCGGCCATACGCTC
Organism: Loktanella sp. R86503; assembly: GCF_042466455.1. Taxonomy (NCBI): domain Bacteria; kingdom Pseudomonadati; phylum Pseudomonadota; class Alphaproteobacteria; order Rhodobacterales; family Roseobacteraceae; genus Loktanella; species Loktanella sp. R86503. Next base: position 61,713 of record NZ_JAXHCI010000002.1, read on the forward strand.
TGATTTCTTGGCGGCGATCAGGGCAGAGTCGAGCCGGCTCATCTGGCCAGCGCCGACACCGACGGTTGCGCCATCCTTGACGTAGACGATGGCGTTGGATTTGACATGCTTGGTGACTTTCCATGCAAACTGCAGGTCGGCCATCTGATCGGCTGATGGCTGCACCTTAGTCACAACGCGCAAATCGTCGGCGGGGACGTGGCCGGTATCTTTGTCCTGCACCAGCATCCCGCCAGCAACTTGGCGATAGGTCAGCTGGGGGGCCTTGGGGTCGGGCAAGCCGTCCGTCGTCAGCAGGCGCAGGTTCTTTTTCGTAGCGAACACAGCCTTGGCGGCGTCCGATGCACCGGGGGCGATCACGACCTCGGTAAAGATTTCGACGATGGCCTTTGCTGTGTCTTCGTCCAGCGGCATGTTCAGCGCGACAATACCGCCAAAGGCGCTGGTGCGATCGCAATCGAATGCCTTGTTATAGGCCTCGATCAGGGTTGCGCCGCGGGCCACGCCGCAGGGGTTGGCGTGTTTGATGATCGCGACAGCAGGGCCGTCTGCAGGATCAAACTCTGCCACCAATTCAAAGGCCGCATCGGTGTCGTTGATGTTGTTATAGGACAACTCTTTGCCTTGATGCTGGGTCGCCGTGGCAACGCCGGGGCGCCCGGTGCCGTCGGTGTAAAAGCTGGCGGTCTGGTGCGGGTTCTCGCCATAGCGCAGTTCCTGACGCAGCTCGCCAGCAAAGGCGCGGCGGCGCGGCGTGGCCAGTTCAATTGCGCCAGCCATCCACGTGCTGACAGCGGCGTCATAGGCACCCGTACGGGCATAGGCGGTCTGGGCCAGCTTTTGGCGGAAGGCCAGCGTGGTCTGCCCGTCATTCGCGGCCAGTTCAGCCAGCAAGGCGTCATAGTCGGCCACGTCAACAACGGTGCTGACAAAGGCATGGTTCTTGGCCGCAGCGCGGATCATTGCAGGACCGCCGATATCGATATTTTCGATGCAATTGTCATAGTCGCCGCCTTTGGCGACAGTTTCTTCGAACGGATACAGGTTCACCACCAGCAGATCGATGGGCGCGATGCCATGATCATCCATAGCCTTCACATGACCCGCGTCATCGCGCAGGGCCAGCAAGCCGCCGTGAACCATCGGGTGCAGAGTCTTGACCCGGCCGTCCATCATTTCCGGAAAGCCTGTGACCTCGGCCACGTCGGTCACATCAAGGCCCGCATCGCGCAGCGCTTTGGCAGTGCCGCCCGTCGACAGCAGCACGACGCCGCGGTCAGCAAGAGCACGGCCAAGGTCAATCAGGCCAGTTTTGTCGGATACGCTAAGAAGTGCGCGGCGGATGGGTTGCAAGGTCATGTGTCGTCCCCGAAATCAGTGTCATCATCCTCCGCCGCGCGCGCAGGGGCCAAGTCACGCACCACGTCGGGTGTGTCCTGCGCCTTGGCCAGCGACCAGCGGATGCGGGTCGCATAGGCCATTGCGACGCCGGATAAAACCACTTGTCGCGCTGCCCGCGGCTTCAATCGCCCTGTTTCCAAATAAACTGACGGCTCCAGCCGCAATTCGGCGTGTCCGTCATGACGCAGCACCCAGATTTCGCCGGATTTCAGCGCCATCGACACAGCGGCCCCGCCCAGATCAACAGTCGCATCCACGTCGGGGTGCAGATGAAAGCGGATTGCATAGGGAATGCCCTGCATCTGCGTTGCATCCAGTGCCCGGTTAAAGCGTTCCTTGTCCGGGGCATCTAGGGTGGTCAACAAATCCTCTCCGGCCAGACCGCGACCGTCTGTCGTCATTTCCAGCGTGCGGGCGTGGGTCAGCCCGTGGGTGATGCGAAAGCCGTCGTGCGACAGCTCTGCCCGGCGGCCATCGTCCAGATGGGTGACAATGCAGTTCACCACATCGGGAAGGTCGACCAGCATTTCCTGCGCCACGCCGCTTGTCGTCACCGACGGGCCAAGCCGCGAGGATGAGTAGCCGCCAATGCCCAGCGTGCTATGGCTTGGCGTTGCGCGCCCCGCCCTGCGCCAATCTACGCCGAAACTGACGCCGGACCCGCAATTCACGATCAGCGGACGGCGTCCCGATGTCATCTCGAACGCAAGGGTCGAGGCATGGGCGTTCAACGATGCCGCCCCTTCCGGTGGACGCGCGCCATCGGCGATCAGGGTTGTGCGCCCCGCGCTGATGCGGGCAAAGCCCATGCACTCCGCGTCGCCGACCTCTTTTTTGCCGCCGATCTGCGCCAAGGCATGATCCAGCCGCCCATCCAGCCCGCGCCCGCCGCCATGGAACCTCGCAAGGCCGCCGTCCGCATGGCGCAGCGCCCGCAAGGTTGGGCCGATCCGGGCGATCGCCTGCGTGATCGCACCCGGCGCAAGCTGTTCACTACTTTCAATCGCGGTCTGCGCCCACAACAGTAGCGTCAAAACATCCAGCAATTCCTCGGGATTGCGCGTTGCGATGCCGCCGTCAGCGCGGATCTGGCTGGCGCAATCAGAGGCGAGCGCGGCAATGGCCGGGGCGGTCAGATGCTCCATCCCCTCCAGCGAGAGACCGGCATAGATCATGCCGGCCAGCGCCTCGAACCGGGCAAGGCCGGGACGAGTGCTGCGCCACCGGCGCGACAGGAACAAGGTTTGCTGCCCAAGCGAGCGGAACAGCCGCGCCTGTGCGTCCTTGTCCTGTCCGCGCAACAGGAAAACCCCATGAGAGATCCAGCGAATCAGGCGCCGCCCGGTCAGGTCAGGCGTCCAGCCGGGGCCGGTGCCGTCCCCGAAAGCGTCGATCCATTCCGCCACCCAAGCCTGCGCCGCATGGCGGGCGCGGGCGTCGCCGACGGCGGCCAGATCATCAAGCCAGGCAAAGCTGTGCAATTCCTGATCGACCATCGCCCTGTCGCCCTGCGCGGCCCAGATCGACCCGCCGGGCGCTGTCGTCAGAACGCCTGCGAACAGAAAGTTACCCGCCAGCAGCTGCCGTCCACGGGCGAAGTGACCGATGCTGCGAGGTTCAGGCTGCGACACGAAACCAGTCGCCGGCCGCGCACGCGCCGCCCACCGCGCATGTGCGCGGTGCACGAAGGCCCGTTGACGGGCACGCCATGAGTCGTGATCGACCAAGCTGCTGCCTCTGAATTGCGGTTTCGCATTCTTCTTGGGGCTCAGGTTAACGCGGTGCCGCGCCCCTGTCACGCAGGCTTTGTCAGCACCGCCATATAGAAGCCGTCCATGCCGCCGATTTCGGCCCAGACATCAGGCCGCAGCCGCAGCCCGCCTTCTTCTGTGATCCATGCGGGGTCAATGCCGGGCAGGTTCAGCGCGGCACGGTCGATGGTCAGGTCGGGGTGACGCTCTAGCGCCTCTTCGATCTGTACTTCACCTTCGTCCGGCAAAAGCGAGCAGGTGCAGAACACCAGACGCCCGCCGGGTTTGACCAGCGACAAGGCATGGTCGATCATTGCGCCTTGCTGGTCGATCAACGCGCCAAATTCTGACCCGTCCTTGGCATAGGGCAGGTCCGGGTGGCGGCGCATCGTGCCGGTGGCGCTGCACGGGGCGTCCAGCAGGACCGCATCCCACTGCCCCGTCACCTCAAAGGCATCGGCGACCTGCACATCAGCCTTCAGCCCCACGCGTGTCATGTTTTGCCCGACCCGTGTCATGCGACTGGCAGAGGCATCGACGGCGGTTACAACAGCGCCGCGTGCGGCCAGTTGCATCGTCTTGCCGCCGGGTGCCGCGCAAAGGTCAAGCACGGACAAACCGCTGACATCGCCCAGCAATTGCACGGGCAGCGCGGCGGCTGCGTCCTGCACCCACCAATCGCCCGCGTCATAGCCTGGCAGCTGCGTGACCTGCCCCGCATCCATCAGGCGCACCGACCCCGTCGGCAGCACCGTGCCGCCCAGCGCATTTGCAACAGCCTGCGCATCGCCCTTAGGCGTGATGTCCAGCGGCGGAGTCGTCGCCTGAACAGCCTCGATCGCCTCGATATCCTTGCGGCCCCATGCGGCGACCAGCGGCTGACGCAACCAACCCGGCATCAGCGGCGCTGGCATCCTGGCCCAAGCGTCCGGGCCTTTATCAGCCACCTTGCGCAGCACGGCGTTCACCAGCCCCTTTAGCCGGGCCGTATGGTGATTGCGGCCGACAATTTCGACATAGGCGTTCACAACGCCATAAGCGGCAGCACCCTGCGCGATTTCGAGCGTGCCAAGGCGCAGTGCGTTTTGCACATAGACCGGCGGTTCCTTGGCCAGGAACGGCTTTAGCATCCGGTCAGCCCGGTCCAGCATCCGTAGCGCATCAGTGGCCAGCCGCTGTGCGCGGGCGCGATCCTCTGGCGCAAGGTGGTCCAGCGCGCCGCCGCCCAGCAATTCGGACAGCAAGCGCCCTTCTTCGATGACCTGTTGCAGCAGGTGATGCGCGGCGCGGCGCGGGGCGATGCCGGTCTGATCCATGGGAAACCCTTGTTTGGTGTCGTAAGCGGGGTATATCAGCAGCACACCCCCGGCAAGGACAAGACCATGACGGACGATCACACAAACCTTCCCCCCGCCGCCCAGCGCGCCCTGGCCGAAGCGGCAGAGCGCCGTGCCAAGGCAGAGGCGCTTGCCCTGCCGCCAGAGCTTGGCGGCCGCGACGGGCCAGAACCCGTGCGCTATGGCGACTGGGAAAACAAAGGCCTTGCGATCGATTTTTAACGCAGGCGCAACGCGGCGGCGCGGCCAGCACCCTGATCGACGGTAAAGCGCACCAGATCGCCATTTTGTTCAACCAATTGGCAATTATAGGGTATTTCGTCCCCGCCCCAGTCCATCTGGCGGCAGAAATAGCCATCCTGCCAGGTCCAGTTCCCCGTCACGGGCCAGCCCAGTGCATCGCCCGTGATCTGACCGTCAGGCGTCACTTTAACAGTTATGTTATAAAATGCATGGGTCAGGTCGCCCTGCTCCATCAGGTTGAGAAAGACATCCTTTTCAGAGACGCGGATATAATCCTGCGCTGCGGCCATTACTGGCAAAAAACTTAATACAGTTGCAAAACGAAACATCATGGCAGTCCTCCTGCCAGAATAAATTAGAGCGTCTTGCGGCAGATCAAGTCACAGGCCCAGCACATCCAGCATGTCATAATGCCCCGGCGCGCGATCCTGCCCCCAAATCGCAGCTTTCAGCGCACCGCGCGCGAAAACGCGGCGATCCGTCGCAACGTGGCGCAGGGTGATCCGTTCGCCATCTGCTGCGAACATCACGTCATGCTCGCCAACGATGTCGCCGCCGCGAATGGCGGTAAAGCCGATGTCGCCGCGCTTGCGCGCCCCGGTGATCCCGTCGCGCCCGCTGTCGCGCACGTCGGCCAGTTCAACGCCGCGCCCTGTTGCAGCAGCCTCGCCCAGCATTAGCGCAGTGCCCGATGGCGCGTCGACCTTGTGGCGGTGATGCGCCTCGATCACTTCGATATCGAAATCTTCGTCCAGCGCAGCAGCCACCTTTTTTGTCAGCTGCACCAACAGGTTGACCCCAAGGCTCATGTTGCCCGCGCGTACGATGACAGCATGATGCGCGGCGCGGTCGATGGCAGCGATATCGTCATCCGACAGACCTGTTGTGCCGATCACATGCACAGCCCGCGCCTGCGCCGCGAGCCCGGCAAAAGCGACTGTCGCGGCGGGGGCGGTGAAATCGATAACGGCCTGCGCCTTGGCGAAGGCTGCGACCGGATCATCCGTGACAGTCACGCCCAGCGCGGCACCGCCCATCGCCGTGCCGACATCCTGCCCGACCCAAACGTGACCTTCGCGTTCCAGCGCGGCGACCAGATGGCAGGCATCCGACTGTGTGACGGCCTGCACCAGCATCTGCCCCATGCGGCCCGACGCCCCTGTAATCACGATTCCCGGTGTGCCCATGATGCCTGTCCCCTGCGCTAGTTTCCGCCAAGCCATACCGCCCCGCGCCGCCCCCGAAAAGGCTTGCTTGGAATTGTTGTGATGCGGCGTTACATGCAGGGCATGGCAAAGACATCATCCTCCGGGGGCGGCGCCCCCAACCAGCGACAGCTACGGCTTGGCGAATTGATCCGCCGGCGTCTGTCAGAACTCCTTCAACGCGGAGAGATCCATGACCCGGAACTCTCTCGCATGATGATCACCGTGGGCGAAGTCCGCTGTTCCCCGGACCTGTCCGTGGCGACTGCGTTCATCCTGCCCCTTGGCGGCGACAAAAAAGAAGAGGCGCTGCTGGCCCTGCGCAAATCCCGGCACGAGATCCGCCGCGAAGTTGCCAAGGTGCTGAGCATTAAGTTCGCCCCTGAAATCCGGTTCGAAATCGACGACACCTTTGATCGCATGGATGCCACACGCGCCCTGTTCGAACGTCCCGACGTCAAGGCGGACCTTGCATCCCCGGACCCGGCGGCAGGCGAATCGACCGAGGCTGACAAGGATAACGACGCATGATCAGGGTGCTGGCGATGCTGCTGGCGCTTGTCGCTGGCCCCGCCAGCGCCGTCACCTGCGCCAACGACACCTTTGAAGGGCACAGTTTTACCACCTGCACCGTCGATGCGGCGACCGAAGACCTGCGCCTGTTCCACCGCAACGCCGACGGCGGTGTGCTGGGCGGCTGGACCGCGCTGGGCACATCGGTTGCCCCGCAGTCGGTGCAATTCGCGATGAATGCCGGTATGTATCACGACGACCGCCGCGCGGTTGGTTTGTACATTCAGGACGGCATCGAAACCGCACCGCTGGTGACAAGCGCAGGGCCAGGCAACTTTGGCCTGTTGCCCAATGGCTTGCTGTGCCTGACCGACGACAGCGCGAATGTCATCGAAACGCTGACGTATGAGCTGACAAAGCCCGTCTGCCGCGACGCCACGCAATCGGGGCCCATGCTGGTGATCGACGGTAAACTTCACCCGCGCTTTATCCCTGATTCGCCATCATTACATGTGCGCAACGGGGTGGGCACGATGGCAGACGGCACGACGGCAGTCTTTGCGATTTCCAATGATGCGGTAAATTTCGACACCTTCGGGCGCTATTTCCGCGACGTGCTGAAAACGCCCAATGCGCTGTTTCTTGATGGCTCTGTGTCGCGGCTTTACGCGCCGGACCTGAACCGGGCGGATTTCGGCTTTGCCGCACTGGGTCCCATCGTGGGCGTTGTGCAATAGCTTGACCCCGGCGCCGTGCGGGCCTAGCAGGCGCCTTCACATCACGACGGAGGCCCCTATGGGACGGCGCAAATCAGGACGTAACATTTCGGGCTGGCTGATCGTGGACAAACCCGCGGGCCTGACCAGCACGACGGTCGTGAACAAGGTGCGCTGGGCATTGAACGCTAACAAGGCAGGCCACGCAGGCACCCTTGATCCCGATGCGACAGGCGTTCTGGCGATTGCGCTGGGCGAGGCGACAAAAACGGTTCCCTATATCACCGACGCGCTGAAGGCTTACACCTTTACAGTCCGTCTGGGCCAATCGACCAACACCGATGACGCCGAAGGTGAGATCATCGCAGAAAGCGACGCGCGCCCGACGGATGAACAGATCAAGGACGCCCTTGGCCAGTTCGTTGGCGACATCATGCAGGTTCCGCCGCAATTCTCTGCCGTGAAAATCGACGGAGAGCGCGCCTACAAACGCGCCCGCGATGGCGAGACAATGGAGATTGCAGCGCGGCCCTTGTGGGTCGAAAGCTTGCTGCTGGATGACCGCCCCGATGCTGACCACGTGACGCTGGAAATGGTTTGCGGCAAGGGCGGCTATGTCCGGTCGATCGCCCGTGATCTGGGCGAGGCGCTGGGCTGCCACGCCCATGTGCGGGAATTGCGCCGCATCTGGTCCGGCCCCTTCAAAGCCGAGGATGGCCTGACGCTGGACCAGATCGACGCCATTGCCCGCACCGAAGAGTTGGACACCCATATCCAGCCGCTGGAGGTTGGCCTTGCTGACCTGCCGATGGTCACCTGCCCCACCGCCAGCGTGACGGCGTTGCGCAACGGCAATGCTGCCATGGTGATCGCGTCCGGCATCGATTATGGCACCGAAGTCTGGGCCGCCCACGAAGGCCGGGCTGTCGCCGTCGGCCGCCTGATGGGCAGCGAACTGCACCCTGCCCGCGTTTTTGTCGAATAACCCACTGCGCAGGGCGCACAGGATCCAAATACCGACAGCCGGATGCGCCGGACTTTGGCAAAATTAACCTATCCTTCATTGGGAGAGTGTAAACCTGACAGCGCGGTGTTAAAAGAATTTCAACACTTCTGGATCGGGGGCGATCCTTACCTGTTGGGGCGCTTAAATGCTTGCTGTTCTTGGTTTTCTTGGCATCGCCATGTCGTCGTTTGCGATGATCGGTCGTAACGAAACCGAAGAAGACGACTCTTTGCAGGAGGCAGAAACTGACACCTCTGGCTTGACCGAAATCGGGCCTGACCTGTTTCAGATGTTATCGGACAGCGATGGCGACGCAGGTGCCGGTGGCCTGTCCGATACGGACGGCGATGCCGGTGCAGGCGGTGTGCTGGCCGAAGGCGCAAGTGCGCACATTGCTATTGATGAAACGCTGACAGACGCTGATTGGGGCGTTGCGGATGGCTCGTCCAGCGGCGCTGCTGACGACATCAGTGCGTTTGGTGCCGATGAACCCACCTTCGCACCCGATACTTTGCCGCAAACGGCGCCAGCCGTCGCAGCAGAGCCTGACCTGGACACAGGTCCTGCCGTTGTCGGCGACGCGCCAGAGGATGAAACGGATGACGTCACCGCGGACGCCGAAGAGCCAGCGGACGATCAGCCGGAAGAGCCGATTATCACGCCGCCGCTGACCCTGACAGGCACAGACGGTAACGATACACTGGATGGCGGGCTTGGCGATGACACGCTGTTTGGCGGTCTGGGTGATGACGACATGACTGGCAACATGGGGCGCGACACCATGTTCGGCGATGCGGGCAATGATACTTTGCAGGCCGGCGCAGGCGACGACACCCTGTTTGGCGGCGACGGTGATGACACGCTTGCCGGTGGATGGGGCGATGACAGTTTGACCGGCGGGAATGGCAACGATCTGTTGCAAGGCGGTTGGGGCAATGATGTGATCGACGGCCGCGACGATGACGATGGCTTTGACTACATCAACGGCGGGGCCGGTGATGACACCTTGCTGGCAGGCGCTGGCGATCACCTGAATGGCGGCGACGGTTTCGACACATTTGTCGTTCAGGCGGATGGCAACAACACCATAGACGACTTTAACCCCGCAGCGGATGTGATCGAAATCACCTATTCTGGCGATGTTCCGCCCGTGTTAACCACAATAACCGACGCGGATGGCACAACGCTGCTGGCAGACGATGCTGTCGTTGCCCGGCTTAGCGGGGTGACGATGCTGGATACGTCCACGATTCTGCTGGTCGCCGCCTGATTTTCCGCCTTCCCTTTCAAGCGAAAACCGCCTAAAGGCACCCATCCGCGTGCGCCGTCTGGTGTGCCGGACCCTCCAAGGGCCTTTCTGGACGACATCCCGGATCGCGCCATTCACCCTTTTCAAAGGAGACCCCGATGTCGATTACGCCCGAAGAAAAAGCCCGCGTCATGAAAGAATTCGCAACCAAAGAAGGCGACACCGGTTCGCCCGAAGTTCAGGTTGCGATCCTGTCCTCGCGTATCGCGACCCTGACAGAGCATTTTAAGTCGCACAAAAAAGACAACCACGGTCGCCGTGGTCTGCTGAAAATGGTCGCTCTGCGCCGCAAGCTGCTGGATTACACCCGCAGCAAGGACGAAGCCCGTTATCAGGACCTGATCAAGCGTTTGGGCCTGCGCCGCTAACCCGGCCAAGCCATCGCGATCCGAACGCCCGCCCTTACCGGCGGGCGTTTTGCGTTTCGGGGTGTCGCCACGTCATGCCGCGCGGTGACTAGACGACTGGTCTATTACGCCTATCTAACGTGTATGACACAGCCCAGCAAATCAGATCAGACGCGCCAGCGCATCCTGTCCACAGGCCGCGACCTTGTGTTGCAGGGTGGCTTTGGCGGCATCGGCCTGTCACGCATCCTGTCCGAATCCGGCGTCCCAAAAGGATCGTTTTATTACTACTTTGCCTCGAAAGAGGCGTTCGGCTGCGCCATGCTGGATGACTATGTCGTTGACTACTTGGCCCGCATCGATGCCCTAACCGCTGGGCCCGGCACCGCAGGGAACAAGCTGGCCACCTTTTGGGCCGCCTGGCTGCCCACCGATGACAGACAAGGCATCGCGACGCGCTGCCTTGTCGTCAAACTCGCGGCAGAGGTCGCCGACCTGTCCCCGGATATGCGCCGCATTCTGGACGACGGCGTGGCGCAATTAACCGGCCGCATTGCAGACCTGCTGCGGCAGGGGGCTGCCGATGGCTCCATCCGCGCCCAGGACGATCCAGATACCACCGCCCGCACGCTCTATGCCCAATGGCTTGGCGCGGCAGTGCTGGCGAAACTTTCATCCGGCGACGCCCCGCTGCGCCTTGCCTTGCAAGACACGACCCGCCGCCTTCACCCCACGCAATAAAGGAATAAACTATGCGCGCTGCAATCCACGACACCTTTGGTGAACCCGCTGACGTCATGAAAACCGAAACCGTCGACACCCCGATCCCGGGTAAAGGCGAAGTTCTGATCAAGACCATCGTGTCCCCCATCCACAACCATGATCTTTGGACGGTGCGCGGCAACTATGGCTATAAGCCAGACCTGCCCGGTGCCATCGGCGGGTCCGAAGCCATCGGCACGGTCGCTTCCGTGGGTGAAGGCGTGGACGAAGCCATGATTGGCAAGCGGGTCACAATCGCTGGCGTGCACGGGACATGGGCCGAGTATTTTACCGCCCCCGCCGCCGGTGTGCTGCCTCTACCTGACAGCATTTCCGACAGCCTTGGCGCACAGCTGATTGCCATGCCCTTTAGCGCAATTTCGCTGCTGGAATTGCTGCAGGCCAAACCCGGTGACTGGATCGTCCAGACCGCCGCCAACGGCGCTGTCGGCAAGATCATGGCGGTGCTAGCAAAGTCCCGTGACATTAACTTGCTGAACCTGGTCCGCCGCGAAGAGGCCGTGAAAGATCTGACCGATCTGGGCATGGAAAACGTCCTGTCTACTAGCACCGAAGGTTGGCAAAAGCAGGCCCGCACCATGATTGGCAAGGCCGGTGCCGTATCCGCCATCGACTCTGTCGGTGGCGAAATGGGTGCAGAACTGGTTGATCTGCTTGGCGTGAACGGAGAGCTTTACGTTTTTGGCACCGCAACAGGTGCGCCGCTGCAACTGAACTCTGGCGCGCTGATCATGAAGCAGATCACCGTCAAAGGCTTTTGGGGCTCCATGGTCAGCAACGACATGGACCCTGCTGACCGCAAGCGCCTGATCACCGAACTGCTGACGCTGGCCGTCAAAGGAGAGTTGGTGTTGGAAGACGGCGGCGCATTCGATCTGGACAATGTAACCGATGCGATGAAGGCCGCCCTGACACCGGGCCGGGCTGGCAAGGTTATGCTGCGGGGGTAAACCATGCAAAATCTGCGGCAGGGTTAAGAAAATCCTGCCGCAGCGCGCGTTTTTGACGACATTGGGAAAAATCGCCCGATGTTTCGCACGCGATACATATTATGTAAAATAGCGGATTGCTGTGACCTCTAGATCCACAGTCCCACCGGGCTTGGCCCATTCCACCACATCCCCGACCCGCGCCCCCAGCAAGGCCCGCGCCAGCGGCGAAAAAGGCGCGATGCGGTGCGCTGCCGGATCGGCTTCGTCCTCTCCGACGATATGCCAATCGGTTTCAACGTCATCCTCGTCCGCGACCGTGACGCAGGCCCCAAAGGCAATGACCTTCGTGTCCTGTGCTGCCGGATCAACGACAATGGCGCGGTTGATGCGCCCTTCTAGAAACCGGATATCCCGCTCTGCCATCGCGCGGGGCAGCTTGTCGTCCAAACTGTCGCGCGGCAGCGCCGATAGATCGGCATGGCGGTCACGCAGGCGCTGCTGCAGCGCCGCCAGACCGGCGGGCGTGACATAATTCGGATGCGGGCTTTGGGGCAGATCATCCAGGCGATCCGCCTGCGGACCTTCGTCTTCTTTGGTGAAAGCTTTGTTCATGTTCATCAACGCGCATTACCGCCCGCGCGTTCCACCGCCGGAACACCCCGCTTTCAATGCAAGGCGTTTTGCTGTATGGCCCGTCCATCTGTGACGTAACGCAAAAGACCCCGGCGTTGTGCAAAGGACAGGGGTCGGCGGCATGGGGCCGCCAATCAACGGGCCACCCGGACCGCCGGGACGCGCCCAATATGAAAGACGATTGATGTTTACTGAAGTTAAAAAATCCATGCAGTGGGGCGAAGAGACGCTCACGCTCGAAACCGGCAAAGTGGCACGTCAAGCTGACGGTTCGGTCATCGCCACGCTGGGCGAGACCTCTGTCATGGCCAACGTGACGTTCGCGCGCAAGCAAAAGCCCGGTCAGGACTTTTTCCCGCTGACCGTTCACTACCAGGAAAAATATTACGCTGCCGGCAAAGTGCCCGGCGGTTTCTTCAAGCGTGAAGCCCGCCCGACCGAAAAAGAAACGCTGACTGCGCGTCTGATCGACCGTCCGATCCGCCCGCTGTTCGTCCCCGGCTTCAAGAACGAAGTTCTGGTGATGTGTACCGTGCTGTCCCACGACATGGTCAACGATCCCGACATGGTCGCGATGATTGCGGCTTCCGCTGCACTGACGATTTCCGGCGCACCGTTCCGCGGCCCGATCGCTGCTTGCCGCGTGGGCTTTGTGGATGGCGATTACGTCCTGAACCCTGAAATCGACGACATGCACAACCTGCGCAGCAACCCCGAGCAGCGGCTCGATCTGGTTGTCGCAGGCACCAAAGATGCCGTCATGATGGTGGAATCCGAAGCCTATGAGCTGACCGAAGACGAAATGCTGGGTGCCGTGACCTTTGCGCACGAGCAGATCCAGCCTGTCATCGACCTGATCATCGATCTGGCCGAAGAAGCCGCCAAAGAGCCGTTCGACTTCACGCCTGACGACTATTCCGAGCTGTCCGCAGCTGTAAAAGCCGCTGGCGAAGACAAGATGCGCGCCGCTTATGCGATCACCGACAAGCAGGAACGCACCTCTGCCGTGGCGCAGGCCAAGGACGATATCATCGCGTCCCTGACCGAAGAGCAGCAAGAAGATAGCAACCTCGGCTCTGCGCTGAAAAAGCTGGAATCAAGCGTTCTGCGCGGCGACGTGGTCAAGAACGGCCGCCGTATCGATGGCCGTGCGCTGGACGAAATTCGCCCCATCGTGTCCGAAGTCGGCATCCTGCCGCGGACCCACGGTTCTGCCCTGTTCACACGCGGTGAAACTCAGGGTTTGGTCGTCACCACGCTGGGTACCGGCGATGACGAGCAGATGATCGACTTGCTGACTGGCATGTATAAGACGAACTTCATGCTCCACTACAACTTCCCGCCGTATTCGGTTGGTGAAGTGGGCCGCGTCGGCTCTCCTGGTCGCCGCGAAATCGGCCATGGTAAGCTGGCTTGGCGTGCGTTGCAGGCTGTTCTGCCTGCCGCGACCGACTTCCCCTACACCATCCGCATCGTGTCAGAGATTACCGAATCCAACGGTTCGTCCTCTATGGCGTCGGTTTGCGGTGGCTCTTTGTCGATGATGGACGCGGGCGTTCCGCTGAAATCCGCTGTGGCCGGTGTGGCCATGGGTCTGGTGATGGAAGATGACGGCAGCTATGCCGTGCTGTCCGACATTCTGGGCGACGAAGATCACCTGGGCGACATGGACTTCAAGGTGGCCGGTACCGAAGCAGGTATCACGTCGCTGCAGATGGACATCAAGATCGCAGGCATTACGCCAGAGATCATGAAAAAGGCGCTGGAGCAGGCGAAAGCTGGCCGTCTTCACATCCTTGGCGAAATGTCCAAGGCCTTGACCGGTGCAGGTTCGTTCAGCGTTCACGCGCCCAAGATCGAAACGATGCAGATTGCCACCGACAAGATCCGTGAAGTCATCGGTTCCGGCGGCAAGGTCATCCGCGAAATCGTGGAAGTGTCCGGTGCCAAGGTCGATATCAACGACGATGGTGTGATCAAGATCGCATCCAACGACGCGGACAAGATCAAAAAGGCCTATGACATGATCTGGTCGATCGTGGCAGAGCCGGAAGAAGGCAAAATCTACAAGGGTACGGTCGTCAAGCTGGTCGACTTTGGTGCCTTTGTAAACTTCTTCGGCAAAAAGGACGGCTTGGTTCACGTGTCCCAGATTGAAAACCGTCGCCTGAACCACCCGTCCGACGTGCTGAAAGAAGGCCAGGACGTTTGGGTCAAGCTGCTGGGCTTTGACGATCGCGGCAAGGTTCGCCTGTCGATGAAAATGGTCGATCAGGCCACCGGCACCGAAATGGCAGAAGAAGCCAGCGAAGGCTGAACACCCTTCCCCTGAAAAACAAGATGCCCCGGACCGAAAGGCCGGGGCATCTTTCATTTGGGTAGGTGGTCCGGGATGTCCGGAAAACGGCGGCGAAAGGTTGCCATGTCGCGCCGGTATCGCCAGACCGCCGTCGCGCCGCGCAACAGGCTGGATATTCGTAGCGGATGCCACGGTTTGTGCGGGCCGTGGAAATGAACCACCATCGGGTGCACGTGCTTGGCCGTGGCGGGCAGATCGCCCTGATGCTTGCGTTGCAACTTCAATCGGCCCCAAGAACAATTCCACGCCGGGTCGAGATGGGTGATCCGGCCTTTGAACAGCAAATTGATGCGATCTTGATCAACCGTTGGAAACCCTGCGGCGGCCCCTACGTCCTCCATCAAATCAACCAGATCAGGGATCGCGCGGATCGCGTCCGTGTCCATGAGCAAGACGCCAGAGTTAATATAGCTTTTGATATCCAGATCATCCGGCAGCACGTCGATCTGCCGCTGAAGCCCCGCATGAGGCTGCTCTGCAAAAAGCCATTTCATCACAGAAAAATCGCGTACGCCCGCAAGCGGATTGCCCTGCATATCAATGGCAGCAGCCTTCGACAGATCGCCCGTCACCATGATGTCGCCATCCAGATACAGCACCCGCCCTGTCGTCAATCGCGGCAAAAACATCCGCCCTAGCGCGGTCGAGGTGATGAAATCCTTGGGGCTGCGGGCATCGGCCAGCCATTCCGGCGGCAGCACTTCGGTCCTGATCTGCGATTGGGGATGCCTGGCCGCAACCTGCGCGACCCAGTCCCACATCTGCGGTGTCAGGTTCGCCCCCAGAAACAAAACCTGTAATCCGTCCGGCGCTTGGCGCAACGCCGCGTCCATAGCCCGCAGGCTGGGCAGAAACAGGCCCGGGTCGGACACGAAGGCGATGGTTAGCGGTGCTTGGGTCATGTCAGTCCTGCGATGGCGTGGAAAGCTGCGGGTCATATGCGATTTCGATATCCAGCAAGGCCGATACGGGCGAGGCGCAGGTCATCATAATGTCGTTTGCACCCGCCAAGTCCCGCGCCAATGCAAAGCCGCCAAGGATGCGGTCCAGCCCGGCGACGATTCCGCTGGCGGCGGCCGCCCCTTTTACCTCGTAGAACCGAGGAGTGTTGGCGGCATTTGTCAGGTCAATGCCGACTAGCAAAATGCGGTTCGGCGTCGCTGCCAAGGCGACTTGCACTGCCGACAACGCCACTGTGCCAAAGATGACAACGCCTGTATCCGGATCGCGTGACAAAGCTGTGCCATTCACCCCGCGCGTCAGAACGGCGTCCAGCGCCGGGTCAGCCAGCGTGCGGCGTGCTTGGTTTACGGGCTTGGCCAGATTGTCGATCAACGCAACACGGCGATCCTTCAATACGGCACTGTCCCGCTCCGCCATGGCGCGCAGGGCGGCGGGCGACAGCAATAGCGGAATGTCCGGGGACAGGCGCGCCAGCATCGCCATGTGACGAAACACAAAGCGTTCGTCTTCGACCATGACAGCGAGAGGAGGAACGCTGCCGGCAAGACTTGCGGCCCCGTTCAGCAAAATCGCGCTGCGCGGCGGCAGGCGCGTCGGATCCTGATCCGCGACAGACGGACCACTGCCGACAATTGCGATCAAGGGCATGTCCGGCGGCACAATTTCAGCAAAGGATAGAAGCGTCAGCAACGGATTGCCCCGCCATGTGACCAGACCGGACGCCCGGTCAACGGCAAGGCCCGGCCAGATGTCTTGCCTGTGGGGCCGCCCTGTCAGACGCGCGGCCAACCGGATCAGCTGGCGAACGACAGGGCGATCAGACATCGGACTTTAAAAGTCCAGATTTTCGACGTTCAGGGCGTTGTCCTGAATAAACACGCGGCGCGGTTCGACCACGTCACCCATCAGCTTGGTGAACAAATCGTCAGCTTCGGCCAGATCTTCGACCTTAACCTGCAACAGGGTGCGGGCGTCCGGATCCAGTGTCGTTTCCCACAGCTGCTCCGGGTTCATCTCTCCCAATCCCTTGTAGCGTTGCAGGGACAGGCCGCGCTCGCCCTCTTCCAGAATGGCGGCGAGCAGGTCCAGCGGGCCGTGGATCAGCTGGCTGCGATCCTTGCGGATCAGTTTGGCCGGCAGGTCATAGACGTCCTGCAGAGCCTGCGTAAAAGTACCGGTCTTGCGCGCCTCGCCGGACCGCAGCAGGCCACCGTCAAGGGTGCGTACCTCTTCAACGCCGCGCAGGATGCGGGCCAGACGAATACCGTGGTCCTGCGTGATCCGGCCTTGCCAGCCGCGTTCCCATTCCAGCGCGATCAGGTTCAGGCGGGTCGCGACCTTGTCAGCCACGCCTTGCAGGTCCGCGCTGACAGCACCGGGCGCAAAGGCACCGGCGATGGCGGCCTGTTCCAGAATGTGTCGCGGGTAATGCGTTGGAAAGGCGTCCAGAACACGCTTCAGCTGACGCGCATCCTCGACCACGCGGCGCAGGTCCGATCCAGTGATTTCCTCGCCATTGCCTTGGCGTAGCATGGCACCTTCGATACCCTGCTCGATCAGGTAGTCGTCCATTGCGGCCTGATCTTTCAGGTACACTTCAGACTTGCCACGCGCCACTTTGTACAGCGGCGGCTGCGCGATATAAAGATAACCGCCTTCGATCAGTTCGGGCATCTGGCGGAAGAAGAAGGTCAGCAAAAGCGTCCGGATGTGCGCACCGTCGACGTCAGCGTCGGTCATGATGATGACCTTGTGGTAGCGCAGCTTGCTGATGTTGAATTCGTCCCGGCCGATGCCGGTGCCAAGCGCCATGACAAGGTTGCCGATTTCCTGACTGCCGAGCATCCGGTCAAAACGCGCGCGTTCGACGTTCAGAATCTTACCCTTCAGCGGCAAAATCGCCTGCGTCCCGCGGTCCCGACCTGTCTGGGCAGAGCCACCAGCGGAATCACCCTCGACCAGGAAAACTTCGGTTTTTGACGGGTCTTTTTCAGAACAATCCTTCAGCTTTCCAGCTAGGAAGTTCACATCCATCGCCGTTTTGCGGCGGGTCAGATCACGAGCTTTGCGGGCGGCCTCGCGGGCCAGTGCGGCCTCTACGATCTTTCCGACAACAACCTTGGCGATCTGGGGGTTCTCCTCGAACCACTCCGCCAGCTTTTCGCCGACCAGGTTTTCGACCGCGGGCCGCACTTCAGAGCTGACAAGCTTGTCCTTGGTCTGGCTCGAAAACTTCGGATCGGGCACTTTGACGGATAGCACGCAGGTCAGCCCCTCGCGCGCGTCATCGCCAGTGAACGATACCTTTTCCTTTTTCGCAATGCCGCTTGACTGCGCATAGGCGTTGATGGTGCGGGTCAGGGCTGCGCGAAAGCCCGCCATATGCGTACCGCCATCGCGTTGCGGGATGTTGTTGGTAAAGGGCAGCACCATTTCGTTATAGCTGTCGTTCCACCACATCGCGACTTCGATACCGATGTCGTCACGCTCGCCGCGCACATAGATCGGCTCTGGCAGGATCGAGGATTTCGACCGGTCAAGGTATTTAACGAATTCCTTTACGCCGCCTTCATAAAACAGCTCTGTCCGCAGGGGTTCAGCGGGGCGTTCGTCTTCTAGGATGATGCGCACACCAGAGTTCAAAAAGGCCAGTTCGCGTAGACGCTTTTCCAGCGTGTGGAAATCGAAATCACGGTTCGAAAAGGTCTCTAAACTGGCCAGAAAGCGCACTTCGGTGCCCTTGCGGCCATTGGCGTCACCTTCGACCCGCAGGGATTCAGTGGTATAGCCACCTTCAAAGCGGGCGTAGTGTTCCTTGCCGTTGCGCCAGATGCGCAGTTCCAAATAGTCGGACAGCGCGTTCACAACCGACACACCGACCCCGTGCAGACCGCCGGACACCTTATAGGAATTACTGTCGAATTTGCCGCCCGCATGTAGCTGGGTCATGATGACCTCTGCCGCGCTGACGCCTTCTTCCTTGTGCATGTCGACAGGAATACCGCGACCATTATCGCCTACAGATACAGAGCCGTCGGCATGAATTTTCACGCTGACGTGGTCGGCGTGACCGGCAAGCGCCTCGTCAATACCGTTATCCACGACTTCATAGACCATGTGATGCAGGCCAGAACCGTCATCAGTGTCACCGATATACATGCCGGGCCGTTTACGAACGGCCTCCAACCCCTTCAAAACCTTGATAGAATCAGCGCCGTAGGCAGTGTTTTCGGCGGTATCGTCGGACATGCGGAAATTTCCTTCTTCTTACCGGGAAAATATAGTCATTTTCCGCCCCACTGTCACGCACGAACCCTATATTTTGTGTCAGATCAGAGGGATGATACAGCCGACCACGATCAGCAGCCCGCCTGCGATCTGGTTGGTGCGCCGCACGGCGGCCGGGGAACGCAAAAGCGCCCGGGCGCGACCAAAGAAATAGGCCAGGATCAGGTTGCCGGTCAGCGGGACGATCAGCGACAAAAAGCAGATCGCTGCAATATCAAGGCCCGTCAGCCCCGTCAGATCAAAAAAGCCAGGCAACACACCCATGTAGAAAAGGATAGCCTTTGGATTGCCCAGGATGACCGCGACTCCGGCCATAAATCCCGCCCACATACCGGGGCGCGTCAGCCGACTGTCAGACCCGATGCTGCGATCCGCATTGCGGATGATCAGATAACCCATGAAGATAAAGATCACGCAGGCCACCCAGCGCAGCACCACCATGAAGTCGCTGTAGACAGATACGATCCAACTGACCCCAAGGATTGCCAGCATCGGCCACAGCACATCGCCCACAACCACCCCCAGAGCCAGCGGCCATGCGGCATGAAAGCCGCCCGACAACGTGCGGGCAATCAGGGCGACCCAAACGGGGCCGGGCGTCAGGAACAGGGCAAACAGGGCGGCTGCATAAAGCGCCATGTCGGCGGCCGTAATCGTCATGTTGCATCCTCTACCGCCGACGCGCCATCCGCTTCGGTGACATGCAAATATTGGCCCCGGTCGCCAAGCGCGTCGAACAACTGCGCCTCTGTTCCCGTCATCCAGGCCTGCGCACCCAAGGCGCAAATTTCGTCATATAGCGCCGCGCGGCGCGCGGCGTCCAGATGGGCCGCAACCTCATCCAGCAGCAGAACAGGCGGCTGGCCGTCCTGCGCGATCAGGGCGCGGGCATTGGCAAGGATCAAGCTGATCAGCAACGCCTTTTGCTCACCTGTCGAACAATCGCGGGCAAGGGTGCCTTTGTCGGCAAATACGGCATCCAGATCACTGCGGTGCGGCCCGACAAGCGTGCGGCCAGCGGCCAGATCCCGGGCGCGACCAGCAGCGAATGCCTCGTTCAACGCTTCCGCGCCCTGAACGTCATCGCCACCTTCTATCAAGGACAGGTTTGCGGTCGGAAAGGCGGTTGCGGCATCGTGCTGCGCCGCCATCAAGGCCGCCACGGTGGCAGCACGATTGGCCTGCACCTGCGCGCCGGCCTCGGCCATGCGGCCTTCAAGTGCAGCATACCAATGGGCGTCCCGCACCATGTCTTTCAGCAGGCGATTACGCTCTCGCATGGCCTTTTCATAGCGCAGCGCCGCTTCGGCATGGCCGGGCACGAAACTCAGCGTCGCCCGGTCCAGAAACCGCCGCCGCCCTTCGGCTCCTTCGATCCAAAGCCTGTCCATAGCGGGCACAAGCCAAAGCACACGCAGCACATTGGCCAGCGCGGTCTGGGTGACGGTTTTGCCGTCTAACTGAACGCTGCGCGATTGGCCGGCCTCGGCCCCAGTTACGATCTCGTGGGTTTGCCGTCCGGCGGTCACATCCGCAAAAATGCGCCAGCCTAATGCCTCAGGCCGGCGCACCAGGTCGTCGGCACCGGCACGGCGCAAACCGCGCCCCGGCGAAAGCAAAGACACCGCTTCCAGAAGGTTGGTTTTGCCCGCGCCATTGGGGCCAAATATTGCAATAGGGCGCGTGTCAGCCGCGACTTCCGCCCGCTTGTGCGAGCGGAAATGCGACAGCTGCAATCTGGTGACCCGCAAGCCCGTCATGCCGGGTCCACCCTTCTTCTGGTCAAAAATATCCCCGCCGGAGGCTCGGTTTTGTCAAAAACCGAAACTTTAAACCCGCATCGGCATGACGACGTATACAGCGGACATATCGTTGCCTTCGCGCATCAGGGTCGGATCACCAGAGCCGTTGAACATGAAAACAGCATTTTCACGGTCCACCTGGTTGGCAATTTCCAGCAGGTATTTCGCGTTAAAGCCGATCTCAAGCCGCTCGTCAGCATAGGCGACGGCCAGCTCCTCTTCGGCCGCACCCGAATCAGGGGCGTTGACCGACAGGATCAGCCGGTCGTCTTCCAGCTGCAGCTTGACGGCGCGGCTACGTTCGCTGCTGACCGTAGCAACACGGTCGACGGCGCGGGCGAATTCAGCGGCGTCGACTTCCATGCGGCGTGTGTTGCCCTGTGGAATGACGCGGGTGTAATCGGGGAACGTGCCGTCGATGACCTTGGATGTCAGGGTCAGATTCGGCGTGGCAAAGCGTACCTTGGTTTCGGACACGGAAACCTTGACCTCAAGCTCGTCATCGTCAAGCAGCTTGCGCAGCTCGCCTACTGTCTTGCGGGGCACGATCACGCCGGCCATACCTTCGGCTCCGGCGGGCAGTTCGGCGTCGATGCGGGCCAAACGGTGACCGTCGGTCGCCACGCAGCGCAGCACCTTGCCGCTATCACCGTCAGAGACGTGCATATAAACGCCGTTTAGATAATACCTTGTTTCCTCGGTGGAAATTGCGAACTTCGCCTTATCGAACAGACGGCGCAGCACCGGGGCGGGCGCGCTAAAATTGGTGGTGTAATCAGATGTCGCCATCACGGGGAAATCTTCGCGTGGAAGGGTTGCTAGCGAAAAATTCGACCGCCCCGCCTCGATTGTAAGGCGACCAGAGGCACCTTCCTCGGTCAGGGTCACCAAGGCACCGTCAGGCAGCTTGCGAACAATTTCGTTCAACGTCACCGCGGCCACGGTGGTCGCTCCGGCACGATCGACCTTGGCGTCGGCACGGTCGACGACTTCAATATCAAGGTCGGTGGCGCGGAACTGAACGCTGTCGCCTTCAGCTTCGATCAGCACATTGGCCAGAATAGGGATCGTGTTGCGCCGCTCCACGACTGACTGCGCCTGCGCCACGGCCTTGAGCAGGCTCGCCCGTTCGATGGAAAATTTCATAGGTCTAGCTCCGCCGTTGCACCCGTGGTCCGGGACCGCGAAGCTACTGCTTTTTGCGTCATGCTCAAGGGTTTTCCAGCGTTTTTCCGCCGGGTGTGGCTCTTACTGCTCCAATGCGCGGCGCAGGATTTCAAGATCGTCGGCAATCTGGGCGTCCGTGTTGCATAACTCTTCGATTTTCTTGACGCCGTGCATGACTGTCGTGTGGTCACGCTTACCAAAGCGGCGGCCGATATCGGGCAGCGAACGGCTGGTCAGAGTTTTGGACAGATACATCGCCATCTGGCGCGGCCGGGCAAAACTGCGCACCCGCTTGGGGCCGACCATGTCGGACAGGCGGATGTTGTAGTATTCGGACACCTTGCGCTGAATTTCCTCGACACTGACTTTACGGTCGTTGGCGCGCAAAATGTCGGACAGGCAGTCCTGCGCCTGTTCAAGATCGATATCGCGGCCCACAAGGCTGGCGTGGGCGAACAGGCGCACAAGGGCACCTTCTAGTACGCGAACGTTGCTGGTGATCTTATGCGCGAGGTATTCCAGCACGCCGGGCGCAATTTTCAGGCCCGGATAGATTTCCTGCTGGCGGTCCACTTTGGACTGAAGCACGCCAAGGCGCAGTTCAAAGTCGGTCGGGTGCAGATCGACAATCAGGCCGCACTGCAGACGCGAGCGCATCCGGTCTTCCATGTCCTTGATTTCGCCCGGCGCACGATCACCAGAGATGATGACCTGTTTGCGTGCATCGACCAGTGCGTTGAAGGTGTGAAAGAATTCTTCTTGGGTGGAATCCTTGCCCGCCATGAATTGTACGTCGTCGATCATCAGGATGTCGACAGACCGCAGGGCATGCTTAAATTCCATCATCTTGCGCTCGCGCAGCGATGTGATGAAACGGTACATAAACCGTTCAGCAGACAGATACAGCACACGCAGTTCCGGCTGGCGGCGCGCCAATTCGTTCGCGATGGCGTGCATCAGGTGGGTTTTGCCCAGACCGACGCCGGAATATAGGAACAACGGGTTAAAGGTCACAGGACCGCCTTCGGCAACGCGGCGGGCTGCGGCGTGGGCCAGTTCGTTCGGCTTGCCGACAACGAAATTATCAAAGGTCAGATTCGGATCAATCGGCAGACCCAGCGGATCAAAGTCCGCACCGAAATCTGCGGTCGATGTTTTCGCAGCGGTGGCGGCCACGGGAATCGGGGTCGCGGCGTCGCGCTTGGCCAGGCTGACGTCAAAGCTTAGCCGTTCGACGGCGCGTCCGGCGCGGTTAAAGCCATAGACGATCTGATCTGCAAAATGCTGATCGACATAGTTACCGATAAAAGTTGTTGGAACCTCGAACCGGGCCACGCGGTCTTCGATCCCGACAAAGGACAAGGAGGCAATCCAGCTTTGGAATTTTGCCTTGCTCATATCCTTTTCAAGTTCCGCCAGCACATGCCCCCACACGTCGTCGCTCATGGTATCCCGATCCGTTTTACACTGCCTGCCAGACAGGCCGGCAGGCCTGCCACGTCCACATATCCCGGACACCACAGCCACATCCGCCGCAGTTGCGGGGCGTGGCAGAGCTGACATTTCTGCGTCTTTGCGCAAGGCGCCGGATGGCCGGCGGCTGCGCAAAAACGCAAAATCAAAGGGGACACAGCGCCACCAACCGTGTGCCACGCATGGCACCCGCAAACGGTCAGGCCGACCAAGTTTCCCGTGGACTCTCCACGGTGTAACAGTCTGGCTGCGTTGATTACGACGACTTACCCGGGCGGCGATCCAAGGGCCATTCCACGACCCCGTTCGCATACTGCCTGCGCCGCAATCCCATGTCCCCCCCGGAACGATGTGAATCGCTTGGGTAAGTTAGCAAGGGGTTTGGGTTGTCCACAACAGAACAACGCGCTTGACTCCTATCCCGGCCATTAAGAATCTCTGACGTCTTTGAAACGTCACACAACTTTTCCCCAAAGCCGGTTGGGCGAAAAAAAACGCGCCCCGAAGGACGCGTTTGGAACCTATGCAACCGGGCAACAGCGTGCCGATCGGCTAAGGATTTAGGCCAGTGCTTTGACGCGGCTGGACAGGCGCGACATCTTGCGCGCTGCGGTGTTTTTGTGGACGACGCCCTTGGACACGCCGCGCATCAGTTCAGGCTGAGCAGCCTTCAGAGCAGCAGCAGCAACGGCCTGATCGCCGGAAGCAATTGCTTCTTCAACAGAGCGCAGGAACGTCCGGATACGCGAACGGCGCATTTTGTTGACTGCAAAGCGGGCTTCGTTCTGCTTTGCACGCTTTTTGGACTGTGGAGTATTTGCCATGATTCTGGGCCTTCTTTTCTAGGTCGATACAATACTATTGCGCGCCCAAGAGGCCCACCGGGTTCATTACCGGAATGATCTGCCAAAGCGGGCATCACGCGCATGTAGCGGGGCCTATAGACCGGCCCCGCCTAAAAGGAAAGCATTACTTGTCGCGGAACTGCGCTTCGCGCTTTTCCTGAAAGGCAGCCATGCCTTCTTTTTGATCCTGCGTTGCGAAGAGGCCGTAAAAAGTGCGGCGTTCGTAATTCAGACCTTCGGCCAATGTTGTTTCGAACGCGCGGTTCACGGCGTCCTTGGCAGCCATCGAGGCCAACAGCGATTTGGCCGCGATCTTTTGTGCGGCGCTTTGCGCCTCCTCCATCAGCTTTTTCGCAGGCACGACACGGCTGACAAGGCCAGAAGACAGCGCCTCTTCGGCGTCCATGAAACGGCCGGTCAGGTTCATGTCCATCGCCTTGGACTTGCCGACATAACGTGCAAGGCGCTGGGTGCCCCCCATACCGGCAATAACGCCGAGGTTGATTTCGGGCTGGCCGAACTTGGCCGTGTCAGAGGCGATGATGAAATCGCACATCATCGCCAATTCACACCCGCCACCCAACGCATAACCGGATACGGCCGCGATGATCGGTTTGCGGATCTGTTCGATCCGACGGGACTGGTTCTGGAAATAGGCTTGCGTCGTCATATCCACGTAGGATTTGTCGGCCATTTCGGTGATGTCAGCGCCAGCGGCAAACGCCTTTTCCGAACCGGTCACAATGATGCAGCGCACCTTGTCAGAGGCATCCGCCTCTTCCAGTGCTGCGCACAATTCGTTCAGCAGCATCTGGTTGAGCGCGTTCAGCGCGTCGGGCCGGTTCAGGCGTATCGTGGCGACGTCGTCGGCGGTGTCGACGATTATGGTCTCATAGGCCATGCGGCCCTCCGTTCAACAGGTCAGACACCATGTGATGCGCAAAACTGCCGCCGCGATCAAGCTATCTTTGGCATTGCGGGCAAAAGAAGGATGAGCGTCCCGACTGCGTAATACGTTCAATCGTGCCGCTACAGCCGGGGGTGACGCAGGGTTCACTTTCGCGACCATAGACGGCGAATCCGTGCTGGAAATAGCCCAACTCTCCATCTGCCTGCCGGTAATCGCGCAGGGATGATCCCCCTGCGGCAATGGCTTCTTGCAGCACCTGGCGGATCAGGGGGACCAATTCAGACAGGTCTTTTTCGGGAATTAGGCCGGCCTTGCGGGCAGGATGAATGCGCGCGCGGTGCAACACTTCGCAGACATAGATATTCCCCAGGCCCGCGACGATGCGTTGGTCCAGCAGGGCCGATTTGATCGGCGTGTTGCGCCCTTTCAGACGGGCGACCAGATAGCATTCATTAAAATCATTGGCAAAAGGTTCTGGCCCCAGGTCCTTCATCAGCCAGTGTTCGGCGGCGGACGCGGTTGGCATCAGGTCCATCGCACCAAAGCGGCGCGCATCGTTGAACGTGACCCGCGCGCCCTGCCCCATGTGGAACACGACATGATCATGTTTTGCCGGCGCGGGGTGGTCGTGATGGAAATCACCCAGCATCGCGCCGGTAATTAACATACGCCCCGACATGCCAAGGTGGATCAGTAAGGTTTCCTGACTGTCCAGGTCTGCCAGTATATATTTCGACCGCCGCCGCAACCGTTCGACCCGCGCACCGGTCAAACGGTCGGCCATACGGTCAGGGAACGGCCAGCGCAGATCTGGGCGATTCACCTCTGCCAGCGTGATGATATGTCCCTCCATGACGGGGGAAAGTCCGCGGCGGACTGTCTCTACCTCTGGCAATTCGGGCATTGGCTGTTCCTTCAGCGGATGCGACATTGTAGGACCGTCGCGGCACACTACATCTGGTGCGACAAGGACAGGACCGCAAGCCATGACCGAAAGCGACAAAACCACCCACTTCGGCTTTGAAACCGTGCGCGAAGAGGACAAAGCCGGACGCGTACAGGGCGTTTTCTCATCCGTGGCCAGTAAATACGACATTATGAACGATGTCATGTCGGGCGGTGTGCACCGCATTTGGAAAGATGCAATGATGGACTGGCTGGCCCCGCGCCCCGGCCAACGCCTGCTGGATGTGGCTGGCGGCACCGGCGATATTTCGTTCCGGTTTCTGAAACGCGCAGGGTCTGGCCATTCGACCGTGCTGGATATTACCGAATCCATGCTGATCGAGGGGCGCAAACGCGCCGAGGCAGAAAGCATGCACGATCAGCTTGATTGGGTTGTCGGTGATGCCATGGCGCTGCCATTCCCGGACAATACGTTTGATGTTTATACGATCAGCTTTGGCATTCGGAACGTGACCCGGCCGCAGGATGCGCTGAACGAAGCGTATCGCGTGCTGCGCCCCGGCGGGCGGTTGATGGTGCTGGAATTTAGCCAGCTGCCAAATCCGATGATGCAAAAAGCCTATGACGCCTATTCGTTCAACGTGATTCCCCGCATGGGTCAAGTCATTGCCGGGGACCGAGACAGTTATCAGTATTTGGTCGAATCGATCCGCAAATTCCCGGATCAGGATACATTTTTGGGAATGGTACGGGCGGCGGGCTTCGATAACGCAAAGTATCGCAATCTGACCCTTGGCGTGGCTGCGCTACATTCCGGATGGAAACTATAAGTGCGCGGTCCTCATAATATCATTCGCCTGATCCGTACCGGCGCAACGCTAGAACGGACCGGCGCCATGAAAGTCATCATGGATGCCTTTGAGGCAGGTCCGTTGCTACGCAGCGTCGTGCGCGGTATTGTCTGGCCATTTCAGTGGCTTGGCTATAGCGGCGATGCAACCATGCCTGCCGCCCCACGTGCCCTCACGGCCCTGGGGCCGGCCTATATCAAGTTCGGCCAGATCCTGTCGACCCGGCCCGATGTTGTTGGCGACGACCTGGCTGTGCAGCTTCGTGTGCTGCAGGACAAGCTGCCGCCGTTTTCTATCGCCGAAGCAAAGGCCGCTGTGCAAAGCGAACTGGGCGTGCCGGTCGAATCGATTTTCTCTAACTTCTCCGAACCGGTCGCGGCAGCATCGCTGGCGCAGGTGCACAAGGCGACACTGATTGAAACGGGCGAAGCGGTTGCCGTCAAAATATTGCGGCCCGGCATTGAGCGCGCGTTTGGCCGGGACATCGACGCATTCTACTTTGCCGCTCGCATGATCGAAGTGCTTTCTCCTGCATCGCGCCGGTTGCACCCGATGGATGTCATAACGCACTTTGAAGGCGTGGTGATGGGTGAACTTGATTTGCGACTGGAAAGCGCCGCCGCGGCAGAGTTTCAAGCCAACACAGCCAAAGATGAGAAATTCAGGGTGCCTGCGATTCGTTGGCACCTGTCCGGCCGCCGCGTCATGACGCTTGACTGGGTGGAAGGAATCGGTGCTGGCGATAATATCGCGCTGGATGCGGCAGGTGTCGATCGCCCCGCTTTGGCCGCGCGCATTTTGCAACTGTTCTTAAATCACGCGCTACGGGATGGCTATTTCCACGGCGACATGCACCAAGGAAACCTGAAGGTCGCGCCAGACGGGACCGTTATTGCCTATGACTTCGGAATCATGGGGCGAATCGATGAATACACCCGCCGCGTTTACGCCGAGATCCTGTTCGGCTTTATCAGGCGAGATTATCAGCGCGTTGCCGAGGTCCATTTTGAAGCCGGCTATGTGCCCGCCCACATGGACGTTGACGATTTTGCCCGCGCCCTTCGGGCCGTTGGCGAGCCGATCTTTGGCATGGATGCCAGCCGCATTTCTATGGCGCGATTGCTGGCTTATCTGTTTGAAGTGACAGAACGCTTTGGCATGGAAACCCGGACCGAACTGATTCACCTGCAGCGTACTATGGTTGTTGTGGAAGGGGTGGCGCGATCGCTCGACCCGCACATGAACATTTGGCAGGTGGCCCAGCCTATCGTGACGGACTATGTCAGCAAAAGCATCGGCCCGCGTGCTTTGGTGAATGATCTGCGCAAAACCGCCCTTGTCTTGGCCCGATTTGGCCCCCAATTGCCACGACTTGCGGAAGAAGCCCTGATCCGCCTGAACAACCCGCCCCCACCACCACGACCGCAACGACGACGGGCGCGGGCCGCATGGATGGCGCTGGGGGGCGTGATCGTTGGAGCTGCTTGGTTCATTCAAAGCCTAGTTTAGGACAAAGCAGCATCGCGCACTGCTGTAACCTCACTCGCTGCGACAGTTCGGCCGCCAGACAAGACGAGGGTATTTGCGCCATTGCGAACCTGAACTTCGCTTACCGTTGCATATATTTCGGCCGTATTGTTGGCAACAACCTCACCAAGGGCGTAACTGACTGTTTCAAAGCGATAATAGCCGTCCGGCATTTGCTGGCCA
Source organism: Loktanella sp. R86503 (assembly GCF_042466455.1). NCBI lineage: Bacteria > Pseudomonadati > Pseudomonadota > Alphaproteobacteria > Rhodobacterales > Roseobacteraceae > Loktanella > Loktanella sp. R86503. The sequence continues at coordinate 90,163 of NZ_JAXHCI010000002.1, forward strand.
TTCACCCTAAGACCATTCCAGGCAATTGCCTGATTGTCCAAGCCGATATCCAAGCGCTGCACTTCGGCCCCGGTGTCGTTGAAAACAACAAGCTGCGCTGCATCGGCACCGCTCTGGACCTTTGGAACGACACTTACGGGCCCACCATCATAGTACGCTGGAACGGCTGCACGGGCCTGCATTCCGACCCAACCCGCCAGCTGGGCAAGGCCCCCGGTCCCCGATTGCCCCACAAGTGAACGCAACAGATCATTTGTTTGCACCTGCTGTTCAACCCCAGAAAAAGTCGCGAGTTGTGTCGCATAATCCGCTGAATCGACAGGGTTGAGCGGATCCTGATTCTGCATCTGCACCGTCAACATTTTTAAAAACGTTTCGAAATCAGAGCTAATCTTGGTCCCGCTACTATTGTCCGCGGTCTGTATTGAAGTCGACCGTGTCGTACTGGTTGCTATCGTATTAATATCCATTAGTCGCTCCTACCAGCGAAGATCAAGACTGCCGTCCGCATTGCGGAGTGAATCGGCAGGTGCGGCATCTACCGCGTCAACAATTGAAGTCAATTCGGCTTCACCGCTCCCAGCCTGATTATCGGAACCAGTCTCGCCGGACATGCCAAAACCGGCGTTGTCTTGCGCAGAACTGAAATTTAAAGTGACCGAAGTATATCCAAGTGCTTTAAACTCTTGGTTTAATATATCGATATTTCGACGCATAAGATCTACCGTTTCAGGTCGGTCCGCCATAATAGTAAGGACGATTGACTGATCCGTGGCCTTCATTTGCATCTGAACTCTACCCAATTCAACTGGATCGAGCGCGATTTCAGTTGTGCGGTCCGATGCTTGGCGCACACTGACACTAAGCTGTTGCGCCACATGCTGAGCGAGAAGTGGCGTTTGCGGGCGATGCAATCCAGTAATCTGTGGATCCGCTTTCCCCATAGTCACAAGCCCGTTTACAGCCTGCGTCCCTATATCCTTATCACTGACGGTTAGATTTTTTGGTTCAACTTGGAGGTCATCATTTTTCGCAAGATGGGACGGATCAAATGCTGCCTGTTTAGGTGTCAAATCGGACGTTTGTCCGATATCTTGCCTGATCGCGCTAGGTTGTTTTTCGGCACCCTGCGGTTTCGGTCCCTTATCGTCAGATATTGCCAAGACTGCAGGCTTACCATCGCGCGACGCGAATGAAACCGCAGGCGTATTCACATAACTCGCACCATCAGCCCCCCGATTTTGTTCGAAAAATGGAGTGACACTTTTCGCACTTTGCAAGTCGGTCGTTGGGCTGTCGGACATAGGAAGCATTTTCTGCTTAAGGTCTTCAGTCAAAATATGGACCCCCTTGCCACTTTCAGACGCGGCAACAAATTTCTGGGTTTCACAATCTAATTCAGGGAAGGCTATATAAGGTTGGCTTGATAAAGACGCCTTATTATCCACCTGGCTGAATTGAGTATTGTCAGATGCCTTCATGGTTGAACTAATTTCGATTAGGCCAATAGCCCCCATAGCACCGGGCGTATTTTCCCGCACCAACGCCCCCACGTTTGGTTGAACGCTACTAGCATTTTGGACGCTATTTACTGTTTGCTCGCGCGGCAACTCACTCACAATATTGCTAGGCCGAAGCGCCCAAGGCTCATCCCGCGACTCCGATACAGGATTGTCCAGTTTTTCAGTGAGTAGGTCGGCAACCTTATTTTTAGGAAAAATTGGTTCTAGCAAAGGAGGCACGGCAGGCAGACCACGTACTGTTTCAGGTCTCGAATGCGATGAGGCTATGCCAAGATCCTCGGGCACTAACACTTCACGATCCGGCTCTTCCTTTGCCAACGGATCATCGTCAACAGCGTTTCCGCCCACCTGCCCATTCAGCGAATCAGTGTCGCCCTCGGCGAAGTGCCCGGGGGGCGTCGATATCTGAGCGGGCAGCGGCAATCGAAAGAAAACATTAGAGAAATTAGTGGTAACATCATGAGAACTAAGCTTGTTAACGTCGTCCACACCCTTGTTAAAAGATGTCGCAACGACACTGGTAGGTATGACAATCGAAGACTGCATCGCGAAACTTTCTGTACTGATTTCCCCCTTTTGCTCCATGAAGGTTACGAACTTTTTACCGCTCTCGGCCACAACGGAAAAAATGTAATCAAGAGGTTCCAACATGACACCGATGTCCGCAATACCAGCCGCCGTACCGCCACAGGCCCGCAACGTACCGGTAACATCAGATGAAAAATTAATGGCTGCGGCTCAGCAGCTGGAAGCCACCTTTTTGTCCGAAATGTTGAAAGCTTCCGGCTTCGACGCATCAAATGGGGCATTCGGAGGCGGCGATGGCGAAGACGGCTTCGCATCGTTTCTAAGGGACGCTCAGGCAGAAAATATTATTGCTGCCGGCGGAATTGGATTAGCCGAATCTCTATTCGATGCAATGAAGGTTCGCGTTTATGCATGACCCTACTGCCGATGCACTCCTTGAACTATTAAAAAAAGAACGAAAGTCGATTATGAGTGGCGATTTTGATAGCTTGCCAGAATTTGCAAAGCAGAAATATTTATTGTCTCAGTCACTCTCGACAACTGCGCTATCAGCACCAATTAGCGCTCATATTCAAACAGACTTAAAGCGAAATTCCCAACTTCTCTTGGCGATCTGCGACGGCATTAAGTCCGCGCAATCACGGCTAAAGGCTATATCTGAAGTCCGTACGGGGTTAAGTTTGTATAAAGCAAATGGTGAACGCCAGATTGTCGCATGCCGCTACGATACATTAGAGCGCAAAGCTTAAAAAATTAAACTGAAATTTTATTGAAAATACAGCCAGCCGTTAACCTGGTATTTAGAGTAAGACCTTAACCTCAAAGCCAGTTCGAAAACGGACGGTACTGCCGACGAAGATGCGGCTACAAACGTCAGAACGGCGTGTCATAGCCCCAGCGCAGGGGCGCTTTCCCAAAACAAGGGCCGCAAAATGCTGCCCCTAAAGGATTAAATACATGGCAACCTTCCAGGCCCCACCATGGTGCCCGCCACCTTTGACGACCTTTTTGCGCTTGATGATGATCGGTTGGTTCGGGTTACCGCTCATGGGTTCGTTCCTCGCGTTGACGTGCCAAAAGGCATGCAACGCGGGGTATGAAGGCGGCCTTAAACGCGCAATGCGTGCGAATTTGGTTTACAAATCGTTACGGACATAGATTTCGTCCACCCCGCAGAACTCGGTCAGGTTATAGCCGCGCTCCCTCATCAGGGATGCGATTTGCGATCCACCTGTGTTGTTTTCGATTGCCCAGACATCGACACGGCATGTCGCGGGGTCAAAAGCCTGCAACGCGGCCAACTCGCCACCTTCGATATCAAGCGAAACGAAATCGACCTGAGTCAGGCCAAGTTCGGCAAAAAGGCTGTTTAAACTACGGGTTTGCACCGTGATCCGTTCCTCCGCGTGGCGGGGATCGGACCGCACACGCGACAGCAGACCGGCGTCATATGCGCCTTCAATACCGCTCATTTGCGTATAGCCTTGCGTTACGGCGATAAAGGACGCCTCGCCGTCGGCTTCCGCGATGGCATAGGGCAAACAGGGGCTGCTGCGCCAAACCTCTGCCTTGTCGCGGCTTTGCTTGACGGGTTCAACTAGGGTGCCGGACCAGCCCAGATACTTTTCAAAATACAAAGAATTTGATCCAGTCAGCCCGTCATAGGCACCAATATCGACAAATACGCCGCCACGTTTCCCCTGCAGAATGCGCTCTACCGCCTGATCCTGCCCGGATTGTGAGGCATAGGGAAAGCCCGGGATCAGCATTCCTTGAACTTCGTGCATCATCCGCACCATCGGCCCGCGCTTGCGGGTCCGCTCCGTGCGCAGTGCCTCGGTCAGTTCGGCGCGCAGCGCGGATAAATCGCGGCGGGCCGCCTTGATACGGTCGGCAGGGGCACGTTTGGCAGATGTCATCGATTTGTCTCCGGGGCGTAATAGGATTTCTCTTCAACGATAGCAGAGCCAAGCAGAAGGTTAATCCGCTTCTTGATGGCGGCGCGTTCATCGTTGGTCACATAGACAGCCCGCGCAAGCGCGACAAAGCCGGGGCCAAAATCGCCGCGCGCCTCAAAGGCGCGAATATCATCCTCGATCACCCAAAGATCGCCGTTGATGCGATACAGTTCGTCCCACAGCTTTGCCAAAGCATCACTTTGTGGCAGGGCATCGTCAGCAATGGCGGTCAGAACCTGTTGCTCGTGCTGCACGTTCGCCAGTTTTGCGGCATCGTTGATGTGTTCCGCTTTCAGCCGCAAGATTGTCAGCTTGTCGATCAATTCCCCCGGTGCGGTGGGAACAAGGATATCCTTCATGCTTTCGCCTCCGACATGGTCTTCTGCAGGGCATCGGTTACATCCGCCATCACGCCGGACCAATCCAGCGGGCGATGCTGCCGCATCAGGCGCATCTGCGGATACCACGGGGTTGACGCACCGTGGTGGGTATAGACCCAAAAGGCATCCCAATGCAGGATACACCACACCGGCACGCCAAGCGATCCGGCAATATGGGCTGTTGCGGTATCAGAGGTGATGACCAGATCGCAGGCCTGCATCATCGCAGCAGTATCAGCAAAGTCGCGCTCTGTGCTGCCCGTATCAATGATGAAACCATCCGCCCCATCGGCATAATACGCCTTTAGCTCCGGTCCCTTATATAAAGAAAACAGCTGGATGCCCGGCACGTCGGCCAGCGGCAGGACATCGCGGTGACTGAACGACCGGAAACCGTTCCCGCGATAGGTCACCGATCCGGTCCAGACCACACCAACCTTCAGCTTACCTGCATAAGGGGCCACCAACGACCGCGCCCGCTGTCGGGAGTCGTCCGGAACGGTCAGAACGGCAGGAGGCGGCACTGCGCCGCCTTGCTGAAAATACAAAGCCGCAAGGTCCATCATGTTGACCCAGTAATCGACTTTGGTATCCGCCTGTAGACTGTCAAACATCACATCCACGCCCGGCAGATTTGCAAACAGACGCCGTAGCGGTGGCTTCACCGCCATGACGACCCGGCAATCACGCCCTTGCAGCACGCTCAGGAACCGGGCGAATAGCACCGCGTCGCCAAAGCCTTGTTCTGGCAGCACTGCGATCACCTTGCCGGTCAGGCTTTGCCCCTGCCATTCGGGAAACGGCAGATTGCGCGGCTGCAACTCTCCGGCGCGCCAGCGTGCCTTGTAACTTTCCAGCCCCTGCGCGTAATTGCCCTGCCCCAGTTGCGCAAAAGCCAGCTGCATGCGTAACTCTGCGTCATCCGGAAACCGCGCCAGTGCATCAGTCGCGAAACTGATCGCGGCGGCATAATCGCCCTTGCCGCGCAAACAGCGCACAACCATCTGCAACTGCCCCAGATCATCCGGTGTCCGCGCCAATAAGCGGTGCCTTAACGCAAGGGATTCGTCGTATTGGCCGATATCGGACATCACATTGGCCGCATTGTTCATCGTACTGACCCCGTCCGGGTCAAGCGCCAAAGCCCGCTGATGCGCACGCAGCGCCATCAGATGCCGTCCCGCACGGCGGTGTAAAACGCCCAGGTTGGACCAGATACCGCTATCGTCCGGCACCTGCGCCAGATAGCGGGCATAGCTTGCCATTGCGGTGTCAAGCTCACCGTCGCGGTGCGCTTGCTGGGCACCCGCCTTAAGCTTGCTTAGGGTCTGATCCATGATAATCAGTCTGTCCGCGTGCGCTTGACCGGCTGCACCAGCTTCGCCGGCCGGCGGGCCTCTGCCGCTTCGAACAAGGAAAACGTCTGGTTCACATAGTTCACCGCACCGCTGATCAGGTCCATGTAGTCGGTCAGCTCTTCAGTCACTTCAACCTCTGACACCACGACAGACCGATCTGCCGGCGCAACTTCGAAGGTGCAATAAAACAACGGATCGCCGCGGTTTATCTTCAATGGCTTGTCCGTATCCGCCCACTCAAACGCCCACATCAGCGGGCGCGGCCACACGTTGATCGGGAACCGCCCGCCAAAGATCGTACCCGGCAGCGGCACCTTGGCATAGTGCAAGAATGGCGCGACCTGGCTCATGTAAACCGGTTCGTCCGCAATAAAGACGTATGGCAATTCCAGCTGGATCGTCGGCACGCCGGGATAACGCCACTCATGCTCTGCCGTGATATGAAGCTTTTCGCGCAGCTTATTGGCGCGAATACCTGACATATCGCCGTTCAAATTGCGCAGCGCCGGTTTGCCGTCCTTGTCGCGCACAAACGCAAGGTTCAGATCGAACGGGCAGCGCACCATGAAATAGCGGCTTTCCATGTTGATCACCGCAGGGCACCGGCTCGCGCTTTTGGCGTGTGTCTTGTTCATGTCGGCAGAACGTACACGCTCTGGCGGAAAATAGATGATGCCCGCCTTGCGCTGGTTCAGAAACCAGCCGACCTGCACTGGGCCTTTGCCCGGATCTGTCCCTTGCGTGTTTTCGAAATTGACCGATAGCCGCATTGATCTGCCCTTCGCCGTCCGGTTGTCATTTATGCCTGCGCACTGTCCGGATTGAACTGTTGGTGGTCAATATGCGGTTAATTACGGCCTTATTTTGACTCAGGCCGCGTTATACTCAGGTAATCATACTTTGCTAAATACAAAGCAGCGCCAATCGCAAGGTCTAGCCGCATCTTTGCGCCGTTTGCGGCCTGTGCAATCGTGATTGACCTGTTTTCGGCCACAACCTGCAATAACGCCGCCATCCGCGCAGGGGGCATCAATGTGCGTTTATACAGATCCCGCCCGTTCAGCCTGTCCAATACGGCAAGGGCGTTGGCATCCCCGGACCGCCGCTGCGTCACAACCCAGGTACCATCCGGCTGTTCTGTCGGATAACGCCCATAAAGCGTGAACGGATCGACCTGCAGCGGGTTGATCGCCGGGCGCACGCGCGCGCTCTGGCGCCGCGCCGCCAGTTCCTCGGCCAGCGCCAGATACTGCGGGATCACCGCCGACCAATCCAAGGTTGCGGCCACATGGTCCCGCCCCGCCTGTCCCATCTGCGCCCGCAGCCCTGCGTCGCCCAGCGCCACCAAGGCGGCAACATAGGCCGGGATATCAATCTGCGTTTGCTGCTGCATCAGGGACAAATACTGCAAATACCCGTCGGTGCCATCTGCAAACCGCTGCGCCAGATCCGCGCCAATCGGGTGCCCGCCGCCCGTCATGCGCGTCGGGATTAGGAAACCCGTCTTGCCATGCACGACCGTATCCCGAAACCCATCCCAATCCGGCATCACCACCGGCAGGCCAGCAGCCATCGCTTCCACCGGGACAAGGCCAAACGTCTCTTGGATATTATCCACCGGCAGGGTGAAGACATCGGCCCCTGCCCAGATATTGCGCCGCACATCCGCGCTGCGCCCGTCGATGATCTGCATCTTGACCGAAGGTGCCAAGGCGGCCGCGCCATCGCGGTGCAGCGCCTCTTCGTCATCGCGGTTCGCCCAACCGACCATCCACAAATGCACAGGGCGCTGCAGCGCCTGCGCGACCTGTTCCAGCGCGATGAACAGCGGCGCGGGGTTCGCCTTTTCCACGCTTGTCAGCCGCCCCATGGTCATCACGACCAGCCCATCATCCGGCGCACCGAACTGCGCCCGCATCCGCGCGCGGGCACCGTCCACTGGCGCAAAATCCTCGACATGAATCCCCAGCGGGATAACCGGCAGTTGCGGCAGCGGCACGCGGGTCGCACCAAAGCGGTCTTGGATATACGCGGCCTCTTCCTCCAGCTGCCGGGCCACAACACTGTGCACGGCATGGGAAGTGCAGATGATCGCATCCCAGTCCTCGACCGGGTCCAGCATCAGGTGATGCAGCCCCTCGATCACGCGGCGGGTGGACACGGTATGCGTGATGCCGACCAGACTGCATTTGTCCGCGCCGAACCGTTGCCGCCGCCAAGGGGCAGACAGATACCCCGGCCCCGGGAAAAACACGGTCCCAGCCTGCGTGAAATCGCTGTCCCCGCGCAAATTGTGCAGGCTCAGGGCGCGCTCTTCGCCCAGATCACGCGCGACCGTTTCAAACGCTTTTGCCGCCTGCGCGTCCTGCGTCAGCGCGTGGACCCGGTCCCCCGGCACATGCTGCAGAAATCCGCGCAAGAAAGACTGCCCCGCAGACCGGCGACCTACCAGTTCCTTGCCTTCGCCCTCGACCGCGTCCGCATGGAAAAAGATCGCCGGCCCGTCCATCAGATCGCCAGATCCCGGCAACCATCCGCATCCGATGCGACCGCCGCATCCAGCGCCTGCTGCAAGATCGCACCGCGATCAAAGTCAGGCAAAACCGCCTCTCCTGCACGGATCGCGTCGATAAACCGGACATAGTTCGTCTTGACCGCTGGCAGCGGCATGTCCTGCCAGGTCGCCTCTATCAGATCGCCTTCAAGGCAGGCGCGCAGAATGCTCTGGTCATTCTCCCACCGCACATCAAGGCCGCCTTTGGTGCCGAAGATCCGCAACCGCAAATCGTTCAAATGCCCGCTAGCCATACGGCTAGCATGCACCACGCCCACCGCACCGTTGTGCAACTGCACCTGCATCGTGGCGCTGTCATTGGCGTCCAGCGTATACTCACCGATCTGCCCGCCCGGCGCCTTGTCAAAGGTCCGCAGCCGGCACGACATCCGCTCTGTATTCGACCCGGCGACAAAGGTCGCAAAGTCCAGAATATGAACGCCGACATCACCCAACACGCCAAGGCTGCCGTGCTTCGAACTCAGCCGCCACAGCCACTGCGCCTCTTCGTTCCACTTGCCCCAAGCTGGTTGGGTCAGCCAGCTTTGCAGATAGGACGCCTCAAAATGGCGCACCTCTCCGATGGTGCCTTCGCTGACCAGACGCGCGGCCTCCATGACGGCGGGCACATTGCGATAGGTCAGATTGACCATATTCACCACACCTGCATGAAAGGCAGCCTCGGCCATCTGCGCAGCTTCGCTGTGGTTCACCGCAAGCGGCTTTTCACACAGGACATGCTTGCCCGCCGCCAGCAACGGCATCGTGGTGGGAAAGTGAACTGCATCCGGTGTGACGTTGGACACCGCATCAAATTCACCCCATTCCAGCGCATCGACGACGGAATCGAACGCGTGGGTAATCCCGTGCTTGGCGTTAAAGGCGTGCAGGTTGTCCGGGTTGCGGTCCACACCGCCCACCAGCTCCACACCCTCCATGGCGGCATAGGCCTCGGCATGGGCATTCGCCATGCCGCCGGTGCCAACGATCAGAACACGAACCGGCTTCACCGAAAGCCCTCTTCGCCGTCCGCATGCAATTTCAGGCCGCGCTGTTCGATCTTTTCCAGCGCCTCCTCGATCGGCACGTTTGGCGCGTCGTTAACCGCCGTGATACGCGCTGCCGGGTTATGTGCCCAGTTCACCGCATTGCGCAGCACTGTCTGCACATTGGCGTCGAAATATGTCGGATAGGTTTCGTGCCCCGGACGGAAATAGAACACATTCCCCGCCCCGCGCTTGTACGTCAGGCCAGATCGGAACACCTCGCCACCGGCAAACCAGCTGACGAATACCGTCTCCAGCGGCTCGGGCACACCGAAAGGCTCACCATACATCTCTTCGTTTTCCAGCTCGAAATAGTCGCCAATACCCGCTGCAATCGGATGACTGCGGGACGTGACCCAAAGCCGTTCACGCTCGCCTGCCTCGCGCCATGTCAGGTTACAAGGCGTGCCCATCAGCCGCTTGAAGATCTTTGAAAAATGCGCCGAGTGAAGCAGGATCAGCCCCATGCCGCCCCAAACCGCCTCTGCCACGCGTTCGACAACCGAGTCATCGACATCGCCATGCGCCGCATGGCCCCACCACAGCAGCACATCGGTCTCCGCCAGCCGCGCGGCGGTCAGACCATGTTCTGGCTCTTGCAGCGTGGCGGTGGTGGCGCTGATGCCTGCATCTGTATTCAACGCAGCTGCAATCGCCCCGTGAATACCATCAGGGTATAGATCCCCGACTACCTTGTTGTGCGTCTCGTGAACATTTTCGTTCCAGACAACTGCGCGTATAACCATGGCTTCCGCCTTTCCAAATCGTTTCGGGTGCACATTGCGTCGCTTTTTTTACGCTGGCAATCCCGTTTGAACAGCTTGCCGACACATCCCCGTCATCGGAATTTTGCACGCCGATCTAATCCTTCAAACCCCGACCGACTTCGCTTATATCGACGGCGCACCATCGAAAGAAACCATGTCCACATTGATCCCCGCCTGGGTTGACGGCACCCTTCAGCCGGTCGACAAACTTGACGCCCATCTGCGCGGGCTGCGCCACAAGGCGATCAGCGTCTTTGTGCTGCGGGGCGATGACATCCTGATCCAGCGGCGGGCATTGGGGAAATACCACACGCCGGGTCTGTGGGCGAACACCTGCTGCACCCACCCGCACTGGGGCGAAGATTCTGCCACCTGCGCCAACCGTCGCCTGCAAGAGGAACTTGGCATCACCGGCCTGACCCTGCACCACAAGGGCCAGATCGAATACCGCGCCGACGTCGGCGGCGGCTTGATCGAACATGAACTGGTCGAAGTCTACCTTGCGCGCGCGCCGCAGGACCTGCACCTTGCCCCCGCCCCGTCAGAGGTGATGGATACCCGCTGGATCACCCTGCCAAACCTGACCGAACAGATCGCCGCCACGCCGGACTCTTTTACGCCCTGGCTGCGAATCTATCTGGCCGATTATGCCGCAACAATATTCGGAACCGGTTTTCCAGCCTGACCTGCCCAAACAAAAGCCGCGCTGCAGATGATCCTGCAACGCGGCCCTTATTTTTACGTCATCGCTGTTTTCAGTTCAGCGCCTGATCCGTGATCACATGGGTCCAGGCCCCTTCGGGCGCGGCTGAAATCACCGGATCCGACCCGCCAGCAAGCAGCGTATCGACGGTGCGCTGATAATCGGCTTCGTCCAGCGTACCGTTCGATCCGGCTGTCAGCTTGGCAACCTCTTCCATCATGCGCTCTTGTGCCTCAATCGTCTGGGCACCTGTTTCATCGTTATCCAGCACGATCTGCGCCGCTTCCGCCGCATTCTCTTCGGCGTATTTCCAGCCCTTCATGGACGCGCGGACAAACTTGACCATCTTTTCAACAAAGGCCGGATCATTCAGGCTTTCTTCCAGCACATACATGCCGTCTTCCAGCGTCGCGACGCCCTGATCCTCGTATTTGAAGGTCACCAGCTCGTCCGGATTGACGCCCGCATCCAGCACCTGACCATATTCGTTGTAGGTCATGGTCGAAATACAATCCGCCTGACGCTGCAACAGCGGATCGACGTTAAAGCCCTGCTTCAGCACCGTCACACCGTCTTCACCGCCATCGGTCGAAATGCCGGCCTGGCTCATCCACGACAGGAACGGATATTCGTTACCAAAGAACCAGACCCCGATCGTCTTGCCTTTGAAATCCTCTACGCTGGTGATGCCGGTATCTTTCCAGCAGGTCAGCATCAGGCCGGACGTTTTGAAAGGCTGCGCGATGTTCACCACCGGCAAACCCTTTTCGCGGGCCGCCAGCGCCGACGGCATCCAGTTCAGCATCACATCTGCACCGCCGCCCGCCAGCACCTGCGGCGGCGCGATATCAGGCCCGCCCGGCAGGATCGTGACGTTCAGTCCCTCTTCTTCGTAAAAACCCTTGTCCTGCGCGACATAATAGCCGGCGAACTGGCTCTGCGTGACCCATTGCAGCTGCAAGGTCACATCGCTGTCCTGCGCCTGCGCGCCAGTGGCGGCAAAAGCCAGGGTCGCGGCGGTCATCAAATGCTTCATGTCTCTCTCCTTGTTGATAAAAATACGCCGGGTTTTCCCGGTCTGTTATTTACGTTGCGACGGGTGCCAAAAGGTCAGCCGCTTTTCGATCATCGCCATCGCCCCGTAAAAGGCGCTTCCGGCCAGGGCTGCGACAACAATCTCGGCCCAGACCAGATCAAGCGCAAGCTGCCCGACAGAGGTCGATATCCGAAACCCCATCCCCACGGTCGGGGAGCCGAAAAATTCAGCAACAATCGCCCCGATCAGCGCCAGCGTCGTGGCGATTTTCAGTCCGTTGAATACAAACGGCATCGCCGCCGGCACCCGCAGTTTTAAAAGGCTCGGCCAATAACCCGCCCCATAGGTCCGCATCAGATCACGCTGCATCGCACTTGTATCGCGCAAACCTGCGACCGTGTTCACAAGAATCGGGAAAAACACCATTACGCCGACCACAGCCGCCTTGGACGGCCAGTCGCTGCCCAGCCATTTCACAAATATCGGCGCAGTGCCCACGATGGGTAAGGCCGCCATAAAGGCCCCGACAGGCAACACGCCCCGCGTCAGGAAATCCGACCGGTCCACCATCACCGCCACGGCAAACGCCGCCAGTGCGCCCAGTACATACCCCGTCAGCGCACCTTTCAAGATTGTCTGCGCAAAGTCTGCCCACAGGATCGGCAGACTCGCCATAAAGGTCACCGCAATGGCTGACGGCGGCGGCAGAATGATCGGGCTTACCTCGCCCAGCCGCACGCCGACCTCCCAGATCAGCAGCAGCGTCAGACCAAAAATCAGCGGCGCGGCCCAACCGGCACTGCGATGTCCGCCGCGCGACAAAGCCAGATTCATGGTCCAGCCAATGCCCCAGATCACGATGATCGCAACCGCAGCCATCATCGCACCATCCCCATCCGCTTCAGCGACGCCCGCTCTGCCAGACTAAACAATCCGACCAAAGCCGCCGCCGTAATCGCGGCCGCAAACAGCGCAGCCCAAGTGACCAGCGGCTGGCCATATTGATCGCCAACCAGCATCCGCGCCCCAAATCCGGCCCGCGCCCCTGTCGGCAATTCACCAACAATTGCGCCGACCAGCGCGGCGGAAATCCCGATTTTGAGCGAGGCAAACAGGTAAGGCATCGACGCCGGAAGCCGCAGCTTCCAGAACCCTTGCGCGGCGTTCGCATTATAGGTGCGCAGCAGATCCAGCTGCATCCCATCCGGGCTCCGCAGTCCCTTTACCATGCCAACGACGACGGGAAAGAACGACAGATAGGCGCTGATAATCGCCTTGGGCAGCAGGCCTTGAATCCCCAGCGACCCCAGCATCACGATGATCATCGGTGCCAGTGCCAAAATCGGGATGGTCTGACTTGCAATCGCCCAGGGCATCACGCTTAAATCCATCGTACGCGAAAACACGATGCCCACGGCCAGTGCGATCCCCAGCGTCGTGCCAATCACAAATCCCAGCAAAGTCGCCGACAACGTCACCCAGCCATGATAGACCAGCGACTTTTTGGATGTCACCTTTACGCCAAAGGTTGTGTCCCACAGCTCTGCCACGACCTGCTGCGGCCCCGGCAACCGCGGCCGGTCCAACCCATAGGTCATCGGCACAACCGCCGGATTGCGCAGCGCCAGTGCCACAGCGCCGACGTCCTGCCGCGCGACAGGCGTATCAGGCACCACAGCAATCCCGTCGCGCTGCGCCTGATCTGCCGCCAGATGGATATTCATTGGCACCACCGACAGCATCCAGACCCCCAGCAATACGGCGACAACCGTCAGGATCGGCAGGACACCACGCATCACAGTACCGGTCCCCGCTTTGTCCAGAACAAGCCCCCGCAGCGCGTCCAGCGACGCCCCCAAGTATCGCCCTCAATCATTCGCATGCCCTGCCCGCAATCCATCCCGCACCCGGTGCGCGATCGCGATAAATTCTGGCGTATCCCGAATATCCAGCGGGCGTTCGCGCGGCAGCGTGCTCTCGATCACATCCGCGATCCGTCCCGGCCGCGGTGACATAACCACGATCTTGGTCGACAAATACACTGCCTCGGGGATGGAGTGTGTGACGAAGCCGATTGTCTTTTCGGTCCGCGCCCACAACTGCAACAACTGCTCGTTCAGATGATCGCGCACGATCTCGTCCAGCGCGCCAAAGGGTTCGTCCATCAGCAGGATATCAGCATCAAATGCCAGCGCGCGCGCAATGCTGGCCCGCTGCTGCATGCCGCCTGACAACTGCCATGGAAATTTGTTTTCGAACCCCGCCAGATCGACCAGTTCCAACACGCGCGCCACACGTTCCGACTGCTCTGCCTTGGAAAACCCCATGATCTCTAGCGGCAGCTTCACATTTCCGCCGATTGTGCGCCAAGGGTATAGCCCGGCGGCCTGAAACACATAGCCATAAGCCCGCGCGCGGCGCGCTTCATCCGGTGACATGCCATTTACCGTCAGATCGCCCCCGGTCGGCGCCTCCAACCCGGCGATACAGCGCAAAAATGTCGTTTTTCCGCAGCCCGAAGGCCCGATAAAACTGACAAAATCGCCCTTACTGATATCAAGGCTGACATCTTTCAGCGCGTGGACGGGGCCATCATTGGTTTGAAAGGTCAGATCGACGGACCTGGCCGCTATGACAGCAGGGGGCGCTGCCCCCGGTGCCGCAAGCGGCCCCTCCCCCGGAGTATTTTCAGCCAGATGAATGGAAGCGTTCAAGGATCAAACCCCCGTTGCCGGGATACCCGACCGCTCGACCGGGCGAGGTGCCGTCAGTTCTTTCCAAGTTGAAAGTGCCGCATTGACCGCGCCCTTGGGCGCGCGCGGGACGAACTGACCATGTCCCGGCTCTGGGATGATGGCACCATCGGCAAAGGCAAGTCGCCCCCGCGTCAGAGTATACCGCGGCAGGCCTTTGACTTTCTGGCCCTCGAAGACATTGTAATCAATGGCGGATTGTTGACTACTGGTGCTGATCGTCTTTGACTTGTCCGGATCCCAGACCACCAAATCAGCATCTGCCCCGACCAACACGGCACCTTTGCGAGGATAGCAGTTCAGGATTTTTGCGATGTTGGTGGATGTCACGGCCACAAACTCGTTTGGTGTCAGCCGCCCGGTATTCACGCCGTGCGTCCACAGCATCGGCAGGCGATCCTCCAGCCCGCCGGTCCCGTTCGGGATCTTGGTGAAATCGTCTACGCCGTTACGCTTTTGCTCTGTGGTGAAAGCGCAGTGATCCGTCGCAACGCAGGACAATGATCCCGACTGCAAACCAGCCCACAGACTGTCCTGATGCTGCTTGTTGCGGAACGGCGGCGACATCACGCGCCGGGCCGCGTGGTCCCAGTCAGCGTTGGCATATTCGCTATCGTCAAGCGTCAGATGCTGTATCAGCGGCTCACCCCAAACGCGTTTACCCGCCATCCGCGCACGGCGGATCGCCTCGTGCGACTCTTCGCACGATGTATGCACCACATACAGCGGCACCCCCGCCATATCGGCAATCATGATTGCGCGGTTCGTCGCCTCGCCCTCGACCTGCGGAGGGCGGGAATAGGCATGCGCTTCTGGCCCGGTGTTGCCAGCGGCCAACAGCTTGGCCGACAGCTCTGCCACGACGTCGCCATTTTCGGCATGGACCATCGCGATCCCGCCCAGCTCTGATAGACGCGAAAAAGAGGCATAAAGCTCGTCGTCGTTCACCATCAGCGCACCTTTATACGCCATAAAATGCTTGAACGTCGTGATCCCCCGCTCGATGACGGCAGGCATTTCGTCGAAAACCTGCTTGTCCCACCAGGTCACCGCCATATGAAAGGAATAATCGCAATGCGCCCGCGTAGATTTGTTGTCCCACATCTGCAGAGCGTCCAGCATCCCCTGCCCGGGGCTGGGCAGCGCGAAATCAACAACCATCGTCGTCCCCCCCGCAAGCGCTGCGCGGGTACCGGATTCGAAGTCATCAGCCGAATAGGTGCCCATGAATGGCATTTCCAGATGCGTATGCGGATCGATGCCGCCGGGCATGATGTAGCAGCCGGTCGCGTCCAGCACCTCATCCCCTTGCAGTTCCGGCCCGATCGCCGCGATCACATCCCCCTCGATCAACACATCCGCCTTATAGGTTAGATCGGCGGTCACCACCGTCCCGTTCTTGATCACCTTGCTCATATCACATCTCCTCGTCCGGCCTTCATCTGGCCCAAAATACTCCGGGGGAGGCCCCTTGGGGCCGGGGGCAGCGCCCCTATTCCGCCACGCCCGCTGTCTCTACCACCGCATGCAACAGCACGTCGGCACCGGCAGCCGCCCACTCTTTGGAAATGTCTTCCGCCTCGTTATGGCTCAACCCGTCCACGCAGGGGCACATCACCATTGCCGTGGGATACAGCCGGTTGATCCAGCAGGCGTCATGCCCGGCACCGGACACGATATCCATATGACTATAACCCAGCCGCTCTACGGCATCGCGAACGGCGGTAACGCAGCCTTCGTCAAAGGTTACCGGATCGAAATGCCCCACGGGTTCGATTACGATTCCCAGCCCCAAATCAGCTGCAATCTGGGCTGCCTCGGCCTCCAGCTTTTCGCGCATGGACGTTAGCTTCGCCAAATCAGGCGAACGGAAATCAATGGTAAACACCGCCTTGCCCGGGATCACGTTCCGAGAGTTCGGGTACACATTCGCCTGCCCGACAGCGCCGACTGCCGCCGGCTGGTGATCCATCGCGATCCGGTGCACCGCTTCGGTGATCCGCGCCATGCCCAGACCTGCGTTTACCCGCATATTCATCGGGGTAGAGCCTGTATGCGCGTCTTTGCCGGTCAGCGTCACCTCTAGCCACCACAGGCCCTGCCCATGGGTGACAACACCGATCTGCTTGTTTTCAGCCTCCAGAATCGGTCCCTGTTCGATGTGCAGCTCGAAAAAAGCATGCATCTTGCGGTCGCCGACTTTTTCGTCACCCTCCCAGCCGATCCGGCGCAACTCGTCGCCAAAGCGTTTGCCGTCAGCGTCCACCCGGTCCTTGGCCCAGTCTTCCGTATGCATCCCCGCAAAAACTCCCGAGGCAAGCATAGCGGGGGCAAAGCGCGCGCCTTCTTCGTTGGTCCAGTTCGTCACCACGATCGGGTGTTTTGTCTTGATTCCCAGATCGTTCAGCGACCGGATCACCTCTAGCCCGCCCAGCACGCCCAGAATGCCGTCATACTTGCCGCCCGTCGGCTGCGTATCCAGATGCGAGCCGACATAGACGGGCAGCGCATCCGGGTCCGTACCTTCACGCTGAGCAAACATGTTGCCCATGCTGTCGACGCCCATCTTGCACCCGGCCTTGGCGCACCAGCCGGCGAACAGATGCCGTCCTTCGCTATCCTCGTCCGTCAGTGTCTGACGATTGTTACCACCGGCTACACCCGGCCCCACCTTGGCCATATCCATCAAGGTGTCCCACAAACGATCCGGGTTAATCCTCAGGTTTTCTCCGGGGGCTGCCATGGTATTCTCCTGCGTGTTGCCGATTTGACCGGACGGTCAAACAAACGCTAACAGAGGTCCAATGTCAGTCAAGCTTCACGGCCAAAACCGCAGCAAATGCTGAAAAATTGGGCGCTGGTATACAAGATGTCTAGACCATGCCGCGTTTTTTAGCGCATGGTAAAAAAATGGATGACCAGCCGCCCTTGACCCGCATTCAGGCCCGCAACCGCTCTGCTATCATGTCGGGCGGACTTGATGCGTTTTCGACTGCCGGTTTCAAGGGCGCGACCCTAGATCAGATCGCTGATGCAGCCGGACTTTCGAAACCCAACCTGCTTTATTACTTCCCGTCAAAAGAGGCGATTTATACTGCCCTGCTGGAAGAGTTGCTGAAAACCTGGCTCGACCCGCTTGTATCCCTTGATCCGAACGGCAACCCGATCGAAGAAATACTGGCCTACGCTCATCGCAAGCTGGCAATGAGCCGTGATTTCCCCCGCGAAAGCCGTCTTTTCGCGAACGAAATCCTTGCCGGTGCGCCCCAGATCCACAATGTCCTTGCCGGGCCGCTGCGCACCCTTGTAGATGAAAAAGCGCAGGTATTGCGCGGCTGGATGGACGCCGGATTGATCCGGCGGTCCGATCCGCATCACCTGATCTTTTCGATCTGGGCGCTGACCCAACACTACGCCGATTTCGATGTGCAGGTGCGCGCCGTTCTGGGGGATGTCGATCCATTTACCGGGGCCGACAGCTTTGTCGATCACCTTTATCGCACCCTTCTTCAGCCGCCCGATCACGACCACTTGTAAAGGATACCGCGCAGGATTAATTGCGCGCTTGCTGTCCTCATATGGGTCACTGCCATGCCCCCCGTTACTACTGGTCACGCCGCGCGCCCTGCCTCAACCGTCGCCCTTGCGCTTGGGTCAGTCGGGGTCGTTTACGGCGATATCGGCACGAGCCCGCTTTATGCCCTGCGTGAAGGCCTTGCTGCTGCCACCCGCGGCAGCCCGGCGCAATCCGGCGATGTTCTTGGCATCGTGTCGCTGCTGCTTTGGCTGCTGATCCTGATCGCAACCTTCAAATATGTCGTTCTGATCTTGCGCGCCGACAACCGGGGCGAAGGCGGCACGCTGTCGCTGCTTGCCCTTTGCCAACGCGCCCTAGGCAAACGCCGCGGCCTGCTTTTGCTGGGCATCATCGGCACATCGCTGTTCTTTGGCGACGCGATTATCACGCCGGCGATATCCGTGCTGTCCGCGGTCGAAGGTGTCACGCTGATCGTACCTGCATTCGAACCCTATGTGATTCCCGCGACCATTGGCATCATCATCGCCCTGTTTGCCGCCCAGCGCCGCGGCACCGAAGGCATCAGCCGCCTGTTCGGCCCGATCATGCTGGCGTGGTTTGCCATGCTCGCGATCATGGGCTCGCTGCACATCGCCGACGACCCGCGTATCCTGCGTGCCTTCAGCCCAGTCCCCGGCCTTCAGTTCCTATTTACCCACGGGGCCTCTGCCCTGCCGGTCCTTGGATCTGTCTTTCTGGCCATTACAGGGGCAGAGGCGCTTTACGCCGATATGGGCCACTTCGGCCGCCGCCCGATCCGCCTTGCATGGATTTTCGTCGTCTTCCCCTCGCTCGCCCTGTCCTATCTGGGTCAAGGCGCGATGGTGCTTGCCGACCCGTCAGCCGCCCGCGATCCGTTCTTTCTGCTTGCACCGACATGGGCGCTGCCGGCGCTGGTTGCCTTCGCAACTGTCGCGACCGTCATCGCATCGCAGGCCGTCATCACCGGTGCCTTTTCCGTTGCCCATCAAGCCGTGCAAATGGGCCTGCTGCCACGGATGGAGGTGCACCACACTTCTGAAACGCAACACGGCCAGATTTACATCCCCCGTATGAACGCGATTCTGTTGCTCAGCGTCGTCGTGCTGGTCCTTGCCTTCGGCTCTTCGGCCAGCCTTGCAACCGCCTATGGCATCGCGGTGACGGGTGAAATGCTTGTCACAACCATCCTGGCCTTTGCGGTCTATCGCTACCTGTGGAAATGGTCCGTCCCGCTGGCCCTTGCAATGCTGGCACCGCTTGCCGTGATCGAAATCGGCCTCTTGGCCGCCAACCTGACAAAGTTTCTTGAGGGCGGCTACATGCCGGTGGCCGTTGCCGCCCTGCTGGTCATCGTGATGATCACATGGGTGCGCGGCAGCCGGATCATGCAGGAAAAGTCCCGCGGCGATTCCGTGCCTCTTTCGTCGCTGATCACTTCGCTGCAGGATTCAACGCATGTGTCCCACGTCAGCGGCACCGCCATGTTTCTTACGGCGGAATCCGTGGTCGCCCCGCCTGCGTTGCTGCATAACCTGAAACACAACCAAGTCCTGCATGACCGCAACTACATCGTCACTGTATCCACATCCAACGCGCCCCATGTGCCGCCAAACGAACAGGTCGTGACAGAAGTGCTGACTGACGGCTTCACGCGGGTCTTCATCACCTTCGGCTACATGGACGACCCCAACGTGCCCCGCGCCTTGATGATGGCCCGCAAACTGGGCATCAAGTTCGAGATCATGGCCACCTCATTCTTTATCAATCGCCGCAGCTACAAGCTGTCGGACAAAAGCGCGATGCCCGGCTGGCAACAGCGGCTTTATGTTGCCATGACCAAAACCGCGACGAACGCGCCGGCCTATTACCACCTGCCCCCCAACCGCGTGATCGAGCTGGGACAGCAGATCGTCATCTGACCCGGAACCCGGACCGCAAGGTTCGGGTTTACCCTGCAACCCCGCAGGAGATTCCAAGATGACCCACACCCTGACCCTGACCGCCATGACCCCCGTCACCCATGACACATGGCACCTCACCTTCGATCACCCGGCAGATTTCAAATTCCGCCCCGGGCAGGCGACCCACTGGGCCCTAGACAAGGACGGATGGCGCGACAAGGATCGCGCCTTTACCATGACATCGAAACCGGATGCTGACGTTGTAGAGTTCGTCATCAAATCATATCCGGACCACGACGGCGTCACCGAACAGATCCCCCACATGACCCCCGGCGATAAAATCATCGCCCAAGACCCAGCCGGCGCGATTACCGACCACGGCCCCGG
This sequence comes from Loktanella sp. R86503, assembly GCF_042466455.1. Taxonomy (NCBI): domain Bacteria; kingdom Pseudomonadati; phylum Pseudomonadota; class Alphaproteobacteria; order Rhodobacterales; family Roseobacteraceae; genus Loktanella; species Loktanella sp. R86503. Next base: position 110,616 of record NZ_JAXHCI010000002.1, read on the forward strand.
CGTCTTTCTTGCCGCAGGCGCAGGCATCACACCCTTTATCGCGATCCTCGACAAACACGACCGCGAAGGCGTCACCGGCGACCGCCTTATCTTTGCCAACAAAGCGGACCGTGACATCATCCTAAAGGACAAGTGGGACACGATGAACGGCGTGTCACCGACCTACGTTATCAGCGATCAGGCCGACACCGACCACGTGCATGGCAAGATTGACAGGGCGATGCTGCAGGACCTTTTGAACGACCTGAACCAGACCTTCTATATCTGCGGCCCCGGCGGTTTTGTTGATGCCGTGCGGGACGCATTGACAGAATTAAGCGTTCCGAAATCCCAGATGGTGATCGAAGACGGCTGGTAACCCTAGGCGAACCCAAACCGGACCAGCAGCGCCCCGCATTGCGCCTTATGCAAAACGCAAAAACGGCCGCGACACGATTGTCGCGGCCGTTTTATAGCAGGCTGACGATGTGTCAGGTTGCGCCGGTCAGCGCATCATTCGGCCGCTACCGCGCCCGGATTGTTCGGGTGGGTCGTCCAGTTGGCATAGTCCGCCTGAACCACCTTACCGGTCCGCGGGTCAACCGTACCCGGTGCCATCGCTTCCATCGTAATGCAGTTTTCGACGGGACAAACATCGACGCACAGGTTGCAGGCGACACATTCCTCGTCAATCACACTAAAGGTGCGATCCGCGCTCATGGCGATGGCCTGATGCGAAGTATCCTCGCAGGCGGCATAGCAGCGACCGCAGGAAATACAGGCATCCTGATCGATCTTGGCCTTGGCCACATAGTTCAGGTTCAAATGCTGCCAGTCGGTGACATTGGGCACAGCCTTACCGACGAAATCCGCGGTCGAGGTGTAGCCCTTCTCGTCCATCCACTGCGACAGGCCTGACTTCATCTCGGATACGATCCGGAAGCCATAGGTCATCACGGCCGTGCAAACCTGCACGTTGCCGCAACCCAGCGCCATGAACTCTGCCGCATCGCGCCATGTCGTCACGCCGCCGATACCGGAAATCGGCAAACCGCGCGTCGCCGGATCGCGGGCAATTTCGGCCACCATGTTCATCGCAATCGGCTTGACCGCAGGCCCGCAATAGCCGCCATGCGTGCCCTTGCCATCGATCATCGGCTCTGGCGCCATGGCATCCAGATTAACAGATGTGATCGAATTGATCGTGTTGATCAGACTGACCGCATCCGCGCCGCCATTCTTGGCCGCCTGCGCGGGCTTGCGCACATCGGTAATGTTCGGCGTCAGCTTCACGATGACCGGGCGGTCATAGTATTTCTTGCACCAGCGCACGACCATTTCGATATATTCGGGCACCTGCCCTACGGCGCTGCCCATGCCGCGCTCTGCCATCCCGTGCGGGCAGCCAAAGTTCAGCTCGATCCCGTCGGCATTCGTCTCTTCGACGCGGGGCAGGATGTCTTTCCAGGCCTGCTCTTCACAAGGCACCATGATCGACGCGATCAACGCGCGGTCAGGATAGTCGGCCTTGACGCGGGCCATTTCCTCCAGGTTCACTTCCAGCGGGCGGTCCGTGATCAACTCGATGTTGTTCAGCCCCAACAGCCGCCGGTCAGCGCCATAAATCGCGCCATAGCGCGGGCCGTTCACGTTGACGACGGGCGGCCCTTCGGCACCCAGCGTTTTCCAAACTACACCGCCCCAGCCTGCCTCAAAGGCGCGGCGGACGTTGTATTCCTTGTCCGTCGGCGGCGCAGAGGCAAGCCAGAACGGGTTAGGGCTTTTGATGCCCAGAAAGTCTGTCGTCAGGTCGGCCATCAGTTGCGCTCCATCAATGTTGCATGGATATCCATCGCCGCATCGCGGCCTTCGGCCACGGCGGTCACAGTCAAATCGTCACCGCCCAGCGCACAGTCGCCGCCAGCCCAGACGCCGTCCCGTGTGGTGCGACCCGCACCGCTGACCTTGATCTTGCGACCTTCAACGGTCAATCCGCCATCCGTTGTCAGGGTCTGGCCAATCGCACGGAACACCTGATCGGCAGGCAGGGACACGACCTCGCCTGTGCCGCGCAGGCCGGTGCCATCGTCAGACGTATATTCCAGATCAATCGCCCCCTCGCGCACGGCATGAGGTTGCACGTGAAACATAAGTTTCACGCCATGGCTTGCCGCCAGATCCTGTTCATACCGGCTGGCACCCATGGCCTCCCGGCCACGGCGGTAGGCAATCGTTACATTCTCTGCGCCCAGCAGCTTTGACTGCACCGCCGCATCAACAGCCGTCATGCCGCCGCCAATCACCACGACATTGCGACCCACAGGCACCGTTGTCAGATCGGTGCTTTGACGCAGATCAGCGATAAAGCTGACGGCGTCCGCAACGCCTGACAAATCATCGCCGGGGATCCCCAGCGCATTCACACCGCCAAGGCCGGTGCCCAGAAACACCGCATCGAATTCCTCTGCCAGCGCATCAAGGCTCAGATCCGCGCCCAGCGCCTTGCCGGTTTGCAAATCAATCCCGCCGATGCCCAGCAGCCAGTCGACCTCGCGCTGCGCGAACCCGTTCGTCGATTTATACGCGGCGATGCCGTATTCATTCAGGCCCCCCGGTTTGATCCGCGCATCATACATCACGACGTCATGCCCCAGCATCGCAAGGCGGTGCGCACAAGACAGGCCCGCAGGCCCGGCCCCGACCACTGCCACCCGCTTGCCCGTCAGGGCCGCCCGCACAAAGGGATGCTCTTGCCGCGCCATGACCGTATCAGTTGCGTGCCGCTGCAAACGGCCGATCTCTACGGGCTTGCCCTCGGCGGCTTCACGCACACAGGCCCCTTCGCACAGGTCTTCGGTTGGGCAAACGCGGGCACACATACCGCCCAGGATGTTCGCATCAAAGATCGTCTGACCCGCCGCCGCCGATGTCCCCGTCGCGATCTGGCGAATGAACAACGGAATATCGATGCTGGTTGGACAAGCCGTGACACAGGGCGCGTCATAACAGAAATAGCAGCGATCCGCGGCGACAAGCACCTCGTGCGGATCAAGCGGGGCGTGCAGATCGGCAAAGCCGGCGGCGATACTCTCGGCGTCAAGCCGGCCAGCGGCAAGTCCGGGGGCGGTGGGTGATGTCATGGTCTACCTCAGGGACTGTGTTACCGACATAGCCTTGCACAGGTTCATTTTTTATCAAACGGTAAATTTTAGGCGAAATGCGAACGCCTTTTTTATATGGAAAATCCGGCACATCCGTCCTGTCTGACCCTTTCCCGAGGCCCGAAAACGCGTTAGCACAGCCGCAACATCACCGCGCTTTGCGCCCGCAAAAGGTCCGCCACCATGTTCACCGCCACCCTGATTGCAAAGCCCGGCAGCCTTGATGCCACGCTCGTGGAAAACCTGCGCAATGCATGGGGCGGCGGGGATGCGGTCTGGCTTTCCGTTGGTGAAGCGGCCGAATTTGCCCTGCCCGCCAAGCCGGAAAACCAGTGGACCGTCTGGGACGACTGTCAGGCTCTTGGCGTTGATTTGGTCATCCAGCCGACCGAAGGCCGCGTCAAAAAAATGCTGCTCGCCGATATGGACAGCACCATGATTCGCCAGGAATGCATTGACGAGCTGGCGGCAGAGGCAGGCGTCGGCGAACGCGTTGCCGCCATCACGGCCAAAGCCATGAACGGGGAACTCGACTTCGAAGGCGCGCTGATCGAACGCGTCGGCCTGCTGAAAGGCTTGCCCGAATCCATCATCGCCCATGTCCTTGACACACGGATCACCCTGATGCCTGGCGGCTATGAATTGGTGCAAACGATGAAATCGCATGGCGGTCACGCCGCACTCGTGTCTGGTGGCTTCACCGCATTCACCGCTCGCATTGCCGCAGCCCTTGGCTTTGACGAAAACCGCGCGAACACGCTTTTGGTGGATGCGGGCAAGCTGACAGGCGACGTCGCCCGCCCGATCCTGGGCCGTCAGGCCAAGGTTGACGCGTTACAAGACATCACCGCTCGCATCGGCATCGCGGAATCGGACGTGCTTGCCGTGGGCGACGGGGCGAACGATCTGGGTATGCTGGGCCGCGCAGGTACCGGGGTCGCCCTGCACGCCAAGCCATCAGTGCAAAAGGAATGCAATGTGCGCATCAATCACGGCGATCTGACCGCGCTGCTGTTCCTTCAGGGCTACGCCCGCACCGATTTCGCATCCTAAGATGTTCGAGGTCACAGGCGACATTGTCGCACTTCTCATGCTTGCCGCCTTTGTCGCGGGCGTTGTCGATTCTATCGCCGGCGGCGGCGGGCTGATCACACTGCCCGTGCTGGTGCTGGCCGGCGCGCCCCCAGTCACGGCCATTGCCACGAACAAGGTGCAGGGCGTCTTTGGCGCAGGCATGGCCGCGATCGCCTATGCGCGCGGCGGTCACGTCGACCTGCGCAAACAGATCAAGCCTGCCCTGATCGCCTTCGTCGCCGCCATCGCAGGCGCATTGCTGACGTCGCATCTGCCGACGGATGTCATCCGCCTTGGCCTGCCCGTCCTGCTGATCGGCATCGCGCTGTTCTTTGCCCTGAAACCGGGCCTGAACGACGTCGACCGCGCCCAGCGCCTTGCGCCGGGGGTCTTTGCCCTGACCATCGTTCCGCTGGTAGCCTTCTATGACGGGCTGATCGGGCCAGGTGCCGGGGCGTTTTATATGTTGGGGTTTGTCGCGCTGGCTGGCTACGGCGTCTTGCGCGCCACGGCCCATACCAAGCTGCTGAACTTCGCGTCCAACCTTGGCGGCATCGCCACCTATGCGCTTGTCGCGCAGCCCTGGTGGGCCGTGGGTCTGGCGATGGGGGCCGCGCAGGTCGCAGGCGCTTGGGTCGGATCAAAGCTGGCGATGCGGGTCGGTTCGCGCCTGATCAAACCGGTGCTGGTGACAGCCGCGACCGCGCTTGCGGTGCGGCTGCTGTGGCAAATCTGGACTTAATCTTCGACAGGGCCACCAGCGTTTTTCCAATCCGGCACACCGCCGACATTGGTGACATCGGTATAACCCATATCTTTCAGTGTCTTACCTGCTAGGGCCGCCTGACCGCCCGCACCGCAAACCAGATAATACTTGTTGCCGGGCTGCATGAAATCCTTGTGGTATTGCGACGCCGGATCGGCGGCAAATTCCAGAAAGCCGCGCGGCAACCGCTGTGCGCCTTTGATCGTGCCGGTTTTGGCAATATCGCTGCTGTCGCGCACATCAATCCAGATGCCGTCGTCGGTGCCGTGCAGCTTGATCGCATCTTCGGTCGGGATGCGGGTCACGACAGCGTTCGCAGCATCCAGATAATCTTTGGCCGTTTTCATGGCGGGGTCCTTTCGAGTGACGTTCCACGCTTAACCTAGTGCGCCCCGCGCAGAGGTTAAGCGCCGCAAAGAAATATTAAACCGCCTTCAGATACGCCTTTGACACATAGCCGGACACGCCGCCCGGCCCGCCCAGCGTGACCTTGCACCAACTGGTGTTGCCTGACGGCTGACAGCTATCAACCCAGACAGAGGTGCCATTCGGTAGCCCAAGCACGATGATATACCCCGTCCCCGGACCTGCCCGCATTTTCAGCATGTCGTCGTCGTCTTCAACCCCTGTGACCTGATACCGCCCCAGCCCGCCCAGTGGTGCATCCACTGCACTGCTGCTACACGCCGCCAGACTGACCGCCATAAGAAAAGAAAATGTTAAGCCGCGCATCGCGTGATCCTGTTTTTATTCGCCTCGGCACCACCCTAGCAAACCTGCCCCCTTGGCGAAACCGGGCGCCGGATCACGGGCGGCCGGGTGCCTCTGCGATGATATCAAGGTCCGCAGAATACTCTGTAAAGCCAGCCGTTCCTTCGACCCCGCGTGATGCGACCCCTTCGCCGCTGCCGGACAGGCCGCGAATTGGAAACACACCCTCTGCTGTCCGGGTGCCAAGGAATTGGCCATCCAACGTGCCATCGACCGCATAGGTGCCATCAGGCAGGGTGATATCGCCTTGATAGTCCACATAGAAATCATTGGGCCGGTTCGTGCGGTTGTCATCCACATCATTGCCGATAACTGACTCGCGCCCGCCGATCTGCAACACGCCGTCAACGGGGATTTCGCGATAGCCGCTTGCCGTAAATCCCGTGGCACCGTTCAGATTGTCGATGCGGCCGCGCATGACGCCGGTGTCGAAATTCGCCGTCGTCGTCAGATCACCAAGCACGACAATATCATCCGCATCCGTCGCAATCACCGGATCAATGAACAGATTCGCCACCCCCGTAAAGGTCGCCTGGCCTGTCGTCGGCATAGCCGTAAACTGCGTCGCCGCGACCCCGTCTAGCCGGTTAACCAACCGTTCCCCCGCCGCGATCTGCGCATCCAGCCCGGTCGGTGCCTGCGTCACAGGTGTCCCCGCGCCGCCGCAGGCAGAAAGCAACGCTAAAACAGGCAAAGTCATGGTTCGCAACATCAATGCAATTCCTATGTTAAATTGCCCGAACGATAGACGGCCCAGGGCCCGCGACATAGTAAATTTTATTCCACAATGCGTTTCCGCACCGCGGCCTATGCAGGTCAAAAAAAAGCCCGGACACAAGGTCCGGGCTAGTCCAACAGGGAGGGTGCCACATTACCCGGTGGCGCGGGATTTCAGTGCTACAACACCATTAAACAGGTTTGGTTCCCGGCAATCTATGCGACTAACCGGTAACCTCCCTGTTCCGTGACCAGCAACCGTGCATTGGACGGATCAGGCTCTATCTTTTGGCGCAGACGGTAAATATGCGTTTCCAGCGTGTGCGTTGTGACGCCCGCGTTGTAGCCCCAAACCTCGTGCAGCAGCACATCGCGGGCGACAACGCCATCTGCTGCGCGGTACAGAAACTTAAGGATATTGGTTTCCTTTTCCGTCAGGCGGACCTTCTTTTCGTCCTCGGTCACCAACATCTTTTGCGCCGGGCGGAACGTATACGGCCCCAGCTGGAATACCGCATCCTCTGACTGTTCGTGAGTGCGCAGCTGGCTGCGGATCCGTGCCAGCAGCACAGGAAACTTGAACGGTTTGGATACATAGTCGTTGGCACCGGCATCCAGACCGTAAATCGTATCTGCATCGCTATCCTGCGCCGTCAGCATCAGGATCGGACATTTCACGCCCTGCTTGCGCATCAGGCGGCACAGCTCGCGCCCGTCTGTATCGGGCAAACCCACATCAAGGATGATCAGGTCGTAAAGCTGTTCCTTGACCTTTGTCATGGCCGAGGCACCGTCATCGGCTTCGAACACATCAAAATCTTCGGTCAACAACAGCTGCTCGCCCAGCGCTTCGCGCAGATCGTCGTCGTCATCTACCAGCAGGATTTTTTTCAACTGGGCCATAGTACCCTCCAATTTCATTCACAACACATGTGATGGACACACGAATTCAACAAGCTGTGCTGCAAAAGGTTCACACGGACGTGTGATTACATTTACAATTATTACATTAAACGCCCGGATGCGCTAACTCCGTCGGACAAATCGCAAAGGTTTTTACGAATGGGCTTCGCACCTGACGACACCGAACGACTGGCCCGCGCCCGCGCCGACCTGCGCATGGGGGTGCCTGTCGTCGTGGCAGACATGGGCGTCATGCTTGCCGCTGAAACATTGCAACCCGCGCGTTTGTCCCTGCTTCACAGCATGGGGGCCGCCGTCGCTATTACCGACTGGCGCGCGCAGACGTTAAAGGTTGCGGCCTATGACGGCGACGTCGCCCGCATCGCTTTGCCAGCGGATGCCGACGCCCGCTGGGTGACAGCGCTTGCCAATCCCGCCGACGATCTGCGCAGCCCGATGAAAGGCCCCCTGCGCGCCCTGCGCACCGGCGGTGCTGACCTTGCCCGCGCGGCAGTGATCCTGTGCAAATCCGCCCGCCTGCTGCCCGCAGCCGTTATCGTGCCATTGGAGGATACCGCAGGTTTCGCAACCGAACACGGCCTGACCATGGTCGACGCTGCCGCCATACGCAAAACCGAAATGTCGCCCCTGCACGGGATCGTCAGCGCTCGCCTGCCCATCTCTGTGTCCGAGGCGGGGCGCCTGCACGTCTTTCGCCCGGACGATGGCGGCGAGGAACATTACGCGGTCGAAATCGGCCAGCCTGACCGTAGCAAACCCGTGCTCGCGCGGCTGCATTCCGCCTGTTTTACCGGCGATCTGCTGGGGTCACTGAAATGCGACTGCGGTCCGCAACTGCGCGGTGCGCTGGCACAAATGGGAGCAGAGGGCCACGGAGTGCTGCTTTATCTGAACCAAGAGGGGCGCGGTATCGGACTTGCCAACAAGATGCGAGCCTATGCCCTGCAGGATCAGGGCTTTGACACGGTAGAGGCAAACCACCGCCTTGGATTTCACGACGACGAACGCGATTTCCGTATCGGTGCCGCGATCCTGAAACAGATGGGCTTTAACGCCGTGCGCCTGCTGACAAACAATCCGGCAAAGATTGCCCGCATGGAAGCCTCTGGCGTGTCGGTCGTTGAACGCGTCCCGCTGAAGGTCGGGGAAAATGCGCATAACCATGCCTATCTGGCGACAAAGGCCGCGAAGTCCGGGCATTTGCTATGACCTTGGGACGCTCCGCGGGGAGTTTATTTTGCCAGATGAAGGGGGGCTGCGGTGAAAAGCACTGATCTGGTTGTGACGCCAACGCATCTGCGGTTTTTAGGGCGGACGTTCCCGTGCACAATCGGGCGCGGCGGATTTACGACTCGCAAGGTCGAAGGCGACGGCGCGACCCCGCGCGGGGTGCACCGGATTGTCGGCATGCTTTATCGTCCTGACCGCATCGCGCAGCCCGCCGATTGGGCCGTCCCGATCCGGCCCGGTGATCTGTGGTCCGATGATGTACGCGACGTCGATTACAACATGATGGTGCGCGCACCGCATGACATGAGCCACGAAGATCTGCGCCGCGCTGATCCGATGTATGACCTAGTCATTATAACCGACTGGAACTGGCCCTATGCGGTCAAAGGGCGCGGATCGGCGATTTTCGTTCACCAGTGGCGCGGCAAGGGGCGACCCACTGCAGGCTGTGTGGCTTTGTCGCGCGCCCATCTGCACTGGATTGCACCAAAGATTAAGCATAACACGCGTCTTGTTATCGCTTAACGCTGGACCTTTGGGGCAAAACACGCCCAAACGAAAGGACCATGCGATGAAACCCCAAGGCCACTTCATGACCCTAGATCAAATTGAACAGCTTCCCTACCGTCCCTGCGTCGGCGTCATGCTGGCCAATCCGCGCGGCCACGTGTTTGTCGGCCAGCGCCTTGATCGTGACAGCGACGCTTGGCAGATGCCTCAGGGCGGAGTCGATGCCGGGGAAAACTGCCGCGACGCCGCCCTGCGCGAGCTGTGGGAAGAAACGGGTGTCAGCGAAAAGCTGGTAAGCGTCGAGGCGGAAACGCGCGGACTGATCCGCTATGACCTGCCGCACGATCTGGTCGGCAAGGCCTGGGGTGGCAAGTACCGCGGGCAAGAGCAAAAGTGGTTCCTGCTGCGGTTTCACGGCACCGATGCCGATGTGAACATCGCGACAGAACATCCCGAATTTTCTGCTTGGAAATGGCTACCCAAGAACCAGCTGGTTGACAGCATCGTTCCATTCAAACGAGCCGTATACGAACAGGTTCTGGCAGAGCTGGGGGCAAAGCTGTGAAATTACCGTTGATCCTCGCCACGCTCCTGACTGCAACCCAGGCGCACGCCCTGTCCTGCAGGCGGCCAGACGCCGCGGCCAGCTTTGACCAGGCCAGCGCAAGCAAATTCCCCTATCTGGTGCTGACCGGGATATTGACCGCCCCTCCGGCCAGCACGACGTCAGGAACCACGCCAGTGTCACTGCTTGGCACCATGACGGGGCACGGCCTGACAGCTGAAGGGTTTTCCACCCCCTATGACGGCGATGTTGTCCTGCAGGTGACCTGCGCCGGCCCTTGGTGCGGCAGCGTGCCCGCATCGGGTCCGGTTCTTGCCTTTGCACGGGTCGACGGGGCAACACCTGTGATCGAGCTCGACGCTTGTAGCAGCTGGCTTTTCACAGCCCCCGATCAGGCCACGCTGGACCGTATGACAACTTGCATGCAAGGCGGCGCCTGTTCAGCGCAGGCGGTCCAATAAGTTCACCCCTGCATAGCCATCCTGCGGCAACCCGCGACTGGCCTGGAACGCACGGATCGCACGGCGCGTAGCCGGGCCAATCTTGCCATCTACGCCGCCGGTATCATAGCCTGCCGCCGTCAGGCGTTGTTGCAGCGCGACCCGCTCGGCGCGTTTCAGGCCCCGCTCTGCCGCGACAAAAGGGTGCTGCAACGGCCCCATTCCCCGGATGCGGTCCCCCAGATGGCCGACCCCGATGATATAGGCTTCCGCGTTGTTATAACGGCCGATGACATCGTAATTGCGGTACACCAAAAACGCCGGGCCGCCGGCCCCCGTGGGGGTGATCAGACTGGCTAAACCGTTATCCATCACGGGGTCACCTCCGGGCAAGGTTACGCCAAGCGCCGCCCAGTCGCCCGCGCTCTGTGTCACACTGCGCGCCGTTGCGCTGTAATCGAAACCATTTGGCAGGCGCACCTCTACCCCCCATGGCTGCCCTTGCGTCCAGCCAAAATGCGCCAGATAGGCCGCGGTTGACGCCAGCGCATCGCTTGGATCGTCGGCCCAGATATCGCGCCGCCCGTCGCCGGTGAAATCAACAGCATAGGCGGCGTAGCTGGTCGGCATGAACTGGGTATGCCCCATTGCCCCCGCCCAGCTGCCAGTCATGCTTTGCGGCACCGTGTCGCCGCGTTGCAATATCTTCAGCGCCGCAATCAATTGCTGCTCAAAGAACCGCCCGCGCCGTCCATCATACGACAGCGTCGCAAGGGTCGAAATCAGCGGCACATCGCCCCGCCGCGCACCAAAGTTGCTCTCCATCCCCCAGACGGCCAGTACGACATGCCGGTCGACACCGTAAGCAGCCTCGATCCGTTTCAGCAGGTCGCCATGCTGCGCCAACATCGCGCGTCCGGTAGCAACGCGGTCATCACTTGCAGCCGTTGCCATATAATCGGCCAATGGCTTAATGAATTCCGCCTGATTACGGTCCAGTGCGATACTGTCAGGAATAAAACCTGCCCCGGCAAAAGCCGCGTCAAAGGTCGGCGCTAATATTTCCGCAGCTAAGGCCCGCGGCCGGAACGCCCGGACCCAGGCATCAAAGCCCGCGTCGGACACCATTGCATAGGTGCGCGCCGACATCACCGCCGGCCGTAATTCGGGCCGCAGGATACTGTCAGGCGCAGCTTGCGCGGCCGAAGACAGGCTAACAGCAACTAAAAAAGCAAAGCGCATAAAATCTAGTCCGGTCAGCCTCGTATCATGCCGCTAACCGTAACACGACACCTTTGTCATCCAACCCGGCAATCCAGCCTCGGCGCATTCGCGCCACCCGCCTGTTCATCTGGCCAGACAAACTCCCGCCGGAGGCAGCTGTCACCACGCACCACCGCCGTAATTGGTGCCCAGCCTTGCCCCAAGGACAGGTTACCGTGCCTTGCGCACCCGGCTGACTTTGCGCGCTGTCTTTACGTTTTTCTTTTTCGCGGACCCTTGTTTGAACCGCGGTGGCTTACCGCGGCCGGCGGGCGGGCCTTTGGGCTGGCTGCGCCCGTCCAGTTCCAGCAACTCTACGATCAGACCGCCTGTGACGGGGGCTGCCTCGACCAGCCTTACTCGGGCGCGTTGGCCCAGACCAATCGTATGGCCCGTTTCGCTTCCGGTCAGGGTCTGGGTGTCGGCGTCGTAATGAAAATACTCACGCCCCAGATTACGGATCGGGATCATGCCATCGGCACCCGTGCCGTCAAGCTTGACGAAGACACCAAATTTGGCAATCCCGCTAATACGGCCGCCGAATTCGGCACCGATATGTTCCGACAGAAACGCAGCAAGATAACGGTCTGTCGTATCCCGCTCCGCCAGCATCGAACGCCGCTCTGTGTCAGAGATTTGCTTGGCCGTTTCGTCCAGATGTTCGATATCCCATGGCGACAAGCCGTCCTTGCCCCAGCCATGCGCCGCGATCAGGGCGCGGTGTACGATCAGGTCGGAATACCGCCGGATTGGAGAGGTGAAGTGCGCGTAGTTCAGCAGCGCCAGGCCGAAATGGCCAAAGTTTTCGGCATTATAATAGGCCTGCGTCATGCTGCGCAGGGTCGCGATATTGATCAGCTCGTCCGCGTCCGTGCCCTGTGCCTGTGCCAGCAAGCGGTTCAGATGCGCGGTCTTCAGCACCTGCCCTTTGGCTAACACAAGGCCAGAGCTTTCCGCCACTTCGCGCAGGGCATCCAGTTTGGTCGGGCTTGGTTCTTCGTGCACCCTGAACAGCAACGGTGTTTTCTTGGCAATCAGGGTTTCGGCGGCACAGACATTGGCCAGAACCATAAACTCCTCGATCAACCGGTGCGCATCAAGGCGTTCCTTGAAGTTCACCGCCGTGACCTTGCCGTCCTCGTCCAGCTCGATCCGGCGCTCTGGCAGATCCAGTTCCAGCGGCTGCCGCGCGGCCCGTGCCTTGGCCAGTGCGGCATAGGCAGCGTAAAGGGGTTTGATGATTGTCTCGACCAGCGGTGCAGTCTTGTCGTCGGGGTTACCGTCCATCGCCGCCTGTGCCTGCTCGTAATTGAGAGAGGCGATAGAGTTCATGATACCGCGGTGGAATTCATGGCTGATCTTGTTGCCCATGCCGTCAATCTTTATCGCGACGGCAAGACAGGCACGGTCGACGTTTTCATGTAGCGAACACAGATCGCCGGACAACGTATCGGGCAGCATAGGCACGACACGGTCTGGAAAGTATGTGGAATTGCCGCGCTTGCGCGCCTCGCGGTCCAGCTCTGACCCCGGGGTGACGTAATGTGCCACATCTGCAATCGCGACCCAGATCGTGAATGTCCCGTCATCACGCGCCTCGACATAGCAGGCGTCATCGCGGTCGCGTGCGTCGACAGGGTCGATGGTCAGCAGGTCGATCTGACGCAGGTCGGTGCGCCCCTTGATGCTGGCAGGCTTGGCGGCGTCCGCCTCTGCCACGACAGCATCGGGGAAATGGTCGGGGATGCCGTGTTGGTGAATGGCGATCAGGCTGACGGCACGCGGACCGGTCGGATCGCCAAGGCGGGTGACAATCTTGGCCTTGGGCAGGCCCATGCGGCCCTTAGGTCCGGTCTGCTCTGCTTCGACCAGCTCGCCATCCTTGGCACCATTGGTGGCACCGGCGGGGATAATGAATTCGTTGGTAGCGCCCTTGTCGATGGGCATGACCCGCCCGCCGTCAGACCCGGCGCGATAAACGCCGAGAATACGTTCCGGGTTCGTCCCAATCCGCCGGATCATCCGCGCGGCATAGGCGTGCGGCTCTCCGGGTGTGGCGGTCAGACGTGCCAGAATACGATCGCCGGCCCCCAGCGCGGGGTCGGTTGACTTCAGCATCATCAGGATGCGCGGCGGCGGGGCGGCGTCATTCCAGTCGACAGGGCGGGCATAGATATCGCCGTCAGCGTCCGGCACCTCGATCTGCAAGACGGACACGGGCGGCAGGTTCTGCGCATCGCGGTAGGAGGAACGACGCTTGGTCAGCGTGCCATCTGCCTCCATCTCGCGCAGGACTTGCTTGAGCAGGACGCGGTCGGACCCTTTAATGCCAAAGGCCCGCGCGATGTCGCGCTTTGCCGCCTGTGTCGGGTTATCCGCGATGAACGCGAGGATGTCGGTCTTGGAGGGGATCTGTGTCATGCTTCGGCATCTAGCACGGCGCGGGATGACTGCCCATAATTTATGTTGCACGGGCGGCAAGCACCTGGACCGGGGCCAGCCCCGGACCCCGGAGTATTTTTCGCCAGATGAAGCAGATCTAGGCGAAGTAGTCGCGCAGGATGCGGGCGTAGATGGATTTGAGGGCGATAATATCGGCGACGGGGACCTTTTCATCGACCATATGCATGGTTTTGCCGACAAGGCCGAATTCGACGACCGGGCAGTGATCCTTGACAAAGCGGGCGTCAGACGTGCCGCCGGAAGTGGAGAGTTCCGGTGTCTTGCCCGTTTCCGCTTTGACCGCCTTGCCGATCAAGTCCGACAGGGCACCCGGCGGGGTCAGGAAGCTTTCGCCGCTGATTTTGATCTTCATCTCGATCCGGATGCCGGTGTCTGCGGCAACGGTGTCCAGTTCCGATTGCATCCAGTCCGTCAGGGCCGCGCCAGTGTGTTCGTCGTTAAAGCGGATGTTAACGGCAGCGCGGCAGGTGGCCGGGATCACATTGGTGGCGGGGTTGCCGGTGTCCATTGTGACGATAGCCAGCGAAGACGGATCAAAGTGGTCGGTGCCATCGTCAAGCGTATGGCTAGCCAGACGGTCCATCAGACGCGCCATGGCGGGCAAGGGATTTTTGGCGCGGTGGGGATAGGCGGAATGGCCTTGCTGGCCCTGAAAGGTGAACCATGCTGTCATCGATCCGCGGCGGCCGATTTTCATCGCCTCGCCCATGTGGTTCGGGCTGGTCGGCTCGCCCACAAGGCAGTCGGTCATTTGTTCGTTGTTGGCGGCCATCCAATCCAGCAAGGCGGTGGTGCCATCAAGGGCGTCCGCCTCTTCATCGCCGGTAATGGCGAGGATTACGGCACCGTCGGGCGGGGTTGTCTGGACGAAGTCGCAGGCGGCCGCGGCAAAAGCCGCGACGCCGGATTTCATGTCGGTGGCGCCGCGGCCCCAGAGGAAGCCGTCTTTGATTTCCGCGCCAAAGGGATCGACGGTCCAGTCATCAGGGTTGCCGATGGGCACGACATCGATATGGCCGTTAAATCCGAAGCTGCGGTTCGCCCCCTTACGGCCCCATCGGGCGAAAAGGTTTGCAATACCGCCGCGATCGACGCGGGTGCAGTCAAAGCCGTTTTCCGTCAAAAGCTGTTCGAGCAGGACCAGCGCGCCGCCTTCAGCCGGGGTAACGGAGTTGCAGCGCACCAGGCGGGCTGTCAGGTCTACGGGGTCGATCGGCGTGGTCATGGCAAGCTCCTGTCGCGGTTGTGACAGGGGTAGCGCCGCGGTGCCGGGGATGCAAATGCTGCTTAGTGGACGGGGGTGTCGCTGTCTTCGTCGCCGAAAAATGGCGTCATCTGCGCAACGATGACGCTGTTTTCGTCCAGGGCCCGCTGCATAAGGGCGCGTTCCGTGTCGTCGATATCGTGGCCTTCGGCAAGGCGTTCGTCCAGCGTGCCGTAGCCGGACACATCGAGCGGCGACAGGTCGGCCTGTTTCAGGATCGCGACTGTTTCACGCACGGCTTCAGCTTCGTCCACGCCAGAGGCGTAGCACATCAAGGCTGCGCCCGTGGCATCCTTGGGCAGGCCGTCATCGACGCTGCGGCCGACTTCGACAAGGAGGGTATAGACCTGTTGCGTGCGTTTATTCATGCGGCGTGGCATCGCGCCTTTGGGACCACCTGTCAAGCGGCGCAACGCAAAACGGCGCGCAAGGTGCTGCGCGCCGTTCCGGATCAAGTGTCGCTTGTAGCCTAGCGGCGGACCATCCGGGCCACCCAGATCAGAATACAGGCACCGATAAAGCCAACTAGCAGGTAGCCGAGGCTAAAGCTTGCGCCAGCCGCATAGAGGCCGAGCAGGGTGCCGAAAATGAAGTTAAACACAATTGCGCCGACGATCCCCAAAAGGATGTTGGCCAGCAGGCCCATGTTGGATTTCATGAATTGTTCAGCAAGCCATCCTGCGATGCCACCGACGATAATTGCTGCGAGCCAGCCCATACTAATCTTCCTTATGCGTTTTTGCCCCCTTTGGGGCATTCTGCGACAGAACGCCTCAGCCAAGGAAAAGGTTCCCGATTGCGTGACTGCCTAGTGAGGATCGGGCTGAGGCGGTGCCTGATCCTGCCACCGGGACCGGGTCGCCCACATGGAGGACGTGATCAGCACCAGTTGTAGCGGGGCAAAAAACAATACGAAGAGAGTGACGATGCGGGCCCAGATCGGCAGCGCCATCAGCGGGCTGTAGCCAAGCCAGAGGGAACCGATCAGCAAGGCAAGAAGAATGACAGTGTCGCAGATGACCGGCACCCAAGCGCCAAGCCAGCTAGGCCGCACCCCGGCCGCGATAGTGCGGCGGGCCAAGGTGCGGCTTAGGATCATTAGTCGCGCAGCAGCTCGTTGATGCCGGTCTTGGACCGGGTCCGTTCGTCGACACGCTTTACGATCACGGCGCAATACAGGTTGATGCCGTTCTTGGATGGCATGGTGCCTGCGACGACGACGGAATAAGGCGGGACTTCGCCGTAAGTGACTTCGCCGGTTTCGCGGTCAACGATCTTGGTGGACTGGCCGATGTAGACGCCCATGCCAAGCACGGAGCCTTCGCGGATGATGCAGCCTTCGACGACTTCGGAACGGGCACCGATAAAGCAGTTGTCTTCGATGATCGTGGGGCCAGCCTGCATGGGCTCCAGCACGCCGCCGATGCCAACGCCGCCGGACAGGTGGACGTTCTTGCCGATCTGGGCGCAGCTGCCGACCGTGGCCCAGCCGTCAACCATTGTACCTTCGCCGACATAGGCACCAAGGTTCACGAAGGACGGCATCAGAACCACGCCGGGCGCAATATAGGCAGAGCGGCGCACGATGCTGCCAGGAACAGCACGGAAGCCTGCGGCGCGCCATTCAGCTTCGCCCCAACCGTCGAACTTGGACGGGACCTTGTCCCACCACGTTGTGCCGCCGGGACCACCCGGGATCGGCTCCATGTCGTTCAGACGGAAGGACAGCAGGACCGCCTTTTTCGCCCACTGGTTCACGTGCCACGACCCATCGTCCTGCTTTTCCGCGACGCGCAGTTTGCCGGAGTCGAGGGCGTTCAGGGTGTCATTGATGGCATCGCGCACTTCGCCTGTGGTGGCGGTGGTGATGGTATCACGGGCGTCCCATGCGGATTCGATGGCGGTTTCCAGGGCGGCGTTGGACATGGGCGGACCTCTTTGCTGGTTCTGACAGTTGGCACGGGCTATAGACGCGGAGGCTCTGCCGCGCAATCTTAAGGACGTTTCATGACCGAAGACCACGAAAACAAATTCCGCCGTTCAACAGAGGACATGATCGCCGCCAAGGACGTGCCCGACACGCCCCAGACCCGCGCGCCGTCCTATGCGCTGGCCTTTGCGGACGGGGCCTTTTTGGCGCGCGAGGATATGCGGCCGGTGCGGTTGCAACTGGAACTGATGAAGCCGGAACTGCTGATGAACGAAGCGGGGGTGAAATCCACTGTCGTGCTGTTCGGCGGAGCGCGGATTCCCGATCCGGTGAACAAGGCGACAGCGCGGACCGAAACGCTGGCCGATCTGACGAAATATTACGACGAAGCCCGGACCTTTGCCCGGCTGATAACCGAACGCGCGCTAGCGAATGATCCTTGCGAAAATATCATCGTCACCGGCGGCGGGCCGGGCGTGATGGAGGCAGGCAACCGCGGCGCGGCCGAGGCGGGCGGCAAGTCGATTGGCCTAAACATCGTGCTGCCGCACGAGCAGGCACCGAATGAATATGTGACGCCTGATCTGTGTTTCAATTTCCACTACTTCGCGATCCGCAAAATGCACTTTTTGATGCGCGCCTCTGCTGTGTGCGTGTTCCCCGGCGGGTTCGGCACACTGGACGAAATGTTCGAGGCGCTGACCCTGATCCAGACCGGCCGCATGGCCCGCGTGCCGTTCCTGCTGTTCGGGCGGGCGTTCTGGGAAAGCATCATCAACTGGCAGGCGCTGGCCGATGCAGGGACGATTGCGCATGACGACCTGAAGCTGTTCCGCTTTGTCGAGACAGCAGAGGAGGCGATTGCCGCGCTGGACGATTGGGACGACAAGGGCAAAAAGCGCCGCGATATTCCGGGGCGGTGATTTTGTTGGTGCGGGGCGGTTTATTGGGCCGTCCCGCAAAATACATTTCAAAAACTAAATGTTTCGCGTGCGATACATATTATGTAAAACGAGGGTGGTTTATTAGGAGAGGTTAAGGAAAGGTTGAGTTTCATTTAGGTTAAAAACCTCGCCGCATATTTTTGTTAGGCAGGTGGGCGTTCAAACAATTAAAATGCTTATGGTGAGATTTTGCAGAAATATACAGTAAGACATGACAAAAACGACCCAAAAGAATCGCTTAGAAGCGACGGGAAACTTGCTTTAGGTATCACAATAGGCGCACTAATAGTCTTGCTGCCAATTATCGGCCTCGAGTCCTACAAATACGGCGACGAAAAACCAGAAATTTTGGCTATAGTTCCATTGATAATCTCACTGCTTGTAGCAGCGGGATCAACCTACTTTGCATCTCGTGCTTTAATCGAACAACGTATGACACGCCAAGCAGGCACTGACCCTGTTCTTATTGCCCACCTCGGCCAGAGAACTGATGCCCGTGAACTTGTGACGTTTAATATTTCGAACGTTGGAGCTGGAGCAGCGATCAATATTAGAGTTGATGTAGATCGCCCAGAGAACGATCTTCAGAAAAGACAAATACTCACGAATATCTTTAAGCGACACCACCCAATTTCTGTCATACTACAATCTAAGTCTATAGAATTTAACTTTGCTATGGGCTGGCATCTACTTGGCGACACCCCTCTACCACCGTTTCAGGCACGGCTAGAATACCAAGATTTAGCTGGCGGTCAGTATGTAAGCTCGTTCACTATTGACGTTCGAGAATTGGAAGGTTTAGGGAGTCAAAAGTCCCCCCAAATGCGCATCGTCAGTGCATTAGAAGAAATCCAAAAGAAGCTTTAACCCCCAAGTATTGAAGATATAATTTATACTTGCCGTTGCTGCCCTGCAGACAGGCCACACTTAATTACCGGCATAGCACTATCTATCAGCAACTTGGCACCCCATTTAACATGCAACGAAAGCGAGGAAAATTGACTTCTGCGGGGGTGGATCAGGAGATAATTTAAAACCTGCAGGTTGCCTTTGGCCGAGCGCACAAATTAACCATTGAGGTAAGCTGTATGAAGCAGGGCTGAATTACAGCCCTGCGTCGGCCTCGATTTGTTTGCGGGATTTGCGGGCGCGTTCCGTCTCGGACTTCAGTTGGCCGCAGGCGGCCATGATGTCTTCGCCGCGCGGTTTGCGGACGGGGGAGGCGTAGCCGGCCTTGTAGATGATATCGGCAAAGGCATGGATACGGTTGTTTGAGGAACGTTTGTAGGGCGCGCCGGGCCATTCGTTGAAGGGGATCAGGTTGATCTTGGCGGGGATGCCTTCGATCAGTTTAACAAGCCGGTGAGCATCTTCGTCGCTGTCGTTTACGCCGTCCAGCATCACATATTCAAAGGTGATCCGTTCGGAATTCGACACCTTGGGATAGTCGCGCAGGGCGTCCAGCAAGGCTTCGATGTTCCATTTCTTGTTGATCGGCACCAGCATGTCGCGGACCGGATCGGTGGTCGCGTGAAAGCTGACAGCCAGCTGGCAGCCGATTTCCTGCGCGGTGCGGGCGATTTCGGGGACAACGCCGGATGTGGACAGGGTAATGCGGCGGCGGGACAGAGCGATGCCTTCGCCATCCATCGCGATCTTCATCGCGTCGCGGACGTTTTCGAAGTTATACAGCGGCTCGCCCATGCCCATCAGGACGATGTTGGACAACAGGCGCGGGCCGTTATCGCCGGACCCCTGCCCCGGCTGCGGCCATTCACCAAGGTCATCGCGGGCCACAAGGATCTGGCCGACGATTTCGGCGGGGGTCAGGTTGCGGACCAGTTTTTGCGTGCCGGTGTGGCAGAAGGAACAGGTCAGGGTGCAACCGACCTGGGACGAAATGCACAGCGTGCCGCGGTCGGTTTCGGGGATATAGACCACCTCGACCTCGTGGCCGCCGGCGATGCGGACAAGGTATTTGCGGGTGCCGTCAGTGCTGACCTGGCGGGTGACGACCTCTGGCAGTTCAATGACAAAGGTATCGGCCAGCATGGCGCGGTAGTCCTTGGCCAGGTTCGTCATCAGGGCGAAATCACGCACGCCCCAGTGATAAAGCCACTGCCACAGCTGGTTGACGCGCATCTTGGCCTGCTTTTCCGCCGTGCCAGCCGCGATCAACGCGTCGCGCATCTGATCGCGGGTCATCCCGATCAGGTTCTGCGGCCCCTCGGGCAGCTTACGCGGGATCGTGTGGACGTCTTGTGTAATGGGCGCGGTGGCGGTCATGGCAGCGGACCTTTCGGGCAATAAAGCGAGGCTGATATAGGCAAAAGGCCCCGGTTTCCAAGTGAAAACCGGGGCCCTTCGATTTTTCGTCGAAAAATCGTCAGCCGGCGCAGCGGTTGGCGGCTTCTTCGACAGCGGCGGTGAAGCCGGAAAGCGAGAAGGTATCGGTCGTGATATTGCCCCGGCCAGAGCGCGCCTTGAGCACGGCGTCCGATCCGCGCTTCATCGCGGCGACGACTTTTGCGTCGTCTTCGGGGGTGGCGGGCCAAGCGTATTCACCTTCGGTGAACAGCTCGAACGTGGTGCCGCCGACGTTCAGGTTGACGGTCGATCCAGGGGCAAAAGGGTAGCCGCCGGTGAACATAATCTGGCCCTTTACGTTTTCGGATGGGCGATAGAATACCATCAGATAAATATCGCCGCGGCGGCCATCCGTGGGGTTGCCCGCGCTGTCGGTCAGCAGGCTTTGCTTTGGTGCGGAGGTGCTGATGCATTCGCGCGGATTTTCCGCTTCGAACGTGCTCCAGTCCGTGTTGGCGGCAACAAGGTTGTCTGTCGTTGCCTGCGCGCCCGCCTGCGTTGCCAGCAAGGTTGCTGCCGCGAGTGTCAGGGTGCGAAATGTCGTCGTAATCATTTTAATGTGGCCTCCAAGCTGCCCATGCCTCTGTGCGTCCCGCGGTGGGGTTTTAGCAACCTTTTCGTCTGGCGGGTCTGAGTTCAACGCGATAGCCATGGTCCTAGCAAAAAATCGCCCAAACTGCAAAGCCCCCATAAACGCACAATGCCGTGGGCGGCGCGATGAAAGGAAATACCTCATGAGCGGTCCTGTTGATCTGGTTGAAGTCTGGCGCGGCGACATTCTGGAGTCCGTTCACCAAGGGCACGCGGTTGTCTGCGGTCCGGATGGCGCAGTGGTTGCGGCCTGGGGCGACGCGGAGGCGGTGATCTTTCCACGGTCGTCCTGCAAGATGATCCAGGCGCTGCCCCTGATCGAAAGCGGTGCCGCCGATGCGCATGGTCTGGGTGTGGAACAGCTGGCGCTGTCCTGCGCGTCGCATCAGGGTGCGCATATCCACACCGACCGCGTTCAGGTCTGGCTGGATACGTTGGGGCTGGCGGACAGTGATTTTCGCTGCGGGCCGCAGTGGCCCGGCGACATTCCGGCGCGCAACGAAATCATCCGCGCCCATGCCGCGCCGTGCCAAATTCACAACAACTGTTCTGGCAAGCATGCCGGTTTTTTGACCCTGAACCGTCATCTGGGCGGGTCGGCGGATTACGAACTGGTGGACCATCCGGTGCAGCAAGCCGGCAAGGCCGCGTTCGAGGAGGTGACGGGCGAGACAAGCCCCGGTTACGGGATCGACGGCTGCTCTGCCCCGAATTTTGCGACATCGGTGCATGGTCTGGCCCGTGCGATGAGCTTTTTCGCAACGGCGCATGATCGCAGCGATGCGCGGTCCAAAGCGGCGGTGCGGCTGCGCGATGCGATGACGGCGTTTCCAGAGCTGGTCGCCGGAGAGACGCGGGCCTGCACCGACCTGATGCGGGCGATGGATGGCCGCGTGGCGATCAAGACGGGGGCCGAGGCGGTGTTCGTCGCGATCATTCCCGAAAAGCGGATGGGCGTCGCGCTGAAGATCACCGACGGCAGCACCCGCGCATCGGAAGCCGCGATTGCGGCCATTCTGGTAAAGCTGGGGGTGCTGGATGCAGATCATCCAGCGACCAAGGCGCGCATGGTGCCCGACATTCGCAACTGGCGCGGCACGTTGTGCGGCCACATCAAGCCCGCCGCGGCGCTGCTGTAAGGATCCGACATGACATTCACGCTTGCCACCTGGAACATCAACTCTGTCCGTCTGCGCGAAGGGCTAGTGGCCCAACTGATGTCGGATGAGGCGCCGGACGTGCTGTGCCTGCAGGAATGCAAAAGCCCGCTGGACAAAATCCCCGTCGCGACATTTCAGGCGCTTGGCTACACCCATATGATTGGGCGCGGGCAAAAGGGCTATAACGGGGTCGCGATCTTTTCCAAAATGCCAATCGAGGAGGTCGGGGCAGCGGATTACGCGGGGCTGGGCCATGCGCGGCATATTGCGGGGCGGTTAAGCAACGGCGTGACCGTTCATAACTTCTATGTGCCTGCGGGGGGCGACAAGCCGGACCGGGAGATTAACGACAAGTTCGGCCAGAAGCTGGATTACCTGACCGACATGCGCGACGCCTTTCACGTCGCACGGCCGGAAAAGGCAATCCTAGTGGGCGATCTGAACATCGCACCGCGCGAAGACGACGTTTGGGATCACAAGAAGCTGCTGAAGATCGTCAGCCATACGCCTGTCGAAGTGGAGCATCTGGCGCAGGTACAGGAAGCGGGTACCTGGGTAGACGTGACGCGGCAGGATATTCCTAATGGCAACTTGTACAGCTGGTGGTCCTATCGGTCGCCCGACTGGGACACGGCGGACAAGGGCCGGCGTCTGGATCACATCTGGGCCACGCCCGATATTGCCAGCGCAGCCCATTCCAGCCGCGTTTTGCGGCACGTCCGCGGCTGGGAACAGCCAAGCGATCACGCCCCGGTATTTGCCACCTTTGACCTATAGAGCAGGGGTGTCCGAATTTTCGTCGAAAATTCGGCGGCCTCCGGCGGGAGTTTTTAGGGCCAGATGAATAAGAAGGGCAGTTTTCCGGCGCTGAAGTTTGCGTTAGGTCATCTGTGAAGTTGAAGGAGAGTTGTCATGTCGATCACCGCGTCCGTTCCCAAGCCCGTTGTCCTTTGCATTCTGGACGGATGGGGATTGCGTGACAGCGCAGAAGCAAATGCGCCTGTGCTGGCAGATACGCCGAACTTTGACCGGCTGATGGCAAATTGCGCGCATGCGACACTTGTGACCTTTGGGCCGGATGTGGGGTTGCCAAAGGGGCAGATGGGCAACTCTGAGGTTGGGCATACCAATATCGGCGCGGGCCGTGTGGTGGCGATGGATCTAGGGCAGATCGATCTGGCGATTGAGGATGGCAGCTATCCCGAGCAGCAGGGTATCCGTGATTTTGCGGCCCGGTTGAAGGACACGGGCGGGCGCGCGCATCTGATGGGGGTCGTGTCCGATGGCGGCGTGCATGGGCATGTTGCGCATCTGGTTGAAACGGCAAGGTTGCTTGCGGCGCAGGGAATTGAAGTCGTTATCCACGCGATTACGGATGGGCGCGATGTCGCGCCGTCCTCTGGCCCTGCGTATATGGCAGATTTGCTGGATCAGCTGCCGGGCGGGGTGCAGGTCGTGACGGTCACGGGCCGGTATTATGCGATGGACCGGGACAATCGCTGGGACCGGGTACAGGCCGCATTTGATGCGATGGTTTTGGGCAAGGGTGTCGCTGTAGCGCAATCGCCGCAGGATGCGATTGCGCAGGGGCATGCGGATGGCAAGACAGACGAGTTCATTCCCGCCACGGTGATTGGCGATTACGACGGCATGAAACCCGCGGACGGGTTGTTTTGCCTGAACTTCCGGTCTGATCGGGCGCGGGAGCTTTTGGAGGCAATCGGCAACCCGGAGTTTGACGGCTTCGCGCGCGAGATGCCACAGCTGGCCGTGCGGCTGGGGATGGTGGAATATTCAGACCGCCATGTGGACTGGTTCGACGCCGTGTTCCCCAAGCGCGATATTCGCAATACGCTGGGCGAATGGGTATCCAAACATGGCAAGACGCAGTTCCGCCTGGCCGAGACGGAGAAGTATCCGCATGTCACGTTCTTTTTGAACGGCGGCAAAGAGGTGCCGGAGGAGGGCGAGGACCGCGAGATGCCAAAGTCACCTAAGGTCGCGACCTATGATCTGCAACCGGAAATGTCATCGGTTGAGGTTACGGATGATTTCGTGGCGGCGATTGAAAAGGGCTATGACCTGATTGTCACGAACTATGCCAACCCCGACATGGTGGGGCATACCGGCGATCTGGATGCAGCGATTGCCGCTTGCGCAGCAGTGGACCGCGGCCTTGGCCGTGTGCTGGAGGCGCTGGAAAAGGTGGGGGGCGCGATGGTGGTTTGTGCCGATCACGGCAATTGCGAAACCATGGTCGATCCGGAAACCGGCGGGCCGCATACGGCCCATACGACGAACCTTGTGCCGGTCATCCTGTATGGCGGGCCTGCAGGGGCGACCCTGCATGACGGGCGACTGGCAGATCTGGCGCCGACCCTTTTGCAGCTGATGGGGCTGCCGCAGCCGGAAGAAATGACAGGCCGGAGCCTGATTGATTGAAACGCCTGGCCGCGATCCTGATGCTTCTGGCCGGACCGGTGGCGGCCCAAAGCCCGAGCGATGCGGCCACGCATGCCGCGGCGCGTCTGGCCGCTGCGCGGGCGCAACTGGATGCGGCGGCGGGGTCGCGGGACCGGGTTGCGGCGCTGACGGAAACGGTGCGCGCCTATGAAGACGGCTTGATCGCCTTGCGCGATGGCATGCGGCGGGTGGCGATCCGGCAGGATACGCTGCAAACGCAGATGGATGCGCGCGAGGCCGAAGTGTCGCAACTGCTGGGGGTGCTGGCGTCCATCGGGAATGCGCCTGCGCCGTTGTTGTTGCTACACCCGTCGGGGCCGCTGGGCACCGCGCGGTCGGGCATGCTGGTGGCGGATGTGACCCCTGCCCTTCAGGCCAAGGTCAGCGATTTGAAGGCGCAGCTGGAGGAGCTTGCACTGTTGCAAGCCTTGCAGGAAAGCGCCGCGGATACCTTGGGCGACGGGCTGCAGGGCGCACAGGAAGCGCGCGCTGCACTTTCGGCAGCGGTATCGGACCGCACGGATCTGCCGCAGCGGTACACCGAGGACAGCGTCCAGACCGCGTTGCTGATGGCAAGCACGGATACGCTTGCGGCCTTTGCCGATGCGCTGGCTGATAGCGTTGATGTGGCTGCGCCTGATCTGGTGCCGCAGGGCGATCTGGCCTTGCCGGTGCAGGGCACCGTTTTGCGCGGCTATAATACGGCGGATGCGGCAGGGATTGCGCGGCCAGGCGTCGTTATCGCGGCCCGGCCACGGGCGTTGGTGACGACCCCGGTGGCGGCGACGTTGCTGTTCCGCGGACCGCTGCTGGACTACGGCAATGTCATCATCCTGGAACCGGCGCAGGACGTGCTGTTTGTGATCGGCGGGTTGGCAGAGGTGTATGGCGAGGCGGGGCAGGTGTTGCCTGCAGGGGCACCTTTGGGCCTATTGGGCGGAGATTTGCCTGATGTTGACGCGATTTTGACTGCCGGAACGCCCGTAACGGGTGCTGCGGCGACACAGACCCTTTATCTTGAGGTCAGAGACGGGCAAAGTCCGGTTAACCCAGGCACCTGGTTTGCACTGGACTAGATAGGAACGCGCATGAAGAAGCTAATGATGGCCGCCGCCGGTGGCACTGTGCTGGGCCTTGTGGCCACCACGCAGTTTGCCGGGCCGCTGATCGCCCAGACCGCCAATGGCGATGCCAACGTCTATGAACAGCTGGATCTGTTTGGCGATATTTTCGAGCGGATCCGTCAAGGCTATGTCGAAGATACGGACGACAAGAAGCTGATTCAGGCAGCGATTAACGGGATGCTGACGTCGCTGGACCCGCATTCGTCCTATTTGTCCGAAGACGATGCTGCCGATATGCAGGTCCAGACGCGCGGTGAATTCGGCGGTCTGGGACTGGAAGTCACCCAAGAAGAAGGCTGGGTAAAGGTTGTGTCGCCAATCGACGATACTCCTGCGGCAGCGGCTGGCATGATGGCGGGCGATTTCATCACCGCTGTAGACGGCGAAAACGTATTGGGTCTGACCTTGGACGAGGCGCTGGAACTGCTGCGCGGGCCGGTCGGGTCTGAAGTGATCATCACCGTCATGCGCGAAGGATCGGCAGAGCCGTTCGACGTGTCAATCATTCGAGACACGATCAAGCTGACGGCTGTGCGCGCCCGTACAGAAGGCAAGGCTGCCGTGCTGCGCGTGACGACATTCAATGCGCAGACCTTTCCCAACTTGGAGGAAGGTCTGAAAGAACAGATCGAAGCGGCTGGCGGGATCGAAAATCTGGACGGGATCGTTCTGGATCTGCGCAACAATCCGGGCGGTTTGCTGAATCAGGCGGTCTATGTCTCTGATGCTTTCCTTGAGGGCGGCGAGATCGTGTCGACCCGTGGGCGTGCGGCAGAGGATGGTGATCGTTACAACGCCACGCCGGGTGATCTGGCGGGGGGCTTGCCGATTGTTGTGCTGATCAACGGCGGTTCTGCCTCTGCCTCTGAAATCGTGGCGGGTGCCTTGCAGGATCATCGCCGGGCAATTGTTGTGGGCACAAAGTCCTTTGGTAAGGGGTCGGTCCAGACGGTCGTGCCGTTACAGGGCAACGGGGCGATGCGGCTGACCACGGCGCGGTATTACACGCCGTCGGGCCGGTCGATCCAGAATCTGGGCATTTCACCCGATATCATCGTCGAACAACCCCTGCCCGTCCCGTCCGAGGAAACGGAAGAGGATCAGGCCGCATCCGCGATGCGGTCAGAAGCTGATCTGCGCGGCACACTGTCGAACGACAGTCTGAGCGAGGACGAGATCAAGCAGATCGAAGAAGACCGCGCGCGCGCGGAAGAGGCTGCAAAACTGCGGGATGACGATTATCAGCTGGCCTATGCCATTGATATTCTAAAAGGTCTTCATGCGCTGGGCCCGCAGGTGAATGTCGACGTCACCGTGTCGGATGCGACAGCTGCCGGAAACTGATCTGCGCTGACTGAACACGAAAACGCCCCCTCGGTTATCCGGCGGGGCGTTTTGCGTTTCAGACGATGGTGTGACCGGCACCCGTGATTGCCTGCGCCAGCGCACGGATATGGGCGGGGCCAACCTCGCAACAGCCGCCGACGATTGTGGCACCGGCGTCGATCCAGCGCATGGCATGCGCGGCGTAATCGGCGGGCGACAGATCGCGGCTGGTCAGGGCATCAACGGTCGGTTTGTCCTTGAGGAAGTCGTCAGAAATTTTCTCGAACCCGTTGGCATAGGCCCCGCAGGGCAGCGACCCACGCGACAGGATCGCAAGGGACGCATGGATCGCCTCTGGCGCGGAACAGTTCACCAGAATGGCCGCAGCCCCTTCGCTGGCGATCGGAAGAATGCCGCCAACAGGTTCGCCGGACCGCAAACGGGTGCCGTCGGTGTCATTCACAGTGATGGATAGCCAGACCGGCTTGCCCGCCTCCAATGCACCATCCATCGCCGCGCGCGCGTGGGCCAGTGACGCGACGGTTTCGCAGATGATGACATCGCAGGCCGGTGCAATCTTTTGCGCGACTTCGGCATAAAGCGGCTTGGCAATGTTGTACGCAGGGTGGATGTCGGGGCGAAAGCTGGCGATCAGCGGGCCAAGGCTGCCGGCGATACGGCCTGATCCGTGGGCGGCGACGGCGACCTGCGCCTCTGTCACGGCGGCGGCCAGCAGGGTGTCGAACTGGCCGTCGAACGGGGTGCCTTTCAGGCGGTCATGATGAACGGCGTAGGTATTGGTGGTCGCAACGGTTGCGCCTGCGGCGAAATAATCGGCGTGGACCTGCTGCACCAATCCGGGGTGGTCGATCATCACCTGCGTGGACCACAGGTTCGTCGGCGCATCGCCTGCGCGGCGGACAAGTTCCTGCCCCATGCCGCCGTCCAACAATGTGATTTCAGTCATGATGCTGTTCCGTTTGATGCAGAAGGGTTCGGTCAGGTCGCGTTTGCAAAGACCTGTGCAAGGATTGCGGTTAGGGCGTCTGCATCGCCTTGCGTAAAGGCGTCAGGCTGGTTGCTGTCGATATCGAACACACCAAGCAGCTTGCCAGCGGCATTGGTCACGGGCAGCACGATTTCAGATCGCGTTGTGCTGGCGCAAGCAATATGGCCCGGAAATGCGTCGACATCGGGCACAAGCTGTACCTGCCCCGTGCGGGCAGCGGCCCCGCAAACGCCGCGGGCAAAGGGGATCACAAGGCAGCCGTGGCCGCCTTGGTAAGGGCCGATCTTTAACAGCTCTGGCGCGGTGACGCGGTAAAATCCGGTCCAGTCAAAGCGGTCATCGGCATGGTGCACCTCGCAGGCGAGGGTCGCCATTAAGGCCACGGTGTCATCTTCGCCTTCGGTCAGGGCGGCAATGGTGCGGGTCAGGTCGTTATAATCAACGTGTTTCATAGGCATTGGCGTAGCGCCTTATTTGCAGCTGAAAAAGCCCCAAAAGCACCCCGATGCAGCCGCGAGATCGGCCAGCGCGCCGTGCAGGGTCGGATATGTGGCTGAAAAGCTATATCGGCACCGCGCGTTCATGCCCCCACCCAGTAGCGCGGTGCCGGACACCGTTCCAAATGCATGATTGTCATTCGCCCCAAAATCATTGACCATTCGGTCAAAGCGAAACGGGAGGGAAGACGTGCGCGATTTTCAGATACCGGGGCGATCACCTACATTCGCCGAAAACGGCATGTGTGCCACATCGCACCCGCTGGCGGCCAAGGTCGCGATCCAGATGCTAGAGGCGGGCGGCAACGCTGTTGACGCCGCAATCGCCGGTGCGGTGCTGCTTGGCATTTGCGAGCCGCAGATGACGGGGATCGGTGGTGACTGCTTTATCCTGATGACGCCGCCGGGGTCGGACAAGATCCATGCGCTGAATGGGTCCGGGCGCGCGCCTGCCGCCTATTCCGCCGGTGATCTGCGCGGCAAGGGTCATAAGGTTGTGCCCCTGAACGATCCGGCGGCCGTCACCATTCCGGGCGCGATTGATGCGTTTTGCACGCTATCAAAGGACTGGGGCAAACTGGGGCTGAAAGCCGTCCTTGCGCCCGCAATCCATTACGCAGATGCCGGTGTTCCGGTTAGCCCGCGCGTGGCCTTTGACTGGGCCAATGATGCCGGTGTGCTGCAAGGGACGGCGCGTGATCTGTATATGCTGGATGGCAAGGCGCCCACGCCGGGGCAGATGTTCCGCGCCCCCAAGCAGGCAGAGGCGCTGCGCCGCATCGCGATGGAAGGCCGCGACGGTTTCTATGAAGGTGAGGTCGCCGAAGACATGGTCGCATCACTGAATGCGATGGGCGGTGTGCATAGCCTTGATGATTTTGCACAGACGCAGTGCACTTGGGGTGATCCCATCCAGGGCGGCTATGGCGGGCTGGATCTGTACGAGCACCCGCCAAACGGTCAGGGTGCAACGGCAATCCTGCTGCTGAACATTTTGTCACAGTTCGATATTGCCAGCATGGACCCCTGGGGGGCCCAGCGCGTGCATATCGAGGCAGAGGCGACAAAGCTGGCCTATGACGCGCGCAACCGGTTCCTGTCGGACCCCGATCATATGACACGGCTGGATCACATGCTGTCGATGGACACGGCCAAGAAGCTGGCGGCGCTGATTGATCCGGCCAAGGCCTTGCCCGGCGGTTTGCCCGGGGCAGAGGCGATTCACAAGGACACGATCTATATCACCGTGGTCGACAAAGATCGCATGGCGGTGTCACTGATCTATTCGATTTTTCACGGGTTCGGGTCCGGCATCGCGTCTGACAAGTTCGGTATCCTGTTCCAGAACCGCGGCGCGGGTTTCAGCCTGCAGGAAGGTCACGCCAACGAGGGCGGGCCGGGCAAGCGGCCGATGCATACGATCATTCCAGGCATGTTGCAGAAGAACGGCAAGACGATGATGCCGTTTGGCGTGATGGGCGGGGCGTATCAGTCCACCGGACATGCCCGATTCGTCACCAACGTTACGGATTTCGGACTAGAACCGCAGGCTGCCATCGACGCGCCGCGCAGCTTTGCCGAACTCGGGCACCTGAAGGTAGAGCGGGGCTATTCCGATGCCGTGCGGGCAGAACTGTCCGATCTGGGCCATGATGTCGTAATTCCGGAAACGGCAATCGGCGGGGCGCAGGCGATTTTGCTGCGCGACGACGGTGTCCTGCAAGGCGGGTCTGACCCGCGCAAGGACGGCTGCGCGCTGGGGTACTGACCCCCGCACCCAAATGCGAAAAGCGGGCCAAGGCCCGCTTTTTTCGTTAGTTCATCTGAACTTGCAAAGGGTAGAGGCCATCCTCAAACGGGCCAAAAATTTCTGGCACGTCGGGGTGTTCGACAGGTTCGCCGGAATAATCGGCCACAAGGTTCTGTTCCGACACATAGGCGACGTAGAAGCTTTGGTCGTTTTCAGCGAGCAGGTGGTAGTAAGGCTGATCCTTGGCCGGGCGCGATTCCTCTGGAATCGCTTCATACCAGGCGTCGGTGTTGGAGAACATGGCGTCCACATCAAACACCACACCCCGGAAAGGGTGTTTGCGATGGCGGACAACTTGGCCCAGATGATATTTCGCGCGCGTTTTGAACATTGGATTTCTTACCCCCAGAGTCGTTAC
The DNA here is from genome assembly GCF_042466455.1 of Loktanella sp. R86503. Classification (NCBI taxonomy): domain Bacteria; kingdom Pseudomonadati; phylum Pseudomonadota; class Alphaproteobacteria; order Rhodobacterales; family Roseobacteraceae; genus Loktanella; species Loktanella sp. R86503. Next base: position 141,322 of record NZ_JAXHCI010000002.1, read on the forward strand.
TAAACGCACGCGCCACAAAAAGTCCACATTTGGCGCAGCGATATTGCGGAAACAGTCTGTCAGGTGGCAGCAAGGACCCGCCGGCTGGGGAAAACGTGAACACAGTTGCCGCCTTATTCGTTCACAAAGCCGCACATTTCGGGTAGCGTGGTAAAAAATATAAAAGAAGAGCGAGAGGCAAATGAGCAGTTTCCTTCGCGCACTGGTGTTTCTGACGTTGCTGGGTTCTTGCGCTAGTCGCGAATATTCGGCCCCGCGTGACCTGGATAACGCCTGTGCGATTCTGTCAGAGCGGCCCGAATACCGGCGCGCGTTTAAAAAGGTAGAACAGAAATATGGCGTGCCGATGCCCGCCATGATGGCGATTATTTATCAGGAATCGAAATTCATCGGGAACAACCGCCCGCCGCATCAATATGCGCTAGGGGTGATTCCCGTGGGACGGCAGTCGTCTGCTGTAGGCTATAGCCAGGCACTGGATGGCACCTGGGAAGAGTATCAGGATCAGGTCGGCGGCCGGCGGGCAAAGCGCGAGGATATTCATGCCGCGTCCGATTTCATGGGTTGGTACATGACGGCCACGGTCCGCGAAACCGGCGTGCCACTGACCGATGTGCGCAACCAGTACCTTGCCTATCACGACGGGCGCACCGGTTTTAAGAAAGGCACATGGCGCAGCAAAAGCTGGCTGATCCGCATCGCCGGAGAGGTCGAGGCACGCGCGCTGCTATATGATGCGCAGCTGCGGTCCTGCGGCAAACGCTAGATACGAAAAAGGCGCGCTGAGGGATCAGCGCGCCTTTTGTCCAAAAGAGCTGGTTACTTGGATGCGTTGGCACCGATGAACCATGCGTCCTTGTCGATCGCGCGGCTGACTTCGGTCAGAATGTCGGCGGTGTCTTCGTCACCTGCCTCGCCTGCGGCATCCATGCCTTTGCGCACGGATTCGCCAACGGTCAGGAAACGGTCCTTCAGCGCCATGATATGCGCGTTAATGTCTTCTTCCTCGACCGGATAGGCTTCCATCTTTGCAGTTTCGGCAGCAACTTCCAGCGTGCCGCGGGCAACGCCGCCCAGAATGACAGCGCGTTCGGCCATCAGGTCGGCACCGTCGCGCAGACGGTCTGCGACATCATCCAGCAGTTCGTGCACGCCGATGAAGCCTGCACCCTTAAGGTTCCAGTGGGCCTGCTTGACGGCAAGCGTCAGGGCGATCACCTCTGCCAAATTGTCGTTCAGGATGTCGATGGCTTTTTTGCGGGTCTGGCCGTCAAGGCCGGCAACGAATGCTTCTGGCATGTTGAATTCCTTATATTGGCGCGGCGAAGTTTCGTGCCGCTTCGGTGTGACAATGCAATACCCCCCCTTTCGGTTCCCAAAGGGCGGTTAGTCGCTGACCGGCAAAGGTTATCGCATGTCAAACGCGATATCGGCATGGAAGAGGGGCCTCGGCGGCCCTATGTCGGTGGTCAAGCAACGAAAGGTGAAAGCCATGAACAGACGTACCCTCCTACTTTCTGCTGCCGCTTTGGCGGTCGCAGGTGGTGCTGCCCAGGCGCAGGAATTGTCATTGAACGAAGTTTCCGCCTATCTGAACCAGCTGCAGACCGCGCAGGGCGGCTTTACGCAGATTAACGGGGACGGCACGCTGTCGACCGGTCAGATCTATATCAAGCGCCCGGGCCGCATCCGGTTCGAATACAATGCGCCGGACAATTCGCTGGTCATGGCCGGCGGCGGCCAGGTGGCGGTGTTTGACCCCAAATCCAACACGCCCGCGGATCGCTATCCGCTGAACCAGACCCCGCTGAACATTATTCTGGAACGGAACGTCAATTTGGGACAGGCCCGGATGGTGACGGGTCACACATCTGACGGCACCAAGACGACAATCACCGCGCAGGACCCTGCACACCCCGAATACGGCAATATCCAGATGGTGTTTACCGCCAACCCGGTCGAGCTGCGTCAGTGGATCGTCACGGACGACGTGGGCGAACAGACGACTGTCGTGCTGAACGATCTGGTGAAAGGCGGCAGCATCGGTGATGCACAGTTCAACATCGAAGCAGAAATGCGGCGCCGGGGCCAGTAAGCCCGTACTCAGGATGCGGCGCGGAACCAGCGGGCCAATGTCTGTCGGTCCGCGTCGCTAAGTTCTGTTACATTTGCAGGCGGCATCGCATGGCTGATCGCCGCCTGCACGTAAATCTGGCCGGCATGTTTGGCGATATCACTGTCGGTTTCCAGAAACACGCCCTTGGGCGCCCAACGGATACCTTGCCAGACAGGTTCGCGCGCATGGCACATGGAACAGCGCCCCTGCACAATCTGGGCCGCATCCTCGAACCCGTCGGCCGCGGCAAACCGCTGTTCCGTGGCGGTCAGCGCGCGGCTTTCAGCCTCTTCATAGGTGTCATAGCCGGGGAAGGAAGACAGCCAGGCCATGATGATAAAGATGATCACCGTCGCGGCCCAGGTCCATGTCGGCTGCCCTTTGCGGGCGTGCATGGAATTGAAATAGTGCCTGATCGTGACGCCCAGCAAGAACACCAACGCCGCGATGATCCACGCGTATTGCGTGCCGAACGCCAGCGGATAGTGATTTGACAGCATCAGGAAGATGACGGGCAACGTTAGATAGTTGTTATGCGTGCTGCGCAGTTTTGCGATCTTGCCATACTTAGGGTCAGGCTTGCGCCCAGCCTTCAGGTCGGCCACGACGATACGCTGGTTCGGCATGATGATCAGGAACACATTCGCGGTCATGATCGTGGCGGTAAAGGCCCCCAGATGCAGCAGGGCCGCGCGGCCGGTAAAGACCTGATTGTAGCCGTAGCTCATCACCACCAGCATCACGAACAGCAACAGCATTAATACGGTCGGATGTTCGCCCAGCGGCGATTTGCATAGGAAATCATAGATGACCCAACCGACAGCAAGCGACGCCGCAGATATCAGGATGCCCTGCCAGATCGCCAGATCAGCCTTGGACGGATCGATCAGATACAGGTTCGCACCCGCCCAATAGACCACCATCAGCATGGCAAAACCCGACAGCCAGGTTGCGTAGCTTTCCCATTTGAACCAGGTCAGATGAGCCGGCATGGCGTCGGGCGCGACCAGATACTTTTGGATGTAATAAAAGCCCCCGCCATGGACTTGCCATTCCTCGCCATCTGCCGGGCCGGGAACGTTGCGGTTCAACCCCAGATCAAGCGCGATAAAGTAGAAACTGGACCCGATCCACGCGATTGCCGTGATGACGTGGGTCCAACGCACGGCAAAGGCGACCCATTCCCATAAAATTGCCATGTCATACATCTGTTTGCCCTCTCGCATGCCTCGGATTTGACGGTATAAACAGGTAAACCAAAGGGAAAGACCCAAGATGACCCGCTATCCCCGCGACATGATCGGCTATGGTGCCCAAACGCCAGACCCGATGTGGCCAAACGATGCCAAAATCGCAGTTCAGATCGTTTTGAACTACGAAGAAGGTGGTGAAAACAACATTTTGCACGGCGATGCAGCGTCAGAGGCATTCCTGTCGGAAATCGTCGGCGCGGCGGCCTGGCCGGGTCAGCGGCACTGGAACATGGAAACCATCTATGAATACGGCGCGCGGGCCGGGTTCTGGCGGCTGCACCGGCTGCTGAAGGATCTGCCGATTACCGTGTTCGGCGTTGCCACCGCGATGGCGCGCAGCCCGGATCAGGTCGCTGCGATGCAGGACGCGCCGTGGGAAATCGCATCCCACGGTTTGAAATGGATCGAATACAAAGACGCCCACGAGGAAACAGAGCGCGCCCATATCCAGCGCGCGATCCGGATGCATACCGAAGTGACAGGCGAACGCCCTCGCGGGTTCTATCAGGGGCGCGCATCAATCAACTCGGTTCGATTAGCAGCTGAAGAAGGGTTCGACTACATCGCAGACAGCTATGCGGATGATCTGCCCTACTGGATGGAAATCGGTGCAAGGGACCAACTGGTTGTGCCCTATACGCTGGATTGCAACGACATGCGCTTTGCCACGCCGCAAGGCTTTAACGCCGGCGATCAATTCTATGACTACCTGTGCGCCACGTTCGATGCGCTGTACCGCGAAGGCGTCGAAGGTCAGGCGAAAATGATGTCGGTCGGACTACACTGCCGTCTGGTCGGTCGCCCCGGCCGGATAGAGGCGCTGCACAAGTTCATCGACTACGTTCGCACTCATGATAGCGTCTGGTTTGCAACCCGCGCACAGATCGCAGACCACTGGCGCACCCATCACCCGCACGTCCGGTGGGATCGCCCCAGCCAGATGGCCAAGGCGGATTTTGTCGCCAAATTCGGTGGCATCTACGAACACTCTGCCTGGGTGGCAGAACGGGCGCACGGAATGGAGCTGGGACCAGCGCATGACAGCGCTATTGGTATCGGCAATGCACTCGCCCGCGCATTTCGGTCATCCGCGACAGCGGATCGCCTGAAGGTGCTACGCGCCCACCCCGACCTTGCAGGCAAACTGGCAGCAGCACAGCGGCTGACACAGGACAGCACCGCAGAGCAAGCCTCTGCCGGACTTGATGCACTGACGGACGAAGAACGCGATACATTCCAGAAAGCCAATGCCGCCTATGTGGCAAAGTTCGGCTTTCCCTTTATCATTGCCGTGCGCGACCATACCAAGGACAGCATTCTGCGGGCATTCGAGGCGCGCCTGCAAAACTCGCTCGAGGAAGAGTTCGCAACGGCCTGTTCCCAGGTCGAACGGATTGCCGCTTTGCGTTTGCAGGCCATAATGTGATCATCGCGCAGCCTCTGACCGCCGCAAACTTTGCGCCCTTTGGCGACGTGCTGGAAGCGCGCGGCGCGCCTGACAAGCTGATCAATGCAGGCCTATGCGGGCGCTATCACGACCGGGCGCAGATGGATTTCAGCGATGGCCGCGCAGGCATCAGCATTTTCAATGCGCAGCCCCGCTCCCTGCCCTACACCTGCGACCTGCTGGAACGACATCCGGATGGATCACAAGCCTTTATCCCGATGACAGAGCATCCGTTCTTGATCATTGTCGCCCCCGATCAGAACGGCACCCCCGGCAGGCCGCAGGCTTTCATCACTGAACCCGGCCAGGCGATCAATCTGCACCGCGGCACCTGGCACGGCGTCCTGACCCCTTTGCACGCCCCCGGCCTATTCGCGGTGGTGGACCGCATCGGCGGCGGTGCAAACCTGCAAGAACAGACCGTGCCCCCCTTCACGGTCCAACTTTCTTCTGGTTAAAAATATCCTCGGGGGGCGCGAAGCGCGGGGGCAGACAGCCCCCTCCGCCCTATGCGGTCTAGCGCAGCCCCAGCGGCATGTGCCGGTTCACATCCTTATATAGCAAATAGCGGAACGGCCCCGGACCACCTGCATAGCAAGCCTGCGGGCAAAAGGCGCGTAGCCACATGTAGTCGCCGGCCTCGACCTCGACCCAGTCGGCGTTGAGCCGGTAAACGGCCTTGCCTTCCAGCACATAAAGCCCGTGCTCCATCACATGGGTTTCCATAAACGGTATCGCGCCGCCGGGCTGAAAGTTCACGATATTGACGTGCATGTCATGGGACAGATCGGCCGGGCTGACAAAGCGGGTCGTGGACCATGCGCCATTCGTGCCTTCCATTTCCACGGTGGTCGCATCGCTGACCTGCGTGACGAAGGGATCAGGCGCGGGCAGGCCCGGTGCAGGCACATAGGTCTTGCGTATCCAGTGAAATGTGCAGGGCGCATCATGATCATTAGCAAAGTGCCAGTCGCAGCCGGCGGGCAGATAAGCGTAGGAGCCGGGAAACAGCAAATGAGTTTGATCCCCTATCGTCAGTTCTGCATTGCCGGACACGACAAACAGTACGGCCTGGGCCTGCGGGTCTGTTTCGGGCGATGTGCTGCCGCCACCGGGGGCGACTTCGGTAATGTAATGACTAAAGGTTTCGGCAAAGCCTGACAGCGGGCGCGCGATGACCCACATGCGCATCTTGTCCCAACCCGGCAAAAAGCTGGTGGTGATGTCGCGCAGCGTGCCTTTTGGAATGACGGCATAGGCATCGGTGAACACCGCGCGATCCGTCAAAAGGTCAGTCTGCGGCGGCAACCCGCCAGTAGGGGTGTAATAGTCGGTCATATCCTTGATCCTTTGGGCCCGAATGATCGGTCCGGATCTTTAGATACGGTTTCGGCGCACATGGCAAAGGGGGGAGGGGGGCTGTCTGCCCCCCGCCGCGATGCGGCCCCCCCGAGGATATTTTTAACCAGAAGAATGGGACGCGGTCAGTGCTGTTCCGGAACCAGAATTTCGCGTTTACCAACGTGGTTGGCTGCGCTGACGACGCCCTGATCTTCCATCTGTTCAACCAAGCGTGCGGCCTTGTTGTAGCCAATCGCCAGTTTACGCTGGATGTAAGAGGTCGAACACTTGCGATCCTTGATTACGATGGCGACCGCTGTGTCATAAAGCGCGTTTTCCAAGTCAGAGCCGTCAGCAAGGCCCAGGACTGCGTCGATAGAGCTTTCGGTGTCTTCGTCCGGGCCTTCGATCACACCGGACATATATTCGGGCGGGCCGAAGCTTTTGAGGTAGTTGACGATTTCTTCGACTTCTTCGTCCGAACAGAACGGGCCATGGACGCGGGTCACCTTTGATCCGCCTGCCATGTAAAGCATGTCACCCATGCCGAGCAGTTGTTCGGCACCCATTTCACCAAGGATGGTGCGGGAGTCGATCTTGGATGTCACCTGAAAAGAGATCCGGGTGGGAAAGTTTGCCTTGATCGTACCGGTGATGACGTCGACGGACGGGCGCTGCGTCGCCATGATCAGGTGGATGCCAGAGGCACGGGCCATCTGGGCAAGGCGCTGGATGCAGGCTTCGATTTCCTTGCCGGCGACCATCATCAGGTCGGCCATCTCGTCCACGATGACGACAATATAGGGCAGCACGACGGGCTTGAATTCGTCGGTTTCGAAAACCGGCTCACCGGTTTCATCGTCGAAACCAGTTTGCACGGTGCGGCTGAACATTTCGTCGTTGGCGAGCGCCTCTTTTACGCGGCCGTTGTAGCCGTCGATGTTGCGCACGCCCATTTTGGACATTTTGCGATAGCGTTCTTCCATTTCGCCAACGACCCATTTCAGAGCCACAACAGCTTTTTTAGGGTCTGTCACAACCGGGGACAGCAGGTGCGGGATGCCGTCGTAGACGCTGAGTTCCAGCATCTTGGGATCGATCATAATCATCCGGCATTCTTCGGGCGTCAGCTTGTACAGCAGCGACAGGATCATGGTGTTAATGGCAACCGATTTACCCGAACCCGTGGTACCAGCGATCAGCAGGTGGGGCATTTTCGCTAGGTTGGCGACGATTGGCTGGCCGCCGATATCCTTGCCCAGCGCAAGGGGCAGTTTCATGTTGCTGTCACCGAAATCGCGGGCTGAAATGATTTCGCGCAGGACGACCTTTTCGCGGTTCTCGTTCGGGAGTTCGATGCCGATCACAGTGCGGCCCGGCACCGTGGATACACGTGCAGACAGGGCGGACATGGACCGGGCGATATCATCGGCAAGGCCAATGACACGGGATGCCTTGAGGCCGGGCGCGGGTTCAAGTTCGTACATGGTAACGACCGGGCCGGGGCGGACCGAGACGATTTCGCCCTTTACGCCGTAGTCATCCAGCACAGATTCCAGCATGCGTGCGTTTTCTTCCAGTGCTTCGTCGGACAGGACGTGGCGCTGCACCTCTGAAGGGTTGGTCAGCAGGTTCAGGGGCGGGTGTTCATACCCGGCGTATTTTTCCTCGAAGGTGAGGGAGGGTTGTGCCTCTGCCTTGGCCTGTTTGCTGGGCATGGTAGCGCGCTGCATGCCGTGTTGCACGACCGCCTTGCGCGGGGTGGCGGCGGGAATTGCGGGGCGCGCTTCGGGGTCGAAAAGCGGCTCTGCGGTCAGGGGGGCCGCTTCGTTACGCGGCAAGGCGCTGCGCTGATAGACGGGCGGTGCGGCAACGGGCGCGGGAGCGACCGGCGCGGCGGCGTTGTCCTGTTCGATCGGTTCGTCATCGATCAGCATTTCGGCTTCGTCATCCTGCCAGTCATCCTGCCATTCGTTCTGAAGCACAGGCGCAGGGGCGGCGGATAGCGGGGGGACGACCGGCAGGACCAACGGCTGCGGACGGCGGCCCGCTGTCAGCGAAGGTTCGATCCGGACCCCGGTGACGGGATGCGGCTCTGCCGGCGCGGATGGCATGACCCGCGCCTTGATGGCGTCGGTGATGCGGCTGCGCACGCGGTCCTCTGGCGGGGATTCGATGTCCTGATCGAAGGTATCTGCCTCGATCAGTTCCGGCTCTGGTTCTTTGCGGCGCAGCAGGTTGCCAAGACCGGGCATTTTGCGCGGCGCTGCCATTTCGGGCGCAGGGTGTGGCTGGGGTGCGGGTTCTGCCATGTCATAAGAGCCGTCGGCGCGGATAATCGGCGGCATCTTGCGGCCACCTGCGGCGGCGGTTGTCGCGGCCATCGCGGGTGCTGCGGCGGCGGCAGGGCGGCTGCGCACGGCGGCAATGGCACGGGCTTTTGCATCTACGGGCGGTTTCATGGCACGGCTGGCGCGCGCATCGGCCCGGTCAGCCATACGCGCGGCGACGGTGCCGCGGGCAGCGGTCGCAGCTTGCGTGGCACGCGCCGTTCCCTGCCCAACGATACGCAGGATCATGTCATAGAGCATCACAGTGCCCATCAGCACAAACTGGGTGCCCGTGCGCAGTTCGGGACGGGTAAATCCAAGGGCAAAGCACATGGCGGCCACGGTCAAAGCGCCCAGCAGCAGCGACAGCAGTTTGACGCCAATGACAGGGCCCAGCGGCAAAATCGTCAGTGCCATGCCGAGCACGGTATCGCCAAACAGACCGCCCATACCAAAGTTGGCGGGCCATGCGTCACCACGCGGCAAGGAAGCAGCGTAAAGAGCGGCTACAGCGATCACGACGGGAATATAGATAACGCGACCAATCGCCCGTTCTGACCCGCGGTGCAGCACAAAGCGCGTGCCCCAAGCAATCAGGATCAGGGGCAAGGCATAGATGCCTTTTCCTACAATCATCATCAGCGGCGCAGCGGTGGCGGCACCGAAAACGCCAAGCCAGTTTTGAACAGGCGCATCGCTGGCAGAAATCCACGACGGATCGGTGGGCGAATAGCTAAAACAGATCATCGCAGCCAGCAGGCCCAAGACAATCAGTCCGATGCCCAGCAATTCCTTGCTGCGGCGTTCCAGAACGGCCTGGGTTTCGCTGTCCAGAAGCGGGTCACGATGCCGGGTCTGATAGGATGCCATTTTGCCGTTCCTCACTGGTAAACTGTGTCGCGCAGGCGGGTCAGCCCGCGCTCTACGTCCGATTTGGGGCCGCACAGGGCCACCCGAATGAAACCCGCGCCGGGGTTAAAGCCGCTGACGTCGCGGGACAGATAGGCACCGGGAAGGGTGCGCACCCCTGTTTTTGCCCACAGGGTCAGGGCCGCCTGTTCGCCGTCAGGCACAGGGAGCCAGAGGAAAAAGCCAGCCTCTGGACTGGTATAGTTGGGGACGTCGCCAAGGATGCGATCGGCGATGTCGAACTTTTCCGCATAAAGCGCGCGGGAGGCGGTGACGTGATCTTCGTCGTCCCAGACCAACGCGGAAACGGCCTGAATCGGGCCGGGCAGCGGTGCACCGGCGTAGGCGCGCAGGGCGCGGATCGCTGCGATATTTTTGGGGCCGGAAGCGCAGAAGCCGGACCGCAGACCAGCAAGGTTGGACCGCTTGGACAGCGAATGAAAGATGGCCACGCGTTCGGGATCTGCGCCCATCGCCTGTGCAACCTGCAGCGCGCCGACGGGGGCCGTGCCGCGATAGATTTCTGAATAGCATTCATCCGCGAAAATCTTAAAATCGTGCTTTTCGGCCAGCGCGATCAGATTGCGCCAGTAGTCTTCGGTTGCCACGGCGCCCTGCGGGTTCGCGGGCGAGCAGATATAGGCAATAGCGGTGCGGTCCAGCACATCGGCAGGGACCGCATCGAAGTTTGGCAAGTGACCGGTTTCTGCGGTGGCGGGCAGATAAACAGGCTCTGCCCCAACAGAAAGCGCGGCAACGGCGTAGACCTGATAAAACGGGTTCGGGGTCAGGATGACGGGCGTCTGGCCGTTCTTCACCTCTGGGCACAGCGCCATGGAGGCATTGTAGAGCCCTTCGCGTGTGCCGTTCAGGGACATGATTTCATTGGCGGTGACAGTGATGCCATAACGGCGAGCAACCCAGCGCGAGATCGCATCCAGCAACGCCGGCGCGCCGTCATTATTGGGATAGCTGCCGAAGCCTGCCATCTGCGCGGTCATCGCCTCTGCCAGAAAGGATGGCATGGCGTGTTTCGGATCACCGATGGTCATGTTGATAGGATCGCCGCCCGGTTGGACAGCATCCAGCAGCCCACGGAGTCGGGGCCACGTCGCAACCGGAAGGTTCGCAAACCGCTTGGGGTATTCCATCACTGCCTCGTTACGGGATCATGAACGCCCCGCTTGGCACTAGGTTAAACGTTGGGCGATGGGCCTGTCCAGCGGGGCAGGCCCATAAAATAGGGCTACGGCAGTGTTTGTGTCTTTTGGGTCCTGATAGGTTAGCGCTGCAAGGCTGCCTCTGCCTGTGCGGCGACGCGCAAAAGGCGGTCGTCCTGTCCTGTATGGCCGCACAGCATGATCCCGCAGGACGGGGTGCCGGTGGGCAGGGAAACGGCGGGCAGGTCCATTAGGTTCGCCACGCGCGTGTTGCGCAAAGCCAACAGGTTTTCCGCCTTGTAGTAGTCGTCGTCTTTAAGCAATCGGTCCACATTTGGCGGCATGATCGCCGCAGTCGGCATGATCACAGCGTCAAAAGAGGCGGTCGCGGCGGCATAAGCCTTGCGCAAATCGCGCAGCATCGACCACGCGGCAATGTAGTCCGCCGCGCCAATATCGCGGCCCGCGCTGATGCGGGCATAGATTTGCGGGAACATCGCGGTCGGGTTCGCCTCTATCCGGTCGCGCCACCACGCCCAGCTGTCGGCGGTATAAAGCGCGGCAGAGGCGGCAAAGGCCTGCGCGAGGTCCGGCAGGGCGATGTGGGTGATGTCGGCCCCTGCACTGCGCAGACGGTTTGTCGCATCGGTAAAGGCTTCAAGCGGCTGCTGGCGCACATCCTCCATCGCGATGGTGTCAAGGATCGCAAGGCGCAGTTGGCCACCCGCGCCGCGCAGATCGGGGGCAGTCCTGCCTTCCATCGCGGCGGTCAGCAGGGCGGCATCGCCTACTGATCGGCACAGTGGACCGACTGTGTCAAAAGTGCCGCACAGCGGAACGGACCCGGCCAAGGACAGGCGACCGTGGGTCGTCTTGAACCCGATGATATCATTCCAAGCCGACGGAATACGCACCGATCCGCCCGTATCAGAGCCTATTCCAGCGGCAGCAAGACCAAAGGCAACCGAAGCGGCAGCCCCTGACGACGATCCGCCCGGCACGACATCTGGGTCGTTTACATTAGGCGACGTTGCCGTCATCGGGTTCAGGCCAAGGCCGGAAAACGCGATTTCGGACAGATGGGTTTTGCCAAGACAGACGAGGCCCGCAGCGGTTGCGTTGCGCAGCACTTCGGCGTCAGTGTCTGGAATGCGGCCAGCCATCAGACGGGTGCCCGCCTCTGTCCCTATACCGGCGGTATCAAACAGGTCCTTCCAACTGACCGGCACACCATCAAGGGGGCTACGGCGCAGGCCGGCCTTTGCGCGCTGACTTGCGGCCAGGGCTTCAGCACGGGCGCGGTCCGGAGTCACGCGGGCATAGATGCGGTCGCGGTGTTCGTGGGTATCGATGGCAGCCAGAAAAACTTCGGTCAGGGCGACCGGATCAATGCTGCCATCGGCAATCCTCTGCCCCAGTGCGGTTGCGGTCATCCAGCGCCAGTCGTCCATCGTGATCCCTTTCAATATTTTCGCCACGCTAGCGACCGTGCACCGCATGGACAATCCCGCGCGCGCAGCCATATGTCAGGGTATGGAACAGACAGATATCATCATCGTCGGTGGCGGGCTGAACGGCCCCGTGCTGGCATTGGCCGCTGCGCAATCGGGACTGCGGGTTACGATTGTCGATGCGATAACGCCAGATACGCATCGCGCCCGCGATTTCGACGGGCGATCCTATGCGATTGCGCTGGGGTCGATGCGCCTGCTGCAGGGCGTCGGGGTCTGGGATGCGCTGAAAGGCGACGCGCAACCGATGCTGGACATCAAGGTGACTGACGGCCGCGCGGGCGAAGGCGCAAGCCCGTGGATGATGCATTTCGACCATACTGAGATTGAAGAAGGCCCGATGGGCTGGCTGGTCGAAGACCGCCACCTGCGCGCTGCCTTGCTGGATGCAATCGCGGCGCAGGACCGGATTACCCATCGGACAGGCCACCGTGTTATGACGCAGCAGGTCGTCGGCGGTGGCATTCAAGTGACACTGGACGATGATGAGGTGTTGTCGGCGCGTCTGCTTGTCGGCTGCGACGGGCGCAGCAGCGGCGTCGCCCAGCGCGCGGGGATCAAGCGGACGGGGTGGGATTACGGCCAAACCGCAATTGTTTGCGCCGTCGAACACGCCCTGCCCCATGACGGTATTGCACATCAGTTCTTTATGCCTGGCGGGCCGCTTGCGATCCTGCCGCTGACCGGCAACCGCAGCTCTATCGTCTGGAGCGAGCAATCCAGCCGCGCAAAGGAAGTGTTGGCGCTGGATGATGACGGTTTTCTAGAAGCTCTAAAACCCGCTTTCGGGTCTTTTCTAGGAAAGATTACATTGGTCGGGCAGCGATTTTCATACCCGCTTGGCCTGACCTTGGCCGATAGCCTGATCGCACCGCGTGTGGCCCTGGTTGGCGATGCGGCGCACGGAATTCACCCTATTGCAGGACAGGGACTGAACGCCGGCCTGCGCGATGTTGCAGCCTTGGCGCAGGTGCTGGAAGACGCGAAAATGCGGGGCGAAGATATCGGAAGCGCGGTTGCGCTGGAACGCTACCAAGTCTGGCGCCGGTTCGATGCGACCCGACTTGCGGTGGCGACAGACACATTCAATCGCCTGTTTTCGAATGACAACCCGCTGCTACGCGGCCTGCGCGACATGGGCATGGGCGTCATCAATGCAGTGCCCGGCCTACGCCGCCGCTTTATCAGAGAGGCCGCCGGCCTGAACGGCGAACTGCCCCGCCTGATGCGCTAGTCGTCGATCTGGCGAGCCTCGTCCACCAGCATGACAGGGATCCCGTCGCGGATCGGGAAGGCCAAATGCGCGGACTTGCTAATCAACTCCTGCGCAGCAGCGTCATAACGCAGGCTGCCTTGGGTGCGCGGGCACACCAGTGATTCCAGCATTTGTGGATCGAATTCAGTCATTGCATCACCTCGTCATCGCCGCCGCGCAGGGCGTATTCAATCAGTGTCATCAAGGTTTCGCGCCGCGTTGACAAGCTTGGTGCCTCCAGCAAAGCCTGTTTATCTTCCGGCGGAAAAGGGCAAAGCATTGAAAGCGAATTAATCAGCAACTCGTCCTCTGCCTCTCCCAACTGGTCCCAATCGGTTTTCAGGCCCTGATCATCAAAATAGCGGCAAAGGGCATCCATGAACACGTCACGGGCAAAGTCAGGGTCACGTTCGACCGGGCCGAGGTCGCGGTCAAAGCCGGCCCAGTTGACGCGAAAGCGGCGATAGGGCGTAAAGCCTTCAACTTCTTCCACCACGCGAAAACGGGACACGCCGGACAGCGTAATCATATAGCGCCCGTCTTCGGTTTCGTTGAACGCGGTCAGGCGGCCAGCACAGCCAATGCCGTGCAGCTTGCCTGCCTTGCCTGGCGCGTCATAGGGCTGGATCATCCCGATCAGGCGCGACGGCGTCTTCATCGCGTCCTCAACCATCGCAAGATAACGCGGTTCAAAAATATGCAACGGCAACTTGCCACGAGGCAACAGCAAGGCCCCCGGCAGCGGGAACACGGGAATGGTATCTGGAAGGTCAGTTGTTTTCATGATGACCTTCCAGTTAGCCCGCCAGACCGATCAGGCAAATATCATCGACGAAAGTTTGCGCCGCCCGGTCAGAACGATCGGATCCTTGGCAGGAAGCGCATCAAACACCTTGAAAAGCTGCGTTTTCGCCGCGCCGTCGTTCCATTCACGGTCCCGGCGAAACAGGTCCAGCAGATGATCAACCGCCTCCTGGCTACGCCCCTTGGCATGCAGGGCTGTCGCAAGGTCCAGACGCGCCTGATGGTCGTTTTCATCCGCAGCAATACGCGCCTCAAGCTCGGCCAATGGGCCGGTATTCGCCGCCTCCCGCATCAGGGCAATGCGTGCCGCAACTGCCTCCAGCGCGGGGTCGGTGCTGATCTGCGCAGGGGCGCCGTTCAGGATCGCCTCGGCTTGATCGACATCATCAAGCGCCAGATAAGCACTGACAAGACCGGCATAGGCGGGGGCGCTGTTTGGGTCCTCTTGCAGGATTGCCGCAAAGGTTTCGGCAGCGTCGGCAGCAGCACCTTCGTCCAGCATTTCCTGCGCAGCGGCGATGGCATCGGCCAGGCCATTGTCAGGCTCGCCAGCAAGCGCGGCAATCTTTTCGACAAAGGCGTTAATTTCAGATCCCGGAAGCGCACCTTGAAAACCGTCCACAGGCTTACCCTGCCAAAAAGCATAAACCGTCGGGATTGACTGCACCTGCAGCTGTCCGGAATAGCCGGGGTTGGCATCCACATCGATCTTGACCAGCTTGACGCGGCCATCGGCTTTGGTCACCGCCGCTTCGATCGCAGGGCCAAGCGTTTTGCAAGGACCACACCAAGGGGCCCAGAAATCGACAATCACCGGCACCGACATTGAGGCTTCGACAACCTCGGCCATGAATGTTGCATCTGTGCCGTCGATAATATTTCCCGCCTGGGGGGTGGGTGTCTTGGCGCCGAGCAGGTCCATAGATCGATCTCCTTCATCCGTTTGATGACTTATATGTGCCCGCATGCGGCAAAGGCCAAGGGGGGATTGCACAGCGCGCTAGCGCTACTGCGGATTTGCCGATGGACCCGATCAATTCGGCGCGCGCCAGGACGGCTTCGGCTGCATAGGCCGCGCAAATCTGCCGCTTTGCACACCCGCCGCCGCACCATCACAAAGCGACGCCCCCTTTCATCTGTCAAGATAAACTCCCGCCGGAGGCACCTTCAAACGCGGTGGTAGGGTGATCCGGCTAGGATCGACGCGGCGCGATACAATTGCTCTGCCAGCATCACGCGCACCATCATATGAGGCCATACCATTTTGCCGAATGACATCGCCGCATCGGCGCGGTCACGCAAGGACGGGTCAATCCCATCAGCGCCGCCGATGACAAAGGCAACGTCCTGCCGCCCCTGGTCGCGCCATGTGCCAAGCTGGTTCGCAAAATCAGGGGAGGACATCACCTTACCGCGTTCATCCAACACGCACAGCAGCGCACCGTCAGGAATGGCCTTGGCCAGCAACGGCGCTTCACCCGCCATGCCGCCGCCCTTGCGGTCATCAACTTCGATGATTTCCGCCGGACCCAGCGCAAGCGCCCGGCCCGTGCGGTCAAAGCGGGTCAGATAGTCGGTGATCAGCGCGGATTCGGGGCCGCCGCGCAGGCGGCCCACGGCGCAGATACGCACGCGCATCAGGGGGCCTTGTTCGGGTCCATCGCCAGATCGTCCTGCGCACCCGGGGTCCACATTTTTTCCAGCTGATAAAATTCGCGGACTTCGGGGCGGAACAGGTGAACAATGACATCGCCGGTGTCGATCAGGACCCAGTCGCCGATGTCCTTGCCTTCGATCTTGCTGATAATGCCGTATTCGCTTTTCAGCTTTTCCGTCAGCTTCTCAGCCATTGCCGAAACTTGGCGGGTAGACCGGCCAGATGCGATCACCATCCAATCGCCCATTTCCGACTTGCCGCGCAGATTGATTTTCACAACCTCCTCGGCTTTGTCGTCATCTAGCGATTTCAGGATTGCATCAAGCAGCTGGTCGCTGTCGTAAGAAGCCGCCGCCTTCACAGCGCGGGCTCCCGTGTTGGCAGCGGATGCTGCCGAGGTGGAAAGAGACAGTGCATCGTCCTCCGATGATAGGCACCGGACGGGACGGCCCCGGTGCAAGGCCTGATCCGAACGTAGGCCGGATTTGGTGTCATTTCAATGACCGAAGGCCGCGCGCTAGTCTGCGGCGCGGCAAGTGTCAACGACAAACTGCGTGGATCGCACGGCAAACGCTGCAGCAGCAGGGTTTGCCCCGGCTTTCCGGCGGTGGCCATTTACCGCCGCCCCTGCCCTAGTCGGGCATCGGCGTCCGGCCCGCATCGGCCGTATCTTCACGCAAATCGGAAGATGCGGCCGTTGTGCGCAGCTGCGATCCTTCAAGGACTTTCACCTCGCGCTGGGGGAACGGGATCGAGATGCCGTTTGCAGCAAAGGCATCCCATAGCGCCAGAAACACATTGCCGCGGATGTTGGTCAGGCCGCCTGTCGGGTCGGAAATCCAGAACCGCAGGATATAGTCAACTGAACTGTCACCGAAGCCGACGATGTGGCAGACGGCCGGCCTGCTTTCCAGCACGCGGGGCACGGCCATTGCCGCCTCGATCGCGATGCGGCGCACGTCGTGGGGGTTATCGCCATACGCGGTGCCAAAGTAGATATCGAGCCGGACAAAATCATTGGAATGGGACCAATTGACCACCTGACCGGTGATCAGATCCTCGTTCGGGATCAGGTATTCTTTGCCGTCACGGGTCGTGATGCTGACATAGCGTGCGCCCAGTGAGTTAATCCAGCCAAAAGTATCGCCAAGGCTGATCACGTCGCCGGGCTTGATCGACTTGTCCAGCAGAAGGATAATGCCTGACACAAGGTTCGACACGACCTTTTGCAAACCAAAGCCAAGGCCAACGCCGATGGCACCTGACAGCACAGCCAGGCCCGTCAGGTCGATTCCGATGGTTTTCAGACCAATGAAAACCGCCATGCCGTAAAACAGCAGTTGCATCGCTTTTACCGCCAGCACCTGCATCGAAGGGCTGATATCGGCATTTCCCGCGATCTTGCTGCGCATCGTGTGGGACATGAACCGCGCGGCAATCCACAACACCCCGATAATCAGGACCGCCTGCACCACCAGCAAAAGCGAAATCCGCATCGTGCCAATGGAAAACGCGATGTTGTCCAGCAGGTTCGTAAAGGTATCCGTTTGCCCAAGGATCGACAGCGTCACCCAGACCCAGGCCCCGTAACGCACAATCTTGCGCAGGATCGGGTTACCGATCAACCGCGTCGTCAGCGCGACGACCAACCAGGCCGTCGCCAGATTTGCGATAATCGACAGCTGATAGCTGCGGCTGTTCCACGTCACGTCGCGCATGACGATCACGACCAGCCAGATCAGACCGACAAAAAGGATGGCCCGCAGGCGTTTGTGCAGCACGACAAGCCAGCGGATCCGCCACATCGGCCAGCCTTCACGCGCGCGCATCCAGGCATGTAACCGCGGAGCCAGCGCCATCATCAGCAAGTGGGCGACCGCGAAAATCGCTAGCGCAATTAGTAGCTGGTAACCGACCCAGGGCCGCCACAGCGTCATCATATAAGATTCAATGGACCCGACGATCCCTTGCCACAGGCCGACAACATCGCCTAGCGGTGCGTCAGGACCGGTATCCAATAAATCGTCATGAAGCGCCATTGATCCATCCCTTGCTGCCAGCAGAATGGCACAGGCCGAAGCGGACGCACAACCGCCCAGCGGCAAGCCTTGTACACAATCCATATGGCATCACTGCGAACACTTGCGGCAAACGCGGCAGAGGTATATCTGGACGCCCATGAAACCGATATTCGACATGGATGATCGCGCGCGGCTGCCCTGGCGGTTTTTTGGCGCGACCTGCACGATCCTCGCTCATCTATGATGCGCGCGGCGCTTTTGCGCCCGTATCACGCCTGCCCATCCACGACACCTTTTATACGGGAGAGGACACATGTCCCCCAAGACGCTTTACGATAAAATCTGGGATGCCCACGTCGCCCATGAAGCCGAAGACGGCACCTGCCTTTTGTACATCGACCGCCATCTGGTTCACGAAGTGACCAGCCCGCAAGCCTTTGAAGGGCTGCGCATGTCGGGCCGCACTGTGCACGATCCGTCGAAGACGATTGCTGTTCCGGACCACAACGTTCCGACCACGCTGGACCGCGCCAATGCGGCCACGATGACCGAAGATAGCCGTATTCAGGTTGCGGCCCTTGATACAAACGCCAAGGAATTCGGCATCCACTATTACCCGGTGTCCGATGTCCGTCAGGGCATCGTGCACATCGTCGGCCCGGAACAAGGCTGGACCCTTCCCGGTATGACCGTCGTCTGCGGTGACAGTCACACGGCGACTCACGGTGCGTTCGGCTCTCTTGCACACGGGATCGGCACATCGGAAGTGGAACACGTGCTGGCCACCCAGACGTTGATCCAGAAGAAATCCAAGAACATGAAGGTCGAGATCACGGGCAAGCTGCGCCCGGGTGTTACGGCCAAGGACATCACCATGTCCGTGATCGGCGTCACAGGCACCGCCGGCGGCACTGGTTATGTCATCGAATATTGCGGCGAAGCGATCCGCGATCTGTCGATGGAAGGCCGCATGACCGTCTGCAACATGGCCATCGAAGGCGGCGCGCGCGCTGGTCTGATCGCGCCTGACGAAAAGACCTTTGCCTATTGCAACGGCCGCCCGCACGCCCCCAAGGGCGCCCAGTGGGAAGCCGCACTGACATGGTGGAAGACGCTTTATTCCGATGACGACGCGCATTGGGACAAGGTTGTAACGATCAAAGGCGAAGACATCGCACCATCCGTCACATGGGGCACTTCCCCCGAGGACGTGCTGCCAATCACGGCAACCGTGCCTTCCGCAAGCGACTTTAAGGGCGGCAAGGTGGATGCGGCCCAGCGGTCCATCGAATACATGGGCCTGACGGCAGGTATGCCACTGACCGATATCAAGATCGACACCGTGTTCATCGGGTCCTGCACCAACGGCCGCATCGAAGACCTGCGTGCCGCTGCGGAAATCCTGAAGGGCAAGAAGATCGCCGTTTCCCGCGCCATGGTGGTGCCGGGTTCGGGTCTGGTTCGCGCACAGGCCGAAGAAGAAGGTCTGGCACAGATCTTTATCGACGCCGGTTTTGAATGGCGCATGGCGGGCTGTTCCATGTGTCTGGCGATGAACCCCGACCAGTTGGCACCGGGCGAGCGTTGCGCTGCGACGTCCAACCGCAACTTTGAAGGCCGTCAGGGCCGGGGCGGTCGTACCCACCTGATGTCACCCGCGATGGCTGCGGCTGCTGCAATCACTGGCCACCTCACTGACGTTCGGGAGATGATGTAATGGATAAGTTCGACAAATTAAGCGGCATCGCGGCACCTTTGCCGCTGATCAACATCGACACCGATATGATCATCCCCAAGCAGTTCCTGAAGACCATCAAGCGGTCTGGCTTGGGTGTGAACCTGTTCGACGAAATGCGCTATGACGATGACCGCAACGAAATTCCGTCCTTCGTGCTGAACAAGCCGCAGTACCGGGATGCGGAAATTCTGGTAGCGGGCGACAACTTTGGTTGTGGATCGTCGCGGGAACATGCGCCTTGGGCGATCAAGGATTTTGGCATCCGCTGCGTGATCGCGCCCAGCTATGCCGACATCTTTTACAACAACTGCTTCAAAAATGGCATTCTGCCTATCGCGTTGCCGCAAGAGCAGGTCGACGTGCTGATGAAGGATGCTGAAAAGGGGTCCAATGCCCGGATCGAGATTGATCTGGAAGCGCAGACCATCACGTCGTCCGATGGCGAAGTGTTTAACTTCGAGGTCGACAGCTTCAAGAAGCATTGCCTAATGAACGGTCTGGACGATATCGGCCTGACCCTGGAAAAAGCTGCGTCCATCGAATCCTTTGAAGCGCAGGCAGCGGCGGCCCGTCCTTGGGTCTAAGACGCCGGTAAAAACCATGCACTGCCATATGGGGCCGGAGCAATCCGGCCCCATATTTTGTGTCCACGTCTAGCCTGCCCCAAGTTCGACGCAAAAAGGTTGCAAAGCCGCACCACCCCTGCCGCAAAAATGTCATGCGCATTTACCGATAATTAACAGATAGTTGCGAAGCGATCTTAATCGGGGCAAAATCATGGCAACAAAGAGGCAGCCCGAGATACAATCGCGGGAAAAGAACGGGACAAAGGCGCGGCATCGTATCGCGACTGACCGGGCAGAGGACGCTATGACTGTAAACTCGACCCTCCCGGCGGCGGGAATGCGGGCGCTTTGCGTGGTTGCGCTGATTTCGCTTCCGTCCATATTGCTGCCGTTGCAAAGTCAGGACGGGCTTCAGATTGTCGCGCTTGTCGCGATCTTTGCCGCGGTTTTCACCTTCGTCGAATATTCGGTCGCAAGCCCCAGCTTTATCGAGTTCCGCAGCGCGCCGCCGTTCAACCGGCTTCGGTTCATCGCGTTGTTTGCAACAGTACTGGTGCTGTCACTTATTATGCGTGGATACGAGGCACCGTCGACACTGACGCTGCTGATGCAGTTGCTTGGTGAACGGATTGGCGGATCGCTGGACTTTCCGTTTTCGCCGGTCAGACTGATGGTTCTGATGATGCCCGATGGCACAGACAGCCGCGTTCTGTATCTGATTTCGATCACCGCCGGACTGGCCTATCTGGTGTCCTTGCTGTCCATTGCCATCTTTGGCGTGCTGCTACGGTTTCATCATTGGCCCAAGCGCAGTGGGTCATTCAATGTCTGGGTCAATCTGCCCATGTTCGATCCAACCACCGGCGGCGACGTGGTGAAGCGGTTGAACCGGGATAGCCAAGTCAATCTGATCCTTGGCTTTTTGTTGCCGTTCATATTTCCTGCCCTTGGCAAGCTGGTGTCCCTGCTTTTTACACCGATTGTCTTGAACGATCCGCAAACCCTGATTTGGATGGTTGCTGCATGGGCCTTTCTTCCGGCAAGTCTGTTGATGCGGGGCATCGCCTTGTCGCGCGTTGCGCAGATGATCCATGTGCAGCGCAAACGCGAATACGCGCGCGCAGCGGCAGAGGGATTGCTGCCAGTCTGATCGCCGCGCTGCTGGCCGGCCAGGTCAGCGCACAGGATATCCGCATCGCTACCTTTGCTGCGCCATTGGGGCGCAAAGGCCCCGGCCTGTTGCTGCGCGATCTGGGGCGGGCCGACGACCAGATCGACGCTGTTGCCGCGATAGTAGCGCAAGTTGCCCCCGATATCCTGCTTTTGACCGACGTGGATTACGACCGGGACGGCCTTACCATGCAGGCCTTGGCCGATCGGATGGGGTTTGCGCATAGCTTTGCGCTGCGGCCAAACGCAGGCATGGCCACGGGGCTGGATCTGGACGGCAACGGACGCACCGGCGAAGCGCGGGATGCGCAGGGCTACGGCCTGTTCAGCGGCGATAGTGGCATGGCATTGCTGTCACGCTGGCCCGTCGACGCGAATGTGGTGCAGGATCTGTCGGGGCTGCTCTGGCGTGATCTGGCATGGGCCACGTTGCCACAGGGGCCGCTGTGGACGGACGATATTGCAAATATCCAGCGGCTGTCCACGACAGGACATTGGATTGTGCCGGTCCAAACGCCGGACGGCCCCGTGACCCTCATGGCCTTTTCCGCGACGCCGCCGGTGTTTGACGGACCAGAGGATCGCAATGGTTTGCGCAACCGGGACGAGCTGTTGCTGTGGTCGCATGTGCTGGACGGTGATTTCGGCGCTCCGCCGCAGGACTTCGTCATCCTTGGCAATGCCAACCTTGACCCCATGGACGGCGATGGCTTGCGGGGCGCAATGGCGACGATGCTGGCCGATCCGCGGCTGACGGACCCCCTGCCCCGCAGTAGCGGAGGCCTTGCGGCGGCTGACGCAGATCATTCCGGCGATCCGGCGCTTGATACCGCTGATTGGCCGGATGGCGCTCCCGGCAATTTGCGGGTTAGCTATGTGCTGCCTGCGGCGACCTGGACCCTGACGGGATCGGGGGTATTTTGGCCCCAACCGGATGCGCCTCATGCCAAGGTTGCAGAGGCCGCAGGCCCGCATCGTCTGGTCTGGGTCGACCTGCGCCGCTAGGGTGCGGCTTGAAACCGCACCGCCTTGGCGTTACGCGGTGTCAACCCGTTTGCAGTCAAGGACGTATTCCATGTCGAACCCATCCCTTCTGATCCTCGCCGGTGACGGCATCGGCCCCGAAGTCATGAACGAAGTAAAGCGCATCATCACCTGGTATGGTGACAAACGCGATATGCCATTCGACGTCACCGAAGACCTGGTCGGCGGCTGCGCCTATGACAAGCACGGCACGCCGCTGCACGACGACACCATGGCGAAGGCACAAGAAGTAGACGCCGTGTTGCTGGGCGCTGTTGGCGGTCCCAAGTACGACGATTTGGATTTCAGCGTAAAGCCAGAGCGTGGCTTGCTGCGCCTGCGCAAGGAAATGGATTTGTTTTCCAACCTGCGTCCGGCGCAGTGCTTTGACGCGCTGGCCGACTTTTCATCGCTGAAGCGTGACATCGTGGCCGGTCTGGACATCATGATCGTGCGCGAGCTGACCTCTGGTGTCTATTTCGGCGAACCGCGCGGCATCCATGTCGAAGGCAACGAGCGCGTCGGCGTGAACACCCAACGCTATACCGAGTCCGAAATTGCACGTGTCGCACGGTCGGCATTCGAGCTGGCCCGTCGCCGCAATAATCGCGTGTGCTCGATGGAAAAGGCCAACGTGATGGAATCCGGCGTGCTGTGGCGGCAGGTCGTGACCGAAATTCACGAAAAGGAATATTCCGACGTCGAGCTGTCGCACATGTACGCCGATAACGGCGCGATGCAGCTTGTACGCAACCCCAAGCAGTTCGACGTCATTGTGACCGACAACCTGTTTGGCGATTTGCTGTCTGACGCAGCCGCTATGCTGACAGGCTCGCTTGGTATGTTGCCATCCGCGTCGCTGGGTCAGCCCATGGCCAATGGTCGCCCGAAGGCACTGTACGAGCCGGTACACGGCTCTGCCCCCGACATTACCGGGCAAGGCAAGGCTAACCCGATTGCCTGCATCCTTAGCTTTGCTATGGCGCTGCGCTACAGCTTTGACGCCGGCGCAGAGGCTGACCGTCTGGAAGCTGCAGTAGAAAAAGTGCTGGCCGATGGTGCCCGCACGGCTGATTTGCTGGGGCCGGAAGGCGGATCGCCGATCAGCACCACGCAAATGGGCGATGCAATCTTGGCGGCGCTGGACGCCAGCCTGTAATCGACTGCTGAAAAAATTGGCAGGGCGGCAAGGATCGCCGCCCTGTGTCATAGCTGTCTTGACCTTCTGCGGTGCAGGGTCGACCAAGGTTGCGTTCCGATGTGCAGCCGAACGAGGACCCACTTATGTCATCCAACGCCCGCGGCGCCCTGCTCGCCCTGCTTGCCTTTGCTATCTTTGCGACCCACGATGTCTTTATCAAGGTGCTTGGCGGCAGCTATTCCCCGATCCAGATCGTGTTCTTCTCGGTACTGCTGGCGTTCCCGCTGGCGACCGTTTCGTTAATGCGGGACGCCACGCCGGGCACATTGCTGCCAAAGCATCCCTGGTGGATGCTGCTGCGTACGTTAGCGGCGGTTGTTACCGGATTTTGCGCATTTTATGCTTTTACGGTGCTTCCGCTGGCACAAGTCTACGCAATCTTGTTCGCGTCGCCCTTGCTGATCACCATCCTTGCAGTACCGCTGCTGGGCGAAACCGTCCGCCTGCGCCGCGGATTGGCGGTTATCGTTGGGCTTATCGGTGTTCTGGTCGTACTGCGCCCTGGTAGCACAGAGCTGGAACTGGGTCACGCCGCGGCCCTGCTGTCGGCAATTGGCGGGTCTTTGGGATCGATTATCGTGCGAAAAATCGGCGCGGATGAACGCCCGGTGGTGTTGATGCTATTCCCGATGCTTGGCAATTTTGTCGTCATGGGAATTGCACTGGTGTTTGTCTATCAGCCGATGCCAATCGAACATATCGGGATGCTTGCCGTCATCTCTGTCTTTGCGTTTATCGCGGGCCTGCTGGTGATTGCGGCCTATAAATCCGGCGAGGCCGTTATTGTCGCACCGATGCAATACAGCCAGATCCTGTGGGCCACGGCCTATGGCATGTTGTTTTTTGGCGAAACGCCCGACGGTGCGACCATCCTGGGCGCCAGTATCATCATCGCCTCTGGCCTTTATATCGTGCTGCGCGAAAGCCGGTCGACAGAAAGCGGCACGCCTGTGCTACGCACCCGTGCACGGTTTGAGACGGGAACGTTTCTGCGCCCCCGCCCGCGCGAGATGGAAAAGACAGCGGCAGAGCCGCGCATTGTGCCCCAGTCCGCCCCATCTGCCGGCGCGCGGCCGCATCTGCGTGGTTTGCCAGGGCGTGTCCCGCCCGTGGCAGAACCACGGCGCAAAGACAGCGATTGAGGACTTGGCAAACGCCTTTAGCAGCGTTATGACGCCGCCACGGTCGGGCTGTAGCGCAGCCTGGTAGCGCACCTGCTTCGGGAGCAGGGGGTCGGAGGTTCGAATCCTCTCAGCCCGACCAGTATCTGAACATTTTTGAACGCTACGCCAAATGCCCTTTGTATTGGCAAGCTTGGTGCTTGTGCTGCAGTGCCTGCAGCTTCATGCGCAGGGCGTGACGCGGCTGGTTAGGTTCGATTTAAAGTCAATATGTTGGCACGCTTTCGAAAATACGAAAGCAGGACCGCGCACTTTCGGATGGGGGCAAGATAGCCCGCTTGGCAGGTGCACGCTTCGTGCCGCGTGGGTATTTCGCGTATTTGGATCCGGGGGCAAAGCAAACCATCGGTGCGCCGGGCGTGCAGTTGACCAGCACCGGAATAGAAAAAGGCGGGCTACCATCGTAGCCCGCCTTTCATTTCTAGCGGCCTTAAGCCGGTTCAGAAGCCGATTTCGTAGTTCGCGCCCATTGTGACTGTACCATCTGAATCGACACCCGAGTCGCCGCTTAGCGTACCGATGCCAAGTTCCCGGCTGGCTTTCATGCTCAGGCTTCCCAAGAAGTAGTCGTCGACCCATTCGCCGTCGAGCTCGATCGCGGGTGTGAAATCACCTGTCTCTGCGGCGCTTTCGATACCGATCGATCCGCCGATCCCGCAGGTGCCATCCAGATCACCCAGCGCCTGATAACAGGCAACACGCGGCGTGATCCACAAGTTGCTTTGTCCATTGTCGATCAGACGATCTGTCCGGACCTCGGCAAAGATGCGTCCACCCGACAGGGAATCCAGATCAAAGCTACCCGCTTGCGATAGCCCGTTCAGATCCGCGACCACGTCCACATCGGCGCCGGAGGTGTAGACATAATCAAAGCCAACCCGCGGCGTCACAACGTTTTCACCCCAGTCCAGCTCGCCCGAAAGGGCTGCACCGGTAAAGCCGGCAAGGTAACGATAGTCGCCGGTCGCGATGATCGTTCCCGCTGTGCGGTCGAAATCAAGGTCAAAGCTGTGGCGACCCGTAGCGGCGGCGAGGTAGTAATCAACGAACAACTCATCTTTCAGACGCTTTGCGCCATAGATGCCGCCGTTGATGCCCACACCGCGGATGTCGCCAACCGCCAGGCTCGATACCTCGGTTTGTGTCCCATAAAGTCCGGCAAAGTACCCAAAGACGCTATCGGCACCTTGATACTGTTCCCGGCGATAGGACAGGTTGATCGCCGTTTGCGACAGTCCGTCAGCATAATCGCTAAAGCTGAGCGTACCTTCGAAAACCTCCCGGCGGTCAGTGAAGCAGTTGTGCTGATCACGCAGGAACGAACCGTCACCTTGAACCCCGTCTTCATTCGCAGTCAGGTCGAAATTGCGCGCCTGCTCGGACCCGGTGTCACATGGACCATGATAGTCCGGCTCCAGGCTCAGCGGGCGGAATTCGACCCGCCGGTTCTGGGCTTTGCCTTCAGCTGTGGCGTTGGTCGCAATAGGTTCGCTTTCACCATAACCACGGGCACTGTAGCCTTCGGTTGCAATGCCGCGGACCGCAAGAGCACGCAGGACCGCCTCGACACGACGTTGGCTCAGGTCAAGGTTGTAGGCATCGGAGGCATCAGAATCCGTGTGCCCGGCAATCTCGAACGCGCTTTGCGGACAGGTCGCAAGGATGCCAGCAATTTCATCAAGGGTCTGCGCACTGGCAGGCTTGATGATTGCGCGATCCGTGTCGAACAGGATGTTTTCCACCGAAAGCCGCTCGTTCGCGTCGGCAAGACAGCTGTCGTGCGAACGCTGGCGCAAACGATCGACCGCATCAGCAGAATAACCACTGATTTGACGGCTTTGCATCGTAAGCGTGGCTGCAAGGTCATCTTCCAGGATCGTCGTCAGATCGTCTTCGATTTCAGCAATCAGGCTATCGCTTTCCAGAACGGCGATACTTGCCTCCGCAACAGCACAGTTCGTTGGATTGGCAACTTCGCAGATCTGATACCGAACGGTATACGTACCTGGTGTCGTGCCGGCTGCGACAACAATCTGCCCCTGTGCATTAACAGAAATCGCGCCGTCGGCTGGTTCCGGATTGTCCAGAACGGTCAGCACCACAAGGGTTGGATCAGTGATGGTCAGGCCGTCCAACGTATCGTTGTCCAAAAGCGATACATCCGATGTCGCACCGGCAATGCCATTCAGCATGATCGGCCCGTCATCGTTGGCGACGATTTCCAGCGCCGGAATGATCGCTACCCGCAGGAAAGCTTCGTTCGAAGTACGCCCTAACACATCTGATACTACGTAACCCGCTGGCGTGGGTTCGCCGGAAAAGCCTGCTGCCGGCGTAAAGGTTACTGCACCCGTGCTCCGGTTGACTGTCCACTCGCCTTCACCCGGTACCGTTAGCGTCTTTCCGTCTGCAGACAGCGTAGCACCCTCGGGGGCACCAGTACCCGTCAGTGTAACGGTTGCCGGGTCCAGCGAATTGGTCCCGTTATCATTTACCAGCACATCGATTGTCACCGGACCTGGGCGGGTCGGTGTCACGGTGTCGTCCGTGGCAAGCGGCGGCGCATCCACCACGACCGTCATCACCGCGCTGGCGCAGTTGCCTGCGTTCAGCGCTTCGCAGATCTCATAGGCCACCTCGTAGGTGCCCGCAGGCGTGCCCGCCGCCACAGCCACAAGGCCCGTGGCCGGATCCAGCGTCAGACCCGTCACCGGATCGCCGGTCACCGCATCCGTATAGTCAGCCGCAACCGGATCGGTGATCTCCACCGTCGTCAGCGTGGCAGGATCACCGTTCAGCGTATCGCCGTTCAGCACACCAATATTGGTGTTGCCGCCCGTCGCACCGTTGATCGACGCAGGTGCATCGTTGGCTGCAGTGATCGGCGCGGCATCCACCACGACCGTCATCACCGCGCTGGCGCAGTTGCCTGCGTTCAGCACTTCGCAGATCTCATAGGCCACCGCGTAGGTGCCCGCAGGCGTGCCCGCCGCCACAGCCACAAGGCCCGTGGCCGGATCCAGCGTCAGACCCGTCACCGGATCGCCGGTCACCGCATCCGTATAGTCAGCCGCAACCGGATCGGTGATCTCCACCGTCGTCAACGTGGCAGGATCACCGTTCAGCGTGTCGCCGTTCAGCACACCAATGTTGGTGTTGCCGCCCGTCGCACCGTTGATCGACGCGGGTGCATCGTTGGCTGCAGTGATCGGCGCGGCATCCACCACGACCGTCATCACCGCGCTGGCGCAGTTGCCTGCGTTCAGCACTTCGCAGATCTCATAGGCCACCTCGTAGGTGCCCGCAGGCGTGCCCGCCGCCACAGCCACAAGGCCCGTGGCCGGATCCAGCGTCAGACCCGTCACCGGATCGCCGGTCACCGCATCCGTATAGTCAGCCGCAACCGGATCGGTGATCTCCACCGTCGTCAACGTGGCAGGATCACCGTTCAGCGTGTCGCCGTTCAGCACACCAATGTTGGTGTTGCCGCCCGTCGCACCGTTGATCGACGCGGGTGCATCGTTGGCTGCAGTGATCGGCGGCGCATCCACCACGACCGTCATCACCGCGCTGGCGCAGTTGCCTGCGTTCAGCGCTTCGCAGATCTCATAGGCCACCTCGTAGGTGCCCGCAGGCGTGCCCGCCGCCACAGCCACAAGGCCCGTGGCCGGATCCAGCGTCAGACCCGTCACCGGATCGCCGGTCACCGCATCCGTATAGTCAGCCGCAACCGGATCGGTGATCTCCACCGTCGTCAGCGTGGCAGGATCACCGTTCAGCGTATCGCCGTTCAGCACACCAATATTGGTGTTGCCGCCCGTCGCACCGTTGATCGACGCAGGTGCATCGTTGGCTGCAGTGATCGGCGCGGCATCCACCACGACCGTCATCACCGCGCTGGCGCAGTTGCCTGCGTTCAGCACTTCGCAGATCTCATAGGCCACCGCGTAGGTGCCCGCAGGCGTGCCCGCCGCCACAGCCACAAGGCCCGTGGCCGGATCCAGCGTCAGACCCGTCACCGGATCGCCGGTCACCGCATCCGTATAGTCAGCCGCAACCGGATCGGTGATCTCCACCGTCGTCAGCGTGGCAGGATCACCGTTCAGCGTATCGCCGTTCAGCACACCGATATCGGTGTTGCCGCCCGTCGCACCGTTGATCGACGCAGGTGCATCGTTGGCTGCAGTGATCGGCGCGGCATCCACCACGACCGTCATCACCGCGCTGGCGCAGTTGCCTGCGTTCAGCACTTCGCAGATCTCATAGGCCACCTCGTAGGTGCCCGCAGGCGTGCCCGCCGCCACAGCCACAAGGCCCGTGGCCGGATCCAGCGTCAGACCCGTCACCGGATCGCCGGTCACCGCATCCGTATAGTCAGCCGCAACCGGATCGGTGATCTCCACCGTCGTCAGCGTGGCAGGATCACCGTTCAGCGTGTCGCCGTTCAGCACACCAATGTTGGTGTTGCCGCCCGTCGCACCGTTGATCGACGCGGGTGCATCGTTGGCTGCAGTGATCGGCGCGGCATCCACCACGACCGTCATCACCGCGCTGGCGCAGTTGCCTGCGTTCAGCACTTCGCAGATCTCATAGGCCACCTCGTAGGTGCCCGCAGGCGTGCCCGCCGCCACAGCCACAAGGCCCGTGGCCGGATCCAGCGTCAGACCCGTCACCGGATCGCCGGTCACCGCATCCGTATAGTCAGCCGCAACCGGATCGGTGATCTCCACCGTCGTCAACGTGGCAGGATCACCGTTCAGCGTGTCGCCGTTCAGCACACCAATGTTGGTGTTGCCGCCCGTCGCACCGTTGATCGACGCGGGTGCATCGTTGGCTGCAGTGATCGGCGCGGCATCCACCACGACCGTCATCACCGCGCTGGCGCAGTTGCCTGCGTTCAGCGCTTCGCAGATCTCATAGGCCACCTCGTAGGTGCCCGCAGGCGTGCCCGCCGCCACAGCCACAAGGCCCGTGGCCGGATCCAGCGTCAGACCCGTCACCGGATCGCCGGTCACCGCATCCGTATAGTCAGCCGCAACCGGATCGGTGATCTCCACCGTCGTCAGCGTGGCAGGATCACCGTTCAGCGTATCGCCGTTCAGCACACCAATATTGGTGTTGCCGCCCGTCGCACCGTTGATCGACGCAGGTGCATCGTTGGCTGCAGTGATCGGCGCGGCATCCACCACGACCGTCATCACCGCGCTGGCGCAGTTGCCTGCGTTCAGCACTTCGCAGATCTCATAGGCCACCGCGTAGGTGCCCGCAGGCGTGCCCGCCGCCACAGCCACAAGGCCCGTGGCCGGATCCAGCGTCAGACCCGTCACCGGATCGCCGGTCACCGCATCCGTATAGTCAGCCGCAACCGGATCGGTGATCTCCACCGTCGTCAGCGTGGCAGGATCACCGTTCAGCGTGTCGCCGTTCAGCACACCAATGTTGGTGTTGCCGCCCGTCGCACCGTTGATCGACGCGGGTGCATCGTTGGCTGCAGTGATCGGCGCGGCATCCACCACGACCGTCATCACCGCGCTGGCGCAGTTGCCTGCGTTCAGCACTTCGCAGATCTCATAGGCCACCTCGTAGGTGCCCGCGGGCGTGCCCGCCGCCACAGCTACAAGGCCCGTGGCCGGATTCAGCGTCAGACCCGTCACCGGATCGCCGGTCACCGCATCCGTATAGTCAGCCGCAACCGGATCGGTGATCTCCACCGTCGTCAGCGTGGCAGGATCACCGTTCAGCGTATCGCCGTTCAGCACACCGATATCGGTGTTGCCGCCCGTCGCACCGTTGATCGACGCAGGTGCATCGTTGGCTGCAGTGATCGGCGCGGCATCCACCACGACCGTCATCACCGCGCTGGCGCAGTTGCCTGCGTTCAGCACTTCGCAGATCTCATAGGCCACCTCGTAGGTGCCCGCAGGCGTGCCCGCCGCCACAGCCACAAGGCCCGTGGCCGGATCCAGCGTCAGACCCGTCACCGGATCGCCGGTCACCGCATCCGTATAGTCAGCCGCAACCGGATCGGTGATCTCCACCGTCGTCAGCGTGGCAGGATCACCGTTCAGCGTATCGCCGTTCAGCACACCGATATCGGTGTTGCCGCCCGTCGCACCGTTGATCGACGCAGGTGCATCGTTGGCTGCAGTGATCGGCGCGGCATCCACCACGACCGTCATCACCGCGCTGGCGCAGTTGCCTGCGTTCAGCACTTCGCAGATCTCATAGGCCACCGCGTAGGTGCCCGCGGGCGTGCCCGCCGCCACAGCTACAAGGCCCGTGGCCGGATTCAGCGTCAGACCCGTCACCGGATCGCCGGTCACCGCATCCGTATAGTCAGCCGCAACCGGATCGGTGATCTCCACCGTCGTCAGCGTGGCAGGATCACCGTTCAGCGTATCGCCGTTCAGCACACCGATATCGGTGTTGCCGCCCGTCGCACCGTTGATCGACGCAGGTGCATCGTTGGCTGCAGTGATCGGCGCGGCATCCACCACGACCGTCATCACCGCGCTGGCGCAGTTGCCTGCGTTCAGCACTTCGCAGATCTCATAGGCCACCTCATAGGTGCCCGCAGGCGTGCCCGCCGCCACAGCCACAAGGCCCGTGGCCGGATTCAGCGTCAGACCCGTCACCGGATCGCCGGTCACCGCATCCGTATAGTCAGCCGCAACCGGATCGGTGATCTCCACCGTCGTCAGCGTGGCAGGATCACCGTTCAGCGTGTCGCCGTTCAGCACACCAATGTTGGTGTTGCCGCCCGTCGCACCGTTGATCGACGCAGGTGCATCGTTGGACGGAACAATTGGCCTCGGCGTTACTTCGACCATTTCGTCAACGCCGTGCGCATCAGCGCCGCCGTTAAAAGGCAGTCCAGTCACCGGATTGATTCGAGGGCCATTGTAATCATAAGAAATTTGGAAATTGTTCACTGTCCCGCCAGCGTTGTGAACAACACCGATGAAAGTCGCGACCTGCTGCCCTTGCAAAATAGTTGTGCCAAACGCCCCACCGTCCGCGCCCGGGGCGGAGAGTGTGACAGGACCGGTCTGACCAGACGCGATCGCCAGGCCGTCGGACAGAGTGAACAGCGTCGTGCCGTTCACAGAAACGGCGATGTAGTCTTGGAACGATCCTGCTTGTCCGTGATCAAATATGTCGACGATATTAAACCCTAACGCCTGAACTGGCGTGGAGTCGGTCAAAAGAACCGATCCATCAGTGTCCCCTGTCGCCGGGGTGACCGCTGTTGCTGCCCCGCTTGCTGCGAATACCGACGGCGCTGGCGATAGGCTTAGTGCATAAGTTGAAGAAACCGTCACTCCGTTGCCGTAAACTGTACCACCGGGATTGACTGGATCGGAAAAAATAGACTGATTGCCGAACGCGGCGAAGGACGCTTGGTCATTAATATATACGTCGTAGTCACCAACCGTGAACGTCTGGGCCTGTGTCGCGGAAGCGACGAATACGCCGAATAAGATTCCGACGAATAACAAGGCAACCTGGCCGAAATAACGGCGAAGACCGGTTAGTCGCTTAAGGGCACCACACGGGTCACTTTTTGACAGGTCGACTGTTGTAGTTTGCCGTTCTAGCTGACTGGTGACCAAGGGTATTCTCCGGGAAATATACAAGTTCGGTAGACGCATCTGCGCATAATCTTGCTATTAACCTTAAAGCGAATGAAAATTGTGCTTAAGAGACACTCACTGCAACTTCAGAATATTTTCGGAACTGTGTTATTCGTGCACACATCGGATGCCCGAAGTTCGGCATTGCCGCGGGTATTTGCGCTGCCTGCATGTGCAAGCTTCATCAGGTCAACAGATGACTGGGCGGTTGGACATGTTGCCGCTAATTCGTAAAGCACATGAACATGACTGGATGCGATATGGCTGATCGATATTCCAAACCAGACGCGATTTGCGCCGTGCGCGTCGGAACCTGGTCAACGCGCGCAGCCTTGCCATTTTGCCATCGCAGGCACGGACGCGCATAGCGAATGCAAATGCCCTAAGGCCGCAATGGCGTAGCGACATTAAGTATAGCGTTCAAACGTCAGGGTAGCGTAAGACGTTGCTTTGCCAGATTTCCGTCAATTTCTTGATAATAAAATTCGGCAATTCCGATAGGGTCGGCATCTGCCGCTTGCCAATAGACTGTCGCACTGTGACTGCGTATTTCGTGCATGACGGCGTCATAAGTCAACTGCAAGGGGAAGATGTTGTCGCTGCCTTGATGCGGTGCCGCAAAATTCGCAATCAACATGGAATAGGCACCGTGATCGACGCTTTGATTATTCTGCAGACTTGCCTGCAAAAGCGTCAGTGGAAGGTCGGCCCGATTGGCGGCCAGCTTGAAATGCAGTGCAAAGTATTCGTCGAGCAATGCCAGTTGATCCGCTGGAAGGTCACGATCGGCAGGCAGCTTTTCAAAGCGTACTAACGCGGGGGCTGCAATGATCAATTCATCAACCGGAACTTGCACTGCAACTTTCAATTGATCGTCATCCGCAGACAATATGAGGACAGTGCCCGGTAAGCCGTGGGCTGATACCAGCCCACCGGAAAATGAAAGAAGCGACAGGGCAAGCGCGATGGCTTGCCCTGTCCGACGAAGCGATGCGGGGATCATTCCGTATTGCCACCGTAATCATCGTCAAGGTCGCGCCAGACCGAATGCGGGTGATTACCAGATTCGCCTGTCGATTTATTGGACTGGATGGAAAATTCGATCCACAAGGACGGACCGTGAATACGGACATAATCGTCTTCATCCTTGACCTCTGTCGTGCCGGAAAAACCTAAAACGGTGTCCGGCAATTCATCCATGTATTTTGCCATATAGATCGCGGCATCCGCGTCGTTGATATCGCCGACATAGGTTTGCACCGCCGCCAGAAGCAATGCTTGCTGATCCGCACTCAGCTCACTGACCGAAAGACCCTCTTGAGCTTGCTGAATGGCATCGCCGGCTTGTGGACCGGCCAGAATATCACGGTAAGTGCCTTCCAATGTCGCAGCAGTTGCCTGCTCATCGGACAAGGAACGCAGCAAGGCGGCGAATGCTTCGCGTTCCTGCATCAGGGGCATGTTTTCGCGGCCGTTCATCTCGAACCTCGGGAAAGGTTCTACCCCGCGAAACGACGGCGTGGCCCCGGCCAGCAAACCATCGGTATAGGTATTCGTCAGCGCTAGATGATGTCCGCCATAGTACAGCTGCCAAGTGCCCGTTTCTGCAGGCGTGCCAAGAAACGCGAACTTGGAATTATAAGACGCATAGCCAACACCGTAGTCTGTGCTGATCGAGCCGATATAATCGTCAGCGTTCAGCGTCTGCTCCATCTCGTCATAGCCTTCGTTGTCGGTCAGGCTGGCCGCTTCCATCAGGATCGCCTTGGCAATCCCGCGCTGTTTTACGCTGAATTCGCCGAGGAAAACGCCGGGCCGGGCAGGAAAGGCACCTGCTGGCAAATTGCTCCAGTTTTTGGCCTCGGCGACAGAGTAATCGAGTTGCAGGTTGTCCAGCACCTCGTCAGACACATCTGATTTAAGCAGGTCTGCCAAGCAGACAAGGCGGGCGTGGCCGTCCGTATCAGCGCAGCTTTCAACCTCTGCGGGGATCTGGACTGCCCCCATCAGGATGCTGGTATCGCCAAGGCGTTCATTTGTGTTGTTATCATCACCCGATGGCGGCGGCGGCCCTTTGCCATCGGTGGGTTGTGCGGCGGCAATTTGCGCCGTTCCGATAAAGCTGGCGGCAAAAAGCGCCAATATCCGAGCTACGGACTGGGTGCCCTGCTTCATAGAATTCACCTTTATGGTCGTTTCGGTTGGTGCGATGAAAGCCGTTTTACGACGTTAAAACCAGTGCGGGATGGCGCGTTATAACTTTTGGCATGTCTGGATTAGATGTGTGCGCCGAAATGGCGGGCCGGGATGCGGGATCGGAAGTTGCGATGGCGCAATGCGACGGTAACGATCTACAAGACTTTACCTTTACAGGCGAAGGCACGATCAGCCCGACCTTTGCACCGGATATGTGCCTGACTGTCGGGCAGGAAACGCGGTCCGGGCGCAGCGATGCCAATCAGATCAAGACGCTGACATTGCAAGTTTGCGCCGCCGATGTGGCCGCCTATCAAACCTGGGCCACCCGAAGCGAGTAACGCGCGCGCCGGCAAGCAAGATTTGTGCGACAGGGTGAATGGTTTCAAAGCATTCATCCAACAATTACCGGTTCAAATGGAACTTCCCGGCGCGGCTGCGTGTTTCTTTCCCAACATGAAGGAGAATAAATCATGAGCGGCGAGACAAACGACAACATGACCGGCAACGGTAAAGCAGTCGACGCAACTGAGCGTCAGAAGAACCGGCCAGAGGGTGCGGATCACATCCCCCTCAAGGACGAAAAGAAGTCCGAGGATAAATGATGCAAAGGCCGCCCTAAACCGGGCGGCCTTTTCGTTTAGTGGGATTCTTTGAACGCGGCCTGCGCCTCTGGCGAGGCTTCGGTCTGATGCTTGGCTTGCCATTCTTCGAAGGGCATCCCGTAAAACGCCTCTCGACCTTCGGCTTTGGTCATGTCGATCCCGCGTTCGTTCGCCGCCTCTTGGTACCAGCGCGACAGGCAGTTGCGGCAAAATCCAGCCAGATTCATCATGTCGATGTTCTGCACGTCAGTGCGGTCTTGCATCAGGTGCTGTTGCAAACGGCGGAAGGCGGCGGCTTCCAGTTCCAGTTTGGTTTGATCATCCATCGTACGTCTCCTTCAAAGGCCGGTGTCGGCCAGAATCTGTTGCAGGACCGGGGCAAGGCGTGCGGCCCACGCGGCCTGACCCTGCGGTGTGTCAATCAGATCGTGCCGCACTTCAATCAGCAGATTGGGGCGGCCGTGTCTTAATGCGTGGCGGTCAATACTGTCACCCGGCAGATGCCCGACATATGGTTGGTTATCGCCCGTCGTCCACCCCTGCGCCCGGCAGGCGGCAATGAACGGATGCGCCAGACGCGCATCAGCCGCATAAAGCACCCCGATTTCCCAAGGACGCGGCGGGCGCGCTTTCAACTGTGGCGCAAAGCTATGGATGGCACAGATGACAGGGGCGGTGAGCTGTGCCGCCGTGTCAGCGATCGCCGCATGATAAGGTCGATACAGCCGGTCAAGGCGGGTTTCCTTGTCCGCGTCATCCGTACGCGCATTCGCGGGGATGACAGTGCCGTCGTAAAGCTTCATCAGCAGCGTCGGATCAAGCTCGCCCCTGTTCGGGTCGATTACCAAACGGGAAAAGCACGACGCGATGACAGGTGAATCAAGCGCGGCACCAAGCCCCTGCGCCAGGCCCAAGGCGCCGATGTCATATGCGATATGGCGATCCATATCGGCGGCGGGCAAGCCCAGATCACCACCGCAAACCCAATCAGGCACCGCGTTGCTGGCGTGGTCCACGGTCACAAGCCACCGACCGGGCCGATCAGCGCCGCTTATTTCATAGGCAGATTTAACCATGTCACCTGTCATTCTTTGTTCACTGCCTTTAGGATAGTTGTGGCAGGAATGGAATTAAGCAATAAGGGCGGCGAAAACGGCGTTACCGCTAACACCGTGCAGCCCACCGTAAAAGGGACCCACCTTCGATGAAACGCAATCGTCACGTCAAGATCGTTGCCACCCTCGGCCCGGCATCCAACACCTATGAGATGATCCGCAAGCTGCACGAGGCAGGGGCCGATGTCTTTCGCCTGAATATGTCGCACGGCAGCCACGAAGAAATTCGCGTGCGCCACGCCATGATCCGTCAGGTTGAAGAGGACCTTGGCAGCCCGATTTCCATTCTTGCCGACCTTCAGGGCCCAAAGCTGCGCGTCGGTGTATTCAAGAACGGCGAGGAAATGCTGGAAGTCGGCGCGTCCTTCCGTCTGGACCTGAAAGATGACGAAGGCGATGTGACCCGCGTCAAGCTGCCCCACAAAGAGATTTTTGACGCGCTGGAGCCGGGTGCGCACCTACTGGTGAATGACGGCAAGATCAAATTGCGTGTTAAGGAATGTGGCGCGGATTTCGCAGATTGCGAAGTGATCGTCGGCGGCATGATTTCCAACCGCAAGGGCGTCAACGTCCCTGACGTAATCCTGCCGCTCGCCGCCCTGTCGGACAAAGACCGCAAGGATCTGGAATTCGTGTGCGAACTGGGTGTTGACTGGCTGGCACTGTCCTTTGTCCAGCGCCCCGCCGACGTGGAAGAGGCGCGCGCGCTGTGCAAAGGCCGCGCAGCCATCCTGTCCAAGATCGAAAAGCCAAACGCCGTAAAGGTATTTGACGAAATTCTGGCCGTCAGCGACGGCATCATGGTTGCCCGCGGCGATCTGGGCGTTGAACTGCCCGTTCAAAACGTGCCGCCGATCCAGAAGCAGCTGGTGCGCAAATGTCGTGCAGCGGCAAAGCCGGTAATCGTTGCCACGCAGATGCTGGAATCGATGATCGATTCGCCAATGCCGACCCGGGCCGAAGTCTCTGACGTGGCGACTGCGATCTACGAAGGTGCCGACGCGATCATGCTGTCCGCCGAATCCGCTGCCGGATCGTTCCCGATCGAAGCAGTCCAGACGATGGACAACGTCGCGCAAGAGGTCGAGGCCGATCCGACCTATACCGAAATCATCGAGAGCAGCCGTAAAGCACAGCGCAACACAGTCGCTGACGGTATCGTCGCCGCCGCGCGCGAAATCGCAGAAGCTGCGCATATCGCTGCGATCTGCTGCTATTCTCAAAGCGGTGTAACCGCGCTTCTGGTCGCACGCGAACGCCCACGCGTGCCGATTCTGGCGCTGACCAACGAAATCCGCACCGCCCGTCGGTTGTGCCTGACATGGGGCACCAATTGCGTGCTGTCCGGTCCGGTTGACCGGTTCAAGGATGCCGTGATCGCTGCTGTCCGCGCAGCAAAAGCCGAAGATATGGCGAAAGAGGACGATATGATCGTCATCACCGCCGGTGTGCCGTTCAACACACCCGGTTCGACCAATATCCTTCGGGTTGCACCATGCGCGGAACGGTTGATTTATCAGTCAGAGTCGGAATAACATTCACGAATTGTTAACGACTTAGGGCACGCATATGGATACCGACCTGATTTACGTCGTCGGATTTTTCATCATCGTGCTCGCGATTCCGGCCATCGTCAGTGCCTTTATGGACAGCAGGGTGCCACGCGCACCCATGCTGATCATTCTGATCGGTTCTGCCATGATCGCATATAGCATTCGCGAACGGCCGGGCGCATATACCTATGCCAAATTCCCGGATGTGCTTGTTCGCGTATTTGCTGACGTTACACGCTAACGACTTGCCAAGACTTAAAAGCGGGCCTACAAGGCCCGCTCAACCCGCGCGTCCGGCCAAGTTGGCATGCCGAGTTGCACGTTCACCGCTACCCCAGAGGAGACGGAAATGCCGAAGATGAAGACAAAATCGAGCTGCAAAAAGCGGTTCAGCATGACTGCCAGTGGCAAAGTCAAAGCAGGTCAGGCCGGCAAGCGCCATGGCATGATCAAGCGCACAACCAAATTCATTCGTGACGCACGCGGCACGACCCTTTTGTCAGCTCCTGATGCGAAAATCATCAAGAGCATGATGCCCTACGCACGTTAAGGAGAATTTGATATGCGCGTTAAAGGTGGTACCGTCACGCACCGTCGTCACAAGAAAGTTCTCGACGCTGCAAAAGGTTATTTCGACCGTCGCTCCAAGACCTTCAAGGTCGCGAAGCAGGCCGTCGACAAGGCAAACCAGTATGCAACCCGCGACCGGCACAATCGCAAGCGGAATTTCCGCAGCCTTTGGATCCAGCGGATCAACGCAGGTGTACGTTCGGTTGACGAAGCGATGACATATTCGCGTTTCATCAACGGCCTGTCCCTGGCTGGCATCGAAGTCGACCGTAAGGTTCTGGCCGATCTGGCCGTGCACGAGCCTGCCGCGTTCGAAGCAATCGTGAACAAGGCAAAGGCTGCTTTGGCTGCTTAAGCCATCAGTGACACATTGCTGCGAAGGCCGTCCTTTGGGGCGGCCTTTTGCGTTTCCGCCCCCTCTACTTGCAGGGCGACGGTGGAACGACTAATCACAACCCAACTTACTGCCGCAGGCCCGGAGCGCATGTCATGGACGATCTGAAACAGAAATATCTGACCCTTGTGGCCGCTGCCGCGGATGAATCCGCGCTAGAGGATCTGCGCGTGCAGGCCTTAGGAAAAAAGGGCGAGATTTCCCTGCAGATGCGTGAACTTGGCAAGATGACGCCAGAACAGCGCCAGACAGCCGGTCCCGCGCTGAACGCGCTGAAAGACGAGATTAACTCTGCCCTTTTGGCGAAAAAGACTGCACTGGGCGATGCCGCGCTAGATGCGCGTCTGCGCAGCGAATGGCTGGACGTGACGCTGCCATCGCGGGGCCGCCCGGCCGGTACGATCCACCCGATCAGTCAGGTGACAGAAGAGGTGACGGCCATTTTTGCCGACATGGGTTTTGCCGTCGCCGAAGGTCCGCAGATCGAATCCGATTGGTACAACTTCGACGCGCTGAACATTCCCGGCCACCATCCGGCGCGGGCCGAAATGGACACCTTCTATATGAAGCGGGCAGAAGGCGACGACCGCCCCCCCGCTGTGTTGCGCACCCATACCAGCCCCGTGCAGATCCGCAGCATGGAGGCGTCCGGTGCCCCCATCCGCATCATTTGTCCTGGCCGCGTGTACAGGGCCGACTATGACCAGACGCATACGCCGATGTTTCATCAGATCGAAGGCCTCGCCATCGACAAGAATATCAGCATGGCGAACCTGAAATGGGTGCTGGAAGAATTCGTAAAATCCTATTTCGAAGTTGATAACG
Organism: Loktanella sp. R86503; assembly: GCF_042466455.1. Taxonomy (NCBI): domain Bacteria; kingdom Pseudomonadati; phylum Pseudomonadota; class Alphaproteobacteria; order Rhodobacterales; family Roseobacteraceae; genus Loktanella; species Loktanella sp. R86503. Next base: position 180,897 of record NZ_JAXHCI010000002.1, read on the forward strand.
TCGACATTCGCTTCCGCGCGTCCCACTTTCCTTTCACAGAGCCATCTGCAGAGGTGGATATCCGCTGCTCATGGGAAGGCGGCACCCTGAAGGTCGGTGAGGGTGATGACTGGCTTGAAATTCTGGGCTCTGGTATGGTCCACCCCAAGGTGCTGCAGGCGGCCAACGTCGATCCGGCGCAATGGCAAGGTTTTGCTTTTGGCATGGGCATCGACCGGATCGCGATGCTGAAATACGGCATTCCCGACTTGCGGGCCTTCTTTGATTCCGACCTGCGCTGGCTGCGTCATTACGGCTTTGCGGCGCTGGACGTTCCGACACTGCGCGGGGGACTGTCACGATGACCGACAAAGACGACGACTATGACGCCATTGTCGATTTGAATGATATTTATCCTGGGGCGGGCACCTTTAAATTTGGGAACAACAAGACGGAATGCCAACAGCAGATTACGCTGGTGCGTCTGGGTGAAAAATCCGCCAACTGCGCCCCGTTTCGCGATTTCAAGGATGACCCGGAAGCCATGCCAGTCGTTGGTAGGTGCGATATCGCGGCGAACTGGGGCGGATCGCCTGCGATCGTCGTACGCACAACCCGGGTCGAACACGTTCGCTTTTGCGACGTCACAGAAGACATGGCTCAGGCCGAAAGCAGCAGCTACACTCTGCAGGGCTGGATGACCTCAAAAGAGGCGTACTTCAAACGCAATGGCGGCTGGTCGCACGACATGCCGCTGATATTTGAATTCTTTGAAATGGTCGAGGATCTGGAAGGCCGCAGCCTGTAAGGCTACTGCCGCACCATTTGAACATTGAAGCCGCCGGCACTGACTGTCACCTGTGACAGCGCGCTGGCGGTATAGGTCGCAGTCATTGCCAGCGATTTAAAGTTAAAGGGCGACAGGTGCCCTTTGCCGGCCGTGACGCGGTAGTACAATTGGCAGGTCACTGTATCGCCGGTTGTGTCCATCGCCGTCGTCGCAAGTTGCACAACCCGGCGACCGTCGTACATCGCAACTGGGTTCGGACAGGTTGTGCCATTAGCAAGAACGCCAAAAACCTCGGCGGTGTTTAGCGTACCGGCTGCCACTTTTTCGATATCTGAAAGGTCGGTCATGTCATCAGCGGGCGTGACCGAAACCGCAGTAACCTTACCGTTTTCCCGCGTGATCGAGATGTCGCGCGTTTTGCTGCCGCGATTTTGGCCAAGGTATGTGACAGTGCCACCCGACGCACGAGAGGTGGCTTCGAATGTGCCATCAGCAACGCCAAGCGGCGTGTTATCAAGGCGTGACAAAAGGCGGGCGTTGCTGCCGTTGCCGTCAAAGCTGAGCGTACCCAGCTGGCGATTTCCAAGCATTAGAGCGAAGCTTTGAGTCTGGGCAACGACTGGTCCCGCCAACAAAGTTGTCAGGGCAGCGATCACAGGCAGGCGGGTCATGGCGGTTATCCGATTCAACGCAAAAGTTACCATGACATACGACAAGGGTCGCGCGTATGCGATAACCGACTACCGTTATCAGAACTTTCCAGCCAATCGGCTGTAGCATCAGCGATGTAGGGATTGTGGTGCCGCACGAGGGATTCGAACCCCCGACCCCATCATTACGAATGATGTGCTCTACCGACTGAGCTAGTGCGGCCTACGCGGGCTGCATTAGCATCCCGCGATGGACTGGAAAAGACCTATTTTTCGTCCACGGACGGATCAGTTGCTACAACGCTATCAATGACGTCTTCGTCGTCAACATTCACGACCGCAGGCGAACGACCAACCATAAGCGGCAACATTTCCGTTCCGGCGGGCATTGCGACTTCACCAGCGGGCGGGCGTTTCCATTCAAGCGTGTCGAAAGCTGCGCAGTTGGTGCAAACGGGGGTCCATGTAGCGTGGATATGCTGACAGTTATCGCAGATCCATTGCGGGCCACGTGGGGCCGTCAGGGCACGGGTCAGCCAGCCACGAACAACGGCATCGTCTGCGCCTTCACCGCGTTCAATCGCGGCCATCAGCGTCAGGCTGCGTGCCGTGGGATCGTCTGTGGTCAGTTGGCCAAGTGCGCGCTTCGCGTCGGGGAAATGTTCTGCAGCAATGTTCAGTTCAGCCAGCAGCATCTGCGTTTCAGGGTGGGTTGAATTCTGCTTGGTCAAAGTGCGGAACCGCTTCAGGCGCGCCTCTGGGGCTTCGTCCGGGGCGATTTCGGCAAAGGTGGCAGCAATATCGGGGTGCGGGTTCACGCCCCAGGTTTTCGCCAGAATGCGGCTAGCACCCTTGGGGTTGTTGTTCGCGATCATCGCCCGGGCCGCCATGACAGTGGCGGGAATCAGATCGGGGGACAACTTGTTGGCCTGAATGGCGGCTTCGCGCGCCTCTATCGACTGACCTTCGTCCAGAATGTCCTTCGCCTCTGACAAGGCAAGCACCGCATCGCGACGTTTATGCACATCGCGCGGCAGGTTCCCTGACTTCAGTTTTGCGCCCAGCGTTTCGCGGGCACCGGACCAGTCAGATTTTTCAGCCTGCAGTTTGAGCAGGGTATTCTGCACCTCTTCGTGCTTTGGGTTGATTTCGAATGCCTTGCGGGCAAGGCCCAGCGCGGTATCGCTATCGCCAATCGCCAGCTTCTGATGCATCAGACCGCGTACACCGACAAAGCGGGTGTCGTCGTTTTCCAGCAGTTTGCGATAGCTTGTTTCTGCCGTGCGGGTATCGCCGGTCATTTCCGCAGCTTGTGCAGTCAAAAGCGTCGTCAGATCCGGACGATCCAGATATTTGTCGGCGCGTTTCGCCTTGGCCATCGCCAGATGCCCTTCGCCGCTGGCAAGGGCGAACAGGCCTTCGGACAGCGCCTCGTAACCTTTACGTTCACGATTGCGGTCGAAATGACGGGAAATCGCGGTTTCGTCGCCATTAAGGAAGTGGAAAATAGCGACAAGCAGCTTTAGCAGCTTCAAGGTTAGCCAGACCGCTACGACCAGCGCGGCAAAGGCAAAAACCAGCTGCAAGGCATTCAGCGTGACTTCATAGCCAGCGACCGAGATATTGGCCCCGCCCCGCACGTCCATCAGTTGTACGGCGCCCCATGTCAGGCCGGTGACGATGGCCACAAAAATCAGGATCTTGAAAAGGGTTGTGATCATGTCTGCGGCCTTTAGTTAGCGGTCAGGGAAGCGTCGAGCTGGTCGGCAGCATCAACAGCGGCGGCGCGCGCTTCGGCCTGCGTTGTCCAATCAGACATCGCGTCGCGCGCAGAGGTAGGCAGCGTGGCAATTTCCGCCAGCGCATCATTCAGGCGACCGTTGCGCAGTGCATCTTCGGCGCGCGACAGGGTGGCGTCGGTGCTTGTACCTTCGCGCACCTCAACGGAACGGACATTCAGCTGGCTGCGCAGGAAAGTTCCAAAGCCGCCGGTGTCATCGCCCGCCTCGCCAGCCGAACGGGCGGCGGCAAGAGCGGCGCGGGACGCATCGGGGAAAGTATCGCGCAGCGCTGCAAGTGTAGGGACCCCATCCGCCACAGCGGTCAACGCTTCCGGCAGCGGATCACTAATCGTATCGGCTAGGTCGTCCAAAGGTTCGCGCATGGGCGCACCGCTTTCCAGCGCGCCTTGGACGCGAGACAGGGCAGCACGGGCTGTTTGATCACGCGCGGCAACCACAGCGGTTTGTTGGATTTGCTCTGCCTCTGCGCGGGTGGCGTCAAGCTGTGCCTGTAAATCCGCGCGCTGTTGTTCCAGGGCGGCCTGTTGTTCGGCAATCTGGTCGCTAAGCTGGGCGACAGCCTGTTGTTGGACCTGTTCGCCTAACACCGGGGCTTGTTGGCCTGCCTGTGCAATACTGTCGTTGACCGCAGCAAAGCGTTCATCAACACTTTCGCTTAAATCAGCTACGCCTTGATCAAGTGCTGTCACGTCCTGCGTAAGGCCAGTAACATCCGGAATAGCGATTGCGTCAACTTCGGTTTGCAGCGCATTCATGCGCGCCTGAAGGGCGTCGATATCGACAGGTGCGGTCTGACCAAACTGCATATAGGCCAAGCCATACCCGATGCCACCCGCGAGTAGACCGCCCAGCAACATGGGAAAAAAGACGCTTTGGCGTTTTTCAGGCTGCCGTGCCGGCGACGGCGCAGCCGGTTCGGATTTGGTTGGCGCAGCCGGCGCCTCGGGCTTGGGCTGCCGCGCAACAGGATCGGGCTTTGGCGTCGGCGTGGCGACTGGGGCGGCCGGTTTGCCTGCAGCCGATGTAATCGACGGTGGCGGCATCGCCATATCGACCTGCACTGGTGTATCATTTGCCTGCGACGGCGCGACGATTTCAGCGTCGGTCACAATGTCCGGCTTCGCCTTTGATTTCGGACTGCGCCCATTTGCCGGTTTTGTCGCCACGGAATTCACCTTCCTGTCCTTGCCGGTCTTGTCCCGGCTATCATCCCAAGACGTTAGCCCGCGCGGCTTCTACGCTCAAGGGCTACTCCGCCCGCGGGTCCAGACTGCGCAAAACGGCAACTGTCATGTCTGTCATATGATTTGCGTCAGGATGCCCGACGGTCAAGATGCGAGCCTGTGGAATATGGCGGAACAGATCCGCCACAGCCGCGCTGATTGCGACCACATGCAGCGGTGCTGCAAATGACAGGGTGCACAAACCCTGTCCCGAGCGTGCGGAAAAAACGGGCACAACGATTGGCTTTGTCCCGGCTACGGCATCGATCAGTGCTTGCGGCATCGGCAGCGCAACCTGGTCATAAACCTCGACTGTAGTGCAGATCAGTCCGGCAGCGGTCAAACGGGCAGCGATAGCGCCACGCCGGTGACGTCCTGCCAGATGGACCATGCGGCCGCCGGGCCGTTCATTAATGATCATGGCAACAAGCGCGTCCGCATCCCCGTCAGCGCTGCGCACGTCATACCCGTTGGCCGTTGCCGCCGCTGCTGTCGCACCGCCAACACACCACGCTGTCTTGCCGCTGCCGTGCGGTGCCTGTGCAACGGCACGGGATGACGTAAAGATCACATGCGCCGCATCGGGTGCCTGAAAGGGCAACGGCTCTATTCGGATGGCAGGGGCGTTCAGAATTGACACGGCCTTGCCTATGCGGCGCGTCACGTCCTGCGCAAACAGAACGCCGGCCGGGTCAGGGCGCGTTATGATCAATATCGGTTGCATCGCGGCCTTGTTGTCTGATTGCCCGGCCAATGTTACGTGCAAGGGGTCCCAATACAACAGGCCTTGCCCATGACACGCACGATCCTTGGTATCGAAAGCAGTTGCGATGACACCGCCGCCGCCGTCGTGCGGCAAAATGATGAAGGAACAGTTATTTTGTCGTCAGTGGTCTTCGGCCAGACGACACTGCACGCGGCGTTTGGCGGGGTCGTGCCAGAAATTGCCGCGCGTGCTCATGCGGAAAAGGTGGATCACTGCGTTGAACAGGCTCTGTTGCAGGCGAATATCCGATTGCAGGACTGCGATGCGATTGCCGTGACTGCGGGTCCCGGACTGATCGGCGGCGTGTTGTCGGGTGTCATGTGCGCCAAGGGACTGGCAGCTGCAACCGGGCTGCCGCTGATTGGCGTAAACCATTTGGCCGGCCATGCCTTGACGCCGCGGTTAACTGACGATGTCGCGTTTCCATACCTTATGCTTCTTGTTTCTGGCGGTCACTGCCAATTCCTGATCGCCCATAGCGATGATCGCTTTGAACGTATTGGCGGCACAATCGACGACGCCCCGGGAGAGGCGTTTGACAAAACCGCGCGCCTGCTTGGCCTGCCGCAACCGGGTGGTCCTGCGGTCGAGTTGGCGGCCGCAAGCGGGGATGAAAAGCGGTTCAAACTGCCCCGCCCTCTGCTGGATCGCGCTGATTGCGATATGAGCTTTTCAGGACTGAAAACCGCCTTGCTGCGCGCTCGCGACAGCGTCATGGGCCCGAACCAAACCCTGAAGGCTGGCGATCAGGCTGATCTGGCCGCCGGGTTTCAGGCAGCTATGACCGACGTACTGGCCGCTAAAACCGCGCGCGCCTTGGACATTTACCTTGCGCTTGCCCCGGCAGACCCTGTTTTGGCCGTCGCGGGCGGTGTCGCGGCGAACATGCCCATCCGAAATGCCTTGACGGACTTATGCGCAACAGCCGGAGTTCGCTTTGTCGCACCGCCACTGGCGCTTTGCACCGATAACGCTGCCATGATCGCTTTCGCCGGCCTGCATCGCCTGGCCCGCGGCGATTACGACGACCTGGGCCTGTCAGCGCGCCCGCGCTGGCCGCTGGATACCAAGGCACCTGGGATGCTGGGGTCCGGCAAAAAAGGGGCGAAGGCATGATTGGTGTTGTTGGCGCGGGTGCTTTCGGGACGGCGCTTGCAATTGCGCTGGCACGCGACGGGCGCAGCGTTACGCTGTGGGCGCGTGACATCGGGGACATGACGCAAACACGGCGCAATCCAAGGCTGCCAGATGTATGCCTGCCGGACAGAATTATCGTCACCCAGAATATGGCTGATATCGCCGCATCAGGGACTGTTTTGCTTGCTACTCCCGTGCAAAGCCTGCGAAGCGTTCTGACCGCGAATGCTACGCAACTGGACGGCAAGCCGTTGGTTGCGTGTTGTAAGGGCATTGACCTAGAAACCCTGACAGGGCCCGCCGCGACAATCAGGCAAATGTTGCCTAACGCCACGCCTGCGATCCTGACGGGGCCATCTTTTGCCGCTGATATTGCGCGCGGGCTCCCGACGGCACTGACGCTTGCCTGCGATGATGAGACCACCGGGACGTATTTGCAGCAGCAATTGTCGACAAATACGCTGCGCCTTTACCGGACAACGGATACCATCGGTGCGGAACTGGGCGGTGCGCTGAAGAACGTGATCGCGATTGCCTGCGGCGTGGCGATCGGTGCAAAACTCGGCGACAGCGCCCGCGCGGCACTCATGACTCGCGGCTTCGCCGAGATGCAGCGCCTGGCGCAGGTCCTTGGCGCAGAACCGCAGACGCTGGTTGGACTGTCCGGGTTTGGCGATCTGGCATTGACCTGCACATCGCCCCTTTCGCGCAACTATCGCTTTGGCCTGGCCATAGGAGCAGGCACTTCCATTGATCCGGCTATGACCGTCGAGGGGGCAGCCACGTCGTGGGCTATCAACCGGCTGGCGCAAGAGCGCGGTATCGACCTGCCAGTTTGCCTGGCAGTTGCTGCGCTGACACGCGGTGAAATCAGCGTCAATACCGCATTGCAAGGCTTGCTTAGCAGACCATTAAAAGAGGAATGACATGGCATTCTGGTTGATGAAATCTGAACCGGATGAGTTTGGCTGGAATGATTTGGTCGCGAAGGGCGTCAGCCCGTGGGATGGTGTACGCAACTATCAGGCTCGTAACTTTATGCGCGATATGGCGGTCGGCGATCAGGCGTTTTTCTATCATTCCCGCACCGGACTGGCGGTGGTGGGGATCATGGAAATCGTCACGGCCGCCTATCCAGATCCCACCGCAGCCGATGACAAATGGTCCTGCGTCGACGTTCGGGCAGCGCAGCGTTTTGAACGGCCCGTTACATTGGATTCCATTAAAACCGATCCGCGGTTGGCGGATATGGTTCTGGTCAGAAATTCACGCCTGTCTGTGCAGCCAGTGACGCAGCCCGAATGGGACATGATCTGCGCGATGGGCTTGAAGCAGTCCTAAGTGGACAGCCCGCCAATCCTGTTGGCGGGCATCCGGCATGGCAAAGGTCAGCCGTATACGGCTTCTTTGCCGAAGTGCTTTGTCAGCAGGTAATACATAACGGCGCGGTATTTGTTGCGGTTCGACCGGCCATAGGTTTCGATCGCTTTTTGCACGCCGCCCATCAGTTCGGGACCGTCGGGCAAGCCAAGTTTTTTGCGCAGAAAACCGTCAACGACGCGCTGAAGTTCTTCGGTATCGCTGCCCGCAACCGTGCTGGCGTCGTCGCTGTAGATCGATGGACCGCAGCCGATCGTCACCTTTTTCAGCAGGTCCATATCCGGCGTCATGCCGCATTTTTCTTTGATGTCTTCTGCGTATTTCGCGATCAGATCGTCACGTTTACCCATGTCGTTCCCCTGTTTTCAGAACGGCCGTTTATCGGCCTTGGCGTAGCCTAAAACGACGTTGCTGCGCCAAACAAGAAAAAACGAGGGGAAATTCTGGCCGCGCAACACCCTTGCGCGGCCAGAGATGGTCAGTATCGGTAATGTTCGGGCTTAAACGGGCCTTCGACGGTGACGCCGATATAGTCCGCCTGTTCCTTTTTCAGCTCTGTCAGCTTAACGCCGATACGGGCCAAGTGCAGGCGCGCGACCTTTTCATCCAGCACTTTAGGCAGGATATAGACACCGGGCTGGTATTCATCGCCCTTTGTCCAAAGTTCGATCTGCGCCAACACCTGATTGGTAAAGGATGCCGACATGACAAACGAAGGGTGGCCCGTCGCATTGCCAAGGTTCAGCAAGCGGCCTTCGGACAGCAGGATCAGACGAGAGCCGGACGGCATCTCGATCATGTCGACCTGTTCCTTGATATTGGTCCATTTGTGGTTCTTTAGCGCGGCGACCTGAATTTCGTTGTCGAAATGGCCGATGTTGCCGACGATGGCCATGTCCTTCATCTCGCGCATATGCTCGATCCGGATGATGTCGCGATTGCCTGTCGTGGTGATAAAGATATCGGCGGTGGCGACGACATCTTCCAACAGGACAACTTCAAAGCCGTCCATCGCGGCCTGCAGGGCGCAGATCGGATCGACTTCGGTGACCTTTACGCGGGCACCGGCGCCGGCCAGCGACGCGGCAGAACCTTTGCCCACATCGCCATAGCCGCAAACGACGGCAACCTTACCGGCCATCATGGTGTCGGTGGCGCGGCGGATGCCGTCGACCAGCGATTCCTTGCAGCCGTACTTGTTGTCGAACTTCGACTTGGTGACAGAATCGTTCACGTTGATCGCCGGGAACGGCAATTGACCTTTCTTGTGCAGGTCGTACAGGCGGTGAACGCCAGTTGTCGTTTCCTCCGACACACCCTTGATCGCGTCGCGGGTCTTGGTGAACCAACCCGGGGATTGCGCCATACGCTTTGCGATCTGCGCCTTGATTGCTTCTTCTTCCTCGGACTGGGGGACGGGAATGATGTCTTCGCCAGCTTCGGCGCGGGCACCCAGCAGGATGTACAGCGTCGCATCCCCGCCATCGTCAAGGATCATGTTCGCGCCTTCGGGGAATTGGAAGGACCGGTCAAGGTAGTCCCAATGCTCTTCAAGGGTCTGGCCCTTGATTGCGAAAACCGGTGTGCCGCCAGCGGCAATCGCGGCAGCCGCATGATCCTGGGTCGAAAAGATGTTGCACGATGCCCAGCGTACGTCAGCGCCCAGCGCCACAAGCGTCTCGATCAGCACGGCGGTCTGGATCGTCATGTGCAGCGATCCGACAATACGCGCACCGGCCAAAGGCTTCGTCGTGCCGTATTCGTCGCGGCAGGCCATCAGGCCCGGCATTTCGGTTTCGGCAATATCCAGTTCTTTACGGCCGTAGGCGGCAAGGGCGATATCCTTGACGATGTAGTCCTGAGTCATGTTGCATGTTCCTTGCGCATCAGCTTTGCGCAAGGCGATAACACACCGGCCAAATCTGGGCAACGCGACACGAGGACCACCATGAAACAACCCCGCGCGTGGCAACGCATGCTATCGGGTCGCAGGCTTGATCTGCTTGACCCAACCCCCATGGATATCGAGGTCGAAGACATCGCCCACGGTCTTGCCTTCGTCGCCCGCTGGAATGGGCAAACGCTAGGCGATTATGCCTATTCGGTGGCCGAGCATTCGCTGCTGGTCGAGCAGATTTTCAGCGTCCAGCAGCCCGCCGCGCCAGCCAAGTGGCGGCTGGCAGCCCTGCTGCATGACGCGCCCGAATATGTGATTGGCGATATGATCTCACCGGTCAAGGCAGCCGTAGGCCCGGGGTATGGAGAGCTTGATGCGCGGCTGACGGCAGCGATCCACCTTCGCTTTGGTCTGCCCGCGGTGCTACCCGTGCGGGTAAAAAAGCAAATTAAGACCGCGGACAATGTGTCAGCTTGGCTGGAAGCCATCCAGATCGCAGGGTTTTCGAGCACAGAAGCAGACAAGCTGTTTGGCAAACAGCCTGCTGCTTTGGTGGAAACGCTAAGTATTGCGCTGCGCCCGCCCGTTGCGGTGCGGCAGGATTATACCGCCCGCGTCGCGGCGCTGCTGGCGCAGATGTAAATCAGCGCGGGCTGCGTTTCGCCAAAATGCGCTGCAGCGTCCGGCGGTGCATGCTGAGGCGCCGCGCGGTTTCACTGACGTTGCGGTCGCACAGCTCGTATACGCGCTGGATATGCTCCCACCGGACGCGGTCCGCGCTCATCGGATTATCGGGCGGCGGCGGCAGTTCGTCCTTGCGGGCCAGCAAAGCGTTGGTCACGTCGGTCGCGTCAGCGGGCTTCGCCAGATAGTCCGTCGCACCAATCTTCACAGCTGCCACAGCCGTTGCGATTGCGCCGTATCCCGTCAGCACAACAATACGCGCATCGGGGCGGCGTTCGCGCAACTGTTCGACAACATCAAGGCCGCTTCCATCTTCCAAGCGCAGATCGACAACGGCATAGGCGGGCGGACGGGCCGTGACGATGGCTTTGCCCGCCGTAACCGACTCGGCGGTTTCGACGACAAAGCCCCGCTTTTCCATCGCTTTCGCCAGACGCTTGACGAAAGCTTCGTCATCATCGACCAGCAAAAGCGTCTTGTCCGGTCCCAAATCGAGAGGCTCTTGGTTCATTGCCGCGCTCCTTGAATGTTTGCTCTGAGTTAGGCTTTTCGCCTCTGCGGTCAACTGGCACCGATGGCGCAGGAAACCTGATCTGCCACCTGCTCCGGGCTTTCTTCGCGGCGGAAAAAGCCGGCAAACCCTGTGTCCGGCATCATCAGGTAGGTAAAGACAGAATGGTTCATCAGATAATAGTCGGGGTCATCATCACCCTTTGAAAAAAAGACGCGGTACGCATCCGCGGCAGCTTTTACCTGTTCTGCGCTACCCGTCAGGCCAATCATCTTATCGGAAAAATTCTGGACATAATCCCCCATGACCTCTGGTGTATCGCGGGCCGGGTCGACGGTAATGAACACGGGTGTGACACTGTGACCCGCCTCTGCCAGCAGATCAGCGGCCTGCGCATTGCGCGCATTGTCGATAGGGCAAACGTCAGGGCAAAAGCTGTAGCCGAAATAAATCAGGGTAGGTTCGGTGATGACGTCAGTGTCAGTCACGGTTTCCCCCGCGCCGTTAACAAGCGTGAACGGGCCCCCAATGTCGGCACCTGCGGCAGTCGACGCGAAACAAGACACTGCGCTATTGCGTCCAGTCGTCACCACCAAAGTCGCCCCAAGCAAGGCGAGCGTTGCGCCACCGGCCAGAATTGCGGTCAATCGTTTCATAGGGGTGTCCTTATCCAAAGCGTCGCATTGATCGCGCATCCCGGCCCCCGTAACAATGGGGTTCGCCAGCACATCCACTTGATCCAGGATTTCATAATGACCAGCGACGACACGGATATTCTGCAAGACCGTGAGCGAAGCAATTGGGTCCGGCTGCGGACTTTGCTGATCCTACGATGGTGCGCTATTGGCGGGCAGATTATCGCGATCGTCATCGCCACCCGTTATTTCGGTATCAAGATCGAAGCGGGACCTTCTGCCATGACGATCGGTGCGGCGATGATCGCCAATCTGGTCACCAGCTTCATATATCCTGAAAACAAACGGCTTTCGGAACGCGAAGCCAGCGCAATGATGGCCTTTGATATCGTGCAGCTTGGGGTGCTGTTGTATCTGACGGGCGGGCTGCATAACCCGTTTGCCTTGCTGATCCTTGCGCCTGTCATCATTGCCGCCACAGTCCTGCATTTACTAAGCTTTGTGCTGCTGGGGCTGCTTGCTATCGGCATGATTACCGCAATCTTTTTCACTTTTGTGCCGCTGCAGGTCGCTGACGGCACGCTTTTACTGTTACCGCCGCTGCTGCACTTCGGTTTTTGGGCTTCGCTGGTGATCGGCGTTATCTTCCTCGGGATCTATGCCCGACAGGTCACGACAGAAATGAACACCATGGGTGACGCCCTGCTGGCAACGCAACTTGCCTTAGCCAGAGAGCAGAAGCTGACCGATTTGGGGGGTGTTGTCGCCGCCGCCGCGCACGAGCTTGGCACACCGCTGGCCACGATCAAGCTGGTCAGTAATGAGCTGATCGACGACCTTGCCGAGCATCCTGACATGCGCGAAGATGCTGAACTGATTCGCTCTCAGGCTGACCGGTGTCGCGATATCCTCCATTCAATGGGCCGCGCAGGAAAAGACGATCTGCATCTGCGATCTGCCCCACTGGAAACGGTCGTGAAAGAAGCGGCAGAACCGCATCTGCAGCGCGGACGGAACGTTAGTTTCGACATTGCGGCGGAAAACGGCTGTACCCTGCCGCAGCCCGTCATTCTGCGCCGGCCCGAAGTCATACATGGGTTGCGCAACCTGATCCAGAACGCGGTCGATTTTTCCCAGACACAGATCGCGATTGATATACGGTGGTCGGATAGCCAGATCTTTGTGCGTATCGCCGACGATGGCCACGGCTTTCCGCAATCGGTCATCGGCCGGATCGGTGACCCATTTGTACAACGCAGACGTGTAACCTTGGATGGACTGCGGCGACCGGGCTATGATGGCATGGGGCTTGGACTGTTTATCGCCAAGACATTGCTGGAACGGTCAGGCGCGCAGTTGCTGTTCGCCAACGGTCAACGGCGCATGCCGGCAGGGCAAAACACCGATCTGGGTACCGGTGCGATCGTCACAGTGACATGGCCGATGAAGGCGTTGACCTCGACCGATCAGGGCAACTATCCGATTTTAGGCAAAAACCAATTAATTCTGGATTGATTTAGATTCGTTAAGCCTGCGTTAACCCGGTTCCTTCAATTTGAAGTTGATACGACCGGGGAGATACGAATGCTTTTAACGGACGAGTTGATACGTTTTTTCGCCGCGGGCAGCTTTGCCCTGTTTGGACTATTCGCAGCATATCAAGCCTTGCGAAACTATGCCTTTGCCGGCCCGAAGGTTCCGGCCAAGTCATTGCCCGACGTGCAAACGCCAGCCTTTTTATTCGAACGTGATACCTTGATTGATGCCTCACCCAGTGGGGCCGCGTTGATTGCCAACAGCCAGGCAGGGCAATCGGACCGCGATGCAGTCATCGCCGTTCTATCGCGCCAGTTTCCAACCTTGAAAGAGACGTTATCGACACTGGGAAGCGGTTGCAGCGTGAACTTGACTGCAACTGGTGATGCCGGACTGGGTCTGACCTTATCTGAACGTCAAGGATTGCTGCGCATTGCCCTACACGCACCCGGTGTTGAAGCCGCCACCCGCCGGTACGAGGATCTGGAACGGGAATCCATTCTGGACGAGTTGAACATGCTGCGTCTTATAACCCGCGACACGCCGCAGCTGATCTGGACGGAAGACCCGCAAGGGCATCTGATTTGGGCAAACGCGGCCTATCTGTCGTATGCTGACCGCCTTATGCCGGACGATGATCGCAGTGGCCGCGTCTGGCCCGGAGAGCGGCTTTTCGTCGACATTCCACCGCCTCTGCCGAACGATCCGCGGACATTCGGCGGGCGTCATGCATTGCAGCTTCCGGGTGAGCGGGCAGAGCATTGGTTTGATATTACCGCTGTGCCGCAGGACGGATCAGTCATTTACTTTGCCATAGATGCTAATGCCGCCGTGCGCGCCGAAAGGGCCCAGCAGGAGTTTCAACAAACGCTTGCGAAAACCTTTGCCCAGCTTTCCACAGGACTGGCCATTTTTAACCGCAAACGGCAATTGGCAACCTTCAATCCTGCCCTTCTTGATATGACCGGCTTGGCCTTTGGGTTCATGTCGACACGGCCCACCATTGATATGGTGCTGCACCGCCTGCGCGAAACGCGGAAACTGCCCGAACCCAAAGATTACAAAACCTGGAAGGAACAGTTTTCCGCCCTGGAAGCTGCCGCCAAGAACGGCACCTATTCAGAGCTATGGGAAATGCCGGACGGGCAGACCTATCGCGTCACCGGACGGCCCCATCCTGATGGTGCATTGGCCTTTTTGTTTGAAGACATCACCGCCGAAGTATCCCTGACCCGTCATTTCCGGGCCGAGATTGAAACTTGCCAAGCCGTCGTGAATGCCCTGCCCGACGCAATCGCCGTTTTCTCGCCCAGCAATACGCTGGTGATGACGAATGCAGCTTATGATACACTTTGGAAGCGAGAAGACGAACCTCAGATGCTGGTCCAGGATCTGCGTGGCGCCTTGCGTGTTTGGAAGGCCCGCTGCGGTCCGTCTGGCCTTTGGCAGAACCTTGAAAACTTTAGCCAGATACGATTTGCCAGCCCCAATGTGTCAGAAGCGCTGGTGCTACCCAACGGAAGCCATCTGGATTGCGCGGTGCAAGCGATTGCAGGCGGTATGACCATGGTGCGTTTTGCTTCTGCCGTGGCGCAGCTGGAAAACAGTCCGCAGCCACCGCGTCAAGTTTATGCCTGACCGTATGATATGACGGATTAGGCTTGCAGCGGCCACGCCGTCAATTACTCTGGTGGCATGGCTTTTCCTTTTAAACGTATCCTGCTGGCTGACGCCGATGCGACCGCCGCATTGGCCGGTCATATCGCATCGGCAGCGGGGGCTGGTGACACGCTTTTGCTGCAAGGCGATATCGGAGCGGGCAAGACCACCTTTGCCCGCGCTTTCATTCGCGCCAAACTGCAATTACCAAAAGAGGATGTGCCATCACCGACCTTTACGCTGGTGCAGACCTATGACGCGGGTGACGTCGAAATCTGGCACTGTGATTTGTATCGTCTGACCGATCCGCAAGAAGTGCTGGAACTTGGGCTTGATGATGCCTTTCGGGACGCGATCTGTCTGATTGAATGGCCTGACAGGCTTGGGCGTGATGTGCCGGCAGATGCGCTGCTTTGCCATTTTACGGCTGAAGTCGACCATCATCTTTTAACGCTGACCGGCGGTGCGCGCTGGCAGGATATGCTAGGAAGCCTGCATGTCTGAACTGTTGGCGCGCGCAGCGGCATTTGTTGCCGGAACACCTTGGCAGGACTGGACCCTAAAACCGTTGGCGGGGGATGCGTCTAACCGCAGATATCTGCGCCTGACAGGGCCGGACGGGGACAGCGTCATTCTGATGGACGCTGATCCAGCCAAGGGCGAAGCTGTTGCGCCATTTGTCGCCATCGCCGAATGGCTTTGCGCAAACGGCCTGACTGCGCCCCGTATCCTGCGCCGGGATACACTACGCGGCTTGCTGCTGATTGACGATCTTGGCCCACAAACCATTGCAGAAGCAGCCAATGCCGTCGCCGAGGATCAGCTTTATGATGCCGCCGTCGATGTGCTGATCGCGCTGGACGGAAAGGCACCACCACCTGATCTGGCACAAATGACGCCTGATGTTGGTGCCGATATGGTCGCTATTACGGCGCAGACCTATTACGCCTGCGATGCTGCGCCGCTGGTCAACGCCGTACACGTTGCGCTGCGCGCCAATGCGCCCGATGCCAACGCAATGGCGCTGCGTGACTATCATGCGGAAAACCTGATCTGGCGATCAGAGCGGATGGGGCTGGACCGTGTCGGGCTGCTTGATTTTCAGGACGCTTTCATCGCGCCCCGCGGCTATGATCTGGCGTCCCTGCTTCGCGATATCCGCAGGCCTGTGCCCCCTGCGCAGGTAACACGGCAGTTGGCGCGGTTTTCTGCTGCGACAAACACTGAACCTGCGTTGTTCGCAGCGCAGGTTGCCACCCTTGGGGCACAACGCAACCTGCGAATTTTAGGCGTTTTTGCGCGGCTGGTCGCCAATGGCAAAACTCGCTACGCCGCATTTCTTCCGTCTGTCTGGGACGCTTTGATGTGCGACCTGCAGCATCCCGCGCTGCATGATTTGCAAAAGGTTGTGGTTGCCACCCTGCCCCCGCCAAAGGATCGCCCATGACCGCAATATACTCTGTCATGTTGTTCGCGGCCGGAATGGGCACGCGTATGGCACCGCTGACGGCAGACCGGCCAAAGCCGCTTATCCGCGTCGCAGATAAAACGCTTTTGGATCATGCGCTGGACCTGACGAATGTGCCGCAGGTCGACCGCCGCGTCGTCAATGTGCATTACAAAGCGGGCATGGTGCGCACCCACCTTGCCGGCCGCAACGTTGCGATTTCGGCAGAGGATCCCTTGATGGAAACCGGCGGCGGGCTGCGCCACGCCTTGCCGCTTCTAGGCACTGGTCCGGTGATGACACTGAATACCGATGCTGTTTGGCATGGGCCGAACCCGCTGGCGCAGCTTGCCGGTGCCTGGCAGCCGCAGATGGAGGCGCTTTTGCTTTTGGTGCCCCCCGCGCGGGTTGCCGGACATGTCGGCAAGGGTGATTTCGCAATCGCACCCGATGGCCGCCTGAACCGCGCCCCGGCACTGATTTACACAGGGGCGCAGATTATGCGCACCGACCGGTTGGGCGATGTGCCGATGGATGCCTTTTCCCTGAACCTGATCTGGAACGAGATGGCACAGCGCGGCGGGCTTTACGGCATCAGCTATGACGGCCGCTGGTGCGATGTTGGCCGCCCCGATTGCATTCCCCTTGCTGAACAGATGCTTCAGGCCCCCGATGTTTGACCCCACCGACCAGCCCCGCGTTTTCGGCCTGCAGCCGGGAGTAGATTTTGCGACGGGCCTTGTGGACGGGCTGACGGAACGATTTGGCGACCTAAGCCGCGTGCGGCTTTTCGTGAACACTTCGCGGATGCAGCGGCGCATCCGGTCCGTTTTTGACGCGGGCCCCGCACGGCTGCTGCCACGCGTGCAGCTTGTCACCGATCTGGCGTTCGAGGGGACACTGGCAGGCCTGCCCGTTCCCGTATCCGGATTGCGGCGGCGGCTGGAACTTTCGCGCGCAGTCAGCCGCTTGCTGGATGCCGCGCCAGAGCTTGCACCCCGGTCGGCCCTGTTCGATCTGTCCGATAGCCTTGCATCCTTGATGGATGAAATGCACGGCGAAGGCGTTGATCCCGCTTCGCTTGCTGATCTGGACGTTAGCGATCAATCGGGGCATTGGCAGCGCTCGCTTACCTTTCTGAACATTTTGCAGGCGTATTTTATCGACGGTTTCGATGCCCCCGACGCCGCCGCGCGGCAGCGGATTGTCGTCAAGGCAATGATCGCCCGGTGGGAGGCGCAGCCACCGGCGGAACCGATCATCATTGCAGGTTCAACCGGATCGCGCGGGGCAACCGCGCTTTTGATGCAGGCGGTGTCGCGGCTGCCGCAAGGTGCCATCGTCCTGCCCGGCTTTGACCGCGATATGCCGCAATCCGTTTGGGACGGGCTGGACGATGCGCTGCATCATGAGGATCATCCGCAATACCGCTTTGCCAAGATGATGCAGGCGCTGAATGTGACTGCCAAAGACGTGCAGGATTGGGCCCCCACCCCGCCGCCTTCATCTGCGCGTAACAAACTGATTTCGCTATCGTTACGCCCTGCCCCGGTCACGGACCAATGGCGGGCAGAGGGCGCGGATTTAGGCGATTTGCGCGATGCCACGACACAAGTCACGTTAATCGAAACCGACAGCCCAAGGATCGAGGCTGAAACGATTGCCCTGCGCCTGCGCCAAGCCGCGGCCGATGGATTAACCGCCGCGCTGATCACCCCTGACCGGATGCTGACACGGCAAGTCGCGGCGGCGCTGGATCGCTGGCAAATCCGCGCCGACGACAGCGCCGGCCTGCCGCTTGCGCTGTCGGCACCGGGACGGTTGCTAACCCATGTGATGGACGCCATGGGCGGGGATATAACAGCAGAGGCGCTGCTGGTTCTGCTGAAACACCCGTTGACGCATACCGCCAGCCCGGACCGCAATCAGCACCTGCTTTGGACTCGAGAGTTAGAGCTGCATCTGCGCCGGCATGGCCCGCCCTTCATTGGTCCGCAAACCGTATCCGACTGGGCGGCAGGGGTGAAAAATGCGCCTGACGAACAGATTGAATGGGGCACATGGGTCGGGCAGGTCGTCACCCTGTTAGGCCATGATGGCACCCTGCCGATTGCCGATCATCTAGAGACACATCTGACCGCGACTGTTATGCTTGCCGCTGGCCCGCACGCCAAAGGCAGCGGCGAATTGTTCCTGCAGGCACCCGGCAAAGCGGCCAAGGGGATTTGCGATGCGCTGGCCCGCGACGCGGATGCGGGCGGCGATTTGGACCTGCGCGACTATACCGCGCTGTTTCGTACGCTGCTGGCCCAAGGACAGGTCCGAGAGCCGGAGGCGACCGACCCGCGCATCCTGATTTGGGGCACGCTAGAGGCGCGAGTGGGCGGCGCCGATCTGGTGATCCTTGGCGGGCTGAATGATGGCGTCTGGCCGGGTACGCCAAAACCAGACCCTTGGCTCAACCGCGCCATGCGGCAAAAGGCTGGCCTGCTTTTGCCAGAACGGCAGATCGGCCTGTCCGCGCATGATTACCAGCAAGCGGCCTGCGCGCCGCAGGTTGTGATCACGCGATCACGGCGCAGCAGCGACGCGGAAACGGTGCCGTCGCGCTGGGTGAACCGCCTGACGAACCTGATGTCCGGCCTGCCCGATCAGCACGGGCCAGAGGCGCTGGAACAGATGCGTGCGCGGGGCAATGAATGGATCGCACGGGCCGTCGCCGTTTCTGCCCCTGTGCAGGAAATCGCCCGCGCCACGCGGCCTGCGCCCTGCCCGCCTGTTGCTGCGCGGCCCAAGGATATCTCTGTCACGCAGATCAAAACGCTCTACCGCGATCCTTTCGTCATTTACGCGCAAAAGGTTCTGCGCCTGCGGGCGCTTGATCCGCTACTGGCGGATGCAGATGTCCCGATGAAAGGCACGATTTTTCACGAGATACTAGAAAAGTTCATCGCCCAGCGCCCGGATGCCAGTGCGCCCGGCGCATACGATCAGTTCATGGGCGTCGCCCGCAACGTGCTAGCCGCGCAGTGCCCCTGGCCGACCGTGCGCCTGCAATGGATGACGCAGTTGCAATCCCTCGCCCACGGTTTTCTGGCGGACGAGGCGCAGCGTCAGCAAGCCGGGCAACTGCTTGCGTTAGAGGCGTGGGGAGAGATCACTGTTCCCGGCCCCGACATGCGCCTGACCTGCAAGGCTGATCGCATGGACGAAACCGCAAGCGGTGCAGTTATTATATATGACTACAAGACTGGTGCGATCCCGACGGAAAAACAGCAGGTGCGATTTGATAAACAGCTACTTCTTGAGGCTGCGATGGTCGAGCGTGGTGCCTTTTCCACAAAACGCGGTGCCTTTGCCGCTGTCGGCACACGCAATGTCGCGGGGGCAGCGTTTCTGGGCTTTAACGCGGCGATGAAAACGGTGCCTGCGCCGCTTGACGATCATCCCCCCACCAAAGTCTGGGCAGAGCTTGTGACGTTTCTGACGATGACCCGGCAAGTGGACTGGGGTTACGTCGCGCGGCGTGCACCTGCAGTGACAAGTTATGACAGCTATTATGACCATCTGTCCCGCTATGGCGAATGGACCGATGCGGATGCGGCTGTAAAAGTGGTGCTGACATGATCCGCGACGATGCGACACAAAACCAGGTCTCTGCCGCTGATCCGACACTGTCGACATGGCTGTCGGCCAACGCCGGATCAGGCAAGACCCGCGTTCTGACGGACCGTGTGGCGCGGTTGTTGCTAGAGGATGTATCGCCGCAAAACATCCTATGCCTGACCTATACAAAAGCCGCCGCAGCCGAGATGCAGAACCGATTGTTCAAACGCCTTGGCGCTTGG
The DNA here is from genome assembly GCF_042466455.1 of Loktanella sp. R86503. Lineage (NCBI taxonomy): Bacteria > Pseudomonadati > Pseudomonadota > Alphaproteobacteria > Rhodobacterales > Roseobacteraceae > Loktanella > Loktanella sp. R86503. The sequence continues at coordinate 200,841 of NZ_JAXHCI010000002.1, forward strand.
GCGATGCTGGACGACAAGGCCCTGCGCCACGATTTGGCGAACCTTGGCGTGAACGGGGTGATTGCGCCGGACAAGCTGTCAGCCGCGCGCCGATTGTTTGCGCGTGCGATTGAAACGCCGGGCGGCCTGAAAATCCAGACAATCCATTCGTTCTGCGCCAGCATCCTGCGGCGCTTTCCGCTAGAAGCCGGGGTCAGCCCCAATTTCAAAGAGATCGAGGATCGCACTGCCGCTTTGATGCGTGATGCGGTGCTGGACGAGATTGCATCGGGATCGCAGGCAGATTTGCTGGGGACTGTGCTGCGGCATTATGGCGGCGGCGACCTAGATAGATTGATCCGCGAACTGGCTGGCCGCGCCCCCGATTTTGCCGCGCCCTGTGACAGGGATGCCTTGCGGGCATCGCTTGGGATTGCGCCGGGGCAGACGATGGATCGTTTGCTTGCGCAGGTGTTTGACGCGGACACAGCCGAAATTATTCGCGACCTGATCACCGCCTGCCGCACGGGCGGTTCAATGGACAACAAAGCCGCTGACAAGCTGGAGGGTGTGAATACATCCACCCCCGGTGTGGCGGATTTGATGATCCTAGAAGACGTATTTTTGTTTGGCGAAAAGACCAAGAACCCCTTTGGCCCCAAGACCGAAAGCTTTCCAACAAAGGGCGTGCGGACGGCGCATCCTGACCTGACGGATGCGCTTGCCGGGTTGATGGAAACGGTCGCCGCCCTGCGCGAGGATCGCCAAGCGCTGATGGCCTTTGACCGCAGCGCAGCGCTGCATGATTTCGCCCATGTGTTCGTGCAGGATTATACCGCGCGCAAAACAGCGATGGGCGTGCTGGATTTCGACGACCTGATCGGCAAGGCACGCGACCTTTTGACAGACAAGGCCGTGGCCGCTTGGGTTCTGTTCCGGCTGGACGGCGGCATCGACCATCTGCTGGTGGACGAGGCGCAAGATACATCGCCCGGGCAATGGGCCGTTGTGCAGCATCTGACGCGCGAATTTGTCAGCGGCGAGGGTGCGCGAGATACGCGCCGCACTGTGTTTGTTGTGGGTGACAAAAAGCAGTCGATCTATTCGTTTCAGGGTGCCGACCCGGCTGAATTCGACCGGATGCGCGACTACTTCGACACCGCGCTGGCGCAAATCGATGACCCGCTACAGACCCGCACGCTGGCGCATTCGTTCCGATCCTCTGCCGCGATCCTGCGGGTTGTGGACGAGACGTTTGTGCGCGATCGCGCCGAGGGGCTTGGCGATGTGTCGCAGCACATTGCGTTCAACGCGGACATGCCAGGGCGGGTCGATCTGTGGCCTGTCATCAGCCCCGAAAAGGCAGAGGTCGACCCCGATGATGACTGGCTCGCCCCTGTAGACGAGGTTAGCGAGGATCATCACCATGTGCAGATGGCTGACCGGGTTGCCGCGCAAATCAAGCGCATGATCCATCACGAGACGCTGCCCGTGAAACAGAAGGACGGCAGCGTTGCGCGGCGGTCGATCCGGGCAGGCGATTTCCTGATCCTTGTGCAGGGCCGTCAGCAGTTGCTGTTTCCCGAGCTTATTCGCGCCTGCAAACAGGCCGGCCTGCCTATTGCTGGTGCAGACGTGCTGCGCGTGGGCGGCGAACTAGCGGTCAAGGATATTGCCGCACTGCTGCGGTTTCTGGCGCTGCCAGAGGATGACCTTTCGCTTGCTTCCGCGCTCCGCTCTCCTCTGTTCGGGTGGAGCGAGCAGGATCTTTTCAGCTTGGCGCATTACCGCCCGCAAGGGGGCTATCTGTGGCCAGCCCTGCGTGATGCAGATGGGTTCGAAAATACGAAAGCCGTTATCCGCGACCTTTTGGATCAGGCCGATTTTCTGCGCCCCTATGATCTGATTGCCCGCATTCTGGTGCGGCACGGCAAGCGGCAAGCCTTGCTGGCGCGGCTAGGAAACGAGGCTGAGGATGGCATTGATGCCCTGCTGGCGCAGGCGTTGGCCTATGAGTCCGATAATACGCCCAGCCTGACGGGTTTTCTAACCTGGATGGATACGGACGATCTGACGGTCAAACGGCAGATCGACGCGCAAAGCGATCAGATTCGGGTGATGACTGTGCATGGTTCCAAGGGGCTAGAAGCACCGATCGTGATCCTGCCGGATACGGCGGAACGCAAGAATGACGTAAAATCACAGGTATTGCCCGGCGATGTCCCTTTGTGGAAAGCGGCAAAGGCGCATATGCCTGCAGCAATGGCGGGCCGCGTGGACGACATGGCAGAAGCGCAGGCCCGCGAGCGGTTGCGCCTGCTTTACGTCGCCATGACCCGCGCCGAAAGCTGGCTGATCGTAGGTGCGGCAGGCGAGACAGGTCGATCCGGCGATGCGTGGTACGATATCGTCACGGCGGGGATGGGCCAAGCCGGCGCGGCAGAGGCGCTGGCCGGCGATTTGACCGTACAACGCGTGGAACACGGCGATTGGTTTGCCGGCCCCGTGCTGCCCCGCGACAATCGCGATGTAACCCGCCGTCTGGCAGAGCTGTTGGAGCCCCTGCCCGACGCTGCAAGGCCAACAACGCTGTCACCATCAGAGCTAGGCGGCGACAAGACGCTGGCTGGTGAATTTAACGATGGCGATGCGGATGCCCTGCTGCGCGGCAGTCTGCTGCATTTGCTACTGGAACACCTGCCTGCCCTGCCTGCCGATGACCGACGCTTTGTTGCTGACCGCTTAGTTGCGGCCTATCCTGACGGGGATACCGTTGAAACGGGCGATCTGATTGATGCGGCGCTTGCCCTGATCGATGCACCGCATTTGTCGGCGCTATATGCCCCGGACACTTTGGCAGAGGTTGATATTACGGCAGATCTACCCGGGCTGGGGCGGATGCACGGCAGTATCGATCGGCTGATTGTTACGCCGGATAAGGTTACGGCCATCGACTTTAAAACGAACCGCAACTTGCCCGCCGGTCCCGATCAGGTACCAGAGGGTTTGCTGCGTCAAATGGGGGCCTATGCCGCTGCGTTGGCGCAGATCTACCCAGACCGCGTTATTGAAACGGCCATTCTCTGGACTCGCGATGCGGTTTTGATGGGTCTGCCCCCTGCCCTGACATCTGCGGCATTGGCCCGGTGCAGCCTTGACCTTCCCTAGCCGCGTTCCTAGGTTCAGCCCCTGATACATTCATCCGATTGGAGAAGCCCCATGGCTACCGTTGCTGTCACCGATGCCACCTTTGACGCCGAAGTGCGCCAGTCCGACATCCCTGTCGTGGTCGACTTTTGGGCCGAATGGTGCGGCCCGTGCAAGCAGATCGGCCCGGCCCTGGAAGAGATCAGCGAAGAAATGGCTGGCAAGATCAAGATCGTTAAAGTGAACGTTGACGAAAACCCGAACTCCCCCGCCCAGATGGGCGTCCGCGGTATTCCGGCGCTGTTCGTGTTCAAGAACGGCGAAGTCGTATCAAACAAAGCCGGTGCGGCACCAAAAGCATCGATCAAAGGCTGGATCGAAGACGCAATCTAAAGATTGCAGCGACAGAACATCAAAGGGCGTCCCGCTTGGGGCGCCTTTCTTTGCGATGTGTTGACAAACGGGCCAACCGTTGTCCCATAAAACACTGGCGATCTTTTCGCGCGCTTCTACGGCAGGTCGCCCTGCGTTGATCGACATGTGTTGCAGAAACCACCAGATATAAGCGTCGAACGCGGCACCACTGCGCCAGTTAGCAAAGGCGCGATCCTCGCCGTCGCGGGGCACATTGCCTGCAATATGGTGGAAATCTATCTGCGCGAACAAAACCGCCGGTTTGTGAAAGAAAAATCCAGCAAACGCGACGCTGGAATTTTGCGTAACAACCAGTTTGCAGGCATTCAGACATGTTACCATGTCCTGACGACTGATCGTGATATTCGGATATTGCGCCGACACATCCTGCAAGGCACGGCGGTCGGCATTGGAATAAACTTCATTCGGGTGAAGGGTCAAAATGACTTCGTTTTCGGCAAACCGTTCTGCCGTTTTTGCAACCATGACCAGCGGGCTGCAGCTTTGAAAGCTGCGATGTTTCCGGATCATGCCTTGCAGCGGGATATAGACCGGCCCGTCTGATACCGGCGCGGTGCTGGCAACCGGATACAACCGTTTGCGCCAGAAATTGGCAAACCGCCGTGCCTCTGCCTGTTCGATGTCATCCGGTCGAAACGAAGTAACGGCAACCTTCCATTCCCAGCGCCGGCCAGAGGATTCAATCTGCCAAAACGGGTAGTAATAGGACCGCCGCAGCGTCAACGCGCGCGGGTGTGTCGGATCATCCATGTGAAACAGGGCATAGCCCGGCAAATCCTGCGAAGCGCGGCGCGCCTTTTCCGAATTGGGATGATAGAACACCCGCATACCGGCATCTGACAGAGTTCTGACGATCAAGTTGATAAAATTATGCTTTCCAGCCTGCGCACTTTCGAGCAGGCCGGGGTCGAGATAAAAGGTCACGTCAAAGGGTTGGTCCATGACGCAGACGCTATGGCCCTGCCTAGGTGCAATCAAGGCCTGACCTTGCCCCGGACAGGTCCGGTGTCCATATAGCCAATGAACTTAACACAAGAGGTATCCATGAGCCGCGAAGATTTCCCTGGCTGGCACGGGACCACGATCATCGGTGTGCGCAAGGGTGGCAAAGTCGTCATCGCGGGCGACGGGCAGGTCAGCCTTGGCCAGACCGTTATCAAGGGCACCGCGCGCAAGGTCCGCAGGTTAAGTGTGAAAGGCAATGATGTGATCGTCGGGTTTGCCGGATCAACTGCCGATGCCTTTACGCTGCTGGAACGGCTAGAAAAGAAGCTGGAAGCAACCCCGGGCCAGCTTCAGCGCGCCAGTGTCGAATTGGCGAAAGACTGGCGCACTGACAAATATCTGCAAAAGCTCGAAGCAATGCTGATCGTCACGGACGGCCGGGATCTTTACGTTATTACCGGTGCAGGCGATGTGCTGGAACCGGAACATGATGTTACTGCGATCGGTTCCGGCGGGAACTATGCCCTTGCTGCGGCACGGGCACTGATGGACAGCGATCTGGACGCCGAGGCGATTGCACGTAAAGCAATGGCGATTGCATCCGACATCTGCGTTTACACCAACGGCAAACTGACGGTGGAGTCCATTCCGGCATGATAGACCGCGACGACCTGCGTGCTGCAACTGCTGCCGGGGTCATCTCTGAGGCGCAGGCCGTGTCTTTGACTGCTTTAGCCCAAAGCCGGCATGCGGCGCAGACCGGCCTACGGCAGATCGACGAACCGTTCGAGCTGTTCAAAGGCTTCAACGAAATTTTTATCGTCGTTGGTCTGTGTATTCTTGCCGCTGGATGGAGCGCGACATTCGGCCTGTTTCTGACGCAGCAAGCGGCCAGCGCCCTAGCGATCGGCGCGCTGACGGCTGCTGTGATTTGGGCGCTGTCGGAATACTTTGTGCGGCGCCGCAGGATGGTGGCACCGTCAATCGTGCTTTGCATATTCTTTGCCATAACGGCGCTAGGCACGTTCACCGCCCACTTTGCCGAACCCTTTATGGTGATGCAACGTGACCTGACAAGCCTGCCCTGGCCTGCCATTTGCGCGACATTTGCCGTTCTAATCTATTGGGTCCGTTTTCGCGTGCCGTTCGCATTGGCAGTGGTTGCCGTTGGTATCTTTGCCAACGCAATCCTTTTTGCTGCAATTGCCCGCGGCACACCCGCAACATGGACCGAAATGTTCAAACTTTCCGCCAGCGGACCTTTTGCTTGGATCACGTTGATCGTTGGCTTCGCTGTTTTTGCCGTTGCGATGTGGTTTGACATGTCTGACCCTCACCGCGTGACGCGTCGGTCGTCCAATGGGTTCTGGTTACATCTGGTCGCAGCCCCGGCGCTTGTGAACACAATTGCGCTGTCGCTGCTGGACCAAGGGTCCGCCACATCGAACTTGATCCTATTGGGCGTGCTCGCATTCTTTGCGGCCGTTGCCATCGTGATTGACCGCCGTTCATTTTTGATCGCCGCTATCGGTTATATCGTCACCCTATCGCTGACGGTGTTTGAACCGGGCAATGCAGCCACGCCGATCCTGATACTTGGTATCGCGCTTTTAACGCTCGGTGCCTTTTGGCAACCCATTCGCGCCATCCTCTTGCGGCCATTGGCAGGGGTTTTGCCCCTGCACCGGTTACCGCCAACCCATTCAACAAAGGACTGATCATGACAGACCTGACCCCCCGCGAAATCGTGTCCGAACTGGACCGTTACATCATCGGCCAGAACGATGCGAAAAGGGCTGTTGCCGTCGCCCTGCGTAATCGCTGGCGGCGCAAGCAGTTGGGCGACGACCTGCGCGACGAAGTGTATCCCAAAAACATTCTGATGATCGGACCGACAGGCGTCGGAAAAACCGAAATCAGCCGCCGTTTGGCAAAACTGGCCCGCGCACCTTTCATCAAGGTCGAGGCAACCAAATTCACGGAAGTCGGTTATGTTGGCCGCGATGTCGAACAGATCATCCGCGACCTAGTGGAAAGCGCCATCGTGGAAACACGCGAATGGATGCGTGAAGATGTGAAGTCAAAAGCTGTTGATGCGGCGATGGAACGCGTCATTACAGCAGTCGCCGGAAAAGACGCGCGCGAAGGTACGCGTGATCTGTTCCGCAAAAAGCTGCGGGACGGTTTGCTGGATGACACCGTGATCGAGTTGGAGCTTACCGACACATCCAACCCGCTGGGCGGTTTTGAAATTCCGGGTCAACAGCCCGGTATGATGAATCTAGCGGATATGTTCGGTAAAATGTCAGGCGGTCGCACTGTGAAAAAGCGCATGACCGTTGCAGAAAGCTATGACGTGCTGATCGCGGATGAAGCGGACAAACTGCTGGACGACGAAAGCGTGACAAAGGCCGCCCTGGAGGCGGTAGAGCAGTCAGGCATCGTGTTTCTGGACGAAATTGATAAGGTCTGCGCGAAATCAGACGCCCGTGGTGCCGATGTTTCGCGTGAAGGTGTGCAGCGTGATTTGCTGCCCCTAATCGAAGGCACAACCGTCAGCACCAAACATGGGCCGATCAAGACGGACCACATCCTGTTTATCGCCTCTGGCGCGTTCCATGTGGCCAAACCATCCGATCTGTTGCCCGAATTGCAGGGCCGTCTGCCCATCCGTGTCGAATTGCAAGCCCTAACAGAGGACGATTTTGTCCGCATTCTGACGGAAACGGACAACGCGCTGACGTTGCAGTATTCTGCCCTTATGAAGACCGAGGATCTGACGGTCACATTTTCTACGGACGGCATTGCAGAGCTGGCAAAGATTGCAGCGGAAGTGAATGAAAGCGTCGAAAATATTGGTGCCCGCAGGCTTTATACCGTCATTGAACGGGTATTCGAAGATCTGTCCTTTACCGCGCCAGACCGGGGCGGCGAAGAGATCGTGATCGATGCGGCCTTTGTTGAAAAGCATGTCGGGGCCATGTCCCGATCCACGGATTTGTCGCGTTACGTGCTATAAGTTACCGCTACGGATCTTGCAGCGCGGACACACTGCTTAAGCGTCATGCATTGTGTTCGCGCCGTCTTGGACCCTGTGTTTCAATGCTGCCGAATTCGTTTGAGCCTACGTTGCAATGCGATCCCGGCAACGTGTGGTGCCGCGGTCATTTCCTGCGGCGCAGGTAGACGTAATAGGCCCCGTCACCACCGTGTTTCAGGTGAGCAGGGCGAACTTCCAATACTGCAGGTGCAAGCGGCTGAAGTTTGAGCCACTGCGGCACATACCGGCGCAACACACCGCGCCCCTCTGGCCCCCAGCCATCATCCAGCCGGCCTTTGCCGGTTATGACCAACACAAGCCGCTTGCCGGCGGCCTGTGCATTCAGGATGAACGCAATCAGTTCCGGATAAGCTTCGTCTTGGTACATGCCGTGCAGATCAAGGCGACCCTCGGGTTTTAGTTTGCCTGCCTTCATTCGCATAAAGTTCTTCGCGTCCATAGTGACAGGAGCGCTGCGTAGGCGTTCGCGCAGGGGCGGCAAGATATCATTGGGACGGGCGACATCGGCCTTGATCCCGGCTTTGAACGCAGCAACAGGCGGGCGTGCTGACATTTTTGCGGCTACGGGTGCAGGCTTTTCCTCTGGCGCAGGTTTTTGGACCGGGTGCAAAGGTTTGACCTGGCTGCGGACGTGATCCCAGACAGCTTTGTCGTCAGGCGAAAGATGCCGGGGCCGTCGCATCAGTAATCCAGCGGGTCAGTTACTTTGGCCAAAGCATACGAAATCGGCATCAGCACGACCATGCGGCCCGGATCCTTGACCGCGCCAGCGGCGGCACCGGCTGCGTCGCCGGTTCCATAATAGACATCGGCACGCTGGGCTCCTTTGATCGCCGATCCGGTATCCTGCGCCACCATCAGGCGGCGTAGGGGCGCAACACCTTCCTTTTCGATCCAGACCGGCGCGCCCAGCAGGGTAATCGCGGGATCGACTGCAATGCTGCGCATCGGCGTAATTGATCTGTTCATCGCGCCAAGCGGGCCTTTTTCCGGCGGAACTTCGTCTATCGGACGGAAAAAGACGTAAGAATCGTTCAGCCAAAGAAGCGATTGGCCTTCTTCTGAGTTATCCTTAACCCATTGGCGAATAACAGGAGACGACACTTGATCCAGCGTATAGATGCCGCGATCAACAAGCGCCCGCCCGACTGAGGTGTAATTGCGCCCATTCTTTCCAGCATAGCCGACGCGGATCATCCGGTTGTCCGGCAACCTGATCCGGCCAGACCCCTGGACCTGCAGAAAAAACAGATCGACCGGATCAGCCAGCCATGCAATTTCTAAATTGCGATTGGCGTAGGGCAGGGACTCCTCAATCTCTCGGCGGCTATAGGTGCCTTCGGTGCCGTCACCCGGCAAGCGATAGATCGGAAAGCGGTAGGTGTCATCGGGCGTCAAACTGCCTGCGATTTCAGGCTCGTAATAGCCCGTAAACAGCATCGGTTCGCCGTCTTCGATCAGGACAGGTTGAAAAAACGTTTCGAAATAATCGCGGGCAGCCGGGCCATCCTTGGCAAAGGTACACAGTTGCGCCCATTCGGGCCGGTCGATATCGCCGCAGGTCTGGGTGAAAACATCCAGCGCAGCGGCGTGATCATCATCGGCCCAGCCATCAAGATCGTCGAAGGTTAAAAACGTATAGCTTGGTTCAGCCATGGCGGCCCCCGTCATGCCAAGGGCCACAAAGGCCGTTCGCGCCAGACTTGCGATCATTCGCCAGTGGCAACAAGCCGCCAGTTCGGATCGTTGCTGTCCATCACGCGTGCAAAGGTCCAGACGTCCTTTTGCCGCTTGATCGCGTTGGCATCACCGTCGACGATATCGCCACCGTGATCGCGGACAACCCACGTCATTTCACCGGTAAAGCGGACCGTCAGCTCTGCCTCTTTCGTCTGAGGGTCAAAGGTCGCTTCCTTCAGCGCCAAATCACTTATGCCAACAAAGGTGGCCGTAACTGTCAGACCTTGATCGGCGCGCTGGTGCACAACGGATTCGAACGCTTCGAATACCTCCGGAGAGATGAAGTTTTTCACCTCGTCCAGATCGCCCCGCTCGAACGCCATGAGGATCATTTCATAAGCGGAACGGGCACCTGTGAGGAATTGAGAGACATTGAACGACGGATCGACCCGCTTCATCGCGGTCAAAGCTTGAGCAGTATCGCTGCCTTCGGCGGCGTGATCGGTAATGTCACGATCAGGCCCGCCTTCGATAACCTCGAAGTTGCTGCGGCGTGGATCGGATTTGATCTGATCAACCGGGACTTTCGGCTTTTCAAAACCCTCGCGCGTGCCAAGAACGCCGCGCAGACGCAGGATCAGGAAAAGGGCAATACCGGCAAGAACAAGCAGCTGGATGATCGGTGCGTTCATAGGATCCTCTTTCGGGAGCGGCTGGAAACCGTCGATTGTGTTTCCTATGTAGGTGTCACAACAGGCCAAGTCCACCTATGCGCCTGCGCCCGTGACCAAAGGACCCACAAATGCGACTGCTTCTGGCTTTTATCGCGATCCCGCTGATTGAAATCGCCCTGTTCATTCAGGTTGGCGGCCTAATTGGCTTGTGGCCAACCCTGGCAATCGTACTGCTGACCGCTGTTCTGGGATCCTATCTGGTACGGACACAAGGTGCCGCCGAGCTGGGGCGGCTGCGCCAATCCTTTTCGACGCTGCAAGACCCGGCAGAGCCACTGGCAAATGGTGCCATGATCCTGTTTGCAGGCGCTTTGCTGCTGACGCCCGGTTTTTTTACGGATGCATGCGGTTTTGCGCTGCTGGTGCCGGGAATCAGGGCCCGCGCGTTTCAGGCTATCAAGTCCCGTGTGCGGTTCGCGCAATTTGAAATGGGACCGCAGGGTCAGCAGCCACGCCCGCGATACGATGGACCAGACGACCGCGTCATTGACGGCGAATTTGAAACCATCGATCCCGACAAGCGTCCAACTCATGAAGCATCGGGCTGGACACGCCATTGAGCAACTTGCGGCTGCCTGTTATGCCTTGCCGTAATTAGAGTTGAGGAGACCTCAGATGGCTGAAAACGAAACATCGCAAGACGCAGCGCCCCAAGACACGGCAACGCAAAAGCCGGCGCAGCCGCCCGTCGTGACGAACCGGATAATCGCGCAATACGTGCGCGATATGTCATTCGAAAACATTCTGGCCCAGAAGGGTATCACTGGCGATGCAACGCCGGATATTCAGGCCCGCGTCGATGTAGATGCCCGCAAGCGCGGTGCCGACGATCAGTATGAGGTCATCACCAAGCTGAACATTACCAGCAAGACTAAGGAAAAGGGCGAAACGCTGTTCGTTCTGGAACTGGACTATGCTGGCGTGTTCCAGATTGGCGGCGTGCCTGACGATCAAATGGGTCCGTATCTGATGATCGAATGCCCGCGCCTGGTATTCCCTTATGTGCGAAAGCTAGTCGCTGACCTGACGCGCGAAGGTGGTTTTCAGTCACTGAACCTAGAGCAATTCGATTACGTCGCGCTTTACCGCGCAAAGCTGGCAGCCCAGATCGAAGCGCAGAAAAAAATGCAGGCCGAACAGCCGGTCAATTAAGCCCGCTTAGTTGAGCCGTTTCCACAACGCACCGTCGCCCAATTTCGCTACAAAAGCATCATGGGCGGCGGCTTCTTCTGCACTGAGACGAGAGGGCAGGGGGGTTTCACGGGGCGCAGCCCGCCACGATGTTGTCGTTTCCGCAGTATCAGTCTTGTTGGATTTTGCAGACAAAGCAAAGTCAGGCTGACGCCCGCCGATCAGTTCCAGATAGACTTCGGCCAATATTTCACTGTCGAGCAATGCGCCGTGCAAGGTTCGCGCGTCGTTATTGATGCCAAATCTGCGGCAAAGTGCATCCAGGGACGCCGGTGATCCTGGAAAACGGCGCCGCGCAATTGCTAACGTATCAAGCGCACGGTCCATGGCGATCAGCGGCTTTTTTACCCAGCCTAGTTCCGCATTCAGAAACTTCATATCGAATGCGGCGTTGTGGATCACCAATTTAGCGTCATCCCCGATGAAATCCAAAAAGTCCTGTGCGATGGCCGCGAAAACGGGCTTGTCACGCAGGAAGTCGTCACCAAGTCCGTGCACCTCGAACGCGCCCTGCGGCATGTATCGTTGCGGGTTGATGTATTGATGATAAGTCCGGCCAGAAGGCATGTGGTTAATCAATTCGACCGCACCGATTTCGACGATACGATCGCCGTCTTCAGGCTCGAAACCGGTGGTTTCAGTGTCTAAAACGATCTCACGCATGCGTATTTCCTGTCAGCTTTAGTATCAGGTTTTGCACGGCGCGGCGGGTGTCGTCCAGTGTCAGCGTCTCGATTACCACATCAGCCCGAACACGCTTTTCAGCATCCGGCATTTGCCGGCTTCGGATCATGTCAAAGGTTTCCTGTGTCATGCCGGGCCGCGCCAGAACCCGCGCTGCCTGAACATTCGCAGGCGCAGAAACCACAAGTACGGTATCGAGCCATGCATCTGCCTTTGTTTCAAACAAAAGTGGAATATCAAGAACGGCAAGCGCGCCGGTTTGCTGGCCCATGAAGGCATCCCGGTCTGTTTTTACCAGCGGATGAACAATGCTTTCCAAAGTTTCTAGGGATGTTGGATCTGCTTTCAAAATATCCTTCAACGCCGCGCGGTTTACAGAACCATCAACGACAGCAGAGGGGAATACCTTACCAATCGCGCCAACGGCAGCCCCCCCTACATCATAAAGGCGGTGAACTGCAGCGTCAGCGTCCCAGACAGGAATTCCGAAATCTCGGAACATATCGGCTGTCGTGCTTTTTCCCATTCCGATTGACCCGGTCAGCCCGATAAAATGGGTCATGCCAGAACAGCAGCCCGTAAGGCATCGTCAACTTCTGGTCGCTTGCCAAACCACCGTTCAAAGCCAGGCACACCTTGATGTAGCAACATTCCAAGCCCGTCTACAGTAACACACCCCATGGCAGCGGCAGTCTGCAATAATGGCGTCTGTAAAGGAGAATAGACAATATCGGTGACAACTGTGTGCGGTTGTAAGTTGTCAAGATTGACGCGCAACGCCGGTTGACCTGTCATTCCGAGTGATGTCGTATTGATGACGATTGCAGCGTCCTCGATGACGTCGCCAACCTTGACCCACTCGACGATGCGAATGCGTTGTCCAAACTCTGCTTTCAACGCTTCTGCCTTTGCGCGCGTACGGTTAGCCAGCAAAATCTGCGGAACGCCAGCATCAGCCAAAGCGACGATGATCGCACGTGCCGCGCCCCCTGCGCCCAGGACAAACGCAGGACCGGACTTCGGATCCCACTTCGGCGCCCCTTGGCGCACGTTGGACATGAAACCATATCCATCAGTGTTGTCTGCAAAAATACTGCCGTCATCCCGAAATGTAAGGGTATTTGCCGCACCGATCAGTGTGGCCCGATCCGATTGGTGGTCGGCAATCTGAAGAGCTGCAGTCTTATGTGGCAGTGTTACATTTGTACCGACAAATCCCATACGGGGCAGGGTGCGAAGAACGCGTTCCAGATCGCCTTCTATCACGTGAAGCGGGACGTAATCACCTGGCAGGCCATAGCGGCGTAGCCAGTGTTTATGCATCAGCGGCGAACGGGAATGACCAATCGGGTTTCCGATCACGCCAGCAAGGGGAAAGTCTGTTTTTATCATGCTGGCACTGTTCCGCGCAGCGTCAGATATGACAAGAGCTCTAACAAAGGCAGACCAAGGATATTGAAATAATCACCTTCAATGCGATGGAAGAGCCGCACGCCTTCTGCTTCGATCTGGTAGGCACCGACGCAGTGCCGAATGTCCTCCCAATTTCGCGATACATAATCGCGCAGATACGCATCACTTGCGTCGCGCATGTGTAAGCGAACCACACCGACATGGCGCCAGATCGGTTTGTCGTTCTCATAAATGACGGCAGCAGACAGAAGCTGATGAACGCTGCCGCGAAGTTGCGAAAGCTGCGCAATTGCATCGTCCTGGTTCACAGGCTTTGACAGGATATGCGAACCCTGTGCCAAAATTTGATCGCAACCGATCACGAGCGCGCCGGGATTGCGCGCCGAGACTTTTGCCGCCTTCATTTCTGCCAAAGCATCGGCAATATCTCTCGACGTGGCTCCTTCGGTCCGCAAAGCATCGCGCATTGCATCCTCGTCGACCCGCGGCAGGGCAGTTGTAAAGTTTAGCCCTGCATTGCGTAAAAGCGTAGCACGGATCGCCGATCCGCTGGCCAAGATCAGGGGTTCAGGCATGTGGAAAACTCTTGAACAAGTTGTGGTTCAAACTGGGGGTCAAGTAACCGCACCTTTGGTTTGATGAAAAGGGTATATGGAAGTTGGGATAAAATTCACCTTCATGAACAATTTCCTAACTTGGGGAAGGGATAAAGACCCTATGTGCGCAAGTCACGTGGTTTAAGTGAGTCAAGGACGACCATGGTAAATATTGCTATGGTGGTATGAGGTTAAATATCTGAAATATCTTGGTGAAATAATTAACCTAGCGTAAACTATGTGCCTTCGTAAGACATAAAGAGTGGGGATAAGTCTGCGTATGAATATTTAATCCACAGATTCTGTGCCTACCTATAACATCATCATCTTTTCTTTCTTTCTTTATTCTTTAAGGAAGTCATGACAACGATCGAGGATAAGTCATGGACTGGCTGGCACCCTACTACTCTTGGATTAAGGCGCTGCACGTCATGGCTGTTCTGGCCTGGATGGCCGGTTTGTTCTACCTTCCACGCCTTTTCGTTTATCATGCAGAGAGGGCGAAAGTCGGATCGGAGCTGGACCTTACCTTCCAAGTCATGGAGACGAAACTGCTGCGCGTGATCATGAACCCTGCCATGATGACAGCATGGGGTTGCGGGCTTTTGATGGTCGGCATGGGTGGCTTGGATTTCAATGCGGTTTGGGGTTGGGCTAAACTGATTGCAGTCCTTGCAATGACTGGTGCCCATATCTGGATGGCAGCGCGACGCCGTGACTTCGCCGAAGGACGAAATACCCGATCCGGTCGGACGTATCGAATCGCGAACGAAGTTCCGACCTTGCTGATGTTTGTTGCGGTTGTCGCTGTGATTGTCAGGCCATTTTAAGCTGCGTTGACTTTGTTCATTTGTTGGAATAGGCGTCTTTTACGCATCCCGTCCGGGATACATGCGCTTTCCCGATCCGATTTTGAAAAACGCCGCATGCGGCGCTGGAACCTTGCCAATGTCCGAACACCGTCTGAACCTTGCTGACTTGAAGGCACAAAGCCCGAAAGACCTTTTGGCGATGGCCGAAGAGTTGGAAATCGAAAACGCATCCACCATGCGCAAGGGCGATATGATGTTCGCAATTTTGCGCGAGCGGGCCGATGAAGAATGGCTAATCGGTGGTGACGGTGTTCTGGAAGTGCTTCAGGATGGATTTGGCTTTTTGCGATCACCAGAGGCGAACTACCTTCCTGGGCCAGATGACATTTATGTCTCTCCTGATATGATCCGCCAGTATTCTTTGTCGACCGGGGATACTGTTGAGGGTACGATGAAGGAACCCAATGATAATGAACGGTATTTCGCTTTAAAGACTGTTGAAAAAATCAATTTCGAGGATCCCGAGAAGACCAAACACAAGGTCGCTTTCGAAAATTTGACGCCGCTTTATCCGGACGAACGGTTAAAGATGGAAGTTGATAGCGAGCACGATAAAAAGGATCGGTCGGCAAGGATCATCGACTTAATTTCGCCAATCGGCAAAGGTCAGCGATCATTGATTGTTGCGCCGCCACGCACGGGTAAAACCGTTTTGCTGCAAAATATTGCGCATTCTATCGAGAAGAACCACCCAGAGATCTATCTGATTGTCCTTTTGATTGACGAGCGTCCTGAAGAAGTGACCGATATGCAGCGGAGCGTGAAAGGTGAGGTTGTTTCATCCACGTTCGACGAGCCGGCTACGCGGCACGTAGCGGTATCAGAGATGGTCATCGAAAAAGCCAAGCGTCTGGTCGAGCACAAGCGCGATGTCGTCATCCTACTTGACTCAATTACACGTTTGGGACGTGCTTTTAACACAACTGTTCCATCATCAGGTAAGGTTCTGACCGGCGGTGTTGACGCAAATGCACTGCAACGGCCGAAACGGTTTTTCGGTGCAGCCCGGAATATCGAAGAAGGCGGGTCGCTGACAATTATCGCAACTGCGTTGATTGATACGGGAAGCCGCATGGACGAGGTTATCTTTGAAGAGTTCAAAGGCACCGGCAACTCTGAAATTGTATTGGATCGTAAAGTGGCGGACAAACGGGTGTTCCCTGCGATGGATATCTTGAAATCCGGTACACGCAAAGAAGAGCTATTGGTAGAAAAGTCGGATCTTGCAAAGACATACGTGTTGCGCCGTATTCTGAACCCGATGGGGACGACAGATGCGATCGAATTCCTAATCGGGAAGTTGAAGCAAACCAAAACGAATGCTGATTTCTTTGATTCAATGAACACCTAGGTTAAATTACTGATAACAGGTTATCTTATGGATACGATCTATGCGCTCGCTACGGCCCCTGGCCGGGCGGGCGTTTCCGTTTTAAGACTGTCCGGCCCGCAAGCATTCGATATTGCGGGATTAATGGTGGGGAATGTTCCAGAATCGCGCGGTCTGCGGAACGTCCGCGACGCCGCCGGCGACATTTTGGATAAGGCGCTCATCCTGAGGTTTCCGGAAAATCGAAGTTTCACTGGCGAAGAGGTCATAGAGTTTCATCTGCACGGCAGCGTTGCCATTACGAAAGCTGTTTCGCAAAGGCTTGCTGCTTTGGGCGCTCGTCTGGCAGAAGCGGGCGAATTTACGCGGCGCGCGCTGGATAATGGGCAACTTGATCTTGCCCAAGTGGAAGGACTGGCCGACCTGATTGACGCCGAGACTGAAGCGCAGCGTAAGCAGGCGATGGCTGTTTTTAGCGGTGTCCTTGGTGAACTTGCAGAAACTTGGCGCAAAGACTTAATACGGGCTGCTGCGCTTGTGGAAGCAACTATCGATTTTGTCGATGAAGATGTTCCAGTTGACGTCTATCCGGAAGTTGGAACGCTTTTGGCGCAAACTAAAGCGAAAATGGCCGAGCAAGTTAACGGGGTTGTTGCCGCAGAGCGGATCCGCAACGGGTTCGAGGTTGCAATTATTGGAAGGCCAAATGTTGGGAAGTCAACTCTCCTCAATCGATTGGCGGGACGTGCCGCTGCTATTACCTCGGAAATTGCAGGTACGACCCGCGATGTTATTGAGGTGAGAATGGACTTGGGCGGGCTACCGGTCACGCTACTTGATACCGCTGGTGTGCGGGACACTGATGATATCGTTGAAGCACTTGGTGTGACATTGGCTATTGATCGCGCGCGTTCGGCTGATCTGCGAGTATTTTTAGTCGAAGACGAAACTGATTTACCATTCGAACCAGAGAACCATGATGTTACTGTGAAGGCGAAGGTCGATGGTACAGGTGAGGGGGTCTCAGGTCTCACTGGTCACGGCGTCGATAAGCTGGTTCAGAATATCACAGATCGTTTGGCGCGTTTGAGTTCCGGTGCGAGCGTAGCTATACGTGATCGCCATCGGCAAGCGATGGAAACGGCTGTTAAGCATATTACAGATGCGGAAGAGATGATCGAACATGGCGGTCCAACAGATTTGATCGCCGACGACCTTCGGTTTTCAATACGCGCAGTTGACATGATCGTTGGTCGGGTAGATGTAGAGGACCTTCTAGACGAAATATTTCGCAGCTTTTGCATCGGGAAGTGAGGTGTTTCACGTGAAACATTTTGACGTAATTGTAATCGGCGGGGGACATGCGGGCTGTGAAGCAGCTCTTGCAGCAGCTCGATTTGGTGCAAATACAGCTCTTGTCACGATGTCGTTCGATGGTATCGGCGTTATGTCCTGCAACCCTGCTATCGGGGGGCTCGGCAAAGGGCATCTCGTCCGTGAAGTTGATGCCCTCGGCGGCGCAATGGGTCAGGTGGCTGATGCATCAGGAATCCAATTCCGACTGCTGAACCGGACAAAAGGCCCTGCAGTTCAAGGACCTAGAACCCAATCTGACCGTGTGCTTTATAAAAGCAAAATGCAGATGGTCGTTCGTGGACAGAAAAACCTTGTGACCATCGAAGGCGAGGTTGTCGATTTTTCCGCTGATTCAGACGGCGTTAAGTCGGTGATATTAGCTGATGGATCGGAAATATCCACAAAGGCAATTGTTCTTACGACGGGAACGTTTCTGCGCGGCGTCATTCATATTGGTGACAAGCAGCATGAAGGCGGACGCATGGGCGATCGCGCTTCTTTGCGTATGGCACAGCGCCTAGATGATCTTGGCTTGCAGATGGGACGGTTGAAAACTGGAACGCCGCCACGTCTAGACGGAAAGACAATAGACTGGACGTCGCTGGAGCACCAAGCAGGCGATGCAGAACCCGTACTATTTTCGTTTTTAAGGCAGGGGGAACTCGTCCGGCAGATTTCGTGCGGCATTACGCATACGACAAATGAAACGCATGATATTATCAGGAACAATCTAGATAAGTCGGCGATGTATGGCGGTCATATTAGCGGGGTTGGCCCCCGATACTGCCCCTCGATTGAGGATAAGGTCACAAGGTTTGCCGATAAATCCTCTCATCAAGTCTTTTTGGAACCAGAGGGACTTTCGACAGATACTGTGTATCCAAATGGAATATCGACTTCTTTGCCGATAGACGTCCAAGCAGCGTACATCAAGTCCATCCCTGGTTTGAAAAATGCGGTTATTCAGCAACCTGGTTATGCGATCGAATACGACTACGTTGACCCGCGCAACCTAACAGCTGGATTGGAATTGCGTGAATGCTCAGGCCTGTTTTTGGCAGGCCAGATCAATGGGACAACCGGTTACGAAGAAGCAGCTGCGCAGGGTCTAGTCGCAGGCCTGAATGCCGCGCGTAAAGCTGGTGGCGAAACTGAGTTCGTTTTCAGCCGGACGACTTCTTATATCGGTGTGATGATCGACGACTTGACCACAAAGGGTGTGACCGAGCCGTATCGCATGTTTACGTCAAGGGCAGAGTTCCGTCTTGCTTTACGGGCTGATAATGCGGATCAAAGGCTTACGCCGACCGGAAGAGAGTTAGGTCTGGTCCCCGAATATCGCTGGCAAGTCTTTTCCGAAAAGATGTCCGCTATCCGGAATGCTGAAGATACCCTTTCGAAGGTGTTTCTAACGGGGGGCGAACTTGCAGCTGCTGGCATAAATGTTAATTCACATAGTCAAAAACGATCAGCGCTTGAAGCTCTTTCGCTTGCTGATTTTGACTTCGAAGCGCTGCAGAAAATTTGCCCCGATGCAAATAGAATTCAACCTGACGTTGGCCGACAGATTAAGAACGATGCCCTCTATGCACACTACATCAAGCGCCAACAGCGTGATGTAGACGCGCTACAGCGTCACGAAGATATGGTAATCCCATCCGACTTTTCATTCCAAGGGCTATCGGGGCTTTCGAATGAATTGAAATTGAAGCTTGTTCTCCTGAAGCCACGCAATATGGCGCAGATTAATCAAATGGAGGGGATGACGCCAGCGGCTGCCCTTTTAATTGTCGCAGCCTTACAGCGTGCGGTTGTAAAGGATGCGGTCTGATGGCGGATAACTTGGCGTTGTCAGATGTTTCACGTGAAACAATGACCCAGCTGCAACTTTATCAGGATTTGCTTGTTAAGTGGACTTCTAAAATAAATCTGATTGCACCATCGACGATCGAAAGTTCATGGGAAAGACATGTCATCGACTCTGCACAGGTTTTTAAATACGTTCCATTAGGTGCCTTACACCTCGTTGATATTGGAAGCGGCGGTGGCTTACCCGGATTGGTAATTGCAATCTTGGCCAAAGAACGCATGCCTGGGTTAGCAATTACTCTTATCGAAAGCGATCAGCGAAAGGCCGCTTTTTTACGCACGGTCGCGCGAGAATTGGACCTAGCTGTTTCAATAAAAGCAGAACGGATCGAGGCTGTGACAGATGTTCGGGCAGATGTTTTGACTGCCAGAGCTCTCGCACCTTTGCTAAATCTGTTGTCTTATGGAAAGCAGCTTTTGAACGACGACGGTCTAGCACTGTTTCAAAAAGGAAAGTCGTTCCAACAAGAGATATCTCAGGCTCGGACAAGTTGGAGTTTTGATTTACAGGAATTTCCAAGCGAGACCGACGACGAAGCCCGTATTTTGCAGATCAAGGATATCCGCCGTGTCATCAACTGATCAAATCAGTGCAAAAATAATTGCAGTAGCTAATCAGAAGGGGGGGGTCGGCAAGACTACGACCACTATTAACCTCGGTGCTGCACTTGCCGAACATGGCCAAAACGTGTTGCTGATTGATCTCGACCCACAGGGTAATGCATCGACTGGTTTAGGTGTTACGCCTGATCGTCGTGCTATTACGACTTATGACTTTCTTGTCGGTGATGCTTCACCATCAGAGGCTATTCAACCCACGTCCGTTACAAACCTATCTATTATTCCAGCGACCACGGATTTAAGTTCCGCCGACATTGAACTTATCTCAAACGAAAAAAGATCGTTTCTTCTATTTGATGCACTACGCCAACTTCCGATGGATGCATTCGCGTTCGATTACATTCTTATCGACTGCCCGCCATCTTTGAACATTCTTACGGTCAACGCGATGGTTGCCGCCCACGCCGTGATTGTCCCCCTGCAGAGCGAATTCTTCGCCCTTGAAGGCCTTTCACAACTGATGCTCACGATCAGAGAGGTACGGCAAACCGCGAATAAATCACTTCGCATCGCCGGGATCGTTTTAACGATGTATGATCGACGCAATAATCTTTCACAGCAGGTCGAAGCAGACGCGCGGGAAAACCTGGGCGGACTTGTTTATACGACAGTTATTCCCCGTAACGTCCGGCTAAGCGAAGCGCCTTCCTATGCTTTGCCTGCACTGGTGTATGATTCAAACTCTGCCGGTTCACAGGCATACCGTGAACTTGCTTTGGAAGTGATGGCTAAAGATAATATACAATTGAAAAGGGTCAGCTGATGGCGACGCCACCTAAATCACGCGGCTTGGGCCGCGGCCTTTCAGCACTTATGGCAGATGTAGCGGTTGACGAATCTGCTGATACACCATCTGGTCCCCGCCGTGCCGATATGATGGTTCCAGTCGAAAAAATCCGCCCGAATCCGGACCAGCCGCGCCGAACCTTTGATCCAGAAGCACTCTCCGATCTTGCGGATTCCATTCGCGAAAAAGGAGTGATTCAGCCGCTTATCGTTCGGGTCGCCCCCGAAGATCCCGACCTCTTTGAGATTGTCGCAGGAGAGCGCCGTTGGCGCGCGTCTCAAATGGCGCAGCTTCATGAACTGCCCGTTCTGGTAAGAGACTTTAATGATACGGAAGTTCTCGAAATTGCAATTATCGAGAACATTCAACGTGCTGACCTAAACCCGGTGGACGAGGCTGCCGGATACCGGCAACTTATGGATCGCTTTGGGCATACCCAAGAGCAACTGGCGACGGCGCTTGGTAAAAGCCGCAGTCATATTGCGAACCAGATGCGTTTGTTACAGCTGCCGGCAGAGGTGCTCGATTGGCTTTCCGACGGAAAATTAACTGCCGGACACGCGCGCACGCTTGTTGGTCATCCCGAAGCCAAATCCTTAGCCCAGCAAATCATTGGCAAACAAATGTCGGTGCGCGAAGCCGAACGGCTTACGAAAAAAGGGCCTCCCACAGAACGCCGCAGCTCTCAAGCACGAAGCAAGGACAAGGATCCCGATACGGTCATGTTGGAAAAAGAGCTGTCGGCGGCGCTTGGTATGGGTGTCAGCATTGACCATGCAGCTGGGCAAGAGGGCGGTAAACTTACCGTAACTTACAAAACGCTGGCGCAGCTTGATGATTTGATGCGCCAGCTGACTGGCGATTAATCTGCCAATATTTCGCGCAGGACGCCGTTCAAAACGGGGCGTCCTGCGTCGGTGACGCGTAGTCGTTCTGAATCATCCGCGACCAGACCCAATTCCACCATATGACGGATGCGTTTTGAAGCAACGTCGACGCCATTTGACGTAAGCCGGGTTTTGTTTAAGCCTTCGCGCAGCCGTAATCCCATTAGCAGCATTTCAGTTCGATGATCGGAAGCTGTGACAATCTCCCGCGCGGCTTCGCCCGATCCGGTCTGTTCGACCTGTGTCAGCCATGCCGTTGGGCCAAGGGGCGTCGACGTCGACCAACGCGTCTGACCAAGTGTTAGCCGGCCATGTGCGCCGGGCCCCATACCAATATAGTCACCAGATTGCCAATAAATGCGGTTATGAACGCTTGATGCGCCAGCACGGGCATGATTTGAAACTTCGTAGCCGTCGAAACCGGCACCGCCACACATGTCCTGGGTCATCAGGTACATATCGGCACCCAAGTCATCTGTAGGCAGCCCTGAAAGTTGTCCGGCTGCCGCCCGGGCACCAAATACTGTCCCGTCTTCAATTGTCAGCTGGTAAAGTGAAAGGTGATCGACAGCCATCGACAGTGCCTGCGACAGTTCGGATTCCCAATCAGCAAGGGATTGATCTTGCCGCGCATAAATCAGATCAAAGCTGACGCGCTCAAACACATTACGCGCAATAGTAAAGGCTGCTTGGGCTTCCCGCGCCGTATGCATCCTGCCAAGACGACGAAGATCGAGATCGTTCAAAGCCTGAACACCCAAGGATACGCGATTGACCCCCGCGTCGCGATATCCGGTAAACCGTCCCGCTTCGACAGAGGTTGGATTGGCCTCGAGAGTAATTTCGATGTCGTTGGCAAACGGCCAACATGCTCTGATTTCACGCAAAACTGAATCTACAAGCTCGGGGGACATCATGCTTGGCGTGCCACCGCCAAAGAAAACAGACTGCAAAACCCGACCTTCAGTCTGGGCGGCAAGGCGACGAATTTCGCTCAGATAGGCCGCCTGCCAACGCGCTTCGTCGATGTTTGCAACGACATGTGAATTAAAGTCGCAATAGGGGCACTTTGCTTTGCAGAATGGCCAATGCAGATACAGGCCGAACCCGCCTTCGCGCCAATCGTCTGCCGGGATAAGATCAGTCAAAGCAATCCGCCAATAGTTTAGCAAAGGCATCCGCGCGGTGGCTGATCTTGTTCTTTTCCCAGCGGTCCATCTCTCCAAATGTCACGGCGTAGCCGTCAGCCTGAAAGATTGGGTCATAGCCGTGCCCTTGATCGCCACGTGGCGGCCAAACAATTTGGCCGGGTATCACGCCGGGGAAAACCTCTTCATGACCATCAGGCCAGGCTAAAACTAATGTGCAGCAAAATTGCGCAGTTCTGGGGGCAGGGGGCCCAACCGCCATCAGTTCGCGCCATGCCCGGTCCATTGCCATCGGAAAATCACGACCACTTGGCGTTTCAGCCCAATCCGCCGTATAAACGCCGGGCGCGCCAGCAAGGGCATCGATCATCAGTCCACTGTCATCAGCCAGTGCGGGAAGCCCGGTCGCTTTTGCTGCCGCATGTGCCTTGATGCGTGCATTGCCGACAAAGGTCGTTTCAGTCTCATCCGGCTCTGGCAGGCCATAATCTGCGTTGCACGTTAATACGACGCCATAGGGCGACAGCAGGTCGGCGATCTCTTCCAGTTTGCCTTTGTTGTGGGTGGCAATAACCAGCTCTTTTCCCTGAAACTTCCTCATTTTACGGCGTCCAGTTGAACGCTGTTCAGCGCGGCAATGCCCGTTTCCGCGAGGTCCAGAAGCTTGTCCATCTGGCTCCGGCTAAAGGTTGCCCCTTCAGCAGACATCTGCACTTCGACCAGCTTGCCCGCCGTCATGATGAAATTGCCATCAACACCGGCTTCGGAATCTTCAGGGTAGTCCAGATCAAGTATTTCTTGCCCGGCATAGATTCCGCAGGAAATTGCAGCAACCGGATCGACCAGCGGGTCGCTGATGACAATTCCAGCCTTCATCAACTGGTTGACGGCCAGTTTCAAAGCAACCCAACCCCCTGTGATAGAGGCACAACGTGTGCCGCCGTCAGCCTGGATGACGTCACAATCGACTGTAATCTGACGCTCGCCAAGTGCGACGCGGTCAACACCTGCGCGCAGCGAACGTCCTATCAGGCGCTGAATTTCCTGTGTGCGGCCGCTTTGCCCATTCTTCGCTTCGCGGCGCATCCTGGTGTGCGTTGCACGCGGTAGCATGCCATATTCTGCCGTAACCCAGCCAAGACCAGAGTTTTTCAAAAAGGGCGGGACGCGCTCGTCGATCGTCGCAGTGCAAAGAACATGGGTATCCCCCATACGGATCAGACAGGACCCTTCCGCATGACGTGTGACGCCGGTTTCAATGCTGACATCACGCATTTGATCGATCTTACGGCCGGATGGGCGCATGGGTCTGGTCCTTTCTAGGTTGCGTTCGTCGGATACGCCGCCCATCTATGAAATCCAAGCCCGATTGACGCCGTGTGCTGACACGCTTTAATGACATCGCCTTGAATTGGACGCCCATGCCGCACCTGACGCCACTTATCGATGACATGAACGCCCGCTCTCGCGAGGTGTTTCGCCGCATTGTCGAAGGCTACCTTGAAACCGGTGCGCCCGTCGGCAGCCGGACATTGACACGAACCTTGTCAGAACAGGTCAGCGCGGCAACGATCCGCAATGTGATGAACGATCTGGAATACCTGGGTTTGCTTGGGAGCCCTCATGTCTCTGCTGGCCGCGTGCCGACACAGCTTGGGCTGCGCATGTTTGTCGATGGCTTGCTTGAAGTAGGCGATCTGTCGGGTGAGGATCGTTCCAGGATCGATCAGACACTAGGCGGTAACGATGATGACGTTGGTGCGATGCTTGACAGGGTCGGATCTGCTTTATCGGGCGTGACTCAGGTTGCCAGCCTTGTCCTGACGCCGAAACACGAAGCTCCGATCCGTCATATCGAATTTGTTTCCTTGTCTTCGACACGAGCGTTAGTTGTGCTGGTCTTTGCTGATGGTCATGTCGAAAACCGGATTTTTACGCCCCCTGTAGGTCAAACCCCCAGTTCCATGCGTGAAGCAGCCAATTTTTTGAATGCCATTGCAGAGGGGCAAACCCTGTCCAGCCTCGGCGGCGTCATCACAAGAGAGATCAAGGCAAGGCGCCGTGAAATCGATGCGCTGGCCGCAGAACTTGTCCAGTCCGGTGCAGTGCTGTGGGAAAATGAAGGTGAACACAATGAACGCCTAATCGTCCGTGGTCGGGGTAACCTGCTCGGGGATGCGGACCAGGCCGGGGATATTGACCGGATCCGAAGTCTTTTTGATGATCTTGAACGCAAACGCGATATTGCACAGTTCCTCGAATTAGCAGAGGACGGCGACGGCGTTCGTATTTTTATCGGCTCCGAAAACAAACTTTTCTCACTTTCGGGTTCCTCTTTGGTCGTTTCTCCTTATATGAACGCCGACCGTAAGATCATCGGCGCCGTGGGCGTCATTGGTCCGACAAGGCTGAATTACGGGCGCATCGTGCCCATCGTGAATTATACCGCACAGCGGGTCGGCCAGATGATCGCCGACCGCACCTGACAGGAAGTGACAATGTCCGACGAAAATACCGAACCAATGTCCCTTGATGATCTGGCCGCCGAAGGCGATGCCATGGACGCCGCAGGCGACGACGTTTTGGCCCGTATTGCGACGATCGAGGCAGAGCGTGACGACATGCGCGACAAGTGGATGCGCGCATTGGCTGATGCGGAAAATACGCGCAAGCGTGCCGATCGTGACCGTAAAGAGGCAGAAAACTATGGCTCGTCGCGACTTTCACGCGATTTGTTGCCGGTTTACGACAACATGCGGCGTGCCTTGCAGTCCGCCGAAGAAGCCGAGAAGGCCGTGAATGCCGCCCTGCTGGAAGGGGTGGAGTTGACGATGCGCGAGCTGATTTCTGTTTTCAAGAAGCATGGCATCGACCCGATCGTTCCCGAGGTCGGCGACAAGTTTGATCCGAACGTGCACCAGGCCATGTTCGAGGCACCCGTTCCCGGTACGAAAGCCGGCCACATCATTCAGGTGTCAACAGAAGGTTTCATGCTGCACGACCGCCTGCTGCGTCCTGCCCAGGTCGGCGTATCGTCGATGCCGGCAAGCTGATTGATCGCCGCGTGATGCGCGGCAATCGGCCGGGGGCTTTGCCCCCGGACCCCCAGGATATTTAAAACCAGAAGAAGTGCAGGACCCAGCCGCTGCTGCGTCGTTATTTGTCTGGCTGCGTCAAAAGTCCGCGTAATTCATAGACGAGCGCCAGCGCGTCTTTTGGTGTCAAATCGTCCGGCATGATATGGCGCAGGCGATCCTCAATTACTGATTGCTTTGCGGGCGCGGGCGCCGAGGCTGGTGGTGTCGCCGCAAACAGGGGCAAATCGTCGATGACGGCGCGGCGCGTGGTACCGCCTTCGCGTTCACCCTTTTCAAGAGCTTCCAGTACGACCTTTGCCCGTGCCACCACGGCTTGCGGAAGGCCGGCAAGGCGGGCGACCTGCACGCCATAGCTGCGGTCAGCTGTACCTTTCCTGACTTCGTGCAGGAATATGACGTCGCCATCCCATTCCTTAACGCTTACCGTGGCATTATCGACGCCATCAAGTTTGTTGGAAAGGTTGCTCATTTCATGATAGTGGGTTGCGAACAGTGCGCGACAGCGGTTGACGTCGTGCAAATGTTCCAGCGTCGCCCATGCAATGGAAAGACCGTCGTAAGTCGCGGTGCCGCGGCCGATTTCATCGAGGATTACCAAGGCACGATCGTCCGCCTGGTTAAGGATCGCTGCAGTTTCAACCATTTCAACCATAAAGGTTGATCGCCCGCGTGCCAGATCATCCGATGCGCCGACGCGGCTGAAGATTTGGCTGACGATGCCGATATGCGCCGTCGCGGCGGGAACAAATGCACCAATTTGAGCTAGGACAGCAATCAATGCGTTCTGGCGTAGATACGTGGATTTACCGGCCATGTTTGGGCCAGTCAGCAGCCAGATGGGCGTTTCGGTCAGTTCACAATCGTTGGCAACGAAGGGCGTGCCTGATTTGCGAAGCGCTTCCTCTACCACGGGGTGTCTGCCGCCGGTAATGTGGAATGCACGACTGTCGTCAATCACGGGGCGCACCCAGCCGTCCTGCCGCGCCATATGCGCAAAAGAGGCGGCAAGATCGATTTCCGCAATGGCGCAAGCAAGCTGACCCAATGTTGCCTGATGCGACAATATGTGCGCCGACAGGTTGGAATAGAGCCGTTTTTCAACGTCGAGTGCCTCGCCTCCGGCATTCAGGATGCGCGACTCGATTTCGTTAAGCTCAACCGTCGTGAAACGGACCTGATTGGCGGTGGTTTGCCGGTGAATGAAGATGTTGGATAGCGGCGGTGCCAGCATCCGGTCAGCGTGGGCTGCAGTGGTTTCAATAAAATAACCAAGCACATTGTTGTGCTTGATCTTTAGCGCGTTGATACCGGTCTGCGCGATAAAGTCGGCCTGCATTTGCGCAATCACGCTGCGACCTTCGTCCCGAAGCTGCCGTGCAGAATCCAGCCCTTCATCGTAGCCTGGCGCAATGAAGCC
Organism: Loktanella sp. R86503; assembly: GCF_042466455.1. Taxonomy (NCBI): domain Bacteria; kingdom Pseudomonadati; phylum Pseudomonadota; class Alphaproteobacteria; order Rhodobacterales; family Roseobacteraceae; genus Loktanella; species Loktanella sp. R86503. The sequence goes on from NZ_JAXHCI010000002.1 coordinate 228,091, forward strand.
GCCATCCCGGGCCAGCAGCGGGGGCTCTGCAACGAGGGCTGCATCCAGCAGGTCAAGCAGTTCGTCGTGACCGATCAAATCGCGTTGCGCAGCCGAGAGTAGGTCCGGCAAATCGGCTTGGCTCAGCGTCTGGTGCAGGATAACAGCCTGAGCAATCGTGTTGCGAATGGCGGCCATGTCGCGCGGACCGCCGCGTTCCAGCGCCAGCCGTGACAGGGCGCGGTCCAGATCATGGACGCCGCGCAGTTGATCGCGCAGATCGGCGGTCAGCGCGGGGTTTGCGCACAGCGCAGCAACGGCTTCTTGTCGCGCGCTGATCACATCCATCCGCCGCGATGGGGCAGAAAGCCTACGGTCCAGAAGGCGCGCCCCTGCGGCTGTCATTGTCCGGTCGATTGCGTCCAGAAGCGACCCGGTGCGGCCACCGGCCATGGTCTGCGTCAGTTCAAGCGATCGACGGGTTGCGGCATCAATCTGCATAATTGCGGCGCGTTGTTCCTGTACCGGGGGGCGCAGCAAGGGCAAGTTGCCTTTTTGCGTAATCTCTAGGTAAGCTGCAAGGCCCGCGAGAGCCGCCACTTCTGCCCGGCTAAAACTGCCGAAGGCGTCCAACGATCCGACGGTAAAAATGGCGCACAGCCGCTTTTCGCCCTGCGTGCTGTCGAATGCGGAACGCCCAAGCGATGTCAGGCTGCCGCCTGCGTCATCCACGATATCGCGAAAGTCCGGCTCTGTGCCATCCGCGACCAGCACTTCCTTTGGGGAAAGGCGGGCGAGTTCGGGGCCAAGGTTCACCGCGGGGCATTCCATGACGCGCAACGCACCGGTCGAAATATCGACCCAGGCCAGTGCCGTGATGTCGCGCACCTGTGCAATCGCGGCCAGAAAATTGTGCCGGCGGGCATCCAGCAGCGTGTCTTCGGTCAATGTGCCGGGCGTAACTAGTCGCACGACGTCGCGGCGAACAACCGATTTCGACCCGCGCTTTTTCGCCTCTGCGGGGTCTTCCATTTGCTCGCATACGGCAACGCGAAACCCCTTGCGGATCAACGTAAGCAAATAACCTTCGGCGCTGTGCACGGGCACGCCGCACATTGCAATATCGTTGCCTAGATGCTTGCCCCGTTTCGTCAATGCAATGTCCAGCGCAGCGGCAGCGGCGACGGCATCATCGAAGAACATTTCGTAAAAATCACCCATCCGGTAGAACAGGATGGCATCAGGATAGCCCTGTTTCAGGTCCAGATATTGCGCCATCATCGGCGTCACAGTTTCGGTCATAGTATCCCCCGGCATTGCTGTTTTGCTATCACCCGATCCCCCGCGATGAAAGCCGTGCTTGAGCGGTGAAGGCACCCGCGCTACACCTGATCGTTCATGACCGGGAGGGGTTTATATGACACGGCAAAAGATCACGCGCGAAGACGCACTTGGCTTTCACATCGCGCCGACCCCTGGCAAGTGGGAGGTGACGGCAACTGTCCCCATGACGACACAGCGCGATTTGTCGCTGGCGTATTCCCCCGGTGTGGCAATTCCGTGCGAAGAGATCTTTGCGAACCCTGCAACGGCCTATGATTATACAAACAAGGGCAATCTGGTTGCTGTCATTTCAAACGGCACAGCAGTGCTTGGTCTTGGGAACCTTGGGGCGTTGGCGTCCAAGCCTGTGATGGAAGGCAAGTCGGTGCTGTTTAAGCGCTTCGCTGACGTCAATTCGATAGATATCGAACTGGATACCGAGGATCCCGATGCATTCTGCAACGCTGTGCGTCTGATGGGGCCGACCTTTGGTGGCATTAACCTTGAGGATATCAAGGCACCCGAGTGCTTTATCATTGAGCAGCGGCTTAAAGAGGAAATGGATATTCCCGTTTTCCACGACGACCAGCATGGCACCGCCGTGATCTGCGCCGCCGGACTGCTGAATGCGCTGCATATCAGCGGCAAAAAGATCGAAAATGTTCGCATCGTTCTAAACGGGGCGGGGGCGGCGGGTATTGCCTGCCTAGAACTGCTGAAATCCATGGGCGCGACCCACGATAATTGCATCATGTGCGACACAAAAGGCGTCATTTATCAGGGTCGGACCGAGGGGATGAACCAATGGAAGTCCGCCCACGCGGCGAACACGCCGGCCCGTTCCTTAGCAGAGGCGATGAAAGACGCTGACGTGTTCCTTGGTGTCAGTGCGAAGGGGGCCGTAACCCCTGAAATGGTGTCTGATATGGCACCAAATCCTGTGATTTTTGCGATGGCGAACCCTGACCCGGAAATCACCCCGGAAGAGGCGCATGCCGTACGTCCTGATGCGATCGTGGCCACCGGCCGCAGCGATTATCCTAATCAAGTCAATAACGTGCTGGGCTTTCCTTATTTGTTTCGCGGTGCCCTTGATATTCATGCCCGTGCCATCAACGACGAAATGAAAATTGCCTGCGCCCATGCCCTTGCGCAACTGGCGCGAGAGGACGTGCCAGAGGAAGTTGCCGTCGCTTACGGCAAAAAGCTGACTTTTGGCCGGGATTACATCATTCCAACCCCCTTTGATCCCCGCCTGATCCACCGCATTCCGCCCGCAGTGGCAAAGGCCGGCATGGCGACAGGCGTGGCGCGGCGCCCCATTATTGACATGGACGCCTACGAGGCGTCGCTTAAATCCCGCATGGACCCCACGGCGAACATGTTGCGCGGTCTGAATGCCCGGGCGCGAGCGGCACAGTCGTCAGTGATTTTCACCGAAGGCGACGATCCACGCGTGCTGCGCGCAGCCATCGCCTATCAGCGGCAGGGACTGGGGAAGGCGCTGGTCGTCGGGCGGACGAAAGACGTCGCTGACATGCTGCGTGCAGAGGGGCTGTCTGACGCGATCGAAGAGCTGGAGGTCGTCAATGCCGCCAATACACCCCATTTAGAGACGTATAAGGCGTTTCTTTACGATCGTTTGCAGCGCAAAGGCCACGACCGGCAGGACGTGCATCGCCTTGCTGCACGTGACCGTCATGTCTTTGCCGCGTTGATGCTGGCGCATGGTCATGCCGATGGCATGGTAACTGGCGCGACGCGCAAATCGGCGCATGTGCTGGAATTGATCAACCACGTTTTTGATGCGGGGCCCCACGACGGTGCGGTTGGTGTAACGGCTGTGCTGAACCGGGGACGGATTGTGCTGATCGCAGATACGTTGGTGCATGAATGGCCTGACCAAAACGACCTTGCCGATATTGCTGAACGCGGTGCCGCCGTTGCCCGCGATCTGGGCCTGGATCCGCGCGTGGCTTTTCTGTCCTTTTCGACCTTCGGTTATCCGGTGTCAGAGCGTGCGGAAAAGATGCATCAAGCACCGCGCGTTCTGGACAGTCGCGGCGTCGATTTTGAATACGAGGGCGAAATGACCGTCGATGTTGCGCTAAATCCCGCAGCGCAGGCACACTATCCTTTCAGCCGTCTGACGGGCCCGGCAAATGTGCTTGTTGTGCCAGCACGACATTCTGCGTCAATATCGGTAAAACTGATGCAGGAAATGGCGGGCGCAACGGTGATCGGGCCAATTCTGTCGGGCATCGACAAGCCGATCCAAATCTGTTCGACCGTCAGCACAGTAAACGATATTTTGAATATGGCGGTAATAGCCGCCTGTAAGGTGGGTTAAATCATGGCGATCTGGAACTTAGGCTCGATCAATATCGATACCGTTTTTTCCCTCCCGCATATGCCCAGCCCGGGTGAAACGCTGCCGTCGACCGGGCGCAACGTTTTTCTGGGTGGTAAGGGTACCAATATGTCAGTGGCTGCCGCGCGCGCTGCAGCTATCGTTCACCACATCGGGGCCGTTGGCGACGATGGCGAATGGACTGTGGATCGGCTGATGGAATACGGCGTTGATACGCGGTTCATCGCACGTGTAGATGATGATACTGCGCAGGCCATCATTATGGTGGACCCGTCCGGCGAAAATATCGTGATCCTGCATCCGGGTGCCAATGTCGCCATTCCGCAGGTCATCTTGCAAGAAGCGATGGCCGAGGCGCAGACTGGCGATTGGCTGCTGATGCAGAACGAAACGAACCTGCAACGCACAGCAGCGAAGCTGGGTAAGCAGATGGGTTTGCAGGTCGCCTATGCAGCGGCACCGTTCGATGCGGACCGGGTTACGGCGGTGCTGCCTTATCTGGATATGCTGTTTCTGAACGCTGTCGAAGCTGCGCAGCTAGAAAAGGCGACCGGCAAGCGGCCACAGGATCTGGGGCTGCGTGATGTAATTGTTACCCGCGGCGGTGATGGTGCCGATTGGTTCGGGCCGGACGGGCATCGCCATTTTGATGCCGTTCCCGTCACGCCCGTGGATACCACCGGTGCGGGTGACACGTTTACGGGTTACGTGCTGGCTGGTCTTGATCGGGGGCATCCCATGGCACAGGCTATCAATCTGGCAACACGCGCCGCCGCATTGATGGTCACACGCCACGGAACGGCAGATGTCATCCCGGACCTAAGAGAGCTAGAGGATTTCCGGCCCTGAATTTCGGTTCAATGATGTAGAAATGGTGCGTCAGCGCCCCATAGCTGCTGGACACGCGCATCGCGGCCGCAACCTTTGCGATAAAAATCATAGGCATCGCTTTGACGCTTGGCCCCGCCGCGCGTCAATACCAGGTTTTTCCCCTTGTAATAATCCTGGTGATAGGCTTCGGCCTTATAAAAGGTGCTGGCCTGAATGATCGGTGTCACGATCTGCCGGCCCAATTCATTTTGTGCGGCTGCTTTGGCGGCGGCGGCGGTATCTGCCTGGGCCTGTGTCATCGCAAATATTGCGGTGCGGTATTGATTGCCGCGATCGCAAAACTGGCCCCCCGCATCAGTTGGATCAACGCTGCGGAAAAACAGGTCCATAATCTGGCGGTAGCTTATGATGCTGTCATCGAATGGGATCATGACCGCCTCGTAATGGCCCGTTGATCCGCGGCCAACCTGTCCATAATCCGGATTTTCCGTACGCCCGCCAGTGTAGCCCGATACGACGTCACCTACGCCCGGGACACTTTCAAAGTCGGATTCGACACACCAGAAACATCCACCCGCAACAATTGCAGTCTGCTGGGCGGCCTGTGCGCCCGACGGTACCAGACCTCCGGCGCTGCCAAGGGCAACACACAGTGCAGCAGTTTTCAAACGATTGATGATGTTGGCCATTTCAGCTCCTCCGATTAAGGGAAAGGTGCATGGCATCCCGCGGCAGAGCAAGTCATGCCACAGCCAGTCACGTGGGTGTGAACCCGCGTTATGTAAGCGTTCAGATTTTTAGTGTTTAGTTGAAACTCTTTGAACCGCGCTTTCGTGACTAAAGCGTAAACGGCTTAAAGTTGCTCCGGGCTGTTGGTTTGTTACGCATAGCCGTGTTGCGAGCCTGCGCGTGACTAATAGTTTTTAACGATTATCCGGTTAAGCCCCGCCTGCATCCTGTGATGCAGGCGGGGTTGTTTTTATTTCAGGCGGCGATTGCGTGCAGCCAGCAGCTTCAGGCGCAGTGCATTCAGCTGGATGAAACCTTGCGCATCGGTCTGGTCATAGGCACCGGCGTCGTCTTCGAACGTGACATGCGCTTCGGAATACAGGCTGTGATCGGACCAGCGTGCGACGGTACGGGCGGACCCTTTGTACAGCTTTACACGGACCGTACCGCTCACGTGCTCTTGGCTCTTGTCGATCAGCGCTTGAAGCATCTCGCGCTCTGGCGAGAACCAGAAGCCGTTGTAGATCAGCTCTGCATAACGGGGCATGATGCTGTCTTTCAGGTGACCGGCGCCGGAATCCAGCGTGATCTGTTCGATGCCGCGGTGCGCTTCCAGCAGGACAGTACCACCGGGCGTTTCATAGATGCCGCGGGATTTCATGCCGACGAAACGGTTTTCGACCAGATCAAGGCGACCAACGCCATGCTTGCCGCCAAGTTCGTTCAACTTGGTCAAGATGGTCGCGGGCGACATTTCCTCGCCGTTGATCGCCACGGCGTCACCTTTTTCAAAGGTGATCTCGACCATCTCTGGTGTATCGGGGGCCTGCTCTGGATCGACGGTGCGCTGGTAAACGTACTCTGGCGCCTCATCGGCGGGGTTTTCCAGCACTTTGCCTTCAGACGACGTATGCAGCAGGTTCGCGTCCACGCTGAACGGGGCTTCGCCGCGCTTGTCTTTAGCAACTGGGATTTGGTTCTTTTCGGCAAACTCCAGCAACTTGGTGCGGCTGGTCAAATCCCACTCGCGCCAAGGCGCGATGACCTTGATGTCGGGGTTCAATGCATAGGCAGCCAATTCGAACCGAACCTGATCGTTACCTTTGCCGGTAGCACCGTGCGCGACAGCGTCGGCACCTTCGGCAGCAGCAATTTCGACCAGTCGCTTGGAAATCAGCGGGCGCGCGATCGACGTGCCTAGCAGATAAAGCCCCTCGTACAATGCGTTTGCGCGGAACATTGGAAAAACGAAATCGCGCACGAACTCTTCGCGCAGGTCTTCGATGTGGATGCTTGACGCGCCCATCATCTCTGCCTTGGCGCGGGCTGGCTCCAGCTCCTCTCCCTGGCCCAGATCGGCGGTAAAGGTCACGACTTCGCAGCCGTATTCCGTTTGCAACCATTTCAGGATGATAGATGTGTCCAGACCGCCCGAATAGGCGAGGACGACTTTCTTAGGGGCGGTCATGGGCGCGGCCTTTTTGTCAATGTTACTTGACCCAGCGCGATACTGGTTTTCCGCAAAGGGGGCAAGGTTTGGTGGGCGCTGCCGCGCGACCAAAGCCGCCGCGCGTTACATACCTGCCAAATAATGCGCCAAGAACGCCGCATCACCTGCGTTTGCCATTAAATCCAGCGCGTTTTCCGGATCAATCCACAGTGCGGTATGGTTCGGTTCGGTTGGTAGGCTGATCCGGCGGACCGGGTGTGCGACGTAAACGTGGCACAGCTTTTCGGCAAAGCGGTCGTATTCCGGCATATAGGTGAAACGGCGAAATGCGCCCAGCCGGCGGGGACTGGCGATGTGCCAGCCGGTTTCCTCGAACACTTCGCGGTGCAGGGCGCGCAGGGGGCTTTCGCCGGGATCAATGCCGCCGCCCGGCAATTGCAGTTCGTTATGCGGGGCACCCTGAAACGTCATCAGGATCGCGCCATTGCGGGGCAAAATGACGTAAACGCCAGCCCGCAATCCGTATTGCTGCCCGGCTTTTGGCGTGCTGCCATACCGTCTGATCATGGCTCTCCCCTTGGACCAATGCTTGCGGTCCCTATATGGTGTCGGTATGCCAAATCCGACCCTGTAAGGAAAGCCCATGACCCTTGGCTCTCGTATCGCGTGGGACGACACCGTCCTGCCGTTCCAACTTGACGCATCTGACATTCGTGGCCGTGTGGCCCGTTTGGACGGCGTATTAGAAGACGTGCTTAAGCAGCACGACTACCCTGCCTTGATCGAAGGGCTGGTCGCTGAAATGTGCCTGTTGACCGCGCTGATCGGTGAAACGATGAAGTTGCGGTGGAAGCTATCGCTGCAGGTGCGGGGATCGGGTGGCCCGGTGCGCCTTATCGCGACCGACTATTATGGCCCGACAGAGGATGGCCAGCCGGGGCGCATTCGCGCGTATGCGGCCTATGACAAGGATACGCTGGACGAAAGCGCCGATGCGTTCGAACAGATCGGCAAAGGTTATTTCGCCATTCTGATTGACCAAGGTGAAGGCACGCAGCCCTATCAGGGCATCACGCCATTGGCTGGTGGATCACTGTCCGCCTGTGCGGAAACGTACTTTGCCCAGTCAGAGCAGATTCCGACCCGCTTTGCCCTGACCCATGGGCGCAGCACCCTGCCTGGCGAAGGCGAGCATTGGCGCGCTGGCGGTGTCATGCTGCAGCATATGCCAAAGGCATCGCCACTGATGCACAAGGACGGCCCCTCTGGCGAGGATGGTTTGCTGGCAGCAGAGGATATTCTGGACGCCGACGAAGGTGAAAACTGGCGCCGTGCGAATATGCTGTTGGATACCGTGGATGCGTTGGAACTGATCGGCCCGACCGTCCCGCCGACGGACCTGCTGGTTCGCCTGTTCCACGAAGAACAGCCACGCGTTTATGATGCGCAGCCTGTTACCTTTGGCTGCACCTGTTCGGCTGATCGTGTCCGGCAAAGTCTGTCCATCTATTCGGCCAAGGACATCAAAACGATGACGACGGAAGAGGGTATCGTGACCGCTGACTGCCAATTCTGCGGCGCACACTACGAGTTTCAGCCTGAAACCCTCGGGTTCGAGGCTGTATCCTCCGATGGCGCAGAGTGATCTGAAAAGCCGACTGCAAAAGGCGCTGGCCCGTCCGGGCCGGCCCTCGACTGACTTCGATCTGAACAAGGATCTTGCTGTCCCTGTCGGCCGCACATTGCGGGCGGCAGGGGTGCTGATCGCTGTTTCGCCTGTAGCAGAGACAATGTTTCTGACAATGCGGTCTGCCGCGCTTAAGCATCATCCGGGGCAAATCGCCTTTCCTGGCGGCAAACAGGACGCCGGCGATCCAACAACTGTCGATGCCGCTTTGCGTGAAGCCGAAGAAGAAATCGGCCTGCCGCGCGAGCAGGTCGAGGTACTAGGCACTATGCCGGGGCATGAAACAGTGACCGGATTTATGATGACGCCTGTCATAGGGCTGATCCGTGGCGACTTTACTCCCGTACCAGAGGCTGGCGAAGTCGCTGAGGTATTTCAGGTCCCCCTGGCTCATGTCACTGATCCCGCGCGTTTTTCAATTCAGGCCCGCCGCTGGCAAGGGCAGATGCGCCATTATTATACGGTACCACTTGGCCCCTATTATATCTGGGGTGCTACAGGCCGAATCTTGCGGGCTTTCGCAGACCGGATGCAACCATGAAGATTGCAGCAGACTGGCTGGTGGACCCAGATGCACAGCGCGTTTGTTCAATGCTGACGCAAGGCGGGCACCAAGCCTGGTTTGTCGGGGGATGCGTGCGAAACGCCTTAATCGGCGCAGCGGCCAGTGATCTGGATTTAACGACTGATGCGCAGCCCGAAACAGTCACTGAATTGGGCAAAGCTGCCGGTTTTAAAGTAATTCCGACCGGTATCGACCATGGCACTGTTACCGTGGTTGTCGGTGAAAATCCGTTTGAAATCACGACCTTTCGCCGCGATGTTGATACCGATGGGCGGCACGCTGTCGTTGCCTTTGCCGATACGCCGGGTGAAGATGCCCGCCGCCGCGATTTTACGATGAACGCCCTATATGCCGCGCCAGATGGTACGCTACACGATCCCTTAGGCGGAATTGCTGACGCTTTAGCGGGGCGCGTCCGGTTTATTGGCGATGCCGATTTGCGGATCCGGGAAGATTACCTGCGCATACTACGATTTTTCCGCTTTTATGCTTGGTATGGTGATCCGTCCGCCGGGATTGATGCGGACGGACTGGCCGCATGTGCAGGCAACGTCGATGGAATTGACGGGTTATCTGCGGAACGCATCGGGCAGGAAATGCGCAAACTTTTATCAGCGCCCGATCCGGCCCCCGCAATTGCAAGCATGGCTGCAACCGGTGCGCTGCTGCGGGTTCTTCCGGGGGCGGGGCCGAATGCGCTAACGGTGCTGATACATTTGGAACAAATGGCTGGATTAGAGCCTGATTATGTTCGTCGCCTCGCCGCGCTGGGCGGTGATCCGACAAGGTTAAGGCTGACGAAAGCCGAAGCGCGAACTCACGACATTTTACGAAATATGGAAGCGACAGCAGGCGAAGCTGGCTATCGCTACGGTGCCAAGATCGCGATCGACCGCGCACTCGTCCTATCGGCATCGCTGTCGCAGCCTCTGAGCGATAGTGATGTTGCTGCTGCGCACCGCGGTGCTAAACAAATCCTTCCCGTCAAGGCTGCCGATTTTATGCCCGCTTTGCATGGTCCTGCACTGGGTGCGGCGCTAAAACAGGCAGAAGCCCGCTGGATTGCATCCGGCTTTACGCTGACACGGAACGATCTGCTGGCATAAGGCTTTCCCTTCTGCAACTTGCGGCCTACATCAAAGGTCTGAGAGACAGAGGTCTTTTCGTGTTCAGATTTTTCGAGCGCCTTGTCGATCCCTATACGCCGTATGAGGAGACCGACACACCGCCCACGCGGCTTGCGCCGTTTTTGTGGGATTATACCCGGCCGTTTCACCGCATTTTTGTTGTAACGGCTGGCCTGTCGACGATTGTCGCCTTCATAGAGGTCGGCCTGATTGCCTATCTTGGCCGCTTGGTTGATCTGCTGGACAAGGATCCGGGCACCTTTTGGGAAGACCACGGTGTAGAACTGGTTGCGATGGCGGTGTTCTTTTTGACATTGCGGCCTGTGATCCAGACGGCGCATACCGCGCTACTGAATCAATCCATCATGCCGAACCTGACGGCACTGGGTCGCTGGCGCGCCCATCGACAGATCATGCGTCAATCCATTGGCTGGTTCGAAAACGACTTTGCCGGACGGATCGCCAATCGTGTCATGCAGACGCCGAACGCCGTCGCATCGGTAATGAACCAGTTCTTCGAGGCAGTCGCATTCGCTGCCGCCTATCTGATCGGTGCTTTCATCCTGCTTGCCGACGCGGATTTGCGGCTGGTGTTGCCATTGTTGGGCTGGTTTATTCCCTATCTGTTTCTGTTGTGCTGGGTGATCAGGCGGATCAAGCCCGCTTCGCAGGCGTCATCAGATGCGCGCAGCGTCGTAACCGGGCGGATTGTGGATGGTTACACCAATATTCACGCGGTCAAGATGTTCGCCCACCATGATGCCGAACTGACCTATGCCAAAGGCGCGATCGAGGAATCGCGCACCACGTTGATGCGCGAGATGCGGCTTTATACAATCATGGACCTTGCACTGGTCTTTCTGAACGGCGTGCTGGTGGTTGGCGTTGTCGGCTGGGCATTGTCGCTTTGGCTGGGCGGGCTGGCAAGCGTCGGTGTTGTCGCCTCTGCCGCGGCGCTGGTGCTGCGCTTGAACGGCATGAGCGGTTGGATCATGTGGGCTGTCAGCCAGTTGTTTCAGGAACTTGGCGTGGTGGCGGAGGGGCTGGAGACGATTGGCCAGCCTGTCACGCTAACCGATGCGCCCGGCGCTGTGCCCCTACGGGTTACATCAGGGGAGATAAAAGTAGCTTCGCTGTCTCATCATTATGGCAAAGCCAAAGGCGGCCTGGACCAAATCAGCCTATCCATTCCGGCGGGCCAGAAAGTCGGCCTAGTCGGTGCATCAGGTGCCGGCAAATCGACCCTGATTAAGCTGCTTTTGCGGTTTTACGATGCCGAAGGCGGCGCGATTTACATAGATGGTCAGGATATCGGTAGCGTGACCCAAGCATCGCTGCGGCAGGCTATCGGCATGGTGCAGCAAGACAGCGCGCTGCTGCATCGGTCTGTGCGGGAAAACATCCTGTATGGTGCTCCGGCTGCATGTGACGCTGCGATGATTGCCGCCGCTAAACAAGCGCAGGCTCATGATTTCATCAAAGTGCTTGCCGACGCCGAAGGCCGCAGCGGCTATGATGTGCGCGTCGGTGAACGCGGGGTAAAGCTGTCGGGTGGTCAGCGGCAGCGGATCGCGCTAGCGCGGGTGATCCTGAAAGACGCGCCAATTTTGCTGCTGGACGAAGCGACAAGTGCGCTGGATTCCGAAGTAGAGGCCGCAATTCAGGACACGTTAGAGACGCTGATGCAGGGTAAAACCGTGATCGCCATCGCGCACCGTTTGTCCACCATTGCCCGGATGGACCGGATCGTCGTCATGGACGATGGCCGCATCATAGAGGACGGCACACATGACGAACTGCTTGCGCTGAATGGTCGTTATGCGCGGTTCTGGGCACGGCAATCGGGTGGATTTTTAGGGGACGACATATGAGATTTTCTGACTGGATCGACCCCTTTTCCCGTGCCGAAGGTCCGCCGCCCGGCACTTTGATCGCCTTTCTGCGCTGGGCCCTGCGGGGCAGCTTTGGCGCGATGGGGGCAGGGGCTGTCGTCAGCACGATTGCTGGCGTGCTCGAAGTTTTGGCTGCGTTGATCCTTGGCCGTGTCATTGACTCGGCCTTGGCTAGCGATAGCACGACATATTTCGGTGAAAACGCGTGGCTGCTGATTGGCGTCGCGCTGTTTTTCGTCGTGTTCCGGCCGCTTGTGCTGGGTCTGTCGGGGATGATGCAATCCGTCGTGGTGGCACCCGCCGTCTATAATCTGGTGCTGTCACGGCTGCACCGCCACACGCTGGGGCAGGCTGTAACGTTCTTTGATAACGATTTTGCCGGGCGTATCAGCCAGAAACAAATGCAGGCGGCGCGGGCCACGACGGATTTGGGCGTCGATACGATCAACACCGTGTTTTACGCGCTGGCGTCGGTCGTTGGCTCGATCATTTTGCTGACTGATATCGACATCTGGTCTGCCGTCGTGCTGGCGATCTGGATGCTTGCCTATATCGGCCTGATCCGCGCCTTTATGCCCCGCATCCGCGAAACGTCAAAATTGCGCGCCGGATCGCGTGCGATGGTGACGGGGCAAGTCGTCGACACGATCACAAACATCAAAACCGTTAAGCTGTTCGCCCACGCCGATCATGAAGACCGCGCTGCCACCGATGCGATGGAAAAGTTCCGTCTGGATTCCCTTGGCTTTGGCTGGGTGTCAGCCGGATTTCGCTTTTGGCTGATGACGCTGGCAGGTGTCCTGCCCGTTCTGCTGGTCGGGATCACGCTTTACCTGTGGCAGCAAGGCGCGGCATCGGCGGGGGATATCGCAGTTGCCGGCACGATTGGTTTGCGGCTTGCACAAATGACAGGCTGGGTCAGTTTTACCCTGATGGGCATGTATTCAAATGTTGGAGAGGTCGAGGACGCTGTCAAAACCCTGTCCAAGCCCCACGCTTTGCCTGATGCGGACAATGCAATTGATCTGGACCTAAGCGCCGGACGTATCGCGCTGGATGACGTGACCTTTACCTATGGCGGTGGCACGGGCGGTTTGCGCGATGTGACGCTGCATATCGCCAGCGGCGAAAAGTTAGGGATCGTAGGCGGGTCTGGCGCAGGGAAATCAACGCTCGTGGCCTTGCTGCTGCGCCTTTATGACCCGGAAAAGGGTATGGTTTCCATCGACGGGCAAGACCTGCGCCGTGTGCGGCAGGAAAGTTTGCGGCGCAAAATCGGAATGGTCACGCAGGAAACAGCGATGTTCAATCGGTCAGCCCGGGACAACATCCGCTATGGTGCCCCGGATGCGACGGATGATCAAATCAAGACCGCCGCCGCTCGGGCAGAGGCCGAGGAATTCATCGCCAACATTCGCGACCACGCCGGGCGCAAAGGCTATGACGCGCATCTGGGCGAACGGGGGGTGAAACTGTCCGGCGGTCAGCGCCAGCGTATCGCCATCGCCCGCGCGATCCTGAAAGATGCACCAATCCTGATTCTGGACGAAGCAACAAGCGCGCTGGATTCCGAGGTGGAAGCAAGCATTCAAGGCGCGCTGGACGCCGTGATGGAAGGCAAAACCGTAATCGCCATCGCGCACCGCCTGTCCACCTTGCGCCAGATGGATCGCATAATCGTGCTGGATGGGGGCCGTATCGTCGAACAGGGCGATCATGATGACCTCTTGGCGCAAGAAGGGCTTTACGCGCGGTACTGGAACAGGCAATCGGGGGGCTTCATCAGCGTAGAGGACGACGCGTGAGCCTGATTATCGAAAGTCTGACCCATTTAGGCGCCGGCCGCGCCAATGACGGCACGCTCGTGCCCCGCACTTTGCCGGGTGAAGAGGTGGCCTTACGCCCCGATGGCACAGCGCAAATCCTGATGCCGTCAGCAAAGCGTGTCGCGGCACCTTGCCGCCACTTCAAGACCTGCGGCGGCTGCGCCTTGCAGCATGCGGCCGATGATTTTGTAGCCGATTGGAAGCAGACCGTTGTGGCGCGCGCCTTGTACGCGCACGGGCTGGAGCCGGAATTTCGCCCTATGCACACATCGCCTACGCAATCGCGGCGGCGGGCAAAGTTTTCAGGGCGGCGCACGAAGTCAGGCGCGATGGTTGGATTTCATGCCCGCGCATCCGATGTGTTGGTCGCGGTGCCGGAATGCCAGCTTGTCACACCGCGCCTTTTAGCCGGTATCCCGATGCTGGAGGCGCTGACTGTCATTGCCGCATCCCGCCGCGGTGAAATTGCACTGACGGTGACCGACAGTACCGCGGGGCTGGATGTGTTGGTGCAAACGGACCAACGCCTGACTGATCAGTTACGCATCGAATTGGCCGGGTTTGCCCAGCACCACAAACTCTCGCGGTTGACGTGGGTGGATGAAACCGTTGTTACCCTGCGCGATCCGGTGCAGATCTTTGGCCCCGGGGCCGTAACGCCGCCGCCCGGCGCATTCTTGCAAGCAACCGAGGATGGCGAGGCGACACTGCGTCGAGGTGTCATGGAGATCATCGGCGGCGCCCCCAAGGTGGTGGATTTGTTTGCCGGCTGCGGCACGTTCTCGCTTCCTTTGGCCCAAACGGCAGAGGTGACGGCGGTTGAAGGCGAGGCGACGATGATTGCCGCATTGGATCGCGGCTGGCGCAGTGCAAAAGGTGTCAAGCGCCTGACCGGCATCACCCGCGATCTGTTCCGCCGCCCGTTGGAACCAGACGAGTTGAACCGATTTGACGCTGCGGTCATTGACCCGCCGCGGGCCGGTGCTGCGGCGCAGATTGCGACCTTGGCTGATAGTCAGATCAGGACAGTAGCCATGGTTTCGTGCAATCCCGTTACCTTTGGCCGGGACGTCGCATCGCTGGTGGCTGCAGGCTTCACCTTAAACTGGGTTCACGTTGTTGATCAGTTTCGTTGGTCACCTCATGTCGAAATGGTTGCGTCGCTCACGCGGGCGTGATGATCGGTGCTGTCTTAACGCTTGGCCGCCGGGCAGATGCTGGTGTACCGAAGGGTGAAGGTTGACCGAAGATCAACCATGGACAAATTGCGGGCATGTTATGAATTTGAACCGACGTTTAATGATGGCCGCGGCCATGGGCGCTTTGCTGACGGCGTGTGGCAAGCCTGCTGTCAGCAAGTTTCGCCGCTACGATGGGCCGCCGGTGACGCGGGTTCAGGTGTTCAAGCGACAGCGCAAGTTGCAGCTGTTAAGCGGTAATCGTCTGCTTAAAGAATACAAAATGGAGATGGGATTTGCGCCAGAGGGGCACAAGCAAATCCAGAATGACGGCCGCACCCCCGAGGGCGCGTACCGCATTGACCGGCGTAATCCCAACAGCCGTTTTCATCTGTCGCTGGGCATTTCCTATCCGAATTCCGACGACATCGCGCGGGCAGAGGCGATGGGCAAGCGTCCGGGTGGCGATATCTTTATCCACGGTACGCCGACAAACTATATCGGTCAGGACGACTGGACCTGGGGCTGTATCGCCGTCACCAATGACGAGGTCGAAGAAATCTATGCCATGGTCAAGGATGGCACGCCGATCTTTATCTACCCCTAAAGTGCCGCGACCCTATTGGGTCAGCGGCGGCAGGGATGCAAAGGTGTCGGTCGTAAAGGCCGGTGCCTGAACCACAGGGCCGGTCCCCATCGTCATGACCCACCAGATCTTGCCGGCGGGTTCCTGAAACCAGGACAGGCCCATTTTGCGTGCCGCAGGGTCAAGCACCACGCGGCGCGTATCCGCCTGTTTCATCCAGGCTGCGAGCGTTTCAAGTTCTGTTTCATAGGATTCAGAGATGTTTTCGCCCAACACTTGGCCTTGAAAGCCAACCCGCTGTGCGCGTTCCAGCGGCGACGATCCGTCGGAGCCGAACAACCAGGGCCGGTTCTGGATCGACATATCGCGGGCATGGGTTGCATCGGCCGCATTCAACTGCGGATCAAGCTCGACCGCAGGAACACCAGCTGCAGCGCGCAATGTGTTTACGCTGTCCAGCATCCGGAACTGAATGTCATCTGTGTCATCGGGCCCGATGCGATAGACTTGCGGCAACGGCAACCCATCAGGGCCGATCTGACCCTTGGGTGCACCGCCGCAAGCGGCCAGGCCAAGGGCCATCATCCCATAGATCATTTGACGTCGTAGCATTTTCGTACCCTTTTGCTCGCGGTTGCGCTCTCTTACCCAAGACGCGCAGCCACTTCAAATGCCACATCGGTGAGGATGCGATTTCTCGTATAGGAATAGATTGCATGCCACATCAACGCTGCAGCGGTTTTGATCCAAGCGCCCCGGACAGCATGAAGCTGATGATGATAAGCGGAAGCCCGGCACCGAAAGTCCAGCGCAGCCCGGCATGTTCGGCGATGAACCCCAGCAGGGGCGGCCCAAGCAGAAAGATCACAAAGGAAAACTGCGCCAGTGCCGCGACGTTCAGCGCGGCAGACCGGTCACTGCGCTGGGCGGCCGCCGACATAGCCAGCGGAAAAATGACAGCTGTCCCCATGCCGAGAAGGGCAAATCCAAGCAAGGCGATCAGGGCAGAGGGTGCCAGAAAGACAACAATTGCACCAATAGCCATTGCCGCCTGCATGACTTGTGCGACCCGGTCGGGCGCAAAGCGATCCACAATCTTGTCAGCGTGATAGCGAGTAATAGCTTGGGACAGCGCGCTGGTAGCGACAGCAAGTCCGCCAAGGAACGGCAGGGCGTCAAACACGGACCGCATGTAAATGGCCGACCAGTCTATGCTCGCCCCTTCCAGCAGCATCGCAGAGAGCGATACTCCGACTAAGACCATGATGGCTTTGGTCGGGCGGGCAATCGCCGGCCCCGTATCGGCCGTTTCGGTTCCGCGCTTTAGCGCAGGTTGGAAATCGCCAAGTAGTAAATGGACGGCGGCAAAGGTAATTGGCAGAACAAGGGCCATGTGTACCGCAGGGGTCATGCCGATTTGCGCCATGGCTGCGCCGAACAATCCCGCGGCGAAGAAGCCAAAGCTCCAGAATGCATGGGCGCGATTCATCACACGGCGGCCCAAAGCGGCCTCTACCCGGTCAGCTTCGACGTTTACAATGATTTCGATGGCCCCCATCGTCAGGCCGGCCGGGATCAAAAGGAAATACAGCGCCAGCGGGCCTGTCGCATGAACAGCAATAGCAAAGCAAAGCGACATCAGCGGCAAAAGCGCGAACAACGCATTTCGATGCCCAAGGCGCGCAATGACCGGAGCGGCCAGCGTCAGGGCGATCAATGTCCCGGTAGAAATACCGATCAAGGCTAGCCCAAGCGCGCCCTCTTCGATCGCCATTGTGCGTTTGATGTCAGGCAGGCGCGGAAAAAGGTTGCCCAACGCAAAACTGTAGATCGCAAAGGCGGCGAAGACGCGTTGGTGCGGGGCAAGACGAGCGGAAATCGACATGGAAGGGTGCTTTCGGCGTTTGATCCGGCGCACTTAACCACGGTTATCTTTGCGGGCCAACGGGTGCCTGAAGTAGCGCTTCGCGCTACTGCCTTCGGCGAGAGTTTATTTTGCCAGATGAAGGACATCCCGGCCGGAGCTTTTTGAGCCCCGGCGTGAGCAATCACATCAGTTTGACCCGAATGTTTGGTCTTCTGTTTGCAGCCAGCCTTGCAGGTTCCGGTCAATCACACCGCAAAGTGCGTCGATGTGGGCCGGGTCGTCATTAAGGCAGGGAATATAGGTGAAGTGTTCACCGCCCGCCTCTTCGAAGCTTTCCTTAATCTCTTCGTTGATTTCTTCAAGCGTTTCGATGCAATCGGCGCTGAAGGCGGGGGCGCAGACGGCGATGCGCTTGATACCCTCTTCTTTGGCTAGCCGCGCAACTTCGTCAACAGTATAAGGCTTGAGCCATTCTTCAGGGCCAAAAACGGATTGGAAGGTGGTGCGAATTTCGGTTTTGTCCCAGCCGAGGCGTTCGCGCAGCAGGCGCGTCGTTTTTTGGCATTCGCAGTGATAGGGATCACCTTCTTTCAGGTAGCGTTCCGGCATGCCATGGTAGGAGCAGATCAGTACTTCGGGTCGCTGGTCGATGCTTGCATAGGCACGTTCGATGGATTGGGCCAACGCCTCTATGTAGGTGGGTTCTTCGAAGTAGGGGGCGACGACGCGGGCGATGGGCTGGCGTTTTTCCTGCATCAGGGCCTGGAAAAATTTGTCGTTTGCCGTGGCGGACGTTGCGCCGGCATAATGCGGGTAGAGCGGAAAAAAGAGGATTTTAGTGCACCCGGCTTCAACCATTTCGCGCACTTTGGACGGGGTCGAAGGGTTGCCGTAGCGCATACAGAAATCGACGCGCACGTCGTCGCCGTACTGCGCAACCATTTTGGCACGGATCGCGGCGGTCTGCTTTTTCGTGATGGTCAGCAGGGGGGATTCGTTTTCTGCCTCGTTCCAGATGGATTTGTAGTTTGCACCCGATGCGAAAGGGCGTTTCGACAGGATCACCAATTGCAATAGAGGCTGCCAAAGCCAGGCGGAGTAGTCGACGACGCGTTTGTCGGACAGGAATTCAGACAGATAGCGGCGCATGGACCAATAGTCGTAGCCATCTGGTGTCCCAAGGTTCGCGACAAGCACACCGACGCGCGCCGGCTTGATCGCCGGGTGATCGGGGCCCGCGTGCGCTGGGCAGGTGGCTGGGCGTTCGGGAGGTGTTTTGTCGAACATGCTGGCTTTCCTTATGGTCCCGCAATTGATGCCTAGATCAAGGGAGTTATCGCGAGGTCAATTTTTATCGGTTTTAAGTGGTGTTTCGTCGGTTCCCAATGCGTCAGCCAGTCGCGCCGTGGCAGAGCCAGGGCGCAGGGACTGCGGCTGGTTTGCTGCAGGGGCCCAGCCGGTCAGGGTCACGATTTCGAAGGTGGCTGTGATACGGCCATCCGGGTCTGCGAAATGTTCGGTATATATGTGCGCCGCATCTTGGAGGATGCGGGGACGCGTCGGGCGGCGCAGGCGGGCTTGCAGGGCGTTCGTCTCTCCCATGGCGCGCAGATCGCGCATGAGTGCGAAGGCGTCACTATAACTGATGTTGATCGTGTCACTGTCCGCAACCGGCAGTGCAAAGCCTGCGCGTTGCAGCAAACCACCAAGGTCGCGAATTTCGCCCATCGGCGCGATGCGCGGGGAAAGCCCGCCGGTCAGGCGGGACTCTGCCTCTGCCAGGCAGGTACGAAGCTGGTGCAGGGTTTGACCGCCGAACAGCGTTCCGATGAACAGCCCGTCGGGGGACAGTGCGCGGCGGGACTGCACAAGCTGGCCGACAAGGTCGTTCGCCCAGTGTAGGGATAGGTCGTGGATCAGTAGATCGTGCGCGGCTTCGGACACGGGTAGCGTTTCGGTCACCGGAATGGTCGGCGCGTCGGGCACGATGTGTGACCAAAGCGCTGGTGTCGGCGTTACGATCAAGGGGGATGTAAATGACCTGTTAACCTCTTCCAGTCTTTGCTGAACGTCATCGGCAACTCGTTCGCGCAGGAACATTTCTGTTGCGCGGGCGCGGTTGCGAGACAGGGCAAAGGTATCGGTCAGGATCTGCATCTGGCTGATCTAGGAGGATTGTGTGCGAATGCAAAGTGTCATCAAGGCAATCTATCCTTCACAGTGCGTGGCATGCGACACCCAAACGGCCGAAGACCACGGTTTGTGCGGGTCGTGTTGGCGCGAAACGCAGTTCATAAACGGGTTGATTTGCGACTCTTGTGGCACACCGCTGATGGGGCAGGGTGCCGGTCCCGTGCATTGCGATGATTGCATGACGATCCCGCGGCCTTGGGATCAGGGCCGGACCGCGCTTGTTTACGACGGCATCGGGCGGCGGATGGTGCTGAGCCTGAAACACGCAGACCGCACCGATCTGGCCGTGCCTGCGGCGAAATGGATGCTGCATGCGGGGCGGCAGATGATCCGGCCTGATATGGTTGTCGTGCCAGTGCCGCTACATTGGACGCGGCTGATCGCCCGGCGGTATAATCAGGCAGCCTTGCTGTCGCGGTTGGTGGCGCGCGGCTTGGGTGCACCGCATGTTCCTGACGCGCTGCGGCGGGTAAAGCGTATGGCCAAAATGGAAGCAGTCGGTCGCGATGCCCGCTTTGCTGCTTTGGCAGGCGCTATCGTGCACCATCCAGCGCGGGCGCATCTGATCGCGGGGCGTGATATTTTGTTGGTGGATGATGTGATGACGTCAGGGGCCACATTCGCTGCTGCGACGGAGTCGTTACAGGCTGCAGGCGCACAGCGTGTCTGTATCCTTGCACTGGCGCGGGTGGTGAAGGACACCTAAGTAAGCATCCAAGCCAAGGAGCCTGCAAATGAAAAACGTAGAGATTTACACTAAATCGACCTGTGGATATTGCCACGCCGCCAAGCGGCTTTTGACGTCCAAGGGCGTCAGCTTTTCCGAAGTATCCCTGTCGCAGAACCCCGACAAAAAAGCCGAGATGATCCAGCGTAGCAACGGCGGTCGTACCGTGCCGCAGATATTTATCGGTACGACCCATGTGGGCGGCTGCGACGATCTGTTTGCGCTGGAAAGCGCGGGCAAACTGGACGCGATGCTGGCGGCATGAAGGCGGCGTTGATCCAGATGACGGCGGGGGATGATCCCGCCGTTAATCTGGTCGCGACGCTGCAATATATCGGCGAAGCTGCCGCGCAGGGCGCAACCCTGATCTGCACGCCCGAGGTGACAAATTGTGTATCGCAAGACCGGTCGCGGCAGCAGGATGTCCTGCAGCTGGAGCAAGACGATATCACTTTGAAAGCCTTGCGCGATCAGGCTGCGCAGCTTGGTGTCTGGCTGTCTATTGGGTCGCTGGCGCTTAAGACAGGGGATGCGGACGGACGCTTTGCCAATCGTAGTTTTCTGGTCGGACCCGATGGCAGGATTGCTGCGCGCTACGACAAGATTCATATGTTCGATGTGACGGTGTCGGATACGGAAAGCTATCGTGAATCTGCCGGGTATCGGCCTGGCGATCGCGCTGTACTGGCGCGAACGCCGGGTGCCGCGCTGGGCCTGAGCATTTGCTACGATCTTCGCTTTGCGCAGTTGCACCGTGATCTGGCACAGGCCGGGGCGGAAATTTTGTTGGTGCCTTCCGCATTTTCGCCTGTGACCGGCGCAGCGCACTGGCACACATTGTTGCGCGCCCGCGCGATCGAGACGGGGTGTTTTGTACTGGCAGCGGCGCAAACTGGCATGCATGCCGCCGGCAGCGGGCGGGCGCGGCAGACCTATGGGCACAGCCTGGCCGTTGACCCTTGGGGTACGGTTCTGGCGGATGCAGGGATAGAACCCGGCGTCACGCTGGTTGATCTGGATTTAGCTTTGGTGGCACAGTCGCGGGGCCGCATTCCGTCGCTGCACCACGATCGCCCCTATCTGGACCCGAAATGACCGATCAGACCCAACACCTTGCCGTCACACTGTTCAGCGAATTGCTGGCGGTTGACCAACTGGCACGGGCGAGCATGGCGCGGGTGTTGCCCAAGGGGATGGAGTTGTCGCATTTTTCAGTGTTGAACCATCTGGCCCATATCGGCGCAGAGCGCACACCGGCCCAATTGGCCCAGACGTTCCACCTGACGCGTGGTGCGATTACCAATACGCTTAGCAAGCTGGAATGGGCCGGGTGGGTGCATGTCCGACCTGACTGGGACGATGCGCGGCGCAAGATGGTGTCGATCAGCCCGGCGGGTCTGTCAGCGCGGGACGCTGCAATAGCCGCGATAAGCCCCCTTGTCGCCGATGTCGTGGCCAAGGTCGGCGAGGATCGCGTGCGTGCGACCCTGCCGGTGCTGCGCCAATTACGGGCAAAACTGGCGGATCCGGCCTGAAGGCCGGTGCCTCCGGCGGGAGTTTATCTTGCCAGATGAAAGGGATCAGGCCGGTTTTGTTGCGGCGGTTACGTAGTTTACGGATAGATCGTCTGGCGACGTGGACCATGTGAAGGCCAGAAAGTTGAAGACATAGCCGGTGCGGTCGACAGGGGTCAGCCCGGCTTTTTTAAGCAAATCGAACAGCTCGTTCGGGGTGATGAACTTGTTCCAGTCGTGAGTGCCTTTGGGCAGCCAGCGCATGACCCATTCAGCACCCACAATCGCCATAGCAAAGGATTTGGGATTGCGATTGATGGTTGAACACAGATGCAAGCCGCCAAGTTTGAGAAGCTGCTGGCAGGCGGTCAAGTAGCCTAACGGGTCGGCAACGTGTTCGACGACTTCCATGTTCAAGACCACGTCAAATTGTTCGCCGGCTGCGGCCATCGCCTCGGCTGTGCCGTGACGATAGTCGATCGTCAGGCCGGACTGTTCGGCATGGATTTTTGCCACTGGAATGTTGCGCGGAGCGGCGTCGACGCCGACGACGTCTGCGCCTAGGCGCGCCATCGGTTCGCACAAAAGGCCGCCGCCACAACCGATATCAAGGATGCGTAGCCCAGCAAAAGGTTTGTCGGTGCCCAGGTCGCGATTGTATTCAGCAGCAATTTGCCGCGTGATATAATCCAAACGGACTGGATTCATCATATGCAGGGGCTTGAACTTGCCGGTCTCATCCCACCATTCTTCAGCCATGGCTTCGAATTTGGCGACTTCTTGATCGTCGATGGTGTTTGTGGTCATTTTGACCTCCGGCTTTGCAAGTGGCATCTGCAACGGGGCATGGTTGCGCCCGCTACTACCCTATATAGGTGATCTATGGAAAACGTCCCGAGCCAAAAGAGCGCAGTCGCGTATTTATACCCGCCGGTTGATCCATTCGATCAGCGCATTCTGGAGGTGGGCGACGGTCATAAAGTTTATGTCGAGCAATGCGGCAACCCTGCAGGTATTCCTGTGGTCGTACTGCACGGCGGTCCCGGTGGCGGATGTAGCCCGGCGATGCGGCGGTATTTCGACCCGGCCAAGTATCGTATCGTACTGTTTGACCAGCGCGGATGTGGGCGGTCGCGTCCCCATGCCAGTGTCGTGGCCAATACGACGTGGCACCTTGTTGCCGATATAGAGCTGATCCGCATCACGCTTGGCATCGATCGCTGGATCGTGTTCGGCGGTAGTTGGGGGGCAACGCTTGCGTTGATCTATGCGCAAAGCCATTCGGGCAGTGTGGCCGCTTTGGCGCTGCGCGGCGTGTTTTTAATGACGCAGGGCGAGCTTGACTGGTTTTATGGAGGCGGCGCTGGGCGGTTCTGGCCTGACCTGTGGCAGCGGTTTGTCCAACTGGTCCCAGAGGATGAGCGTGGCAATCTGGTCGAAGCCTATCACAGGCGTCTGTTTTCTGGCGATATGATGACAGAGACAAAATATGCACGTGCCTGGGCGCAGTGGGAAAATGCACTGGCCGCGATTGATAGCGATGGGCGGGTGGGAGAAAGCCCTGCGGATTATGCCCGCGCGTTTGCAAGGCTGGAAAATCATTACTTTTACCACAATGGCTGGCTGGACGCAGACCATCAGATTTTGGCGCGCACGGACCGTTTGGCGCGTATACCCGGCGTAATCGTACAGGGGCGTTACGACATGATATGCCCGCCCTTATCGGCCTATACCTTGGCGCAGCAGTGGCCGCTGGCCAAACTGACCTTTGTCGGGCGCGCTGGGCACGCTTTGTCAGAGCCGGGGATCAGCGCTGAACTGGTGCGCGCAATGGACGGATTCGCTGCTGACAGGACGCGGCTGGGGCTATAATCGACGCCGGCCTTGCAGCGGGCCGCATTTTGGTTTATCTGGTCTCTCAACAGCGGCGTGCTGGCCTCCACCCCCAGCGCCCAACCGGAATTCGCAACGGGCCGCGCGCCCGTTTTTTTGTGCTTGGAGATATCCATGAACGACCTGATCGCCAAAGCGGCCATCGACCGCCGGATCGCAGAGATTATCACCCCCGTCATCGAGGACATGGGGTTCGAGGTCGTACGCATCCGTCTGATGACTGGCAAGGAATCGACGCTTCAGATTATGGCCCAGAAGGCCGACGGCACGATCGAAGTGGATGAATGCGGCCAGATCAGCACCGCTGTCGGTGCTGTGCTGGACGTCGAGGACCCGATCCTTGATGAGTACACGCTAGAGGTCAGCAGCCCCGGCATTGACCGGCCACTGACCCGCTTGAAGGATTTCGATCAGTGGCAAGGGTTCGAGGCAAAGCTTGAAACCGATCAGCTGATCGACGGTCGTCGCCGCTTTAAGGGCGAGCTGGCCGGCGTTGAGGGCGACGAAGTTCTGATTACAATTCCGGCCGGCGATCACGGCAAGGAAGAAGTCACCATCGGTTTGAAATTTGACTGGTTGTCGGATGCAAAGCTGGTGCTGACAGATGATTTGATCCGCAATGTACTGCGCGGACGCAAAGACGCGGGCCAGATCGACGAGGCCCAATTCGACGAGATTGAAACCATCATTGATGGGGATGAGGAGAACACCTGATGGCCATTACGTCTGCAAACCAGCTGGAGCTGCTGCAAACCGCCGAGGCGGTTGCCCGCGAAAAGAATATCGACCCCGGTCTGGTGGTTGAGGCGATGGAAGAATCGCTCGCCCGGGCAGCCAAGTCGCGTTACGGCGCTGAGATGGACATCCGCGTCAGCATCGACCGCAAGACCGGCCGTGCAACCTTTACCCGCGTGCGGACCGTCGTCGAAGAAGACGAGTATGAGAATTACCAATCTCAGTTTACGCTGGAAACAGCGAAGGACTGGATCAAGGACGCAAAGATCGGCGATACGCTGGTCGAAGAAGTTCCGCCCGTTGAACTGGGCCGGATCGCGGCACAGTCGGCCAAGCAGGTTATTCTGCAAAAGGTCCGCGAAGCCGAACGCGACAAGCAGTACGAAGATTTCAAAGACCGCGCCGGCACCATTATCAACGCGCTGGTCAAGCGCGAGGAATACGGCAACGTTATCGTGGACGTAGGTTCTGGCGAAGCGATCCTGCGCCGCAATGAAAAGATCGGCCGCGAAGCTTACCGCCCGAACGACCGCATCCGTTGCTACATCAAGGACGTGCGCCGCGAACAGCGCGGGCCACAGATTTTCCTGTCGCGGACTGCGCCGGAATTCATGGCAGAGCTGTTTAAGATGGAGGTGCCGGAAATCTATGAGGGCATCATCGAGATCAAGGCCGTCGCCCGTGACCCCGGCTCGCGCGCAAAGATTGCCGTCATTTCCTATGATGGCAGCATTGATCCCGTCGGTGCCTGCGTTGGTATGCGCGGATCGCGCGTGCAGGCTGTCGTAAACGAACTGCAGGGCGAAAAGATCGACATCATCCCGTGGAACGAAGACATGCCGACGTTCCTTGTGAACGCGCTGCAACCTGCTGAAGTCAGTAAGGTCGTTCTGGACGAAGAGGCCGGCAAGATCGAAGTCGTGGTCCCCGAAGAGCAGCTGTCGCTGGCCATCGGCCGCCGTGGTCAGAACGTGCGTCTGGCATCTCAGCTGACCGGTCTGGATATCGATATCCTGACGGAAGAAGAGGAATCCAAGCGTCGTCAGGCCGAATTCGAACTGCGCACGAAGCTGTTCATGGATACGTTGGATCTGGACGAATTCTTTGCTCAGTTGCTGGTGTCCGAAGGGTTCACGAACCTTGAAGAAGTCGCCTACGTCGAGGCTGAAGAGCTGCTGGTCATCGAAGGTGTTGACGAAAGCACGGCTGGCGAATTGCAGGCGCGTGCCCGCGACTATCTGGAAGCGCAGAGCAAAAAGGCTCTGGATCACGCTCGCGAGCTGGGCGTCGAGGATTCGCTTATCAGCTTTGATGGCCTGACACCGCAGATGGTCGAGGCGCTGGGCGAGGATGGTGTGAAAACGCTGGAAGACTTTGCAACCTGCGCTGACTGGGAACTGGCTGGCGGCTGGACTGTTGTTGATGGACAGCGTCACAAGGACGAAGGCGTGCTGGAAAAATTCGATGTCAGCCTGGAAGAGGCACAGAACCTGGTGATGACCGCCCGCGTTATGCTGGGCTGGGTCGATCCGGCGGACCTTGTTTCCGACGAGGAAGACACCGATATGGAAGAGGAGGCAGAGGCGTAAGCGCCTCTGACTTTACCCTATGACCCGTGGTGGATTGAAAAAGAACCTGGATGACGGACCGGAACGCCGATGCATTGTCACCGGCGAGACGCAACCGAAGGTGGGGTTGATCCGCTTTGTTGTCGGACCCGACAATCAAGTCGTGCCTGATATCTTGGGCAAGCTGCCCGGACGTGGTATGTATGTTGCATCCACCCGCGACGCGCTGGACAAGGCCAAGAAAGGTCAGTTCAGCCGATCTGCAAAAGCGCAGGTTCAAGTCCCGGATGGATTAACGGAAGAAGTCGAACGCCAACTGGTCCGGCGCACGCTGGACTTGATCGCGATGGCCCGCAAGGCCGGGCTCGCGGTTTGCGGGTTCGAAAAGGTAAAGGGCTGGCTGGCCGGGGGCGAAAACGTGCGCGTCCTACTGCAAGCCGGTGACGGATCAGAGCGTGGCAAAGCCAAACTCTGGACGCCCGAAGGGGCAAGATATTACAGCTGTTTGACCGCAGCTGAATTGGGTTTGGCTTTCGGGCGGCAAAGTGTGATACATGGCGCGCTCGCGACTGGCGGACTCAGTGACCGTGTTGTAGAGGAAGCCGCAAGACTGCGCGGACTCCGCGAGATTGACGACGGCAATATGGCTGTCGGGAAGGATACATAGCTAGATGAGCGATACTGACGGCAAGAAACCATTGGGCCTTGGCGGGTCGCGTCCGAGCAACGTGAAGCAAAGCTTCAGCCACGGTCGCACGAAGAACGTTGTTGTGGAAACCAAGCGCAAGCGCGTTGTGGTGCCGAAACCTGGCACGCCTGCGCCTAAAACCGGCGTAGCCGCTGGCCTGCCCGCTGGCGGTGACCCGTCCAAGCGGCCCGCAGGCATTTCCGATGTGGAACTTGCCCGCCGCATGAAAGCGCTGGCGCTGGCCAAATCACGCGAGGCCGAAGAAGCAGCCAAGCGCGAAGCCGAGGAAAAAGAGCGCGCTGAAGAGCGCGAGCGTCGCCGTGCTGAGATTGAGGCCAAAGAAGCCGAAGATCGTATCCGCGAGGAGCGTGCAAAGGCGAAAGCCGAAGAAGAAGAAGAGAAGCGTCGCGCTGCCGAGGCGGCAAAGAACGCACCTGCACCGCAGGTTGCCGCACCTCCGGGTCAGGCCGAAGTCGATCGCCCCACATCCAGCGGACCGCGTAAGGCGACCGAGCGTGACCGCGAAGCGCAGACACGCGACACCACCAAAGCCAAACCTTCCCGTGAAGGCGATGGCCGCCGTGGCGGTAAGCTGACGCTGAATGATGCGCTGACTGGCCGCGAAGGTGGTCGACAGCGTTCGATGGCACAGATGAAGCGTAAGCAAGACCGTGCCCGCCAGAAGGCGATGGGTGGTCAGGTCGAGCGCGAAAAGATCGTCCGCGATGTACAGCTGCCCGAGGCAATCACCGTCGGCGAATTGGCGAACCGGATGGCCGAACGGACCTCTGACGTCGTCAAGGAACTGATGAAGATGGGTATGATGGTCACGCAGACCGAAACCATCGACGCCGATACTGC
This sequence comes from Loktanella sp. R86503, assembly GCF_042466455.1. Lineage (NCBI taxonomy): Bacteria > Pseudomonadati > Pseudomonadota > Alphaproteobacteria > Rhodobacterales > Roseobacteraceae > Loktanella > Loktanella sp. R86503. The sequence continues at coordinate 255,681 of NZ_JAXHCI010000002.1, forward strand.
TGAACTGCTGATCGAAGAATTCGGCCACAAAGTTGTACGCGTGTCCGATTCCGACGTTGAGCAGGTCATTGAACAAGCCGAAGACAAGCCGGCTGACCTGAAGCCGCGTGCGCCGATCATCACGATCATGGGCCACGTTGACCACGGTAAAACCTCGCTTCTGGATGCGATTCGCAAAACGCGGGTTGTGGCTGGTGAAGCAGGTGGCATCACGCAGCACATCGGTGCCTATCAGGTGACGACGGACAATGGTTCCGTTTTGTCGTTCCTTGATACGCCGGGCCACGCCGCGTTTACTTCGATGCGTTCGCGCGGTGCTCATGTCACTGACATCGTGGTGCTGGTTGTTGCGGCTGACGACGCCGTGATGCCTCAGACCATTGAGGCGATTAACCACGCCAAGGCCGCAAAGGTCCCGATGATCGTGGCAATTAACAAGATGGACAAGCCGACCGCGAATCCAGACAAGGTTCGGACCGACTTGCTGCAGCACGAAGTCATCGTCGAAAAGATGTCCGGTGATGTTCAGGACGTCGAGGTTTCGGCCGCGACTGGTGCTGGTCTTGACAAATTGCTGGAAGCCATCGCGCTGCAGGCTGAAATTCTGGAACTTAAGGCGAACCCCGATCGCTCTGCCATGGGCGCAGTGATCGAGGCGCAGCTGGATGTTGGTCGCGGACCTGTTGCGACCGTTCTTGTGCAAAACGGTACCCTGCGTCAGGGCGACATCTTTGTCGTGGGCGAGCAGTGGGGCAAGGTGCGTGCGTTGATCGACGATAAAGGCGACCGCGTCAAAGAGGCAGGCCCGTCTGTGCCTGTCGAAGTTCTGGGCCTGAATGGGACACCAGAAGCCGGCGACGTGCTGAACGTGGTCGACACCGAGGCGCAAGCGCGTGAAATCGCTGATTACCGCATGAAGGCCGCGAAAGATAAGCGCGCCGCCATCGGTGCCGCGACGACACTGGAACAGCTGATGGCAAACGCCAAAGCCAACCAGAGCGTATCCGAGCTGCCAATCATCGTGAAAGCCGACGTGCAGGGTTCTGCCGAGGCGATTGTGCAAGCGATGGAAAAAATCGGCAACGACGAAGTCCGCGTCCGGGTGCTGCACTCTGGTGTAGGCGCGATTACGGAATCGGATATCGGTCTGGCAGAAGCGTCGGGTGCACCCGTGATTGGTTTCAACGTGCGTGCCAATGCGACGGCGCGGAACGTGGCCAACCAAAAAGGCGTGGAGATCCGTTACTACTCGGTCATCTATGCCCTTGTGGACGACATCAAAGCGGCGGCCTCTGGGCTGCTGTCGAATGAAATTCGCGAAAAGTTCATCGGCTACGCCAATATCAAAGAGGTCTTCAAGGTCTCTAATGTTGGTAACGTCGCGGGCTGTCTGGTCACCGAAGGTGTGGCGCGTCGTTCCGCAGGCGTGCGCCTGCTGCGTGATAACGTCGTGATCCACGAAGGCACACTGAAGACGCTGAAGCGCTTCAAGGACGAAGTATCCGAAGTGCAGTCGGGTCAGGAATGCGGCATGGCGTTCGAGAACCACGAAGATATGCGCCCTGGCGATGTGATCGAAATCTTTGAACGTGAATCGGTCGAGCGGAACCTGTAAGGGGCTCAAGTAGAAAATTGGAAAAGGCCCGTCAGCGCTGCTGACGGGCCTTTTTATTTGAGTTTATTTAGCCAGATGAATGGGATGCGTCAGTGCATTGAGTTAGCCGCCGAAAGTAAGGCTATGGGTAAAGGCAAGCTTGACCGCACGCGTCCTACAGCCAGTCGCGTAGGATCGGGATGAGCGGAATGTCTGCAGGCGGCATGGGGTATTGCGTCAAGTCGTTCGCGCGGACCCATTTGAGGGTCTGGCCTTCTCGGCCTTGCGGCGTGCCATTCCATTTTCGGCAAGCGTAAAGCGGCATCAACAGGTGAAAGTCGTCGTAGGTGTGACTGGCGAAGGTCAGCGGCGCGAGGCAAGAGGCCCAAGTATCTATCCCAAGCTCTTCTTGCAACTCGCGGATCAGGGCGATTTCCGGGGTCTCACCTGGGTCGACCTTGCCGCCTGGAAATTCCCACAGCCCTGCAAGTGATTTACCAGCAGGGCGTTGGGCCAGTAGAACCCGCCCGTCGACGTCGATCAGCGCGACAGCAGAGACGAGAAGAACCTTCACGAGCGATAGTCGGCGTTGATCGTGATATATTCGTGGGTCAGATCGCAGGTCCAGACGGTCGCTGCGCCGTGTCCAAGGCCAAGATCGACATTAATGTCGATATTCTGACCTTTCATATGCGCAGCGGCGGCTTCTTCGGAGTAGCTAGGCGCGCGCCACCCATTTTCAGCAAGCACCATATCGCCTAGCTTGATTGTCAGTTTGTCGCGATCTGCTGCAGCGCCGGATTTACCGACGGCCATGACGATCCGGCCCCAATTGGGGTCTTCACCCGCAATTGCGGTTTTGACCAGTGGGCTGTTGGCGGTCGCCATAGCAACAAGGCGGGCGTCTGCATCGGTTGCAGCACCGGTGACGGCGATGGTGACGAATTTGGTCGCGCCCTCGCCGTCGCGGACGACTTGGTGCGCAAGATCGAGCATGACAGTGTGCAGCGCGTCCTCGAAAGAGGCGTTGCCGGTGACGTCAACGTCAGAGGTGCCCGTCGCGGCAAGCATCAAGCTGTCAGAGGTCGAGGTATCGCTGTCGACGGTGATATTGTTAAAGGTCTTGTCAGTCAGGCGCCCCAGCATGTCCTGCAGCGGCTGATAGGCGATCCGGGCATCGGTGAAGATGTAGACCAGCATCGTCGCCATATCCGGGGCAATCATGCCCGACCCTTTGGCAATACCAGCGATCTGGACCGGCTTTCCGTCGATCATGACGGTTTGCGTGGACCCTTTCGGAAAGGTGTCTGTTGTCATGATTGCGCGTGCGGCGTCGGTCATGGCGGTCGCGGACTGGGCGGCTTTCAGGTCGTTGATTTTAGCAACAATGCGGTCATGGGGCAGGGGTTCGCCGATGACACCCGTCGACGCGGTAAATACGCGCGCAGCGTCAATGCCGGTGGCGGCGGCGACAGCTTGCGTAATGGCGGCGACGGATTCGAGGCCGGCCTTGCCGGTAAAGGCATTTGAGTTTCCGGAGTTCACCAGAATTGCGGCCGGACCCGTGTCGGGGCCTAGTTTTGCCTGGCAATCCAGAACCGGTGCGGAACGCGTGGCGGAACGTGTAAACACACCCGCAACGGTGCTGCCGGGGGCGAGCACCGCCAGCATCACGTCAGTCCGGTTTTTGTATTTCACCCCCGCTTGCGCCGCCGCGAAGGTGACGCCGTCAATGACGGGCAGGTCAGGAAAGGCGGCGGGGGCAAGCGGGGACAATGGCATGACTTACTTCTCCAGCAGGTCGAGATTGGTCAGAACAGCCGGATCAAAGGTATCCGGTTCGGCAAGCGTAACCTCGGCGGTGGCCTTCAGCTCTTCGATCTTGGACAGGATGACGGATTCCTGAATACCGCCGACGATTTCGGCGCGGACATCTTCCAAGGCCGCGACGGGCTTTTCCCGGGTTTCGTTCAGCTTGACGATGTGCCAGCCGAATTGCGTCTGCACGGGGTCAGACAGATCGCCGGCTTCCATGCCTTCGACGGTCTGTTCGAATTCGGCGACCATCTGGCCAGGACCGAACCAGCCCAACTCTCCTCCTGTGGGGCCGGAGGGGCCGGTAGATAGTTCCTTGGCGACTTCTGCGAAATCTTCGCCAGAGGTGATACGATCTTTGGCGGCCTGCGCTTCTTCTTCGGTTTCGACCAGCAGATGGCTGGCGTTCCATTCTGTGACGGGCTCTGCTTCTGCAGCGGCAACCATTTCGTCATAGGCGGCTTGGATCGCTTCGTCGGTCACGGCAGCAGCAGTAAGGTCGGTGATAACTTCACCAGCGCGCAGGGACCGCTCTTCGTTCGCGAGGGCCCAGCCAACGCGGGCCGGCACATCGGTCAGGCTATTGGACAACAGTTGCTGTTGCACGATCTGGTCCAGCACACCTTCAAAGATCACGTCGGCGGGGAACTGGTCGTACTGCTGGGGCAATTGCGATCGGGCAATGATCATCTGACCGAGCGTGATTTCAGTGCCATCCACTGTCGCCACAACGGCGGCTGGATCAGCAGCGGGAGCGGGAGTAGCTTCGGTGGTGGGCGCTTCGGCAGCGGGCGCTTCGGTTGTGGTATCCTGCGCCTGCACGGTGGTTGTCAGGGTCAGCGCCAGTGCGGCGGTGCCCAGCAAAAGGGTCATACGGGTCATTGAAACAGTCCTTACAAACAGTCCCCCGAAGGGGCGCAACGTTGACAGTAATCAGCCCGCCCCTTACATCGCAAGGAAGCCTTGAGGGGGCTGGTCTTGGGCCCTGTTTAGGGGCCTTGGCGCAAGCCGACAAGCGACCTCCTCTCAATTTGGTATCACAGGGGCGGCAAGAGTCCGCTTGGAGAGAACATGCTGGGTCTGTCATCTATTGCGAAAAAGGTCTTTGGGACCGCGAACGATCGTAAAGTTAAGGCCGTGCGGCCCCTGATCGAGAAGATCAACGCGCTGGAGCCGGAGTTTACGGCGCTGAGCGACGAGCAAATCAAGGAGCGGACGCGCACCCTGCAAGAGCGGGCGAAAGCAGGCGAAAGCCTAGATGCAATGCTGCCCGAAGCGTTCGCCAACTGCCGCGAGGGTGCGCGCCGCGCCTTGGGTCTGCGTGCATTCGATACGCAGCTGATGGGCGGTATTTTTCTGCATCAAGGTAACATTGCCGAGATGAAGACAGGCGAGGGGAAAACCCTTGTTGCGACTTTTCCGGCATATCTGAATGCGTTGTCCGGCAAGGGCGTGCATATCGTGACCGTGAACGATTATCTGGCCCGCCGCGACGCGGACTGGATGTCGAAGGTTTATAGCTTTCTAGGAATGACCACGGGTGTCGTCGTACCGCAGCAACCCGAGGCGGAAAAGAAAGTCGCCTATCAGTGCGACGTGACCTACGCGACGAACAACGAACTGGGCTTTGATTATCTGCGCGATAACATGAAGTCTGAACTAAGCCAGATGTACCAGCGGCCGCACAACTTTGCGATCGTTGACGAGGTCGACTCGATTCTGATCGACGAAGCGCGCACGCCGCTGATCATTTCCGGTCCAGCGCAGGACCGCAGCCAGATGTACCGCGACATTGATACTGTAGTGCCAGGTATCCTGCCGGAGCATTTCACGCTGGACGAAAAACAGCGGTCCGTTACCTTTACTGACGAAGGCAATGACTACCTCGAAGACGCCTTGACGCGTGCCGGTCTGCTGCCTGAAGGCCAGACGCTTTATGATCCCGAAAGCGTCACGCTTGTGCATCACACAAGCCAAGCGCTGAAGGCACACAAGCTATTTGCCAAGGACAAGGATTACATCGTCCGCGGTGATGAAATCGTCCTGATTGATGAATTTACGGGCCGTATGATGACCGGTCGCCGGCTTGCAGATGGTCTGCATCAGGCCATTGAGGCGAAAGAAGGCGTTTCCATTCGCCCCGAAAACGTCACGCTGGCCTCTGTTACCTTTCAAAACTACTTCCGCCTGTATAGCAAATTGGGCGGCATGACCGGCACGGCCTTGACCGAAGCCGACGAATTCATGGAAATCTATGGCTTGGGCGTGGTCGAAGTTCCGACCAACCGGCCCATCCAACGCCAAGATGAGCATGATCAGGTTTACCGGACCGCCCGCGAAAAGTTCGAAGGCGTGGTCAAAGAGATCAAAGAAGCGAATGCCAAGGCGCAGCCTATCCTTGTCGGCACGACCAGCATCGAAAAGTCCGAGTTTCTGTCGCAGCTGCTGACTGCAGAGGGGATAAAGCATAACGTCCTGAATGCGCGCCAGCATGAACAGGAAGCGCAGATTATTGCCGACGCAGGTAAGCTGGGTGCTGTAACCATCGCCACCAACATGGCGGGCCGTGGTACCGACATTCAGCTGGGTGGTAATGTCGAGTTGAAGGTGATCGAGGCGCTGGACGCCGATCCCGAAGCTAACCCCGACGAAATCCGCGCCCGGATCGAAGCAGAACATGCTGGCGAAAAGGAAAAGGTTCTGGCAGCTGGCGGCCTGTTCGTTCTGGCGACAGAACGTCACGAATCGCGCCGGATCGACAACCAGCTGCGCGGTCGCTCTGGCCGACAGGGTGATCCTGGCCGATCGTCTTTCTTTTTGTCGCTCGAAGACGATCTGATGCGGATTTTCGGCTCTGAACGTCTGGACAAGGTTTTGTCGACGCTGGGCATGAAAGAAGGTGAAGCGATTGTGCACCCGTGGGTGAACAAATCGCTGGAACGGGCGCAGGCAAAAGTCGAAGGCCGAAACTTTGACATTCGCAAGCAACTGCTCAAGTTCGACGACGTGATGAACGAGCAACGAAAAGTGATCTTTGGCCAACGCCGAGAGATCATGGAGGCGACTGATCTATCCGAAATCGTCAAGGACATGCGCCACCAGGTGATCGAAGATATGGTCGACGAGCATATGCCACCACGCAGCTATGCCGATCAGTGGACAACTGAGGCGCTTTATGCCGACGTCATCCAGAACCTTGGCATGGACGAGCCGGTCATGGCTTGGGCGCAAGAAGAAGGCGTCGATGCCGATGAGATGCGTGAACGGCTGGAAGCCGCGTCAGATGCGCATATGGCCAAAAAAGAAGAAGCCTTTGGCGCGGCGGCCATTCGCAACATCGAAAAGCAGGTTTTGCTACAAACGATCGACGCCAAATGGCGCGAGCATCTGGTGACTTTGGAACATCTGCGCTCTGTTGTCGGTTTCCGTGGGTATGCGCAGCGTGACCCGCTGAATGAATACAAGACCGAAGGCTTCCAGCTGTTTGAGCGGCTTCTGGATGGGCTGCGTCTGGACGTGACCCAAAAGCTGGGTCAGATCCAGCCAATGACGCAGGAACAACAGGATCAGATGATCGCGCAACTGCGCCAACAGCAGGCCGCAGCGGCCGGCGCGGATGCTGCGCCGCAGCCCGATGCACAGCCAGAGCCGGAAAAGATGATCGAACGCGCTACCTCTGCACTAAGCGCCGGAGACGCGACTGCCCGCACAGGCTTTGATGAAAACGACCCGGCGACTTGGGGAAACCCGACACGTAATGATGCTTGCCCTTGTGGGTCGGGTAAGAAGTTCAAGCACTGCCACGGCGCATTGTGATAAAAATGGTTGCAGGGGCGGGCCAATGGTCCGCCCCTGCCACATTCACGACACGTTAATTCCTTGCGCCGGTCCCGACGACGACATTTGCGCTGTGCATAACTTGTCCCATCCCCTAACGGGCAAGGAGACGAGTCATGAAACCAGCAACCCGTAAGATCGTCACAGCCGTCACGACATTTTCTGTCGCGCTGAGCATTGGCTTTGTCATGCAATATGGCGATGCGGTTGCCGCGCGGCTTGGAATTGATGAACCCATCGGCGGACCAGATGGCCGTACTCAAGTCAGCATTCCTGCTTCGGCTGTGACCACCAACAATGTAGCTGTCGTACCTCCTCTTATGGCACCTCGCGCGACAAGCGATACGATGCAGACCGCGAACATTCCCCAAGAACTGGCGACGCCAACCCTGCAAATGCCCGAGTTGACCGCCGCATTGGATCTGGGCGCTGCATCGACGATGATTCAACCGCCCGAAATGCAAAGCCCAAAAGTGACGGTTTGTAATCCGTCGATGACGGCGACCGCCCTTCCTATGGCGATGGTTCAGCTGCAACTGGCCGGTGACTGTCACAAGAGTGCACCGGTTTCGATCCACCACCAGGGCATGATTTTCAGCGCAATGACCGACGCGGACGGCAAGCTGTCGGTTGATGTTCCAGCGCTTTCCCGTGACGCATTATTCATTGCCGATTTCAATTCGGGCAAGGCGGCAGCTGCTTCTGTTACTGTGCCTGACCTAGATAAGGTGGACCGGGCCGTGCTGCAGTGGCAAGGCGATGACGGTGTCCAGCTTCACGCGCTGGAATTCGGCGCAGGCTATAATGACGCCGGACATATCTGGTCGGCATCGACCGGGACGTTTGATCAGGCTCAGGACGGCCAAGGCGGATTTTTTGTGTCGCTGGGCGATGTTGCTGTCAGTGATACTCTGCGGGCAGAGGTCTATACATTCCCCAGCGGGACATCCGCACGCGACGGGCAGGTCATCCTGAATGTCGAGGCAGAGGTCACAAGCCGCAATTGCGGGCGCGATGTTTCGGCGCAAAGCATCCAGATCGGTCCGAACAATTCGGTTGGTGCGATTGATTTGACGATGACCATGCCGGGTTGTGATGCAATTGGCGAATTTCTGGTGTTGAAAAATATGTTTGCGGACCTGACACTCGCGGCGAAATGAAATCGCAGCAACGTTCCAGATGGTATTCAGTTTTGCGCAGTGCGGCAGGGGGACTTGCCGCACTGTTGCTGTTTGCCCAAAGCGCCGGCGCGGACGATGTCACAATTACCTCTGCGCAGGGCAACCTGGTGCTGACCGGTCGCATCGCCGGCTTTGACGGTACATATCTGGATATCGAATCCCCACATGGGCCACTGACGCTGGCTTATGCTGGCGTCACTTGCGCTGGTGCCGACTGCCCGGACCGGAACGACTACACGCCGCATTTGCGTATGTCCGGCGAGCCGCGATTGACCAGTTTGCTTTTGCCGGCCCTGTTTAACGGGTTCGCCCGCGATCGCGGTTTGGGGCTGACCCAGAATGCTGACAACACCGGCCTGACGGATATTTCCCTGCACGATGATGCTGGGCCGGTTCTGAAAATTACCTTGCAAAACAATCAAAGTGCCGAAGCATTTGCAGATTTATTGACATATGACAGCGACATAGCCCTAACCTTTCGCAGCCCGCTGCCAGATGAACAAGCGCGCGCCGCAGAGGTTGGGATCGCGCTACCCGGCTTGGACGGCGGTAGCATTGTGCTGGGTGGGGAGGCGTTGGTGCCTGTGGTTTCCCCGGCCAATCCCATTCGAACTATTGACCCGGCGGATGTGATTGCTGCTTTCGCCGGTGATGTCACTGATTGGGAACAGTTGGGGCAACCCCCAATGCCAATAACGCTCCACTTGGGGGCAGATGGTGATGGGCAGGCTGACGCCTTTCTGGCTATGCTTCCGGTATCGGCCAGCACGGCTTTGGTCAGACATGCCGATCCGGATGCGCTGGCACAAGCCGTTGCTGCAGACCCGGGCGCATTGGGAATCGCGGCTCTTGGCAACTCTGGCATCGCGCAGCCGCTGGGGTTTAGCGATGCCTGTGGGTTGACTGCACCGCCAGTGCTGCGCGGGATCAAAACGCAGGATTACCCATTGGCAACACAGGCTTATGCGTTTGTCAGATCGCAGCGCCAGCCAGAAATCGTTCGGTCTTTTTTAAAGTGGCTTGGCAGCCCGACAGCCGAACTGATTGTCCGGCGGGCCGGTTTCACTGACCGCGGGGTCATTCCGATCACGCTGGATGACCAGGGCGAGCGGTTTGCCCATGCCATTACAATAGCCGGGCCTGATACATCGCTGCAGGATTTGCAGGGTATGGTGGCGATGATGCATGCGCGGGTGCGTATATCGCTGACCTTCCGATTTGCGAACGGAACGACAGCGCTGGATGCGGCTTCTGCCGCAAACCTGCGCGATCTGGCGCACGACATAAGGGATGGTGCCTATGACGGCCGCGAAGTGATGTTGATTGGCTTTAGCGACAGCGAAGGCGACGCCGCATCGAACCGCGATCTATCTGCGGCGCGGGCGCTGGCCGTGGAAAGTGCGCTCTTGTCGTTGTTGGGCACACTTCCAGACAATATTCGCCTTGGTACCGCCGGCTTTGGAGAGGCATTGCCGATCGGCTGTGACGATACAGCATGGGGCCGCCAGATGAACCGCAGGGTGGAAGTCTGGGTCGGCAATTAAAGCAATCCTTCAGCGCGAAAAGACAGTTCCCTGGATTTTCCGATGATAAGGTGATCATGAACTGCAATGCCTAGGGCCATTGCCGCCGCTTCAATCTGTGCAGTCATGGAAATGTCGGCCTGTGACGGCGTTGGATCCCCAGATGGATGATTGTGGACCAAGATCAGCGATGCGGCGTTCAGTTCCAGCGCACGTTTGACCACTTCTCTGGGATAGACGGGAACGTGGTCGATCGTTCCGCGTGCCTGTTCTTCGTCCGCAATAAGCGTATTTTTTGTGTCCAAAAACAGGATGCGAAACTGTTCCGTATCACGATGCGCCATTACGGTGTGGCAATAATCTAAAAGGGCGTCCCAGCTACTTACGACATGACGCGCCATAACCTTACTGCGCGCCATACGGTGCGCGGCGGCCTCGACAATTTTGAGTTCGGTTATAACCGCCTCACCCACCCCTTTCACCTGTTTCAGCGCTGTTACTGGGGCAGAGATGACACGGTTAAAATCGCCAAACTGATCAATCAGTGTACGTGCCAGCGGTTTGACATCCTGCCGCGGAATGGCACGGAAAAGCACAAGTTCCACCAATTCATAATCAGGCATCGCTGCTGCGCCGCCCGTCAAAAAACGTTCGCGTAAACGCGCGCGGTGATCCCGAATGTAGGACGGCAGTCGACCGGACACCTGAACACCTGTCGCCTCGTCAGAGGCGGCAGGAGTAAAGAAGGGTAGGGCTTCTTGAAATGATTGCGTCATAACCGCAGATTGCTCTGACGCGGTAAAAAAGTGGTTAAAGCGGTAGGGTTGCCCAACAAAAAGGGGCCGCGGTCAACCGGGGCCCCTTAATGATATGTTGTCATGTTGCCGATTAATCGGGATGGCGGCAGCGCGCGCTAGCCTTTCATTGAATCCCAAAAGCCTTTGACAGACTTAAAGAAACTTGATCCCTGCGGATTGTTTTCCTTGGACAAGGTATCAAATTCCTTCAGGATTTCGCGCTGCCGAGACGTCAGATTGACAGGCGTTTCGACTTGCAGTTCGATAAACATGTCACCGGCGGCCCCGCCGCGCAACGATGGCATACCTTTGCCACGTAGTCGCATTTGGCGGCCAGACTGGCTGCCTTCGGGTATCTTGACCCGCGACCGGCCACCGTCAATTGTTGGCACTTCAATCTCTCCGCCCAAGGCGGCAGATGCGATGCTGACAGGGACACGGCAGAACAGATTGCTGGATTCGCGTTCGAACAATGCGTGATCTGCAACTTCGATAAAGATATACAGATCGCCCGCAGGTCCACCGCGCATGCCGGCCTCGCCCTCGCCTGCAAGGCGGATGCGTGTACCCGTTTCAACGCCAGCCGGGATATTGACCGACAGCGCCTTTTCCTTTTCGACGCGGCCGGCGCCGTGACAGACATGGCAAGGGTTCTTGATCGTCTGGCCTGCGCCATTACAGGTGGGGCAGGTCCGTTCGACCGTAAAGAAGCCCTGCTGCGCGCGCACTTTGCCCATACCAGAACAAGTGGGGCAGATCACAGGTTCAGAGCCGTCATCTGCGCCCGTACCGCTGCAATTGCCGCACTGCACGGCCGTGGGTACGTTGATCGTCTTGGTCAGGCCTGCATAGGCCTCTTCCAGTTTGATCCGCAGATTATAGCGCAGGTCATTGCCGCGTGCCGCGCGGCTACGTCCACCGCCACCGCGCTGACCGCCCATAAAGTCGCCGAACAAATCATCGAAAACATCCGAAAAGGCAGAGGCGAAATCGCCATTGCCTTGGTGGCCGGGGTGCCGCCCGCCGCCGCCCATTCCGCCTTCGAACGCGGCATGACCATAGCGGTCGTAGGCCGCTTTTTTGTCGCCGTCCTTCAGGACTTCATAGGCTTCGTTTGCTTCTTTGAATTGCTCTTCAGCCTTTGGATTGTCGGAGTTGCGGTCCGGGTGCAATTCCTTCGCCTTTTGGCGATAGGCCTTTTTGATCTCATCCGCGCCGGCGCCCTTTTTGAGCCCGAGCGTTTCGTAATAGTCGCGTTTAGCCATTGTGCAGTTCCCCCTTGGGAATGGAAAAAGACCGGCCCGGATCAGGGGCCGGTCTATCCCGTCAGGCGGTTGCCTTACTTGTTGCGCTTGTCGTCGTCGAGGTCTTCGAAGTCCGCGTCGAGGATGTCATCCTCATCCGCGCCTTTGGGCTCCGGCTCCGCACCGTCCTCGGCGTCCTGGCTTGCCTTGTAGATGGCTTCGCCAAGCTTCATCGCGGATTCGGTAACGTTCTGGATGCCCGACTTGATCTTTTCGACGTTGTCGTTTTCCAGTTCGTCCTTCAGCGCGGCGATAGCCAGTTCGATGGCTTCGATCGTCGTCGGGTCGACCTTGTCGTTGTGCTCTTCCATCGACTTTTCGGTCGAGTGGATCAGGCTTTCTGCCTGGTTTTTAGCTTCGACCAGGGCGCGACGTTCCTTGTCGGCATCGGCGTTTGCCTCTGCGTCGCGGACCATTGCTTCGATATCCTCATCCGACAGACCGCCAGAGGCTTGGATCGTAATGGTCTGTTCCTTACCGGTGCCCTTATCCTTGGCCCCGACGGACACGATGCCGTTGGCGTCGATATCAAACGTCACTTCGATCTGCGGCATGCCGCGCGGTGCTGGCGCGATACCTTCTAGGTTGAACTGGCCCAGCATCTTGTTGTCCGCTGCCATTTCACGCTCGCCCTGGAAGACACGCAGGGTCACTGCATTCTGATTGTCTTCTGCGGTCGAGAAAGTCTGCGACTTTTTCGTCGGGATCGTCGTGTTCCGGTCGATCAGGCGTGTAAAAACGCCGCCCAATGTTTCGATGCCCAGCGACAGCGGCGTCACGTCCAGCAGAACCACGTCTTTGACGTCGCCCTGCAGAACACCAGCCTGAATGGCAGCGCCCAATGCTACAACTTCATCCGGGTTCACGCCCTGATGCGGCTCTTTGCCAAAGTACTTGGCAACTTCCTCCTTGACGCGGGGCATGCGGGTCATGCCGCCGACCAGAACGACCTCGTCAATGTCACCAACAGACAGGCCAGCGTCTTTCAGCGCGGCTTGGCAAGGCTTGATCGACGCTTTGATCAGGTCGGACACCAGCGATTCCAGCTTGGCGCGGGTCAGCTTCATGACCATGTGCAGCGGCTGGCCGTTCGAGCCCATCGAAATGAACGGCTGGTTAATCTCGGTCGAGGAGGAAGACGACAACTCGATCTTGGCTTTTTCTGCAGCTTCTTTCAGACGCTGCAGCGCCATCTTGTCTTTCGTCAGGTCAACTTGGTTTTCCTTTTTGAACTCTTCAGCAAGGTAGTTGACGATGCGCATGTCAAAGTCTTCACCGCCAAGGAACGTATCGCCGTTGGTGGATTTCACTTCGAACAGGCCGTCGTCGATTTCCAGGATGGTGACGTCGAAGGTACCGCCGCCAAGGTCATAGACCGCGATGGTTTTGGTGTCTTTCTTGTCCAGACCGTAGGCCAATGCAGCTGCTGTCGGTTCGTTGATAATGCGCAGAACTTCAAGGCCGGCAATCTTGCCTGCGTCCTTGGTTGCCTGACGCTGGGCGTCGTTGAAGTAGGCAGGCACAGTGATGACAGCCTGAGTGACTTCTTCGCCAAGGTAGGATTCTGCAGTCTCTTTCATCTTGCCCAGGATGAAGGCCGAGATTTGCGAGGGGGAATACTTTTCACCCTTTGCCTGAACCCAGGCATCGCCATTGCCGCCGTTGACCACGTCAAAAGGCATGTTCTTTTTATCTTTTGCCAGAAGCGGATCGTCAAAACGACGGCCGATCAAACGCTTGACTGCAAAGATGGTGTTTTCAGGGTTGGTGACGGCCTGACGCTTGGCGGGCTGGCCAACCAGACGTTCGTCATCCGTAAACGCAACGATCGACGGCGTAGTGCGCGCACCTTCGCTGTTTTCGATCACGCGGGGCTTGCTGCCATCCATGATGGCAACGCAAGAGTTTGTTGTACCGAGGTCGATACCAATGATTTTAGCCATTTTCAGATCCCTTATACTTCAGGCGATGTGAGAGGCGCAGACCCATTGCGGCACCTGCGCCCGTTTTCATGATTGCGGCGCAGAAATGACCTGCCCCGACTGTCTGGCGTATATAGGGAGGCGTTTTGGCCCCTGCAACAGGGGGTGACCATACAGCTTGCCAATTTTTGGCTCAATCGGGCAGGGCGGGCAGCGTGGTACGGGCAGCGTGGTACGGGGCGGCGGCGGCGGCCAAAGCCTAGCGCGAAGCGTTCCAGCTGATTGATGCGCGGCGGCGTGTATAGAATTCGCCAAGCAGTCCAAGCATCAGCAGAACAATTGCCACATAGACCGGATAGGTAGGAGAGCTGAAGTGTGGGTTATAATTCAAAAAAATGTCGCCGCGGATCTGGTCGATGCAGTGAAACAAGGGGTTCCAGTCGAAAATCGCCAGCATCGATGCAGGCAGGGTATTGGCCAGAAACATCTTGCCCGATGCGATCATGTTGACGCGGCCATAAACCGAACTGCCGATGCGGGTAAATTCCGGGGCCCATGGCTTGATCGACAAAAAGATCGTTCCCACGGCCACACCGGAAAACCAAGCGATCATCATCATTTCTAGCGCGCCGATCGGATTGTCGATTTCGACCGGTTTGTAGGCGACATGGTAGATGAACAGGACGACAACAATCGAAAGAAACTGCAAGTAAAGCGATGAAAGAGCTGCGGCAGAGATCGAAATCGCCGTCGTCATCGGTGCGTGATTCATCATGGGGGATGCCGGCCCCTCTGATGCGACGACCGCGCTCATCGCTTTGGTGTGCGTCATGTAAAGAAAAATGCCGGACATGATGTAAAGCAGGTAGTCGCCGCGCACAGCCGAACCGCGCATGCCAAGTAGCCAGAACATCGCATAGAACGATGCAATCATCAGGACCGACTGAAAGATATTCAAGATCAGCCCGACAAGGGGGTTACGATGGTTTTTACGGATATCGCGTACGGCGCTGTGGTATATCAGATCAGCCATCCCCAAGGCAGAGCGCGTACGCGATTTTGGGGCCTGCACCTGAAACATCTGACGTTGCCTTTTTCATTCGATACGCATCGGCGCTGCATGTCTGATGCCATGAATTTCTTGCCGTTCGCTTTATGCCGCAGCATAAGAGCGAAAAGGGCAAGTTTTCAATCAATTCACTGTGTGCCCCGCAAATACGGAGAAAATGTGACCATGGATTTTAACAAGCTGTCCGATGTGATGCGGCGATTGTCGCTGGAAGCGGGCGATAAGATCATGGAAATCTATAATTCGCCCGACTTCGATGTACGTACCAAAAGCGACGCAAGCCCCGTCACGGCAGCGGACGAAGCTGCGGATGCGATCATCAGCGCCGGCCTGCGTGAAGCTTTTCCCGATGTGGCGCTTGTGACAGAAGAACAGGCCGCGTCCCATAAAGTGCAGGCCAGCACGTTCCTTATCGTGGACCCACTGGATGGCACCAAGGAATTCATCAAGCGCCGGGGCGATTTCACCGTAAACATCGCCTACGTCGTTGACGGCGTGCCGGTGCGTGGCGTGGTCTATGCCCCTGCCAAGGGGCGCCTGTTCTATACTGATGCCTCTGGCCAATCGGTCGAGGAGACCGGCCCTTTTGCAAAAGATACGGTTGGCGAAGTCGAGCCGATGTCTGTTACAACCAACCCTGACAATAATGCGCTTATGGTTGTCGCGTCCAAATCACACCGCGATCAGGCAACCGACGACTACATCGACCTGTATCTGGTCAAAGACATGAAAAGCGCAGGCTCATCCCTGAAATTCTGCCTGATCGCGACGGGTGAGGCCGATATCTATCCGCGCCTCGGGCGCACGATGGAATGGGACACCGCCGCAGGCCATGCCGTGCTGACAGGTGCTGGTGGAGAGGTTGTGCGTTTCGACAACCATAAGCCGCTGATGTATGGCAAAGACGGCTATGCGAACCCGTATTTCATTGCCCATGCCCCCGGCGTCACGTTGCTGAAATCCTGATGGCGGTTCTAATTGTAATCCCCGCCCGCTATGCCTCTACCCGGTATCCGGGCAAGCCGCTTGTCGATCTGCGTGGTGCTGACGGCGTTGCGAAATCGTTGATCCGCCGCAGTTGGGATGCGGCGATGCAGGTGGACGGCGTCGACCGTGTCGTTGTTGCCACCGATGATGACCGGATCAAGCAGGCCGCAGAGGCATTCGGCGCAGAGGTTGTCATGACGCCAGAGTCCTGCCGCAACGGGACAGAGCGATGCGCCGCTGCAATCGCCGCGATGGACGAAAGCTACGACATCGTGGTCAACCTGCAAGGCGACGCGCCACTGACACCTGCGTGGTTTATCAGCGATCTGGTCGCAGGCCTTCAGGCGCGGCCTGATGTGGATGTGGCAACGCCTGTGCTTCGTACCGAAGGTCGCGCACTTAACGGCTTTCTGGAAGACCGCCGCGCGGGCCGGGTTGGCGGCACGACAGCCGTGTTCGGCGCAACCATGAATGCGCTTTATTTCTCGAAAGAGGTCATCCCCTATACTGGGCAAACCTATGCCGACGATGCGGATACGCCCGTTTTTCATCATGTTGGCGTCTACGCTTACCGCCCTGATGCGCTTCGCTCTTATGGTACGTGGCCCATCGGTCCGCTTGAAACCCTAGAGGGGCTAGAGCAGCTTCGCTTTCTGGAACAGGCCCGCCCTGTTCTGTGTGTCGAAGTCGATGCAAAGGGCCGCCAGTTTTGGGAATTGAACAATCCCGAAGACGTTCCGCGTATCGAGGCGATGTTGAAAGAGATGGGGGCAGACTGACGTGCAGCATAGCGTCAGTGTGATCGTTGTCAGCAACGGCCGCCCTGACGCTTTGCGCCGTTGTCTGCTTGGCCTGTCCCAAATTGATCACCCCAAGTGCGAGGTCATTGTTGTCGCCGACAGCGCCTCTTGGCCTGCGATGGCGCAAACCGGCTTGGGTGACCGGATCAAGGCAGCGCGTTGCGATGTGCCGAATATATCGGTTGCACGCAATGCGGGGCTTGCATTGGCTGCGGGGGATATCGTCGCCTTCATCGATGATGATGCTGTGCCGGAACCGACATGGCTGTCATATCTGACTGCGCCCTTTGCCAGTGAAACCGTCATGGCGGCCGGCGGTTTTGTCCGGGGGCGTAATGGAATCGACTTTCAGTGGCGCGCCCGCCTCGCCTTTGGCGATGCTGAAACCACGTCAATTCAGGTTGATGGCGCTCGTCCGACGCTGATGACCGCAGGGCCGGGCCGTGCTGTGAAAACCGAAGGCACGAATATGGCCATTCGCCGCGCCACCTTGATCGGAATGGGCGGTTTTGACGAGGCTTTTGCCTTTTATCTGGACGAAACGGATATCAACCTGCGTCTGGCCCAAAGGTCTGCGGTGACCGCGATTGTCCCCATGGCGCAGGTCCATCACGGCTTCGCCCCCAGCGTTCGACGCAGCAAAGATCGCGTTCCGCGCACGTTGTTTCAAATCGGGGCCAGCCTTGCTGTTTTCCTTCGCAAACATGGCGGTACGCCTCATCCCACCCCGCATGTTCCCCGCGCCGCACAGCGCCGACGGCTTCTGTCGCATATGGTCGCCGGTCGTCTGATGCCAGGCGATGTAAGGCGTTTGCTGCAAACCTTTGATGCCGGTTGGGCGGATGGGCTGAAACGGGACCTTTGTCAGCATCCGCGCTTTTCCACGCCGCCTCCATTCCTGGCCTTTGATACGCGGCGCCGGACACATAAGAAGGTATTCGCCCGATCTTGGCGCAAGGCGGAGGCGATGTCGGCTGCGAAAGGTGCCGTCGACAGCGGGCAGATCGTTTCCCTTTATCTGATGTCACCGACAGGCCTTTTCCATCGGCGTTATTTTGACGAATCAGGCGTTTGGATCCAGACTGGCGGGCAGTTTGGTAAATCCGACAGAACTGATTCATGGTGGTCACCGTGGCGGGCGCAGCGGCGGTCTGACCACGAGGCGAAAAAGATCACGGCACTGCGTGACCCACAATCGGCGGATTACAACAACCTTCTTGGAATTCGATAACTGATGACTTGGTTTAGTCACAAACAAGGCGTAGGACGGCGCAAATTGAACGCCACGAATTTTATGATCGAGGAAACGCATGCGTAGCAAAGTCACCAAAGCCGTATTTCCGGTCGCTGGATTGGGAACGCGTTTCCTGCCGGCAACAAAGGCTGTCCCGAAAGAAATCATGACGCTGGTGGATCGCCCATTGATCCAATACGCCATTGATGAAGCGCGCGCCGCCGGCATTACGGAATTTATCTTTGTGACGGCACGGGGCAAGAACGCGCTTGAGGACTACTTTGATCATGCGCCCGATCTTGAACACACACTGCGCAAGGCGGGCAAAACTGAACTGCTCGATATTCTGAAATCAACCAATATGGACAGCGGCGCAATTGCCTACATCCGCCAACATAAGGCGATGGGTCTTGGTCATGCCGTCTGGTGTGCGCGTCGTCTGATCGGAAACGAGCCCTTTGCCGTCATGCTGCCCGACGATGTGATTGCCGGCGAAAAATCATGCCTGCAGCAAATGGTCGAAGCCTACGAGGAAACGGGCGGCTCTATGGTTGCCGCAATGGAGGTCGCGCCCGAACGGACATCGTCCTATGGCGTGCTTGATGTGGAATCGGTAAACGGTCCCATCGTCAAGGCAAAAGGCATGGTCGAAAAGCCCGCCGCCGGCACAGCCCCGTCGAATCTGGCCGTTATTGGCCGTTACATTCTGACGCCAAAGGTGCTGCAGAACCTGAACAAGATTGACCGCGGCGCAGGCGGTGAAGTGCAATTGACCGATGCAATCGCGATGGAAATTACACAGGATCGCGACGTGTTTGGCTATAAGTTTGACGGCCAACGTTACGATTGTGGGTCCAAGGCTGGCTATTTGCAGGCGACCGTAGCCTTTGCATTGGATCGACCAGAGCTGAGCGACGAATTTGCCGACTATCTGCAGGATCTGTTGGCCCGGCGCGCGGCTGCAAAATAAGGTCTGTGACCAACGCGCGGCTTCTTGATGTAACCAGACTCGCCTCTCGGGCTGGTCTGGTTGCGACCGGCGTTGACCGCGTCGAACTGGCTTATCTTCAGGCTTTTACGCAGGATGCGGATGTGCCCGTTTTCGGGTTGTGCCGTACCGCTCTTGGATTCGTACTGCTTGACCGGGCCGGGCTTATTGCGCTGGGGGAAGCTTATAAATCCCGCAAGTTTTCGAAACCGGATTTGCTGTCGCGCATGAACCGGCGGTTGTCGGACGCGGCCCGCCTTGGACAAAGCTTTGTCCGTCGCCATGCCGTCGCGCGTGCCCGGCGGGCGAAGTTGAAGCGTTTGTTAAAGCACGTTCCGGTGCCGTTCACCTATTTCAATGTGGGTCACAGCAATCTGGTGCGGCCGGTCTGTCGTGCGATAAAATCCCGGCAGGGTGCGGAAATTGCGGTCTTGATCCACGATACAATCCCGCTGGATTGGCCTGATCTGCAACGGCCCGCGACAGTGGCTGATTTCAGATCAAAGTTGATCGTTGCGGGAAAATTTGCGGACCGCATCATTTGTAGTTCGGCTGCGTGTGCTTTGGATGTGCGCCGCCATCTGGCTGCATTAGGTTCAGTGCCACCCGTGATAGTCGCACATCTTGGGGTGGAGCCTTCCACACCCGTGCCAGAAGATATCCCTCTTGTCGTGATGCCGCTGCGCCCCTATTTCGTCGTTCTTGGCACGATAGAGCCGCGCAAGAACCATGCGCTGCTTCTGGATATCTGGGATGATTGGGGGCCTGGTGCCCCAGAACTGCTGATCTGCGGGCGGCGTGGCTGGCTTAACAAGGAAGTCTTTGATCGCCTTGACGCAGGGGTCTCCCATGTCAGGGAAGTGCCAGACTTGCCAGACGGCGCAATCGCGGCCCTTTTGCTTGGTGCGCAAGGCTTGCTGTTTCCATCGCTTTCTGAAGGGTTCGGATTGCCTCCGATCGAGGCGGCGGCGCTCGGGGTTCCCGTTTTATGTGCCGATTTGCCACCTTGCCGCGAATTGCTGGGCGACTGGGCCGTTTACGTGGATGCACAAGACCGCTATTCATGGACAAAAGAAATTTCGAGGTTCCTGCAGACAGCGCCGCAGGACCGCGCTGGCAGGTTGTCACCCCCGACGTGGTCCGCACATTTTAGGAAGGTATTAGGCGAAGCCTGATAACGACCGACGCAAGCTGCAATGACAGTTAGGAAAATGCGTGGGCATTTTACGGTCCTACCGGCTACGGGTGCAGCGTCAACGCTGGTTGGTGCGCGCCATTCGTAAGCGGCGCGAACTGAAAGCTGTGGTGGACCGGACCGCACAGATCAAACCTGACGATATTCTCGTCTTTTCGACCTTTCGCAATGAGGACCTGCGGCTTCCTCATTTTATCCAGTATTATCGCGGGCTAGGCGTCAACCATTTCATCATGGTCGATAATGATAGCACGGATGGCGGTGCCGCGTTTTTAAAAGACCAGCCCGATGTCACCCTGTTTCATGCGCAGGCCAGCTATAAGCGCGCGCGCTTTGGCGTTGATTGGCTGAATTGGTTGCAGCGCAAATATGGCCACGGTCATTGGACCCTGGTCGTCGATCCGGATGAATTGCTGGTATACCCATTCTGCGATACGCGACCTCTGCGAGCTTTGACCGATTGGCTGGATGCATCGTCGATCAAGTCTTTCGGCGCGATGCTATTGGACATGTATCCCAAAGGGCGCATCAATGATGTGCCCTATCGCCGGGGAGCCGACCCGCTACAGGTCGCCGAATGGTTTGATAGTGGAAACTACAATATTCAACGCAATCCAAAGTTTGGAAATCTCTGGATTCAAGGTGGCCCGCGTGCCCGCACCTTTTTCCCGACAGAGCCTGCCCGCGCGCCCGCTTTGAACAAGATCCCATTGGTGAAATGGGATAAACGATACGCCTATGTCAGCAGTACCCATATGCTGCTGCCGCGCGGGCTTAATCTGGTGTATGACGAATGGGGCGGCGAAAAGGCCAGTGGCGCATTGCTGCACACAAAATTCCTGTCGAACTTTAACGAAAAGGCGAAGGAGGAGATGGAGCGCGGGCAACACTATGCCAATAGCCACGAATATCGCGCCTATGCAGCCTCGGGCGACGAAAACCCCGATTTGTGGTGCAAGTGGAGCGAACGTTATATCAACTGGCGCCAGCTCGAAATTCTTGGGATCATGTCTAAAGGAAACTGGGCATGACTGTTGGCGTCGTCATGTTGGTGCACACGGCTTTTGACCGAGCCGAACAGTTGGCTAGGCATTGGGTCGACGGCGGCTGCCCTGTGGTTATCCATGTCGACCAGACTGTGCCGGACGATAAGTTCGAACAATTCAAGGCGGCACTTGCTGATCTGGATCAGGTCAAGTTCAGTCGACGGCATCGCTGTGAATGGGGTACGTGGGGGATTGTCGCTGGCACGCAGTCCGCGTCAGAAGTCATGTTGCGGTCTTTTCCAAAAGTACGCCACGTATTTTTAGCCTCTGGATCGTGCATGCCGCTGCGGCCGGTGCGCGAATTGCGCCGGTACCTCGACAGTCGTCCGCGTACCGACTTTATCGAAAGCGCGACAACATCAGATGTGCCGTGGACGGTCGGCGGGCTTGACCGTGAACGATTTACGCTGCGATTTCCATTTTCTTGGCGAAAGAACAGATACCTTTTCGATCGCTATGTTGCACTTCAACGTCGCTTTCGGTTTCGGCGCAAAATTCCAGAAGGAATCGTGCCTCATATGGGGTCGCAATGGTGGTGTCTGACACGGCAGACTTTGTCCGCAATTCTTCAGGACCCGGATCGGCCGCTTTATGATAAATATTTTTCCAGGGTCTGGATTCCTGATGAAAGCTATTTTCAGACTCTTGCGCGCCTATATTCTGCTAACATTGAAAGCCGATCTTTGACGCTGTCAAAGTTCGATTTTCAGGGCAAGCCACATATTTTCTACGACGACCATTTGCAACTGCTTCGGCGGTCCGACTGTTTTGTCGCCCGAAAAATCTGGCCGCGTGCGGATCTTCTTTATCAAGCGTTTCTTGTTGAAGATGCGGCTACCATGAAAGGTGCAGAGCCGAATCCTGGCAAAATTGACCGCATCTTTTCAAAGGCAGTCGAACGGCGCACCAAAGGGCGCCCAGGCCTTTATATGCAAAGCCGCTGGCCCAATCGGGATTGGGAAAACGGTATGACATCAGCGCCCTATTCCGTCTTTGGCGGCTTTAGCCAGCTGTTCGAAAACTTTGAGCCGTGGCTGGCGCGGATGACCGGCGCGCGCGTACACGGGCACCTTTACGCACGCGACCGTGTGCAGTTCGATGGGCGGCAAAAGTTTTTCAATGGCGCACTGTCTGATGCGCCTGAATTGCGTGACCACAATCCCCAAATGTTTTTGACCAACTTGATTTGGAATACACGGGGCGAACGTCAGGCCTTTCAATTTGGTCCATCGGATGTGCAGAGTATAAGCTGGATGATCGCAAAGGATCCGAATGCGCAGATCAGCGTCATTTCCGGAAGCTGGGCGGTGCCGCTTTTCCAATCCAATCGCGATTTCGCTGATCTTAGGCACGAAGCTGCGTTGCTACAGCGCGTTGAAAACGAACATTTGGCGGCACTGCGTTCGCCTTGGGCAAAGGCCCGCATTCACATCTGGACGATGGCCGATTTCATCGAGTCGCCGATGGAGGCCCTGCAGCTAGTCATTGATGAAATGACCGGTGAAAAAACCCGCCTGATTGCCGAAGCACCGCGGATGCATGACCTGTCCGGCTTTGGACAGTTTTTGCAAAACCTAAAGAACCAAGGAATGCACCCTTACCTTATGGGTGACTTTCCAGTCGATTCCGCCCCGCTTCATCAAGCGCCAAAGGCGCGCAAACCCTATTTGGTGAAATAACGTGTCAAAATTCGATTACTTCGTCGTTTTCGCTGAAATGCGCACCGGCTCTAATTTTCTGGAAGCCAATTTAAACACATTCGATGGCATCACCTGTCTGGGTGAGGCGTTCAATCCTCATTTCATCGGATTCCCGAATACGCCTGAAGTTTTGGGAATGACGCAGGGCGAACGGGAGTCCAACCCGCAGGCACTTATTGAGCGGGTTAAAAACGCGGACGGGCTGAATGGCTTTCGATTTTTCAACGATCACGACTCACGCGTCCTGGATATCGCGCTGACCGATCCCCGGTGCGCTAAGATCGTGCTGACCCGCAATCCCGTTGACAGCTTCGTTAGCTGGAAAATTGCCACCGCGACTGGGCAGTGGAAACTAACGAATGTCACCCACGCAAAGACGCAGCAGATCGATTTTGACGGCACTGAATTCGAAACACACCTCGCGGCTTTGCAAGCTTTTCAAACACGTATCCTGAATAGTCTGCAGCGTAGCGGTCAAACGGCGTTTTATGTCGCTTACGAAGACTTGCAAGACGTCGAGGTCATGAATGGTATGGTGCGCTGGCTTGGCGTCGACAGCCAGATTGCATCGCTGAACAAGACACTTAAAAAGCAAAACCCTGACCCCATGGCCAACAAGGTTGCAAACTTTGCACACATGGAAAGTGCCTTGGCTCGCATGGATCGTTTCAATCTGACGCGCACGCCGAATTTTGAACCTCGTCGTGGGCCGATGATTCCGGCTTACATCGCCGCGCCGCACAGCCCGCTACTTTATATGCCATTAAAGTCCGGACCGAATACGGTCGTACAGGACTGGCTGGCTGCGGTAGATGAAGCAACTGTCCAGGGTTTAAAAACCGGCTTCAGCCAGAAAAGCCTGCGGGATTGGCTGCGCGCCCATCCCGGTCATCGCAAGTTTTCTGTCGTGCGTCATCCGGTTGTCTGGGCGCATACGGCATTTTGCGAACGAATTGTATCAAACGGACCGGGAAGCTTTGGCGAAATTCGGGCGACCCTGCGCAAGGTTCACGGAGTAGAAGTGCCCGATGGCGGTGCGGTGCCTGAAACGGATGTCGTCTATAATATGCAGGCTCATCGCAAGGCGTTTCTGGCTTTCCTGAAATTCCTGCGCAGCAATCTGTCCGCACAAACGGCTGTGCGGACCGATGCGGCCTGGGCGTCGCAACAGTCACTTTTACAGGGCATGGCGGAGTTTGGCGTTCCTGATTTGATTGCTCGTGAAGATAGCCTGCGGGCTGACATGGCGCGGCTGGCCGGGCAGATCGGCCGCACCAGCATGCCTGACTTACCCGAGCTGACAGACCCCCATGCCGCCCGTTTGGCTGCGATCTATGATGATGTAGTGGAAACAGCCGCGCGCGATGCCTATGCCCGCGATTACGAGGCGTTCGGCTTTCGCGATTGGCGCTAAGCCGCCTGCGTCGCCTGATTTTCGGTCAAGATTGCATAAAGGGTGGCAGGATCGCTGTTAGCACGCAGCTTGGCGCAGACTTCCGGATTGCGCATGGTGCGCGACACCAAAGCCAGTGCACGCAGGTGTTCAACGCCTGCCTCTTCCGGTGCCAGCAAGGCAAAAACCAAATCGACAGGCTGGCGATCAACGGAATCAAAGTTCAGCGGCTTTTCCAGACGCAGGAAAAGTCCCCGCACACGATCAACATCGGCCAGGCGTGCGTGGGGCAGGGCGATGCCGTGTCCCACGCCGGTCGGGCCTAAACCTTCGCGTTCAATCAAGGCGTCGATCACCTCGGTGGATGACATATGATATGACTGTTCCGCCATCGCGCCGAGATCGTGAAAAAGGCGTTTTTTGCTGGTACAACCGCCCAACACCTTGACGGCACCTTGTTGCAGGATGTCAGCCAGTTGCATCAATTCGCCCCTTGGTGCGGATCCGGCTGTTCAGCCCGCGTCGTGCGGATCGATCCAGCCGATATTACCATCTTCACGCTTGTAGACCACATTGATGCGGCCCTGCTTTTCGTTTCGAAAGACCATGACGTTCGCATGGGACAGTTCCATCTGCATCACAGCTTCACCAACAGAAAGAGAGGGGATCTTTGCCTCTGTCTCTGCGACGATGACCGGTGCGTCGCTGGACTGCTCATCCTCGTCGCTATCATCCTTCGTTGCGGCGAGGATATACGACCCGCCGCCCGAAACTTCAACAGGGTCAGGGCGATCGCGGTGGTGATCCTTCAGTCTGCGCTTATACCTGCGCAACTGTTTGTCCATTTTCTCGGCGCAGGCATCAAAAGCAGCGTATATCTCAGAATCCTTGCCAGAGGCCTGGACCGTCAGGCCGGTCGACAGATGAACGACGGATTCGGCCACATACTCGTGCCCGGTTTTGGAGAAGACGACGTAAGCCTCGGTCGGGCGACCGGCATACTTCGCCAGCGTTTCGCCCAGTTCAGTTTCAACGTGGGTCTGAAGGGCCGCGCCAATGTCGATCTGTTTTCCGCTGATCTGATACCGCATGATCTCTCCTGTTCTGCTGGTATTAACGCACAAGGAACCAAGGCCGCAGGCGGCCGAAAGTTCCCAAGCTGTGCGTTTGAAAGGATGATGCCGCGAAGGTTTCCAAAGGGTTAAGGTTTCCACCCAGCGCAGGCGCTACGGTGGAAAAGCGATGGAAAATCTTTTGCATCATCCCTGACATTCAGCGCCACAACGCAGCGTCTGTCAATGGTTGCTCAATTCACGCGAAAGCTGGAGCCGAGGTAGACGCGCTGCACGTTTTCGTCACGCACGACTTCATCCGTGGTGCCGCTCATAAGCACTTTGCCGTCATGCAAGATATAGGCCCGGTCCACAATTTGCAGCGTTTCCTGCACGTTATGGTCCGTAATCAATACACCGATACCGCGGTTTTTCAAGTCCGCAACCAAGCTGCGGATTTCAGCAACTGCGATCGGATCCACCCCTGCAAAGGGTTCGTCAAGCAGGACATACTTTGGTCCGGCGGCCAGACACCGCGCAATTTCGGCGCGCCGCCGCTCACCCCCTGACAGAGCAACGGCGGGGGCTCGCCGCAGGTGTTCAATCGAAAACTCCGAAAGCAGCTTTTCCAGCTTCTCGCGTCGGCGCTTTTTGTCGGGTTCGGCGATTTCCAAAACGGCCTTAATGTTGTCTTCGACGGTTAGGCCGCGAAAAATCGACATTTCCTGTGGCAAATAACCGATGCCGACGTTCGCGCGGCGATACATTGGCAGGGTAGTCACGTCTTCGCCATCGACGCTGACCTGACCGCCTTCCAATGTGATAAGGCCTGCGATCAGGTAAAAGCAGGTGGTTTTGCCCGATCCGTTCGGACCAAGCAAAGCGACGACTTCACCCTTACCCAAGTGTAGGCTGACATCACGGATGACAGGGCGCTTGCGGTAGCTTTTGCGCAAGTTTGTAACGCGCAGTCCGTCGCCAGAGGGTCGAGGCACGTCGCGGGGCATCAGTTGTTGCCGTCCTGCTGAAACACAGTCCGCACACGGCCATTCATCTGCGCGGTGCCAGCGTTCAGGTCCAGCACCATGCTGTCTGCGGACAAGGCGCTTTGCCCCTGGGTCAACAGCACATCGCCGTTCAAGGTCAGCAGGCCGCTGGACAGATTGTAGTCCGCGCTTTGCGCCTCAGCTGCTTCCGTTGCCGTGGCAAACGTGACGCCCCCGTTCGCTTGCAGGCGCGTAATATCCCCGGATTCGGCAGCATAGGTGACTTGCACAGACGGGGCCGACAGGCGCAATTCGCCCTGACCGATGACGACATTCCCGCTAAATACCGCAGATCCGGTATCCTGATCGACGTTCAAATTGTCGGCGGTGACTTCGACCGGCGCAGACGGATCAGCCGCAATTCCGCCAAGGTTGATATTTGTCTGAGCCGTCGCAGGAACGGCAAACACCAAAGCAATCAGAGCGGCTAAAAATCGCGTCACGTTATTCGTCCTTTGGTGCGGCGGTTGCGGGTGTATACACCAGCTTTACGCCTTTGGTAAAATTCATCTGTTGGCCGGCCCCGTCGTTGCCTGCTTCAAATGTCACCTGACCGGCATTCAACTGGCCAAAAGGTGCTTGAATTTCAAGAGCGCCATCAGAGGTGACAGTGCCAGTCGTCAAGTCAGCCTGCAGGCCGGCTGTTTCCATAACGTAGCCCGACGATGTTTCCAGCCTGGCAAGACCGCCAAGGTGGGCCGTGTTTGCCGAGGTGTCGACCTGTCCGGTGCCAGCAGTAATCCGCAACGTCGTGCCGTCGGTGGCATCCAGCGACAGGCGGGGCATGTCAATCGTGATATCTGTTCCGCCGCTCGTATCAGGGCGCGCCGCTTCTGCGCTGATTGAAAGAATGTCACCTGCGTTTGTCAGTCCGGAAAAGCGCGGCGCAGCGATGCGCTGTTCGGCTGCGGCTGCATCAATCTCTGCGAAGGGGATTTCAGAAGAGGTGCCGGTATTGCGGGCAAACAAAAACAGCGTCGATAACAGCATCAGCGCGGCCAATGGCAGCAGTATTTTTAGCCAACCCACCAATTGCGAATGAAAGTTCGTGGCGGCTGCCATCGTTCAGACCACACCAGCGCGCAGGCAATCATGAATATGCAAAATCCCGGCAACCTTGTCTGCGTCATCGACAGCGAAAAGGCAGGTGATTTTGCGTTCGTTCATGATCGCAACGGCACGTTCTGCAAGCGCGCCGCTTTTCACGGTTGTAGGATTGCGGGTCATAACTTCGCCTGCGGTGTGATCCAGCAGGCCTTGCATGTGACGGCGCAAGTCGCCGTCGGTAATCACACCCGCAAGCGTGCCATCGTCAGCCACAATGCCCGCGACGCCAAATCCCCGTTGCGAAATGACCAAAAGAACATCGCCCATCGGCGTATCGGCACCAACAACGGGTAGTTCGGTACCGGTGTGCATCAGGTTCGCGACAGTCGAAAGCCGCGCTCCTAGCTTGCCACCGGGGTGCACGTCGCGAAAGTTTTCAGGTGTGAATTTGCGGTGTTCCATTAGCGCAATAGCCAGCGCGTCACCCAAGGCCAGCGTCATCGTGGTGGATATGGTGGGCACAACGCCTGTACCGCATGCCTCGCCGAGTTGCGGCAGAACAAGGGCGATATCGGATTGGCTCAAAAGCGTGCTGTTTGGTCGGCTGGCGACGCCGATTAAGGAAATGCCAAACCGGCGGGTATAGGCGACCAGATCGGCCAGTTCTGGCGTTTCGCCTGAATTGGACAAAACGACTACCACGTCGCCGGGCGTCAGCATGCCCAGATCACCATGACTTGCCTCGGCGGGGTGGACGAAATGCGCTGGCGTGCCGGTGCTGGCAAATGTTGCCGCAATTTTTCGGGCAATGTGGCCGGATTTGCCCATGCCGGACAGGATCACACGGCCGCGCACGTCCAGCAGCATTTGCACCGCAGCAGCAAAGCTGTCGTCAAGGGACAGACCCAGCGCCGCAAGTGCTGCAGCTTCGGCATCGATGACGCGGCGACCGGCGTCGCAAAAAATTTTGTTCTGTTCCATCAATGGGCAAACACATCCGGGTCGGCCCACCCGGCCAGATCAAGCTGGGCGCGGGTTGGCAGAAAATCAAAGCAGGATTGCGCGAGCGCTGTACGTCCCTCGCGGGCAAGGCGGCTTTCCAGCTCTGCCTTCAGTCTGTGAAGGTGCAAAACGTCAGAGGCGGCATAGTCAAGCTGTGCCTCGGTTAGATCGGGTGCGCCCCAATCGCTTTGCTGTTGCTGTTTCGAAATATCCGTGCCGACCATTTCGCGGACCAACTCTCGCAGGCCGTGGCGGTCCGTGAAGGTGCGGACAAGCTTGGACGCAATCT
This sequence comes from Loktanella sp. R86503, assembly GCF_042466455.1. Taxonomy (NCBI): domain Bacteria; kingdom Pseudomonadati; phylum Pseudomonadota; class Alphaproteobacteria; order Rhodobacterales; family Roseobacteraceae; genus Loktanella; species Loktanella sp. R86503. The sequence goes on from NZ_JAXHCI010000002.1 coordinate 284,502, forward strand.
TTGTGCACCACACCGGTTGGCACAACACGCCGTAAGCGTTGAACAAGGCAGCGATGTCGAAGCGACCGTAATGAAACAGCTTTGTCACAGTGGGATCGGCCAGCATACGGCACAGATTTGGTGCCGGCGCGATGTCCGGTGATACCTGCACCAGATGGCAATGGCCGTCACCGCTGGACATCTGGATCAGGCATAACCGATCCCGCCGCGGGATCAGCCCCATGGTTTCGCAGTCGATGGCGACAACGGGCCCAAGGTCCAGTCCATCGGGCAAATCGCCGTGATAAAGATGATTGGCCATGAATGGTCCGCCTGCCTAAGGTTGCCATCAGATAGGCCCCCAGAGCCATCCGCTCAAGCCCTAACCGGGGATAAGCCGGCCCGGTGCACTGATAGCGATGCCTAAGGCCTGCGGCGCATGGCGATTTTCGCGCTTAACGGCAGGTGGTCAGAGGCCATGCGGCTTAGGTCCGTGTCGATCATGTCCAGATCGTCCATTTCAAAGTGATCCGACATGCCGATCCGGTCCAAGGGCGCAAGACGCCAGCGCGCATGAAAGGAATGCCCTGGAGAGCGTAAACCAAATTTGCGTGTCAGTGGCCCCAGTCCGCGCCGCGCCGACCATTCGTTCAGATCGCCTGCAATGATCGTGGGGTGGTCAACCTGATCGGCCATCCAATCCAAAACGGCATGTTGCTGCCCAAGTCTGGAACGCCGCAGCAGTCCCAGATGCAGACCGACAATACGCAATGGCCCAAATGACGAATCGACGACAGCAGCGACGGCACCACGCGGCTCTAGCCCCGGTAGGACGATCCGGTCGATGGAAAGCACTGGCCAATCGGGCCGGATCAAAATGGCATTGCCGTGCCAGCCCAGGCTGACGGTATTCTCTGCCAAGGCGGCAGGAACAAATCCTGCATCCTCAATGGCGTCACGGGGCAGGGCGGTTGGTCGCTGGCCCAGACGCAGGTCTGCTTCTTGCAAAATTGCGATATCGGGCGCGGTTTCTCGCAGGATTGTCAGAATGCGATGCGGGTCACGGCGCCGGTCGGTGCCCATCGCCTTGCGGATATTGTAACTGACAACGTGCAGCAAATCGGACTGGTCGGTCATAAAATAGGGGCCCCGACGCGGAATAGTCCCTCACCGATACGCCGCAGGGAACTGGCCTGTGCAATTCCGACCTCACAATCTGGCAAAAGGTTTTCGAACCAGTTTGCGACGGCTTGCACGCTATCGGTATCATGCACGAAAAGCGCGTCTTCGAAGTTCAGCAACATACTGCGCACATCCATATTGTTCGATCCGACATATGCAGTGTTATCAATAATCCCAGCCTTCGCATGCATCATACCGGGCGTATACAGCTGGATCTGGCACCCGGCGGCCTGCAAATCGCGCAAATATGCCCCGCGGGCAAAGTCAGCAATTTTCTGGTTGGACGTTTTTGGCAAAAGAAGGCGAATATCGACGCCGCGGCGGCCGGCAACGTTGAGCGCCTCGCTTAATCCATCAGTCGGCAGGAAATAAGGGGTCGCGATCCAAACGCGACGATCTGCGCAATGTATCGCATTCAGCAGCACATCATGTAGCGCATCGTGCCGCAAATCAGGGCCGGACGGGACCAGTTGAACACACGCGCTGCCATCAGTCTGTTGCGGCCGCGCGGGCAAATCATCGCCGCCGCCGCCGCCAGCAGCCTGCCAATCAGAGGCGAAAAGCTGAGAAAAGGACGTGATGGCCGGTCCGCGCAGTTCAAAAGCAAGATCAACCCAGGTGTGGTTCCCTTCGCTCAGGTATTCCTCGCCAACGTTCATGCCGCCGGCAAACACATCCTTCTGATCAACGATCATAAGCTTACGATGGTTGCGCAGATTCAGGTGCCCCCGCATCAACCCCTGGGTCAAAGGAGAGAAGAACCGCATCTGCCCGCCGGCCGCTTTAAATTTGCGCATTGCGGCGCTGGGCGCGTTCAGGCTGCCAAGGCGATCGACCAGCAGGCGCACCCGGACTCCTTGTTGCGCCTTGGTTGTCAGGGCTGCAATGAAATCGTGACCGATGCTGTCGTTCGCGACGATATAGAACAGCGCATCAATGCGGTCTTCGGCATCGGTGATCATGCGAAACAAGGATTCGCGCGCGGTGCCCGGTGTGTCCAATAGTTTAAAGGTGTGTCCGTCAGATGCGCCGGGCAGGCGATAGCTGCGCAGCATCGTGTCTACTTTTGATGCATGTGTTTCGTCGCCGTTATCCTGAAGCTTGAGGGAATCTGTCCCGCGTGGCCGCTTTCGGACCCCGAGTGTCACGAAAACAGGAACCGCGATGTAGGGAGCAAAGACAAGAAACAAGAGCCATGCCGCCGTTGATTGCGGCGATCTACGTTGCTGCAGCAAAAATGCCGCGGCAATCAAAACAAGCGCGCTTAACAGGACTATTTCGGCGTGGGTGACCAACCAGTTGAACGGCACATTATCCTCCTGCGATCAGGGCTAAGTTACGCCTGTCGACAGGTCAATCGATGATAGTGCTGCAAGGGGGGGTGGTGAAAATTTGCTTTGCTGAGCAAAGCGCTCCGACTGGTGCCCAGGAGAGGACTCGAACCTCCACGTCCTTGCGAACACTAGCACCTGAAGCTAGCGCGTCTACCATTCCGCCACCTGGGCAGGTGTCGTGAGGGGGATTTACGAGCAGGGCGAGGGAGTGTCAACGCGAATTTTATACCAAATCGATAATTCCTCAAAACAAAGCATAAGGCGTTTCGGCTTGTCTGATGAGGGGTGCGGGTTTAAACCGCGTTTAGCAGCGAAAGAGGCTTTGAATGACCAAGCTTGTCACTATTTTCGGCGGTTCCGGTTTTGTCGGACGGTATATCGCGCGGCGTCTGGCAAAGGACGGCTGGCGCATTCGTGTCGCATGTCGCACCCCGAACGAGGCGATGTTCGTGCGCACCTATGGTGCTGTCGGTCAGGTAGAGCCTGTATTTTGCAATATCCGCGACGACGAAAGCGTGCGTGCCGTCACGCGCGGTGCCACTGCCGTGGTAAATTGCGTTGGCGTTTTGGCGGAAAGTGGCAAAAACACCTTCAAAGCCGTTCAAGCCGAAGCGCCCGGCCGTATTGCCCAGATCGCTCGCGCTGAAGGGGTGGCGCAAATGGTGCAGATTTCTGCAATTGGCGCAGATTCTGATGCTGATAGCGCATACGCCCGCACAAAGGCCGCAGGCGAAGCTGCGGTGCTGGAACATATGCCGGATGCAGTCATCTTGCGCCCGTCCATCGTGTTCGGACCAGAAGACGACTTCTTCAATCGCTTTGCCGGCATGTCTCGCATGGGACCTGTGTTGCCCGTTGTTGGCGCAGATACAAAATTCCAGCCTGTTTTTGTCGATGACGTCGCTGCAGCCGTCGCGGCCGTTCTGAACGATTCGTCCAAGCACGGCGTTTTCGAACTTGGCGGGCCAGACGTCGCCAGCTTTCGCGAGCTGATGCAAACAATGCTGACGGTTGTTCAGCGCAAGCGGATCATCGCAAATATCCCGTTCCCGGCTGCCCGTGCGATGGCAGCTGGATTTGGGGTGGCGAAAACCCTGTCACTTGGCCTGTTCACGCCGCCGCTGACCACGGATCAGGTGCGCAATCTGGCCGTCGACAACGTTGTCGCGGGGGATGCTCGCGGTTTTGCCGATCTTGGCCTGACCCCGCGTTCGATGGTATCGGTGCTGCCTGATTATCTGTGGCGGTTCCGTCCCTCTGGCCAATACGCCGAGATCAAGAACAGCGCGAAAAACCTGAAGCAGTCTTAAGTCATGGAATCGCACACAACCCTCATCGCCGCATTTCTGGGTTTGATCGAGGGGCTGACAGAGTTCATTCCTGTTTCATCCACGGGACATCTGCTGTTGGCTGGCCACTTTCTGGGGTTCGAAAGTGCGGGCAAAACCTTCGAGGTTGTGATTCAGCTGGGTGCCGTTCTGGCTTTGTTGACCATTTATTTTGGTAAGCTGTGGCAGGTGTTCCGAGATGCCCCGCACGATCCGGCGGCGCGCCGTTTCATCCTGTCGGTTCTGGTTGCGTTTCTTCCCGCGGTTTTCATCGGGGTCCTAGCGCATGACTTTATCAAAAATGTCCTGTTTGAAACGCCGCGTCTGATTGCGGTGATGCTTGTGCTGGGCGGGGTCGTGTTGCTGTTCGTCGATAAGATCGCCCCAAAGGCGCGCCATGACGACGCAACCGAATTCCCCGTCAAAATGTCGATCTATATCGGCTTTATTCAGTGCTTGGCCATGATCCCCGGTGTATCAAGGTCCGGCGCGACCATCGTGGGGGCATTGATGCTTGGCGCAAGCAAGCGCGCCGCTGCAGAATTCAGCTTCTTTTTGTCTTTGCCGACCATGGCAGGCGCATTCGCTTATGACATTTTCAAGAACCGTGATGTTCTGGACGCCGGAGCCGTGAACGAGATTGCGGTGGGGCTGATCTGTGCCTTCGTCAGCGCTGTTCTTGTCGTAAAGTGGTTGCTGGGTTTCGTAAGTCGCCATGGATATGCCCTGTTTGGTTGGTGGCGAATCATCGTCGGTACGGTCGCGTTTGTGGCCCTGTCCTTGGGTTATTAGGCCATTAGGTAAGTTTTGCTTACCTAATGCTGGCGATAAATCGCGTAGTTTTGTCGAAAGACCGCAAAATTCCGCAATATAGGTCAGCATGGCTGCCTTTTCTTTCTTTGCCGGTCGTCATAGAACCTCCTTAACGCGAGGATGGAGAAGACTATGGCCGGCCAAAAGATGCTCAAGTTCACGACCGTCAGCCGGGATATGCCCGAAAAGCGGTCTGCTGATGACCGCACCGAAGATTTCGGCGAAATCTATCGCGAATATGCCACCGCCAAGGCGGAGGAGCAGGCTAGCCGTTGCAGCCAGTGCGGTGTGCCCTACTGCCAGTCCCACTGCCCGCTGCATAACAACATCCCCGACTGGCTTCGCCTGACTGCCGAAGGCCGCTTGCAAGAAGCCTATGAAGTCAGCCAGGCCACCAACACCTTTCCGGAAATCTGTGGTCGTATCTGCCCGCAGGACCGTCTGTGCGAGGGCAACTGTGTCATCGAACAATCCGGTCATGGCACGGTGACCATCGGCGCAGTCGAAAAATACATTACCGATACTGCTTTCGACGAAGGCTGGGTGAAGCCGATCCGCCCGCATGCAGAGCGGACAGAATCCGTTGGTATTATCGGCGCGGGTCCGGGCGGGCTGGCCGCAGCTGACATGCTGCGCCGTCAGGGTATTCAGGTCACGGTTTATGACCGTTATGATCGCGGGGGCGGTTTGCTGACCTATGGTATCCCCGGCTTCAAGCTGGAAAAAGATGTGGTCATGAAGCGGATGGCCCAGCTTGAGGATGGCGGCGTCGAATTCGTTCTGAACTGTAATGTCGGCGAAGATCTGTCGTTTGATGCGATCCGTGGCAAGCACGACGCCGTCTTGATCGCAACGGGCGTCTACAAGACGCGTGACCTCGATAATCCCGGTGCAGAGGCAGACGGCATCGTGCGGGCGATTGACTATTTGACCGCATCCAACCGCGTCAGCTTTGGCGACGACGTTGCGGAATACAATTCTGGCGAACTGAATGCCGCCGGCAAGAAGGTTGTCGTCATTGGTGGTGGTGATACGGCCATGGACTGCGTTCGCACGGCGATCCGTCAAGGTGCGACGTCTGTAAAGTGCCTGTATCGCCGCGACCGCAACAACATGCCCGGCTCTCAGCGTGAAGTGCAAAACGCCGAAGAGGAAGGTGTCGAATTTGTCTGGCTGTCCGCACCCAAGATGTTCGTGGACGATGCGGCCAATCTGAATGACGACCGTGCTATCAGCGGCCCGCTGCGCGGCGTTGTTGTAGACAAGATGCGCCTTGGCCAGCCAGATGCGACAGGCCGCCAAAGTCCTGAACTGATCGACGGTGCGCATTACGTTGAAGAGGCTGACCTTGTAGTCAAGGCGCTCGGGTTCGAACCCGAAGACTTGCCCACGCTTTGGGGTGTTGAAGGTTTGGAAGTTACCCGTTGGGGAACGGTCAAGGCTGATTTCACCACGGGTCGCACCTCTTTAGACGGCGTTTTTGCAGCTGGCGACATTGTGCGCGGCGCAAGCCTTGTGGTCTGGGCAATCAAGGATGGCCGCGATTGCGCGGCTGCGATCCTGGATTATTTGTCACAGGCCGGTGCGGTGGCCGCAGAATGATGCGCGGGGCGCTGTCCCCATCGGTCGCTCTTGCGATCCTGACCTGCGGCCCTGCCTTGGCCGCGGACACATTTGCTCTGCCGCAGGGTTGCGATGCCTTTGTCACGATTCAAAGCCATAGCTGCGCGGTCGAACACTATTTTACATGCGAAGGTGACGCCGACGGTATCAAGCGGCGGGTCAGCCTAGACGAAAATGGGTTGGCCTTTGTCGGCAGCACTGATGAAGAGGCGCAGTGGCTTAGCAGCTATTACCCCTTTACCAACCACCGCGAAGAGCTGGAGGCGGCACCCGCCGATCCCGCATCCCTGTCAGAGCTTTTGGCCAAAGGTGTCGATACCTACGATTTTGAAACCCAGTCAGAAGAGATTGGCACCACACGCTATGTCGGAGAGGACCGTTTGACGGGCCGCACCGTCACAATTGACGACGTCGTCTTGCAGCAGACCGATTACAATATCACTGCTTACGGTCCTGACGGGACAAAGCTTTGGTCGTCTGCCGGTAATGAGTTCGTCAACGCCAAATGGCGCAGTTTTATCGGTGGCACGACAACGGTCACAGCGCCCGATGAAACTTTCGATACGGATGATCGCCCCGTGCAGTTCATCTTTCCAGGAGAGCCCGGTTTCCTGTCCGCCAACCCGAAATTCGATTGCGGCGCGGTCCTGTCGTCCGCCCCCGCCCTGACACCCAAGGAGATTTCCAATGACCACCTATGATGAAAATTGGGTTGCCGCGACCGAAGCCAAGCGTAAGTGGATGGCCGAAAATAGCCTTTACCGCGAAGAAGAAGAACACAGCTCTTGCGGTGTTGGTCTTGTGGTTTCGATCAAGGGCGAGGCATCGCGCGACGTTGTCGAGAAGGGCATCAATGCGCTAAAGGCGATCTGGCACCGCGGTGCAGTCGACGCCGATGGCAAAACCGGCGACGGCGCGGGTATCCACGTCCAGATCCCGCAGGCGTTCTTTCACGACCAAATCCGCCGCACCGGGCACGAACATGCCGAAGGTGAGCGTATCGCCGTTGGTCAGATCTTTTTACCGCGCACCGATTTTGCTGCGCAGGAACGCTGCCGCACCATCGTAGAAGCCGAAGTGCTGCGGATGGGTCACTGGATCTATGGCTGGCGCCATGTGCCGGTGAACAACGAAGTGCTGGGCGAAAAAGCCAACGCCACGCGGCCAGAGATCGAACAGATCCTGATCCGCTGTACCGGCGATATTGACGAAGAACAGTTCGAGCGCGAGCTGTACATCATTCGCCGCCGCATCGAAAAAGCCGTGACCGCAGCTGGCGTTGCTGGCTTTTACATCTGTTCGCTGTCCACGCGTTCGATCATTTACAAGGGTATGATGCTGGCCGAACAGGTTGCTGTATTCTATCCCGATCTTCTGGATGCACGTTTCGAATCCGCATTCGCCATTTATCACCAGCGTTATTCCACCAACACCTTTCCGCAGTGGTCGTTGGCTCAGCCCTTCCGCATGCTCGCCCACAACGGCGAGATCAACACGCTCAAGGGCAACGTCAACTGGATGCGCAGCCACGAAATCCGCATGGCGTCTTCTGCCTTTGGCGAGGCGGCTGGCGATATCAAGCCGATCATCCCGTCGGGAGCGTCTGACTCTGCCGCGCTGGACTCTGTGTTCGAGGTGCTGGTGCGCGCTGGACGGAATGCGCCGATGGCCAAGACAATGATGGTGCCAGAGGCGTGGTCCAAGCAGCAGGCCGAAATGCCGCAAAGCTGGCAGGATATGTACGGCTACTGTAACGCGGTCATGGAACCGTGGGACGGCCCCGCTGCGCTTGCCATGACCGATGGTCGCTGGGTTTGCGGCGGTCTTGACCGGAACGGCCTGCGCCCGCTGCGTTATGTCGTGACCGGTGATGGCCTGCTGGTTGCAGGGTCCGAAGTTGGCATGGTCCCCGTGGACGAAGCAACGGTCGTCGAAAAGGGCGCGCTTGGTCCGGGGCAGATGATTGCCGTCGATATGGCCGAAGGGCGTTTGTACCACGACACAGAGCTGAAAAATAAGCTCGCCGTCGCCCAGCCCTTTGGGGCCTGGGTGGAAAAGGTCGTGGAGCTGTCTGACCTGCTCAAGAACGTGCCTGAAAGGGCGCTGTTTGATGGCGAAACCCTGCGCCGCCGACAGCGGGCCGCCGGCTACACGATTGAAGAGTTGGAGCAGGTCCTTGCGCCAATGGCCGAGGATGGCAAGGAAATGATCGCGTCCATGGGCGACGATACGCCCTCTGCCGTGCTGTCGACGACCTTCCGGCCGCTATCGCATTTCTTCCGGCAGAACTTCTCTCAGGTCACGAACCCGCCGATCGACAGCCTGCGCGAAAGCCGGGTCATGTCGCTGAAAACGCGGTTCGGGAACCTGAAAAACGTGCTGGACGAGGACAGCAGCCAGACCGAGATTCTGGTGCTGGAAAGCCCCTTTGTCGCAAACGCTGAATTCGACGAGATGATGAAGCATTTTGGCGAAACCGTTTCGATCATTGATTGTACCTTTGAGCCTGGCGATCATGCGTTGGCCCAGGCGCTCGAACGTATCCGATCAGAGGCAGAGGATGCGGTCCGTTCCGGCGCTGGCCATCTGGTCCTGACGGATCAGCACCAGTCCGAATCCCGCGTTGCCATGCCGATGATCCTCGCAACCAGCGCTGTGCATTCCGGTTTGACCCGCAACGGGCTGCGGACGTTCTGCTCTGTCAACGTGCGCTCTGCCGAATGTATCGACCCGCATTACTTTGCCGTCCTGATCGGCTGCGGCGCGACGACAGTGAACGCTTATCTCGCGCAGGACAGCATCGCCGACCGTGTGAACCGCGGCTTGGTGGATGGCACCCTGACCGAAGCTGTTGGCCGCTACCGCGCCGCTATCGACGCCGGTCTGCTTAAGATCATGTCAAAGATGGGCATCTCGGTCCTGTCGTCCTATCGTGGCGGTCTGAATTTCGAGGCAGTGGGCCTGTCCCGCGCCATGGTCGCCGAATATTTCCCCGGCATGCAGTCCCGCATTTCCGGTATCGGCATCAATGGTATCCAGGCCAAGCTGGAAGCCGTGCACGCCCACGGCTGGCGTCAGACCGAACAGGTTCTACCCATCGGCGGCTTCTACAAGGCGCGCCGGTCGGGTGAAAAGCACGCTTGGGAAGCGCAGACCATGCATATGCTGCAAGCGGCCTGTGCCAAGTCGTCCTACGCAATGTGGCAGCAGTTTTCCAAGGCGATGCAATCCAACCCGCCGATCCATCTGCGCGATTTGCTGGCAATCAAGCCACTGGGCAAAGCGATCCCGATCGAGGAAGTCGAAAGCATCACCGCTATCCGCAAGCGGTTCGTAACGCCCGGCATGTCCCTTGGTGCGCTGTCGCCAGAAGCGCACAAGACGCTGAACGTTGCGATGAACCGCATCGGCGCAAAGTCCGACTCCGGTGAGGGCGGTGAAGATCCTGCACACTTCCTGCCAGAGGCGAACGGCGACAATCCGTCCGCTAAGATCAAGCAGGTTGCCTCTGGCCGGTTCGGCGTGACCGCCGAATACCTGAACGCCTGCGAAGAGCTTGAAATTAAGGTCGCTCAGGGTGCAAAGCCCGGCGAGGGTGGTCAGCTGCCTGGTATGAAGGTCACTGACCTGATCGCCCGTCTGCGTCATTCGACCAAAGGCGTCACGCTGATTTCGCCGCCGCCGCACCACGACATCTATTCCATCGAAGACCTTGCGCAGCTGATCTATGACCTTAAGCAGATCAACCCGCGCTGCAAGGTTACGGTGAAACTGGTGGCATCGTCCGGTGTCGGCACGATTGCCGCTGGTGTGGCCAAGGCCAAGGCTGACGTCATCCTGATTTCCGGACACAACGGCGGCACAGGCGCATCCCCTGCGACCTCCATCAAATACGCAGGTCTGCCATGGGAAATGGGCCTGACAGAGGCGCATCAGGTTCTGGCCATGAACAATTTGCGCGAACGGATCACGCTGCGCACGGATGGCGGTCTGCGCACAGGTCGTGACATCGTCATGGCCGCGATGATGGGGGCCGAAGAATACGGCATCGGCACCGCCGCCCTGATCGCGATGGGCTGCATCATGGTGCGCCAGTGTCAGTCGAACACCTGCCCGGTCGGTGTGTGTACCCAAGATCCGGCGCTGCGCGAGAAGTTTGTCGGCAATGCCGACAAGGTCGTGAACCTGATCACCTTCTATGCGACGGAAGTGCGGGAAATCCTTGCCTCTATCGGTGCACGCTCGATTCAAGAGGTGATTGGCCGGGCGGACCTGCTGACGCAGGTGTCGCGTGGCTCTGCCCACCTGGACGATCTGGACCTCAACCCGCTGTTGATCACTGTCGATGGCGCGTCCAAGATCAAATACGACCGGAACCAGCCACGCAACGCTGTGCTGGATACGCTGGATGTCGATATCGTTAAGGACGCAGAGCGGTTCCTGAAGGATGGCGAGAAGATGCAGCTGGAATATGCAGTGCAAAACACACTGCGGACGATCGGCACACGCACGTCCAGCCATATTGTTCAGCGCTTTGGCATGAACAATGACCTGCAGGATGATCACCTGACGGTAAAACTGCGCGGCAGCGCAGGGCAGTCACTGGGTGCCTTCGCGGTGCATGGCCTGAAGCTGGAAGTCAGCGGCGATGCCAACGACTATGTCGGCAAGGGTTTGTCTGGCGGTACCATCGTAGTGCGTCCGCAAATGCAAAGCCCGCTGGTCGCGTCCGAGAACACGATCATCGGTAACACCGTTCTGTATGGCGCAACCAAAGGCTATCTGTTTGCCGCTGGCCGCGCCGGTGAACGCTTCGCGGTCCGCAACTCCGGTGCTCATGTCGTCATCGAGGGTTGCGGTACCAACGGGTGCGAATACATGACCGGCGGTGTGGCGGTGATCCTTGGGTCCATCGGCGCGAACTTCGGTGCTGGTATGACCGGCGGTATGGCTTATCTGTACGATCCGGATGGTGCCTCTGCTGCGTTGATCAACCCTGAAACGCTGGTGACCTGCCCGGTCACTGTCGATCATTGGGAAACGCAACTGAAGTCCCTGATCGAACGTCACGCCCTTGAAACAGGCAGCCGCAAGGCGACGGATATCCTGCAGCACTGGGATATCGAAAAAGGCAACTTCTTGCAGGTTTGCCCCAAGGAAATGTTGGTGCACCTGAAGGCACCGCTAAGCCATGAAGAGCAAGCGATCCCGGCCGAATAATTAAGGTCGCGCGTAAACAGACACCCCGCCCCGCAGATCGCGAGGCGGGGTGTTTTCGTATCGGTAATCTTGACCCCGGGGGGGGCGCCGTGACTTATGGGCACCATGGCAAAAACCCGTAGAGCCCGAAAATCAAAAGATGCGCCTGCGCCCAAGCGGCGTTTGCACGTGCGTGTGCGGCGCGTGTTTGTTCGGCTTTGCCTTGGTGTTGTCGCGGCTGTGGTTCTGTTGACATTGCTTTATAAAGTCGTGAACCCGCCCACCACGCCGTATATGTTCGCTGAAGGCCGCAGGCTGGGCGGTGTCGCCCAGGTCTGGGTTCCGATTGGCGATATTGCGCCGGTAATGGTTCGGTCTGTTGTCGCGGCAGAGGACGCAAACTTTTGCCTTCATTGGGGGCTGGATGTTGCGGCGATAAAGGCTGCCCTTGCTGCCGGAGGCGACAGGGGCGCGTCGACGATTTCCCAGCAAGTCGTCAAGAATGTCTATCTCTGGCAGGGTCGGAACTGGATACGCAAGGCGGTCGAAGCTGTCTGGACACCTTTGACCGAGGCGCTGTGGAGCAAGCGCAGAATCCTTGAACTATACCTGAATGTCGCAGAATTTGGCAGGGGTGTCTTTGGTGTGCAGGCAGCGGCGCAGCACTATTTTGGCGTGGACGCTTCAGACCTGTCTGACGTGCAGGCCGCGCGACTGGCGATGATCTTGCCCGATCCCAAGGGGCGGGACGCCGCAAATCCTACGTCTGCGCAGCGCAGGCGTTCCGCAAGTATCCTTGATGGTGCCGCGACGATCAGGGCTGATGGCCGGGCGGCCTGTTTCCAGAGTTGAATGCGCGCGCAAGGTGCGGCATTGAGGGTGCATTCCTGTTCCCGAGAGCATCATGAACCGTCTTTATCATTTCCCGCTATCTCCATTTTCCCGCAAGGTCCGACTAAGCCTGGCCGAAAAGCGGATCGAGGTCGAACTGGTTGAAGAGCGATACTGGGAACAAGACAGCGATTTTCTGCGACGCAACCCGGCCGGAAAGGTGCCGGTCCTGCGGTTGGGGAACAAGTTACTTAGCGAAAGCGCCGCGATTTGCGAATACCTTGAGGAAACCCACCCGAACCCGCCACTGATGCCACGAGAGGCGGATGCCCGGTTCGAAGTGCGCCGTTTGGTGGGTTGGTTTGACGACAAATTCTATACCGAATGCACGGAAAAGCTGCTCGGAGAGCGGGTTTTTCGCAAGGTTATGGGGACCGGATATCCCGACAGCACCAACGTGAAGGCCGGGAGCCGGGCCATGCGGTTCCATTTGGATTACATGACCCATCTGCTGGAACATCGCCGTTGGCTGGCGGGAAATGAAATGACACTGGCGGATTTCGCAGCAGCGGCCCAGTTGTCTTGCCTTGATTACATCAGCGACGTCGACTGGAACCGGTCTGAGGTGGTGAAGGACTGGTATGCCAAAATCAAATCGCGTCCTGCATTCCGGTCACTGTTGGCCGATCAGGTGCCGGGCTTCTTGCCCCCGTCGCATTATGCGAACCTTGATTTTTAGAAGCGCCGCGCAGGATAAGTCCGATTGTGGCAGCGGTGCAGGGGGCTCTGCCCCCGTCGCTGCCGCGACTCCCCCGACATATTTTTGTTCGGGTGAAGCATGGGGTTGAAGGCCGATCTATGCGCCTTTGCGCGGGAGGCCGGGTTTGCAAAGGTGGGGGTTTGCCGTCCCGATGCGGTGCCTGAAACCGCCGCGCGGCTGGCCGAGTTTGTCGATGCGGGGCGTCACGGGCAGATGGGCTGGATGGCCGAGCGCATGGCTTGGCGCGGCGATCCAACGGCGCTGTGGCCGCAGGCGCGATCTGTTATCATGCTGGCGGAGAACTACGCGCCGGATGTGGATCCGATGGCCGTGCTGGCCCATACAGATCGCGCAGCTGTTTCCGTATATGCACAGGGGCGCGATTATCACGATGTGGTCAAGAAGCGGCTAAAGGTCGTTGGCCGATGGCTGATTGATCAAGTTCCTGGCGCGGAAATTAAGGTCTTTGTCGATACCGCCCCGGTGATGGAAAAGCCGCTGGCGCAGGCGGCGGGTTTGGGGTGGCAGGGGAAACATACCAATCTTCTGGCGCGTGATCTGGGGAACTGGGTGTTCTTGGGCGCTATTTTCACCACCGTGGATCTGGAGCCGGATGCGGCCGAAGTGGGCCACTGCGGCAGTTGCACGGCTTGCCTTGATATTTGTCCAACGCAGGCGTTTCCCGCGCCTTATCAGTTGGATGCGCGGCGGTGTATATCTTATTTGACAATTGAACACAGTGGTCCTGTGGACCTTAATCTACGTGCGAAGTTGGGGAACCGGATCTATGGCTGCGACGATTGTCTGGCGGTCTGTCCCTGGAACAAGTTTGCAGTGCAGGGGCGCGATGCGCGATTGGCCGCGCGGGACGATCTGCGGGCACCGCCCCTGGCGGAGCTGGCTGTGCTGGATGATACGGAATTTCGGCTTCGGTTTTCAGGTAGCCCGATCAAGCGCATTGGTCGCAACCGGTTTGTACGCAATGTGTGCTACGCTATCGGTAACAGCGGGAACCCTGCCTTGGCACACGTGTTGACCCCGTTGATGAGTGACGCCGATGCCACTGTGGCCGATGCTGCATACTGGGCCTTGGCACAGCTAGGACTGGAGCCACCATGCGACTTGCCGCCCTTATCGCCATTATTCCCGCAGTAGCCGCCGCGCAGGTGGCGCAGGGCGATCGAAACGCTGGATTTGCGCCTGCTTTCGAAAACCAGACGCGGGCACCGGCATTAGACGTATCACCGGTACAGGTAACGCCCTTTGCCGACGGATTGGCGAACCCCTGGGGCATTGCAAAGTTGCCGGATGGCAGGTTTCTGGTGACGGAACGGCCAGGGACGCTGCGTTTGGTCGGGGCAGACGGGACCGTGTCGGACCCCATCACGGGCGTGCCCGAAGTTGATGCGCAACAGCAGGGCGGATTGCTTGATGTCGCTATTGCGCCGGACTTCGCGCAAAGCGGCGTTATCTATCTGACTTACGCAAAGGCTGTACCGGGGGGCACTGTCACAGCTGCGGCGCGGGGCGTGTTGCAGGGCACTATGTTAAGCGATGTTCAGGATATCTTTGTGCAGGGGCCGCCATCGGATACCTATGCGCATTATGGCAGCCGGATCGTCCCAACAGAGGATGGCAAGATCTATATTACCACTGGCGAGCATTTTACGCCAGCGAACCGGCAGTTGGCGCAGGATCTGGATACCACCTATGGTAAGGTCGTCCGTCTGAATGCGGACGGATCGGTGCCTTTAAATAACCCGTTTGCAGGTCAGGACGCGGATGAAAGTATCTGGTCCTATGGTCATCGCAATGTGCAAGGCGCAACGCTGGGGCCGGATGGCAGGCTTTGGACGATGGAACATGGCCCCGCCGGAGGTGACGAGTTGAATCAGCCCCAGCCCGGCAAAAACTATGGCTGGCCGGTTATTTCATACGGTGTGAATTATGACGGCAGCCCGATCGGATCCGGGCAGACCGTAATGGACGGGATGGAACAGCCTGTCTATTACTGGGATCCGGTTATCGCACCGGGCGGCATGGCCTTTTACGATGGCAGCTATGCGCCCTGGCAGGGCGATTTGCTGATTGCAGGGCTGAATCCCGGATCACTGACCCGGCTGAGGTTGCAAAATGACCGTGTCGTGGGTGAAGAGCGTCTGTTGCCGGACGTCGGGCGTGTGCGTGATGTTGAAGTGTTAAGCGGCGGCGATCTACTAGTCTTGATCGATGCTGATCCGGGACAGATTTTGCGCGTAACGCCGGGCGGGTGACGGCAATTCGTACGATGCCATAAATTCTGTCCAAGGTTCGTGTCGCGGGGTTTTAACCGGGCGCTTGCGGGCATAGGGTCGCGGCGAAAGGGGTCCTTTTCATGCAACCCTTGCGCGGAATAACCTATAAAATCATCTCGGTCATGGTCTTTGTCGGGATGTCATCACTTATCAAGGCGGCTGCGACAGACATTCCGCCGGGGCAGTCGGTTTTTTTCCGGAGCCTGTTCGCATTGCCGATTATCATCGGCTGGTTGGCCATGCGCCACGAATTGCGCGACGGATGGAAAACAAAACAACCTATGGGGCACGTCTGGCGCGGGTTAGTTGGGACGCTTGCGATGGGTTTTGGTTTTGCCGGTCTTGGTCTGTTGCCGCTGCCAGAGGTGACGGCGATCGGATATGCTGCGCCGCTATTGGTCGTCATCTTTGCGGCCATGTTTCTGAACGAAGAAGTGCGCGCCTTTCGCCTGTCGGCTGTTGCGCTGGGGCTGCTTGGCGTTTTGATCGTGCTTAGCCCGCGGTTTTCCTTGGGGGCATCCGTCAATCACGCCCAGACGCTGGGTGCGATGCTGGTGCTGATGGGGGCCGTATGTGCGGCTTTGGCGCAGGTGTTTGTGCGCAAGCTGGTGTTTAC
The DNA here is from genome assembly GCF_042466455.1 of Loktanella sp. R86503. Taxonomy (NCBI): domain Bacteria; kingdom Pseudomonadati; phylum Pseudomonadota; class Alphaproteobacteria; order Rhodobacterales; family Roseobacteraceae; genus Loktanella; species Loktanella sp. R86503. The sequence continues at coordinate 300,461 of NZ_JAXHCI010000002.1, forward strand.
CGAAGACACTGCAGCCATCGTTTTCTGGTTTTCGGTGACAGCGACCTGCCTGTCGTTACTGACCTTGCCTTGGGGTTGGGCGTGGCCAACTGCATCGCAATGGGTAATGTTGATCATGGCGGGCCTGCTGGGCGGCATCGGCCAGATTTTCCTGACTTCGTCCTATCGTTTTGCCGATGCCTCTTTGGTGGCGCCGTTCGATTACACGTCAATGCTGCTTGCGCTGATCGTCGGGTATTTCGTCTTTGACGAAGTGCCGACCGTGACGATGATGATTGGCGCAGCGATCGTAATCGCGGCAGGTTTGATGATCATCCTGCGCGAACGTCATTTGGGGCTGAAGCGGGCCCGGCAACGTAAAGTCACCGGGGCCGTTGGTCATCACTAGTGCGATCTGGCGTCGCTGGCATCGCGCACTTCTTCGCGGACCTGTCCCCAAGTAATCAAGCCGAATACCAAGGTGCCCCCGACGACATTGCCAAGAAAGACAGGGATAAAAAAGCCGAAGATACCGGCAAAGAGCCCCAACTCTCCGGTTAGGATAAGAAAGCCCATTTCCACCGATCCAGCGATGATATGGGTAAAGCCGCCGGCAGCAATCAGCCAGGTCATCAGTATGATGATAAAGAAGTTTTCCTGTTCACCTGCGGCCAGCATCCACACGAGTGCTGCAATCAGCAGGCCAGCGGGGACAGCCTTGGCAAATCCGATCCATGCGCCGTGCTCTGTCGCGTGTTTACTGATTTCAGTGATGCTGGCCAACATCTCTGGCTCGAACGTGGGCATATAGGCGATAAAGGCGGCGGCGATAAAGCAGCCGATCACGTTGGCACCAAGCACGATGCCCCACAATCGCGCAACGCACCACAGATTGTAAAGGCTTGGCCGCGCGAACAACGGCAGCACGGTCGTCAGCGTGTTTTCGGTAAACAGCTGCATCCGGCCGATAATGACGATCAGAAAGCCAAAGGTGTAACCAAGGCTTTCAAGAAGCGGCAGCCATGTCGTGTCCGGCAGGTAGGTTTTGAATAAACCTTCGCCGATGACGGAAAAGCTGATGCAGACACCTGCGGCGATGCCGGACCAGAAAAGGGACGAATTCGGTCTGCGTAGTTCTTCGTCGCCCTCTCGGCGGACGACCTGATACACCAGCTTGGCCGAAAGATGCGATGCTTCACGCACAGCATCTTCTTCCTCGGGCTCGTTCGTTTCGCGTTCGACCTGATCGGATACAGCCTGCTGACGGCGGGCTTCGTTTTCGCTGACAGCGCGGCGAAGGTCCGGTTCATTCTCGTTCATCATGCGCATCCTTGCTCTTTCCAGCAGGAAATGGCGCAGAACACAAAGGCGTCAAGCAACGCGGTTTGGGGAATCGCGGGTTTTGGGTTATGATGCACGCAGGAGGATATGATGATGGCACGACATCCACTAGATCACATCAAGACGCGGAATAGCGGTCAGCGCGTTGCGCGGTTCTTGCATCTGGCGCGCCGCGATTATCGCAACGCCGCAGCCGAAACCTTGCTGCGCAGGCCAAGACCCCGCAACCAGCCAGGCGGCCTGATTGCGGGATGGGCCAAGGCGCGGACGCCCGGGCTGGTTTAGGCGCGAACCAGCTTTTCGTAGTCGGCGGCGATGTCGAGCGTCAGTTTGCCGACTTCGAAGTTGTAGTCACCGATCTGGCCCACGGGGGTCACTTCGGCGGCTGTGCCAGTCAGCCAGCATTGTTGAAAGCTTTCCAGCTCTTCCGGCATGATGTGGCGTTCGTGGACTGTCACACCCTTGTCGCGCAGCATGCCGACGACGGTTTGCCGGGTCAGGCCGTTCAAAAAACAGTCGGGCTTTGGCGTATGCACTTCGCCGTCCTTGACGAAAAAGATGTTTGCGCCCGTCGCTTCTGCGACATAGCCGCGATAATCGAACATCATGGCGTCAGAGCAACCCTTTGCCTCTGCGGCGTGCTTTGACATGGTGCAAATCATGTAAAGACCCGCAGCTTTGGCCTGATGGGGGATGGTTTCCGGGCTGGGGCGCTTCCATTTTGCAATGTCCAGCTTGGCACCTTTGGTCTTTGCCTCGCCGTAATAGTTGCCCCATGACCACACCGCGATGGCCGTTCGCACCGGGTTGCGCGCGGATGCGACACCCATGTCAGGGCCAGCGCCGCGCCATGCAAAGGCGCGCACATAGGCGTCCGTTAGGCCATTGGCCTGCAGCGTTTCCGCCTTGGCAGCAATCAATTCATCCACGGTATACGGGATTTGGAAGTCAAGGCAGTTGGCCGAGAAGTGCAAACGCTCTGCATGTTCGCGGTCTTTGAAAATCTTGCCATTGTAGCAGCGCTCACCCTCGAAAACCGAGGACGCATAATGCAGGGCGTGGGTCAGGACGTGGACTTTCGCATCGCGCCAATCCAGCAATTGGCCATCCATCCAGATTTTACCGTCGCGGTCATCATAGGCGCCATCCATGGCCAAACCCTTTCAAATTTTGCGTTTATATCGCGCAGTTTGCCATTTGAGACATAAAGTTGCGCAATTTGTGTCGCTTCGCTACCAGTTGAGTCTAGTCATGTCAACAAGGCTGACGTATTGTGTAGCCGAAGTTGACCGAAGGCGCGCAGATGAACCAAACTCCACAAGGCACCTCTGGCCAGACGTTGCTGTTCCTGACCGATGAACAGCTGCGCAAAGGGATAGAGGCGATGTTCTTTGCATATCGCGGCTTCACGGCGGATCCCGACCGCATCCTGTCGGATATGGCCTATGGACGTGCGCATCACAGGGCCATTCACTTTATCCATCGTAGCCCGGGAACGACTGTCAACAATTTGCTTGCGATCCTTGGTGTTACGAAACAATCCCTTAATCGTGTGTTGCGTAGCCTTATCGCGGACGGTCTTGTATCGTCTACTGTAGGGAAAAAGGACAAAAGAGAGCGACACTTGCATCTGACAGACAAAGGCGCCGCGTTGGAGCGTAGCCTGTCGGATGCGCAGCGGGACCGGATGCGCAGCGCTTATCGCTCTGCCGGACCTGCTGCGGTGGCCGGCTTTCGCCAAGTCTTGGAGGCGATGATGGACGACGAAATGCGGCACCACTATCTGGCATTGGTGGATAAACCAGATGGGCGTTGATGAACCCCACCTGCTAATTGTCGATGACGATGAACGTATCCGGAGCCTGCTGCGCAAGTTTCTGGTTCGGTCGGGTTTTCTGGTCACCGTGGCGCGGGATGCGGCCCATGCACGGCGGATTTTGGGCGGGCTTGCCTTTGACCTGATCGTACTGGACGTGATGATGCCGGGTGAGGACGGAGTGAGTTTCTGCCGCGACCTGCGACACCGGACCGGCACCCCCGTCATGCTGCTAACCGCAAGAGGAGAGACAGAGGACCGCATCGCCGGGCTGGAGGCAGGGGCTGATGATTACCTTGCCAAACCGTTCGAGCCCAAAGAGCTTTTGTTGCGGATAAATGCGATCCTGCGCCGCGCGCCGCAGGCAGAAGCGCAACCGATTGCCCAGACCGTTTTGCAGCTAGGTCCGGCGCGTTATGACATCACCAAGGGTGAGATGCGGCGCGATGATGGTCTGGTCCGGCTGACAGCAACTGAAAGCCAGCTGATGCGCATCTTTTCCGCCCGCCCGCATGAACCGGTCACACGGCTGGAGTTGGTGGAAGAACTGAGCCGATCAGGCGGACAGACGCAGGAGCGCGCGGTCGATGTGCAGATCACGCGGTTACGTCGCAAAATCGAGGTTGACCCAAAGCAGCCCCGCTATCTGCAAACGGTGCGCGGATCTGGCTATATGCTGGCGCCCGACCAGGGGTGAGGCGGCGTTACGTCTGGATTTTTGGCGCTGCGCCGCGGGAGGGCATTGATGCCTCCGGCGGGAGTTTGTTTGGCCAGATGAATAAGGTTTTGCGCGGGTATTTGGCGTGATTTGGGGAGCGACATGAAGACAGCGTTGATATCCCATACTGACTGTCTGGACCACGTGACTCCGCCCGGCCATCCGGAGCAGGTTGCGCGAATGGATGCCGTGCTTGGTGCACTGAAAGATATGGACCTGCACCGTGTTTCTGCACCGTTGGCTGCAGAAGACGATGTATTGCGGGCACATCCGAGGTCCCACCTTGAAATGCTTCGCCGCGCGGCACCTGCTGAAGGTTGGGTGTCACTGGATGCAGATACACATATGTCGCGGGGCAGTTTGGCTGCTGTCTGGCGCAGCGCCGGCGGTGCGGTGCGGGCTGTTGATCTGGTGCTGGCCGGCGATGTCGCGAATGCTTTTGTTGCGATGCGCCCGCCGGGACATCATGCCGAGCGCATCACCGCGATGGGATTTTGCTTTTTGGGGAACGTCGCGATTGCAGCCAAGCATGCGCTAGATCATCACGGGGTCCGGCGGGTCGCTATTGTCGATTTTGATGTGCATCACGGCAATGGAACGCAGGATTTGGTCGAAGACGATCCGCGTATCTTGTTTTGTTCAGCCCATCAAAGCCCGCTTTATCTAGGCACGGGGGCGGCGGATGAGACTGGCAGTGATGACAACGTCGTCAACGTGCCGCTGGAGGAGGGGACTGACGGCCGTGGATTTCGCAAGGCGATAGAAAGATCTGTGTTGCCGCGGGTTGATGCATTTAAGCCTGATTTGATCATCATCTCGGCGGGGTTTGACGCACATCGTGATGATCCGCTGGCGGGGCTTGCCCTGGTCGAGGATGATTTTACATGGATCACGCGGGCACTTTGTGATCTGGCTGATAAACACTGCGGCGGGCGGGTGGTGTCGTGCCTAGAGGGCGGTTATGACCTGACAGCGCTGGGGGCCTGTGCCGCGGCGCATGTCAAGGTGTTGAGGGAGCGGAGCAATGGCAGAAACGCCGGTTGAAGAAATGACGTTCGAGGATGCAATCCGCGAGCTGGAGCAGGTTGTCGGGAAGCTCGAACGCGGCGATGTCGCGCTGGATGATAGTATTGCGCTTTATGAGCGCGGTGCGGCCCTGAAGAAGCGTTGCGAGGCAAAACTGAGCGAAGCCGAAGAAAAGGTCGCCAAGATTACTGTTGGCCCTGATGGTCAGGCGGCTGGAACGGCACCGCTGGATCCGTGATGTTTACCAATCAGCTGGCGTTGGACGCCACCATGGCGCAGCGGCTGATTGAACTTGCCCTGACGCCAGTGCCGGACGTGCCTTTGCGCGACGCGATGCTGTATGCCGTACGCGGCGGTAAAGGGCTGCGGGCGTTTTTCGTAATGGAAAGTGCACGTTTGTATGATGTCGGCGATCGGGCTGGCCATGCCGCTGCAGCGATAGAGGCGTTGCACGCCTATTCGCTTGTCCACGACGACCTGCCTGCGATGGATGATGACGATCTGCGCCGAGGGCAACCGACTGTGCATCGTAAGTGGGATGAAGCGACGGCCATTCTGGTGGGTGACGCCTTGCAGGCATTGGCATTTGAAATGGTTTGCGCGCCGGGCCTGGGTATACCTGATGCGGCACGGGCAGAGCTTGCGCTGACTTTGGCGCAGGCTGCGGGTGCTGGTGGAATGGTTCTGGGGCAGGCGCTGGATATTGCTGCCGAAACGGGTCCAGCCCTGACGTTGGACCAGATTACCGCATTGCAATCGGGCAAGACAGGCGCGTTGATGACTTGGGCGTGTTGCGCGGGACCGCGTATCGCTCAGGCGGATATTGCGCCGTTAAAGGCCTATGGCGATGCATTGGGGTTGGCGTTTCAGATCGCGGATGACATCCTTGACGAAACCGGGTCTATGGATGCAGTTGGCAAGGCCGTGGGCAAGGATGCTGCTGCCGGCAAGGCAACCTTTGTTTCGCTATTGGGGCTGGATGGCGCACAGCGACGCGCGTCAGATCTGGTGGACACTGCCTGCGACGCACTAGGTTCTTTTGGGAGCCGTGCAGATGCGCTAAAGGATGCTGCCCGCTTTGTCATCGCGCGCGACAAGTAAGGACACGACCATGACCGACCGCCCGAATACGCCGATCCTTGACCGCGTGCATGTCCCCGCGGATATGAAAGGGCTGTCCGACGCGCAGCTGCGCCGACTGGCGGACGAGCTGCGGGCGGAAACAATCGCCACGGTTGCCTCGACGGGCGGGCATCTTGGCGCAGGTCTGGGCGTGGTGGAAATTACCGTTGCGCTGCATGCGGTGTTTGATGCGCCGCGGGACAAGATTATCTGGGACGTGTCCCACCAGTGTTATCCGCACAAGATCCTGACCGGGCGGCGCGACCGTATCCGAACCCTGCGGATGAAGGATGGCTTGTCCGGCTTTACCAAACGAAGCGAAAGCCCGTTCGATCCCTTTGGCGCTGCGCATTCCAGCACCTCGATTAGTGCGGCGCTGGGCTTTGCGGCCGCGCGGGATCTGGGTGGCGACCCTGGCGATGCGATTGCAGTGATTGGCGATGGTGCTCTGTCGGCGGGTATGGCCTATGAGGCGATGAATAACGCTGGCCACCTGGGCAAGCGCCTGATCGTGATCCTGAACGATAACGAAATGTCGATTGCCCCGCCGGTCGGTGCAATGTCGTCTTATTTGTCGCGGCTTTACGCAGAGGGTCCGTTTCAGGATCTGAAAGCTGCTGCCAAGGGTGCTGTATCCTTTTTGCCGCCGCCTTTCCGCGAGGGTGCGAAGCGCGCCAAGGATATGTTCAAGCATATGACCGTCGGCGGCACCTTGTTCGAAGAATTGGGTTTTTCCTATGTCGGCCCCATCGACGGGCACGACATGGACCAGCTGTTGTCCGTGCTGCGCACCGTAAAGGACCGCGCAACCGGCCCGATCCTGATCCATGCGATCACGAAAAAGGGCAAAGGCTTTGCCCCTGCCGAAGGAGCCGCAGACCGTGGCCACGCACGCGGCAAGTTCGATGTCGTGACTGGAGAGCAGCAAAAGGCAATAAGCAATGCACCGTCCTATACTTCGGTATTTGCGGATACGCTTATTGATCTGGCGTCGAAGGACGACAAGATCGTCGCTGTGACTGCTGCCATGCCGGACGGCACCGGACTTGATAAGTTCATGAACCGCTTCGCGAGCCGGTGTTTCGATGTTGGCATCGCGGAACAGCATGCCGTGACGTTTTGCGCCGGACTTGCTGCAGGCGGGATGAAGCCGTTTTGCGCGCTTTATTCCACCTTTCTGCAACGCGGCTACGATCAGGTCGTCCATGATGTGGCGATCCAGCGCCTGCCGGTCCGCTTTGCCATTGATCGGGCTGGTTTGGTCGGGGCCGACGGCGCGACGCATGCGGGGTCATTTGATGTCGCCTTTCTTGCGAACCTGCCGGGCATGGTTGTGATGGCGGCGGCGGACGAAGCGGAGCTTGTCCGCATGGTCGCCACCGCTGCCGCGCATGACGAAGGGCCAATCGCATTCCGGTTTCCGCGCGGAGAAGGCGTGGGTGTCGAGATGCCTGTCGATGCCAAGCCGCTGGACATCGGCAAGGGCCGCATGATCCGCGAAGGCAAGCAAGTTGCGATCCTGTCCTTTGGGACACGGCTGCAAGAGGTTGAACAGGCCTGCGAGGCGCTGCGCGCCAAGGGCATCATGCCGACAATCGCCGATGCCCGCTTCGCTAAGCCGCTGGACCGGGACATGATACTGCAACTGGCAGCAGACCACGATGCCCTGATAACTATTGAAGAGGGTGCGGTCGGCGGTTTTGGCAGCCATGTCGCTCAGTTGCTGGCTGACGAAGCTGTGTTTGATACTGGACTGAAGTTCCGGTCAATGGTTTTGCCCGATACCTTTATCGATCAATCCAGCCCTTCGGATATGTATGCTATGGCCGGGTTGAACGCAGCCGACATTGAGGCAAAGGTTCTGGAGGTTATGGGCGTCGGTGTGATCGGGAAAAGGGCGTAGGCCCGTTTCCCGTCTGTGCGATCGAAATAACCTTAGCCGGCGACGAACAGGACCAGCAAAACGACAACGACAACGATGCCCGTTATGCCAACCCAAGGGCCAAGGTGATGTTTTGTTTTTTTACCTTCAGTGCCGCGTTCTGTCATAGCTTGCATCCTTTGCTGCTGGACATTCAACTGCGCCGGGCGACGTTTGTTCACAGGCAAAATGCAAAGAGTGCAATATTTTTTGCCCTTGCCCTTATTTGGTCAGACGACTTGCGATTTTGTCATGATCGTCACGGTTGAACAACAGGATTGACGCTATTGGTTGCGGCTTTCATCCAGCCACTTTTCGATGGCCGCCAGCTTGGCCAGAACCTCGTCTCGGTATGCATCCGTTGCAGCGTTGCCTTCTTGCGCGTGGGCATCCTGCATGGAGTTCACGATCAGACCGACCAGCAGGTTCACAACGGCGAAGGTTGTCACAAGGATGAACGGAATAAAAAAGGCCCATGCGTATGGAAACGCTTCCATGACAGGGCGAACGATCCCCATGGACCAGCTTTCCAATGTCATGATCTGGAAAAGCGAATAGGCAGAATGGCCAAGGCTTCCAAACCAGTCGGGGAATGCAGCGCCAAACAGCTGTGTCGCCATCACCGCAGCGATGTAAAAGATGATACCCATCAGCACAAAAACCGACGCCATGCCGGGCAGAGCGCTGACAAAGCCTTCGACCACGCGGCGCAGGGTCGGTGCGACAGATATGACCCGCAAGGCCCGTAATACCCGTAGGGCGCGCAGAACGGACAGGCCGTGACCGACAGGGACCAGGGCAATTCCGACGACGATAAAGTCGAAAATATTCCAGCCGTTCCGGAAAAATGCGGCCCTTTGCACGAATAGCTTTGCCGAAATCTCTGCCACAAAGATCGCCAGACAGATCGCATCAAGCAGCAAGATCAGCGGCCCCGCGGACGCCATGATGGTGGCGGAGGTTTCCAGACCCAACAGCGCGGCATTGAAAATGATCACCCCAGTGATGAAGCGAGTAACAGCGGGGCGATCAAGCAAGGTCGCAAGGCTTTGACGCAAAGACATGTTGGCTTTCAATTTTGTGCTGTGGACAAATGTGCGTTCGGCGGCCTGCATGCAAGTCCTATTGGGAGGACAATGATGCCGGTCATGATACGACGGCAAATCGTCAGGCCTGCGTCAGGTATCGCCCTGCCGTAAAAGTGATTTCAGCCCGCTGCGATAATCGGGAAACAGCAGCTTTACCCCTAGATCATTTTTGATCCGGTCGTTTCGCACCTTTTTGCTTTCTGCGTAAAAGCTGCGGGCCATGGGCGACATGTCAGCGTCCTCGAACCGCTCTGCCTTTGGAACCGGTAGATTCAAGAGTGCGGCGGCATAGGCAATGACGTCTTGCGGCGGCGCTGGATCGTCATCGCACACGTTGTAAATGGCACCGGGATCCGGTCGCGCGATAGACGCGGCAAGCACCTGCGCAATATCGTCGACATGCGTGCGGCTAAAGACTTGCCCGTCTTTGATGATCCGCCGTGCCGTACCGTTGCGCACCTTGGCAAAGGGACCGCGGCCGGGCCCATAGATGCCGGCCAAGCGAAAGATATGAAGCGGCAGATCGGGGATGGCTTGCCAGGCAGCCTCTGCCACAACGCGGGCTTGGCCGCGCCGCGTAGCGGGGGTCAGCGGGGCAGTTTCATCCACCCAGTCGCCGCCGTGATCGCCGTAAACGCCGGTGGTTGATAAATAGCCGGCCCATGCGAACTGATCCGCGCGCGCGGCGATCTGATCGTGAAGTGCGGCCAGGACAGGGTCGCTGCCATCATCGGGACTGGCGGATATCAGCAGATGAGAGGCAGCGCTGATCGCCTCTGTGACGTCTGCACCGGGCCAGATCAGTGCCTCCACGCCGCGCGCGCGCATGGCTTCGGCCTTTGCCGCCGATCTTGTGGTGCCGATAATGCACCAACCCTGCGGAAGCAGAAGACGTTCAAGGGCCTGCGCGGAATAGCCGTGGCCAAACGAAAGCAAGGTGCGGGTCACAGGCGGCTATCCAAACAGATCGTCAGCCGGTGGGGTGCGCAGAATACGCTGCGATTTCGTGCAACGCTGACCGCCAAACATCTCGTCCAGAATTGCTGCAAAAACAGGAGTCGTGGGGGCGGCTGCCTCGAACAATGTGGCGCAGGCTCTTAACTTATAGGCGTCGGTTTCACCCATGATGGTAACCGGATCCGCGCCTGTATGCGACCGGACCAGACGCATGCATTCCATCAATCGTTCACCAAGCAGGGGGTGCGACAGATAGGCCTGCGCCTCTGCCGTATCGCGCAGGGAATAGAACATTGCCATGGGCGACTCGCCGATACCCGTCAGAACCGGAAAGATGAACCACATCCAATGGGTTTGCTTTTTGCCTGCGGTCAGTTCTGCAACCACGGTGTTGTAAACCGTATCTTGCGCGCCAACAAAATGATCGAACTCGTCCTCGTCATCTTCGAAAGCGTCGTCATCATAATCAATGGAATCAGTCATGGGCATCTTTCGATAGTCTGCGGTGCGTTCCTGTGGGTTCCGATGCGCGGGCGGGGTCGCCAGACTGATTCGACACTTGAATTTGGGCGACGCCGGGTGCGGCGCGTTGCATCGGTCCGGCCCGGCGCGTCCGGCTTTCATAACTTAACATGTGACAGTCTGCGCGCATATCAATCCCGCCGTTTTATCAAGTCATCAACGGATGTTGCAGTATGCCAAAGCATAAGACCACCGCAAAAGAGCGTGCAGTGACCTTCCTTAAAAGAGTTTGGATTTTGATTGCTTTTTAACCTGCGCAGGACTAGATCCAGCGGCGGGACACCCTTCCCCAACGAAGGGCGATTATCTGTGAGGATACCAGAAATGGTCACGACGACTCCGGCTACGCGGCCGGTTAATCCGCGTTTTTCTTCCGGCCCTAGTGCCAAGCCCCCCGTATGGACACTCGACGCGCTTGCTGACGCCCCTTTGGGCCGGTCGCACCGCGCAGCTATTGGCAAGTCCAAGCTGGCCGAGGCGATTGACCTGACCCGAGAAATTCTTGGCGTGCCTGCCGACTATCGCATTGGCATCGTGCCCGCGTCCGACACCGGCGCGTTTGAAATGGCCATGTGGACCATGTTGGGCGAACGCCCCGCTGAAATGGTCGCATGGGAATCCTTCGGCGCTGGCTGGGTCACCGATGTGGTCAAGCAGCTGAAAATCGAAGCGACTGTACACGAGGCTGGCTACGGCGAGATCGTGGATATGGCCGCGTTGAACTATGACAATGACGTCTGTTTCACATGGAACGGCACGACATCCGGCGTGCGGATGCCCCACGGCGACATGATCCCAGCAGATCGCGCTGGCTTGACGTTGTGCGATGCGACCTCTGCCGCTTTTGCGCAGGATCTGCCGTGGGACAAGCTGGACGTGACCACGTTCAGCTGGCAAAAAGTCATGGGCGGCGAGGCTGCACATGGCATGCTGATCCTGTCCCCCCGCGCTGTCGAACGTCTGGAAAACTACACTCCCGCATGGCCTCTGCCGAAAATCTTTCGCCTGACATCCAAGGGCAAGCTGATCGAGGGCATCTTCAAGGGCGAGACGATCAATACGCCTTCCATGCTCTGTGTCGAAGACTACCTTGTCGCGCTGAAGTGGGGTCAGTCGATTGGCGGTCAGCCAGGCCTGAAGGCGCGCGCTGATGCGAATGCTCAGGTCATTTGGGACTTCTGCGAACAGAACGACTGGATCGCAAACCTGGCTGTTGATCCCGCGACCCGGTCCAACACCAGCGTCTGCGTAAAGTTCACCGACGATCGCATTACCGATGGCGCAGCTTTCGCTAAGGCTGTGGCCAAGCGGCTGGAAGCCGAAGGCGTAGCGCTGGACGTGGGCGCGTATCGCGATGCCCCGGCTGGTCTGCGGATCTGGTGCGGCGCGACGGTCGAAACGTCGGACGTCGAAGCGCTGATGCCGTGGATCGCTTACGCCTTCGAGGCTGAGATCAACGCCTGATTTTTCGGTGGGCCATTGATGGCCCACCCCATCCCCCATTTCGCTTAAGGAGTGCCTGATATGGCCCCCAAGGTTCTGATTTCCGATGCATTGTCGGACGCCGCTGTTCAAATCTTCAAAGATCGCGGTATTGAAGTCGATTTCCAGCCCAAGCTGGGCAAGGACAAGGACGCGCTGGCCGCGATCATTGGCAACTATGACGGTCTGGCAATCCGGTCCGCCACAAAAGCGACCGAAAAGCTGATCCAGGCTGCGACCAACCTCAAGGTTATTGGCCGCGCCGGTATCGGTGTGGACAACGTTGACATTCCGGCTGCATCGAAAAAGGGCATCATTGTGATGAACACGCCCTTTGGCAACTCAATCACTACAGCGGAACATGCGATTTCGCTGATGATGGCTGTTGCACGCCAAATCCCCGAGGCAAACGAATCTACCCATGCCGGCAAGTGGGAAAAGTCCCGCTTTATGGGCGTTGAACTGACCGCCAAGACGCTGGGCGTCATCGGTGCCGGCAATATCGGTTCGATCGTGATCGACCGCGCAAAAGGGCTGCGGATGAAGGTTGTCGCCTATGACCCCTTCCTGTCCGAAGACCGCGCTGTCGAACTGGGCGTCGAAAAGGTCGAACTGGACGAACTGCTGGGCCGCGCTGATTTCATCACCTTCCACGTGCCTCTGACGGACCAGACCCGCAACATTCTGTCCCGCGAAGCCATCGCCAAGCTGAAACCTGGCGTGCGTATCGTGAACTGCGCCCGCGGCGGTCTGGTCGACGAACAGGCTTTGGCCGAGGCGATCAAGGATGGCCGCGTTGCCGGTGCCGCCTTTGACGTCTTTGCCGAAGAGCCAGCCACAAACAGCCCGTTGTTCAACTTGCCCAACGTCGTTGTAACGCCCCACCTTGGCGCTGCCACGACCGAAGCGCAGGAAAACGTCGCCCTGCAAGTGGCAGAGCAGATGTCCGATTATTTGCTGACCGGCGCTGTAACAAATGCGATTAACATGCCGTCGATCACCGCCGACGAATCCAAGATAATGGGCCCCTGGATCACGCTGTCCGGCCACCTTGGCAACTTTATCGGTCAGATGACGGATGAGCCGATCAAGGCGATCAACATCCTGTTCGATGGCGAAGCCGCCGAAATGAACCTCAAGGCGCTGACCGCGTCCACCATCGCTGGCATCATGCGCCGCCGGAACCCGGACGTGAACATGGTGTCTGCCCCTGTTATCGCTAAGGACAACGGCGTGCAGGTCAGCACGACAAAGCAGGACAAGTCCGGTGCCTTTGAAGGTTACATCAAGGTCACGGTTGTCACTGATACCCGCGAACGTTCGGTCGCGGGCACGGTGTTCAGCGACGGCAAGCCGCGCTTCATCCAGATTAAAGGCATCAATGTCGACGCTGAAGTTGGCGAAAACATGCTTTACACAACGAACAAGGACATCCCCGGCATCATTGGCAAGCTGGGCAGCATTCTTGGCGATCACGGTGTGAACATCGCAAACTTCACCCTCGGTCGCTCAGAAGCCAAGGGTGAGGCGATTGCCTTGCTCTATATCGACGAACCGGTCCCCGCTGACGCAGTGAAGGCACTGGAAACATCCGGTCACTTCCAGCAGGTCAAGCCGCTGACCTTTGTGGCTGTCTAAAATTTCATCCCGGCGCAGCAGGTCTGCGCCGGGATTGCTTCATCTGGCTGGATAAACTCCAGCCAGCGGCATCTGCCCTGTCAATCCGTGCTGCGTCTGCTAAGTCTGACTGCAACCAAAGACGGAGTGACACGTGATTTACGCCATCGGTGATATTCATGGCCAAAAGGCGATGCTTGACCATGCGCTTGTTTTGATTTCCGCAGACGGCGGCGCAGCAGAACCCCTTGTTTTTCTTGGTGACTACGCCGACCGTGGCCCGGATAGCTGCGGCGTGATCGACGCGCTGTTGGCAGGTCGCGATACGGGTCTTGATTGGCATTTTATCAAGGGCAACCATGACCGCATGTTTCAGCGTTTTATGGAATCCGGTGATTGTCATGACGTGGCAATCAAGTCTGGCCTGTCCTGGTTGAATTCACGGCTTGGCGGGGACACGACGCTGGCGTCCTATGGTATTATTCCGACTGGTCCTGCCAACTTTGAAAAGGACGATCAGGGCCGCGAGGTTCTGACAACCTACCCCACCACCGAAGGCGATCTGACGCTGACAGAGCTTGTAGCCTTGGCCAGAACGCGCGTGCCGCAGGCGCATCTGGATTTTCTGTCTTCCAACCCCTTGATGCATCAGGCCGAAGGACAACTTTTCGTCCACGCAGGCATTCGCCCCGGTGTTCCGCTTGCTGATCAGGTCGAAGACGACCTGATCTGGATCCGCGACGGCTGGCTGGATAACACCGATGATCATGGCATAATGGTCGTCCACGGGCATACGGCCCTTGATACGCCTGAACATCTGGGTAACCGCATTGATCTGGACGGCGGCGCTGGCTATGGGCGCCCGCTGGTACCGGCTGTGTTCGACAATGGTAAATGGTTTACGCTGACCGATGACGGGCGCAAACCTTTGGTGCCGGCGCACTAAAATCATGCCGCAAACTTTTGATACCTTGGCCAGTTTGATGGCGCATGGCTTTGATACGGTCATCGACGTGCGCAGTCCGGCCGAATTTGCCGAGGATCATATTCCGGGGGCGATCAACCTGCCTGCACTGTCGAATGATCAGCGGGCAGAGGTCGGCACCATTTACAAGCAGGTCAGCGCATTCGATGCGCGAAAAGTCGGCGCGGCGCTTGTCGCTCGCAATGTCGCGGGCCACGTCGAAGGCCCGCTTGCGGAATATGATGGGGCTTGGCGGCCCCTGGTCTATTGCTGGCGCGGCGGGCAGCGGTCTGGCTCTTTTGCGTCGATCCTGCAGCAGATCGGCTGGCGCGCGGATACGATTAAGGGGGGCTATCAGACCTATCGCAGGCTGGTTCATGACGCGATGTATATCGACCCCGTGCCGCACCGTTTGGTGCTGCTTGATGGCTACACCGGAACGGCAAAAACAGCTTTGCTGCATCTGCTGGCAGAGCGTGGCGTGCAGGTTATCGACCTAGAAGGGCTGGCCGCGCATCGCGGTTCGCTTTTAGGCGGCTTGGCTGACGGGCAACCGGCGCAAAAAGGCTTTGAATCGCAACTGGCACAGGCACTTGCAGGGCTGGACCCAACCAAAGTGACCGTGGTCGAAGCGGAAAGCAGCAAGGTCGGTCAGATTGTGCTGCCCAAACAGATCTGGGCCAGCATGTCCGCAGCCCCGCGAATTGAGGTCAAAGCCCCTTTGGCGGCACGCGCCGCGTTCCTGCGCGAGGCTTATGCCGATATCATCGCCAACCCCGCGGTGCTGCGTAAACGGCTGCAACCGCTGCGCAACTTGCGCGGGCATGCGGTTGTCGACGGCTGGGAAACCTTATTGCAGGCAGGCGATTTTACGGCGCTTGCGACTGGCCTTATGGCTGAACACTATGATGCAGCCTACGATAGGTCACGCAAGGTCAATGACCGCACCTGGCTGGGCGAAGTTCATGCCGAAACCTTGGATGCCGCGGGCCGGGCCCGGGCTGCTGACGATCTGGCCCGCCTGATCAACACGCTTTAGGGCAGTGTAATGCCCGGTAGATCGGTGACATAACCGATAATCGACGCGCCGTTGTATCCTGCGCTTTTCAGCTTTTGCAGCAGGTCTGCCGCCTGATCCGGATGAACTGCCGCCAGCAAGCCGCCGGCAGTCTGCGGATCGTAGATCAGATCTGAAATAGGTCCGGCGGGGCCGGTCACGGGGCCGGAACCCGCGATATTGTCCCGAAACAGGGTCGAATGCTGCCCTGCCTTGGCCAAAGCCAAAGCCCCTGCCATGATCGGTATATTTGCCAAGTCCAGCATCGCACCCGTACCTGACGCGTCCCCGATTCCTGACAAATGTCCAGCCAGACCAAAGCCGGTTACGTCAGTCATGGCGTGAGCTTGCGCAAGAATATCGCTTGCCACTGCTTGGGACTGGCACATTAGATCAAGTGCGCCTGCGACGATATCGCCCGACGCGGCACCCGCCATTTCCGCCGCCATGATCACGCCGCTCCCGATAGGTTTTGTCAGGATCAAGGCATCGCCAGGCTGGGCCCCGCGCAACGTGATTGGGGGGCGTGCGCAAATCCCTGTAACAGTCAATCCGATGGTCAGTTCTGCCCCTAGCGATGTATGCCCCCCGACGATGGCGGCCCCGGCAACCGTCAGCGCCTCGTTCGCGGTCTGCATGATTTCCGACAAGGTCCGGGCCTGCAGGTCGGCCGACAGTTTGGGCAGGATTAAATTTACTGTTGCGGCCTGCGGCGCGGCCCCCATTGCCCATATGTCGCCCAGCGCGTGGTTGACAGCGATACGGGTCATCGCAACCGGGTCATCAATGAAAGCGCGCAGGTGGTCGGTGCTGATGACCTGCTGCATGCCGCCCACGGTCAGTAAACCGGCATCATCGCCAGCCACAATTTGTACGTCATCACGCTGCGGCGGTGGCAAGGACTGCAAGGCGCTGCGCAGCGCACCCCGGCCAACCTTTGCCCCGCAGCCCCCACACATCGGCTTATCGCCCAATGCCTCTTTCAGTCCTAGGGCACGGGTCAGGGGCAGGGGGGGCAAGCCCATCGGTACCAGATCTTCAAACTGGCGCATGAATGTTCGGTCAATGCGGTCCTTCCAACGCCACAGCAACGGGCCGGAAAAGGCAGTGCCCATACGTTCCGCCAAAG
Source organism: Loktanella sp. R86503 (assembly GCF_042466455.1). NCBI lineage: Bacteria > Pseudomonadati > Pseudomonadota > Alphaproteobacteria > Rhodobacterales > Roseobacteraceae > Loktanella > Loktanella sp. R86503. The sequence goes on from NZ_JAXHCI010000002.1 coordinate 317,200, forward strand.
CGGACTTTTCACCAAGCGAGATAAGTTTGAGGTAATCCTTCTGTGGATGATACGGGCGCAAATCGCCCCCCGACAGTGCGGCGCGCAAGTTATCGAACAGGACCGGTGCCTGCCGCACGGCGTAAACGCCTGCCTTCGGGCGGGGTGCATCGGCAAGGTGGGCACAGTCGCCCACGGCAAAGAGCGATGGATCGGACGACTGCAGCATTTCGTTCACGTTGATGAACCCGTCATGCAGGCTGATCCCGATGTCTTTTTGCCAGTCATGCGGCTTTGCGCCAGCAGCACCGGTCGTGAAATCCGAGGCAATCTCTGTCCCGTCATGCAAGATGACAGCTGTCGCCGTGACGCGGGAAACGCGCGCATCCTCGATCAGCGTCACGCCAAGATCGGCAAGGGCGGCCAGCACCTTGCGCCGCGCCGTTTCCCCCAGCGTATCGACGATTTTACCGCGATCTATCAGATGGGCGACAGGCGCTGATCCATTCGCGCGCAAACTATGTACCATCGCCATTGCCAGCTCTGCCCCGGCGACACCGCCACCTATGATCGCGATGCGTGGCTGCGTCGTAGTGGTGCGAAAGGTATCCCAGCGGCTGGCAAAAGCGCCAAGCGGCTTCGCCGGGATTCCGTAATCGCTGAACCCAGGCAGGTCCGGCATGACCGATGTGATCCCGACATCAACGCTGACGATATCATAGGCGATGGGGGGGCGTCCGGGTACAGTGATTGTCCTTTGCGTTGTATCGATGGCGTTGACCGCACCATTCACCAGCCGCGCGCCGGAAAACCGCGCAAGTTTTACCAAATCGATATCCAGCTCTTCCCTGCTATAGTGGCCTGCGACAAAACCGGGCAGCATGCCGGAATAGGGGGCGGTCGGGCCGGGATTGATGACCGTAACGCGGACGCCGGCCAGCGCCTTCATCCCCCATTTGCGCAGAACTAGCGCGTGTGTGTGCCCCCCGCCAATAAGCACGAGGTCTTTTACCAAAGGAAAATCGCGGTTCATGGTGATACCCACATACCTGACCAGCCGTTGGCGGCCGTAAAGATTGCACGCCGATGGTCCTTGCCCAGATGCACGGCATCGATGTGCACGACAGTCAGTTGCAGCATGCAAAAGCGGCTCTGATCCGGGGTTTTGACATAGTCCAGTGCATCAGAAAGGGCCTGTCCCGGGGGCGGAGCAATGCCATAGGACAAGCGGGCCGCATCCGGCAGGGCATGCCAGTCGTTCGCAACAGAGGTACCTGTGCAGACCGCAACCGTTGCCTGAATACGAACTTGCAAGGCGCGTTCGGCGTCCCAGAAATGCAATGCGGCGCGGGGATGGCTTGCGAGGCTTGCCATCTTGTCTGACCTTACATCGGTGAAGGCATCAAGGCGCGACTTGCTTCGGTCTGCGCTGCGCAGCACCACAGTGCGCGATTCAGGCCAGCCGTCAGGGCTGATGGTGGAAAGTGTTGGCTGCTGCGCTGCAACATTCTTGCGGGCAGCACCCTGCGCCAATTGCTTCCAGACTTCACCGTAAAGCCCCGGCAGGGTTTCGAACCACTCACTCATAACCTGTCATCTCCAGATAGCCGGTGCCGGACTGCGTACCTTTGATGCTGACGGGTCCTTCCCAATAGGGGACAGTTGTCGTCATCCAAGCCTGTGTGTTCAACGCTTCCACGGTAACGTCAACACCCTGCGCAGGCAATTCAAGGCGCCACTGCGTTGGTACGGACCGCCCTTTGACCTGTGACTCCGCAACCGGCGTCGCGGTCAATGCGCCGTTGCCATAGGGCGTTGGTGTGCCATCGGGGGTAATCCAGGTGGCGGAGGTATAATAGGACCCATCCGTTTGGCGCAGTCTGAACCCCATCATCCGCGCGCCATCATCGAAGGAAAGCGAAAACCAATCCCACCCCGTCTGATCGTTTGACAACGGTTGGCTTGACCATTCGCGATCAAGCCAAGCGGTCCCGGTTACAGAGACCTTTCCAGTAGGAAGGACAAGTGTGCCTGCAATGTCGTAGAATGGCTGAGAGTAATAGTAGCTTGCCTGACCGCTGGCGGATTTGACTGAATATCCATCGGCACCCTGCGCAACCAAGGGACCCTTGGCCTCAAGGTCCATATCATAACTGAAATCCGGTCCTGTCGCAGAAAGTTTGCCGTCCTCAATCCCGTAAAACCGCCAGTCATCGATCCAAGCCGTAAATGGGTCGGCCACCACTCCGGCCTGCCCGATTCCGCCCCGCGCAAGGCGTTCTGTGACGAAATGGTCATCCGGCGTGGTGATGGCTGCATGGCCCATCCAAAGCTGTGGATCATCCCAGCTGTCCCGGCTTTGTGGCTTTAGCGCAGAGCGGAACAAGGTCCACTGCAGGCCATACTCGTTGCCATCCACATCCTGGAGGTTGGCGGTCAAATACCACCATTCGATGCGAAAATCCGGGTGCGCGCCGTGGTCAGCGGGAAAGCTGAACTGCGTCTCAGGTTGCGGGATTGCAAACCCGCCCGCATCGCTGCCTAGTCCGGCAAATCCCTGCGCTTGTGCCAAAACAGGCGCAAAGCATAGCAATAGAGCTTTAACGTTCATTCGAAAACACCTTTAGCAGATCGCTTGGCGGTGTGCGGGATAGTCGCCATGCGGGCCAAAATGCCGCCAGAATGGCAGCGATCAGCGCAAAGCCACCCAGCTTAAGGTAATCAAGCGGGAAGACGTACATCGGTAGCCGCCAACCAAAGGCCGCAACATTGACGATCGCCAATAGCGCCCAAGCCAGCGCAAGGCCCAGCGGCAAAGCGATGAGCGCCGTAAGTGCGGCAAGCAATACCGCGCGAACTAACTCTAACCGGCCTAATTCACGCCTAGTGAATCCCATTGCCCATGCCGGTGCCAATTGCGGCACGCGCAGGGCTGCAAGCGTCAGAAGGCTCATCAAAATTGCAAACCCTGCCACAGCAAGCGTCAGAACATTCAGGGCCGTCGTCACCGTAAAAGTGCGGTCAAAAATATCGAGCGAGAGTTGCTTTATCCCTGCTTGATCAATCATGGCGGCGGGAGGAAGATTAAGGTTACGTTCCAGATCCGCAACAAGCGTCGCAACATCACCTGCGGGCAGGCGCAAACCGAACTGAAGCGGCTCTATCTCAGGGAAAAGCGCGGTAAATGCAGGTTCTGAAATGATGGCTTGGCCAATGGGGTTACCGTAGTCGCCGTAGATACCAGCGATCCGGAAATCCTGACCGGCCAGGGAAACCGGATCGCCAATGGATAGGCCGGACCGCCGTGCCAGCTGTTCATTGATAAGCAGGCCGGCCCCGGCGAACACGCCATCCCACGCCCCCTGTGCTGCCTCAAGGAAACGCCAGTTGTCACGATAGGTCGCATCGTTGCGTGCACCGAACACCTCGGCCGGAAGGCCCGCGATTTGCACGGGGGCCGATGCGATTGGCAAAACGGCACGCGTACGCGGTGTGACATAGGCAATGATTTGGTCCGCCTGCGCTGGGCTTTCGGCGGTGACGTACAGCTCTGATGCCAAGCGCTGATCCAGAAAGCCGGTAAAGGTCAAACGGAAGCTGCTAACCATCGTGGACACGCCGACATTTGCGGCCATGGCCAGCAACAGGGCAGCAAGCGCCAGCGACAGTCCGGGCAACTGCTGCCGCGTGTCAGCCCAGAACCATTGCGCCCGCACGCCGTTCGCCATGCGATCAGCAAACGATAGAGCGCGGTCTAGGACAAGGGGCAGTGCCAATGCCGCACCGATCAACATAGTCCCTAATAAGGCAAATCCCGCGATAAGCCCCTGCGCTGTTAGTCCCAGAATTGCTGCCAAAGCCAAAAGCGTCAGTGCAGCCCAACCCTGTATCCGGGCTGATCGTCTGGCAGCCATGCTAAGCGCGCGGGGCGATCCACCGGCCAGCAAAGGCAGCTGCGCAAGCCGCCAGAATGCGGCTGCCGCTGCCATGGCTGTGCCGCCCAGCGCGATGCCGATACCTGACAGCCACCACGACGGACGCAGCTGCAGCGTGCCGGCGACGGTTGCGCCGTATAGACCCTGCAACGTTGCGGCCACATCAGGTAGCAAAAGCGACGCGACGACATAGCCAAGCGCCACACCGATGCCGCCTGCAAGCAAAGCCATGATGGCCAGTTCTGCGGCCATCAAAGCCAGTAACTGTCGCAGTGGTACGCCAAGCGCCCGAAGCGTCCGCATCACGGGCCGTCGCTGTTCGAATGCAAGGCCAATGGCACCGTTGACGATAAAGATGCCGACAGCAAAGGACAGCAGGCCAAAAGCAGTCAGATTTAGGTGGAAACTATCCGTCAAACGCCCAATATCAGAGCCTGATTGAGCGACTTGTCGTGACAAGTCAGGTGCAATGGCATCCAGCGGTTTTTGTCCGATAGGCTGCATTGGTCCGACGATTAACCGGTCAATCTGGCCCGAACGGCCCAGCATCCGCTGGGCCGCGCCGATGTCCATAGCAACTGTCCCTGGTGCGACATCGGAGGAGACTACTTTTGCAATATCCCCAGGCAGCGCTTCTAGCGCATCTTGTTGCCCGAATGCCTGTCCGGGGGCGGTTAGGAATGCTGCGATATCTGCGCCCTCGGCCAGCTGCACCGGACCCAAACCCCCGAATGTTGTCAAGGGATCCAGACCGACGATGCGAACGCCATCCAGCCGCCCTTCAATTACTGGCGATACCAACCAGCCTGCGCGTCGTAGAGCGACGTAGGTGTCTTGCGAAATCGGCTGGCCATCACGGCGCAATAGCTGATCAAATGTGCCTTCGCCCAACGTCGCTGCCGCGGCATCGTAGCTGGCCTTTGCTTCCGAATTGATCGCTTGCACGCCAGACCAAAGCGCCGTTGCCAGCGCAAGCCCAGCGAGCAATGTAAAAAGTTGAAGCGGATTGCGCTTCCAATGCGACAGCAGCGCGGCAAAGACAGCACGCGTCATGCGATCCGGCCTCGCGCCAAATGCAATCGTCGCATCATCTGTCCGGCCAGCCGTTCCGAATGTGTAACCATCAACAGACCTGCACCGGTATCTGCCACAAGTTCCAGCATCAAGGTTAGAACCTGCGCCGCTGTCGCCTCGTCCAGATTGCCGGTCGGTTCGTCAGCTAGCACCAGTTTGGGGCGCGGCGCGAGTGTGCGGGCGATGGCGACGCGCTGCTGCTGCCCGCCGGAAAGCTGTTCGGGGTATTTTCGCAGCTGCGGTGTCAGTCCCATGCGCTCTGCCAGTGTGGCGCACCAGTCAGGGTCGTGCCGTCCGGCAAGTCGTGCCTGAAAGGCAATGTTGTCAGCAATGCGCAGGCTAGGGATTAGGTTGAACTGTTGGAAAACGACGCCAACGCTATTGCGCCTGACGCGCGCACGGCCAACGTCATCCATCGCTGTCAGATCCTCGTCGCCAAGCAGGATCTGGCCGCCGTCTGGCGTATCCAGCCCGCCGATCAGGTGTAGCAAAGTGCTTTTGCCAGACCCGCTTTCCCCGGTAAGAGCCAGCGTCTCGCCCCGGTCCAGGGCCATATCGATACCGCGCAGCACGTCAAACGGACCATCCGCCGTAGCATAGGTTTTGCGCAGGTCAGTCACGGTCAGCAGCATCGGGCCCTCTTTCGTTGAATCATACCTATGGCGGGAATGGGGCATGAACAGTGCAGGTGGTCCCTTTGCCGCAGATGACGACACGTTTTGCTGGCATCGGCCGCCCTTGCTTGTCATCCTGCGGTAAACCGGAAGGAGTTACCATGTCTGACATCGTCATCTTGGGCGGCGCACGCACCGCGATCGGATCATTTGGAGGGGCGCTGGCAGGGACGCCCCCAATCACCTTGGGCGCGACAGTGGCCGAGGCGGCAATGGCCCGTGCAGGCGTTGATCCTGCGCAGATCGGGCAGGTTGCCTTTGGCCACGTCATTAACACAGAACCGCGGGATATGTATCTTTCGCGTGTTGCGGCGATGGATGCGGGTGTGCCAGATACGACGGCGGCGATGAACGTGAACCGTTTGTGCGGGTCCGGCGTGCAGGCTATCATTTCGGTCGTGCAGGCCTTGCAGCTTGGCGATGCGGATTTCGGTCTGGCCGGGGGTGCCGAAAACATGTCGCGGTCCCCGTTCATCGTCAGTGACCAGCGCTGGGGCGCTAAAATGGGCGACATCCAGACCCGCGACATGATGCTGGGCGCGCTGAACTGCCCGTTTGGCACCGGCCATATGGGCATCACTGCGGAAAACGTCAGCGCAGAGCATGATATTAGCCGCGAGGCGCAGGATGCCTTTGCATTGGAAAGTCAGACCCGCGCTGCCAAGGCCATGACAGAAGGCAGGTTCGATAGCCAGATTGTGCCGGTCATGCTGAAAACCCGCCGTGAAACCTTTGAATTCAAGGTCGACGAACATCCCAAGGCGACAACCGCAGAGGCGCTTGCCGGGCTGCGCCCCGCATTTCGAAAAGATGGCAGCGTGACCGCAGGTAACGCATCTGGGCTGAATGACGGGGCTGCTGCAATTACGCTGGCTACTATGGATGCAGCGGAGAAGGCTGGCCTGACGCCGCGTTTCCGCGTGCTGGGCTATGCCCATGCCGGCGTCCGGCCGGAGGTGATGGGCATTGGTCCCGTGCCCGCTGTGCGAAAGCTACTGGAACGCACGGGGCTGAAGGCGGACGATTTTGATGTCATCGAAAGCAATGAAGCCTTTGCCGCGCAGGCGTTGGCTGTCAGCAAGGAATTGGGTTTTGACCCTGCAAAGGTGAACCCGAATGGCGGCGCCGTTGCTTTGGGGCATCCGGTGGGCGCGACAGGCGCGATCATTACCGTGAAAGCGATGTACGAGCTGGACCGGATCGGCGGTAAGCGCGCCTTGATCACAATGTGTATTGGCGGCGGTCAGGGCATCGCCTTAGCGATTGAACGCCTGAGCTGACGCGCGGCGACACCGATTTTTCATCCAAAAATCGGGGCAAGGGGGAAACGTGTCGCGGCGAACGTTTCCCCTAGGCCGTCAATAAAACAGCGCAGCGTTGTTGATCAGCAAGATCCGGATAATTTCAATTCCGATCAATGCGACGATCGGGGACAGATCAATCCCGCCAAGGTTTGGCAGTACACGGCGCAGCGGGCCATAAATAGGTTCCAGAATGCGCTGTAATGTGTACCAGATTTGGCCAACCAGGGGTTGGCGAACATTCAGGACATCAAAGCTAATGAGCCAGCTCATGATGAAGTGGGCAAAGATAAAGAACCGCGCGACACCAAGCAGCAGTAGCAGGATCTGAAACAGGGATGTCATCGGCAGCACTTCCTTATTTTAAGTTGTGTCGCAGGTAAGCGGTCAAAGCGGTTCAAACAACCCCTTTCCTGAGTGTCGCTTTTCATCAACCGCTTGCCAGCCTGCGGTATCCCGGTGTCTAGTCGCCGAAAACAGGGGGCCTGCAATGGCGGTATCGAAAAAGCGGATCTGGGGCTGGATGGCCTTTGATTGGGCGTCGCAGCCATTTTACACGCTGGGACTTACATTTGTCTTCGGCCCCTATTTCGCCCTGGTCGCTACCCAAGCCTTTGTCAGCGATGGTTTGCTGGAAGATGCAGCAAAAGCGCAGGCGCAATCAATCTGGTCGATCGGGCAAACCGTTGCAGGCCTGCTTATTGCGATTTCTGCCCCTTTTCTCGGGGCCTATGCAGATAATTCAGGTCGCAAGATCCCATGGATTGCAGGTTTTTCCATCGTTTTCATCCTGGCCTCCTGGTCGCTGTGGGGGCTGACACCGGATGGCGCGGGTCTGTATGTGATCCTGCTGTTGTTTTATGTTGCATTCTTTGCCAGCGAATCTGCGCTTAATTTTGTGAATGCAATTCTGCCAAGTCTTGGCACTGACAGGGAAATCGGCCGCATTTCTGGGTCCGGTGCGGCTTTTGGGTATTGGGGCGGGGTCACGTCTCTTTTTATCTTGCTGCTGCTGTTCGTCGAAAGCGGCGATACCGGCCTGACCTTGCTTGGCAATCCGCCGCTGTTCGGTCTTGATCCCGCACAGATGGAAGGCACGCGCAGCGTCGGCCCGTTCATAGCACTATGGTATATCATCTTTATGATCCCGTTTTTCGCCTATGTGCGCGACACCCCCGTGCTGCGCACAAGGCGCACGTCGCTGCGCGCCGTCTGGGCCGATCTGATGGCGACGCTGCGCAACGTCCTGCACCGGCGCAGCCTCAAGTACTTTCTACTGTCGTCGATGTTCTATCGCGATGCTTTGAATGCGCTCTACGCCTTTGGCGGTGTCTATGCCCAGCTTGTTTTGGGGTGGAGCGTCGTAAAGATCGGTATCTTCGGTATTCTGGCCGCGATTGCCGCGGCTATTTTCACATGGCTCGGCGGGCTTGCGGATCACAGGTTCGGACCAAAGCCGGTTATTCGGGCATGTATCTGGTTCCTGATCGTCGTCGGGTGCCTGATCGTCGGCATGTCCCGCGACCAGCTGTTTGGCATTCCGCTTGCTGCGGGATCGCGCATTCCGGATCTGGTGTTCTATGGATGCGGCATGGTCATCGGCGGGGCAGGCGGCGCAATCTATGCGGCCAGTCGCACAATGATGGTCCGGCATACTCAGGCGGATCGCCCGGCAGAGGCATTTGGCCTGTTCGCCCTGACTGGAAAGGCAACCGCATTTCTAGCCCCTGCAAGTATTGCCCTGTTCACAATTATGACAGGAAACGTACAACTTGGCTTTCTGCCCGTCATCTTTCTGTTCCTCCTAGGGCTGTTCCTGCTAAGGTGGGTCAACAAAGACGGGGACCGGGCAGCATGATCCGCATTACAGCAACAATCGCACTGATCGCGGGCCTTGCGGCCTGTCAGCAAGAAGCAAAGGTCGCAACGACGGTGCAGCCGGCGATTTCGACACAGAATACGAATGACACACGGATCGCCAAACAAGTGTTCGGCCGTTTGCCAACGGCATCCAATCAGCCTTCTGCACCTGTCGGATTCTATTCAAAAGGATGTCAGGCCGGCGCTGCGGAACTGGCTGAAACAGGGGCAACCTGGCAGGCGATGCGTTTGTCGCGCAATCGCAATTGGGGCCAACCAGAGCTTGTTGACTTTGTACAGGACCTGTCCCGCTTTGCCGCGCAGCAGCCTGGTTGGAATGGCCTTTACCTGGGCGACATGAGCCAGCCACGCGGTGGTCCGATGCTAAGCGGTCACGCCAGCCACCAAATCGGCCTTGACGCGGATATCTGGTTGAAGCCCGCCAACAACCTGTCCTTGTCCCGGACAGATCGCGAAAATATCTCCTCCGACCGGATGGATCGCAACGGCGGTGCCTACGTCAACAGCAGCTGGACCCCCGCGCACGAGGCGATTGTGCGCGCTGCGGCCTCTGACCCGCGTGTGGCCCGGATTTTCATTTTTCCGGGTGCCAAGGTCGAGATGTGTAAAAACGCAACAGGTGACCGCAGCTGGCTGAACAAGGTGCGCCCGTGGTATGGTCATAACTACCACTTTCATGTGCGTCTGAACTGCCCGGCCGGTTCCAGTGTCTGCGCGCCGCAGGATCCCCCGCCGCCCGGTGATGGCTGCGCCGATGCCGCCGCCTGGGTCGACAACATTGTGAATCCCAAGCCTGCGCCACCCGCAGACCCCAACGCGCCGAAACCTGCGCCAAAGCGGGAACTGACAATGGCCAGCTTGCCGGCCCAGTGTGCCGCCGTCGCCGCGAACTGATTATGCGCCGTTTGCTGATTGCCATCGCCCTGCTTGCAGGGTGCAGTCAGGCGTTTGGCCAGACGATGGCAAGCGGCGTCACCCAAGTTGGTCGCTTCATCTGGTTGAACGATGATCCTGCATTTGGCGGCATGTCGGGGATTGAAATCAGCGCGGACGGGTCACGCTTTACCGCGCTGAGCGACCGCAGCACCCTGTGGCAGGGCACTGTTACACGAAAAGGCGGCGTCATAACGGCAATGACGCCGGATCTGGTTACCCCACTGCATATCTCTGACGGAAGCAAAACGACCCATCACAATGGCGATTCCGAAGGCCTGGCCCTTGGCGCTGATGGCACCGTCTATGTCTCGTTCGAGGGACTGGCCCGTGTTGCCGCCTATCCCGATGTGACGGGATCTGCCGTGCGAATTCCCCGGATGGCCGCGTTTGATGCCATGCAATCCAACGCCTCGCTTGAAGCATTGGCGATCTCGGCCGATGGCGCACTATATACCTTGCCAGAGCGGTCTGGCAGCGCTTTGCAGCCGTTTCCGGTCTACCGCTATCAGGACGACCGCTGGACCACCGCGTTCGAGATTTCGCGGACGGGGCCATTCCTGCCTGTTGGTGCGGATATCGGCCCGGACGGGTTGTTTTATTTACTCGAACGCGACTTTACCGGCATCGGCTTTCGCAGCCGGATCAGGCGGTTTGACATGGCGGGTGGCGGGGCTGAAACTTTGCTGGAAACTCGCACAGGTGTGCATGACAACCTTGAAGGTATTTCGGTCTGGCGCGATTCAGCGGGTGCGATCCGGATGACGCTGATTGCGGATGACAACTTCAAGTTCTTTCAAACGACCGAAGTCGTGGAATACCGCGTCGCTGATTGACCTGCTGGGCAAGGCCAGTTAAGCCACGCCGTCCCTGAATGCTTCGGGGGCCAAGTGCCGCACCCTTGCCAAAACGGATCAAATCTTATGCGTATTCTTCCCGGCGTTATCGCCATGGCCGCCATTGTTGTGGCCTCCAACATCCTTGTTCAATTCCTGATACTTGACGGCCTGCTGACCTGGGGCGCGTTCACCTATCCGCTTGCGTTTCTTGTGACGGATTTGATGAACCGTATCTATGGCGTATCTGCTGCGCGCCGTGTTGTCCTGGTCGGCCTTGTTGTCGGCATCGTTTGTTCTGTGATCGGTAGCCAGATCCAGCTGGAATTCGGCCCCGCCGTGCCTGTTCGTGTTGCCATCGCCTCTGCCACCGGTTTTGGTGTCGCGCAGCTGCTGGACATCACTGTATTCAACCGCTTGCGCGGCGGTGTGTGGTGGAAAGCGCCATTGGGGTCGACGCTGGTGTCATCTGTCGTGGATACGGTCATCTTCTTTTCGATCGCTTTCGCGGCCACCTTCAACAGCTTCAGCGCAAGCGCTGCGGATCAGATCATCTGGGCGCAAGATGCGGTGCCATTCCTGAACGCCGGGCCGCTGGTGCCGTTGTGGGTGTCGCTTGCCGTGGCCGACTGGTCGGTCAAAATCCTAGTCGCGGTGCTGGCCCTTGTGCCATTTCGCCTGATTGTTGGGCGGGTCACACAGGCACGCATTTAACCGCGATAGGCGGTGTATTTTAATTTGACATACACGATATGTGTGCCACCTTCGGACATAGGCGAAACTTATGAAAGGAGGTGATCCAGTGCATCATGAAGTTCTGGAGAAGTGTGTCGGGACAGCTTGGGGGGTTCTGATCTAAGGCAGCCCTTAGGTCTGTAACCCTTCAGGTGGGTGGCCCGCTTGCGGTCCCTAACCGACCCACCTCCGATATTCAGGAAAGGGCTATCCCATCGCCGGGGTAGCCCTTTTTTATGTCACGCGGTTCGCGGCCGCTTATGGGCATCGCGGTTGGCGCAACCAGACATGTCCCCGCGCCGGCGCGGGGCGCAGCGGGGGCTGGCAAATCCCGCCCAATCCCCTAGGTGTTTTCCATGGCAGACGATTTACGCATCACCGACACGATCACCCTGCAAGGGTGGGAGCTGACAGAGCAGTTCACCCGCGCGTCCGGCCCTGGCGGGCAGAACGTGAATAAGGTGTCCACCGCCGTTGAACTGCGGTTTGAGGCGGAGCGTTCGCCGTCGATCCCCGACCCGGTAAAGGCGCGGCTAAAGCGGCTGGCAGGCCGCCGCTGGACGCTGGACGGCGCGCTGGTAATCTTTGTGCAAGACACCCGTTCCCAAGCCCGCAACCGCGACCTTGCGAGAGAGCGGCTGGCCGAGCTGATCGTCAAAGCGACCGAGAAGCCCAAACGCCGCGTGGCGACGAAGCCGACCTATGGGTCAGTAAAGCGCCGCCTGAAGGCGAAGAAGGTCAGGGGTGAGGTGAAGGCGCTGAGGGGGACGGTGGAGGGGGAGTAGGCATTGGTTGTACGATTAGCTCAACTGCTCTTTTGCGTCGCTACGAGAAAGATGTTGCTAGAAAAAACCATCGTCTTTGTCTGATGTAATGGCGACCTAAACCACGACCTCCACCCGTTCCTGCGTCCCCACCCCAAACACGCGCTTGTACCGTGCGATCTCTTCCGCTGGTCCCATCGCTTTGTTCGGATTGTCGGACAGCTTGACGGTGGCCCGCCCGTCGGCCTCGACCGCCTTGCAGACCAGCGAAAACGGGGCCAGCGCGTCGTCTGGCACCAGACCGATAAAGTCATTGGTCAGCATCGTGCCCCAGCCAAAGCTGACGCGGACGCGGCCTTGGAATTGGGCGTGCAGTTCCAGAATCTTCTCGACGTTCAGCCCGTCGGAAAAGATGATCAGCTTGCCCCTCGGGTCTTCGCCGCGGGATGTCCACCAGGCGATCGCCTCTTCCGCGCCCTGTGCGGGGTCGCCGCTGTCGATGCGGATGCCGGTCCAGCCGGCCAGCCAGTCGGGCGCGCGGTCAAGGAAGCCCGGCGTGCCAAAGGTGTCGGGCAAAATGATGCGCAGGTTGCCGTCGTGTTCGGCCTGCCAGTCGGCCAGCACGTCATAGGGCGACTGGCGCAGGGCATCGTCGCCGTCTGCCAGCGCGGCATAGACCATGGGCAATTCGTGGGCGTTGGTGCCGATGGCTTCCATATCGCGGTTCTTGGCGATCAGGCAGTTGGATGTACCGGTAAAGGCGTCGCCCAGGCCCTCTTGCAGCGCTTGCACGCACCAGTCCTGCCACAAAAAGCTGTGCCTGCGCCGCGTGCCAAAGTCGGCGATCCGCAGCCCGTCAACGCCGCGCAGGCGTTCGACCTTTTCCCAGACTTTCGTCATGGCGCGGGCATACAGCACCTGCAGTTCAAACCGCCCCATATCCCGCAGCACAGCCCGAGAACGCAGTTCCATCAGGATCGCCAGCGCGGGAATTTCCCACAGCATAACCTCGGGCCAAGAGCCTTCAAACGTCAGCTCGTACTGGCCGTCGCGCTTTTCCAGTTGATATGGCGGCAGGCGCAGGTTTTCGAACCAATCCATGAAATCCGGCGTGAACATCTGGCGTTTGCCGTAAAAGGTGTTGCCGCGCATCCATGTGGATTCGCCGCGCGTCAGGGACAGGGACCGGACGTGATCAAGCTGCTCACGCAGCTCTGCCTCGTCCACCAGATCGGCAAGCCGGATGGTTTTCGTGCGGTTGATCAGGGAAAACTTGACCTGCACATCCCGTTTGTTGCGAAACACCGATTGGCACATCAGCAATTTGTAAAAGTCGGTGTCAATCAGGGACCGGACGATCGGATCGATCTTCCATTTGTGGTTCCAGACACGGGTAGCGATGTCGACCATGGGGTCCTCCGGGCGTTTCACGCGGTTAGACCAAGGCTGGACGGATCTGGCAAGGGCTGTGCAGGTTTACAAATGCTTCGCCTTTGCCACCGCCGAGTCGTGCAGTTCCAGTGCACGTTCGGGGGGCACGCCCAGCGTTGCTTCGATCCGGTGCAGCAGATCGTCTTCTTCTGGTCGTTCCAGCCCGTCAGCCAGCACGACCGACCAAAGTGATTGCACGGCAGCTTCGCGTTCCTGCATGGGGATGGCGTCGTGCAGTACGCGAGCCAGCGTTTCGGTGTCCGGCATCGCGATTTCCAGCTTTTCGCAGCGTGCGCGCATTTTTGCGGATTCGACGGGATTTAGCGCATACATATGCGACAGGACGTGGTCGATCTCCTCGACTTCTTCGAACAGATAGGCGCGGTCGACCTTTGCGGCGCGGACCAATAGCGCACCAAGCGCATGGCGTGCGTCAAGTTCTGGCAAAGTTGTGGCCGGTTTGTCGGCGTGAAACAGTGACATTAGACGTTCAAGCATGGCAGGCCCCGCAGTAGGTTGGTAATATGTAGGTAGCGCCGCTACGGGTGTTGCGCAAAGGCATCGTGAAGGCCAAGGTGCCAGCGCGTCATTGGTGCAACAGGGTCAGCCGCGGCGCAGTACCCAGCGAAAGACGGTAGGAGCAACCGCGATAATTAGCGTAATCCGGATGATATGTGTGACAGAAACATAGGCAAAGTCCTGTCCCAGTGTCAGCGACAGCAGTGACATTTCAGTCAGACCGCCGGGTGAATAGGCAAGGAACGCCTGCGACAGCGGCATCCCGATAACATAGGCAATACCCTCTGCAAAAAGAACGGCAATTGCCAGCATGCCGGCAGTGGCCACGGCTGCTATGCCCAGGTCACGCAGGATCTCTTTTACGGTAGAGCCGACAAAACGTGCGCCAATGATTGTACCGATGACGATTTGGGCTGTGATTATGATGACTGACGGCGGCGCGGTGTGAACCAGACCTGCGACATGTACGATTCCAGACAGGATCATCGGGCCAAAGACAGGCGCAGCAGGCAGATTTAGCCATTTGCCGCCGACAGAGCCCAGCGCAGCGCAAGCGGCAAGGATCGCGTAATCAACAAACGTCAATGCAGACAGGGGAACAAAGCCGCGACCGCCCGCACCGGACCGGACCCCCAGAACGACACCGAAATAGGCCACAACCAGCACGACCACCAAAAATACGCGGGCGGCATGGGCCAGCGCGATCTTCTTTTCATTTCCGCCTGCAGCGCCGCCCAGAAGCAGCATCTCGTTCAGACCGCCGGGCATGGCTGCATAAAAGGCTGTGACCGGATCATAGCCGCCGAGTTTGCGGTAAACTGCATAGGATACCCCCGCCGCCGCACACAAAAACAGCGGCAACAAGATCAACGTCGCGGCCCAGCTGCCCAATTGGCCGAACAAATCAGCCGTGATACCAGACCCAAGCAGCACACCAATAATCGGAATGACGAAGGGGCGCAGCTTGCCCGGGCCGCGCACAGGCAGGCGGGCCATTGCCGCAATCGTGGTGCCGATCATCGGCCCCAACATCCAGGGCAGCGGCATACCGGTAAAGTATCCCAGCAACCCCGAAAGAACACCAATCGTCAGTGCAAGGCCGGTATCGTGATTGCGGCGAAGTGCCCTCACAAGCTGCCGATGTGCCGTTCACCGCGCGCCTTTGCCAAAGTCATCTGGCGTTGACGTTCACGAAAACGGTTCTTGTCGTCTTCTGACGTCTGGTCGGCGCAATGGTGGCAGGCAACGCCGTCTTCGTATTGCGGATGATTGCGGTCTTCGGGCAGCAAAGGGCGGCGGCATGCGTGGCAGAGGATATGCGGGCCTTCGGTCAGGCCGTGTCCGACGCTGACGCGGCCATCAAACACAAAGCATTCGCCCTGCCACGTGCTGTCATCCTGCGGGACTTCTTCCAGATACTTCAGGATGCCGCCCTGCAGGTGATACACCTCTTCCACGCCTTGGCCCCGCAGGTAATTCGTGGACTTCTCGCAGCGGATGCCGCCGGTACAGAACATCGCAATGCGCTTGTTGTGAAAGCGATCTTTGTTCGCCTCCCACCAGGCGGGAAATTCGCCAAAGCTTTTGGTTTGGGGATCAATGGCACCGTCAAAGGTGCCGATCGCGACTTCATAGTCGTTGCGGGTATCGATCACGGCAACATCGGGCGCTGTAATCAGCGCGTTCCAGTCGGCGGGGCCGACGTAGTGTCCCGTGCCCTGCAGCGGATCGACATCGGGCTGGCCCATCGTCACGATCTCGCGCTTCAGGCGCACCTTCATGCGATTGAAGGGCTGCGCGCTTGCTGTGCTTTCCTTGTGGACCAGACCTGCGCAACCGGGCACGGCGCGCAGGTGGGCAAGCACGGCGTCAATGCCGGTGCGCGATCCGGCGATCGTGCCGTTGACGCCTTCGCCAGCCAGCAGCAGCGTGCCGCTGATGCCATGCTGTTGGCACAGGTCAAGCAAGGGCTGCCGCAGGGATGCGGGGTCCGGAAAACGGGCAAAGTGATAGAGCGCTGCAACTGTAAACATGGCTTTGCCATACGCCTGCCGCGCGCCGGCTTCAAGTCAGGCGCGCGGCTGCCATGGCCAAACCGTCTGACACCGCCGTGAACGCCTGAGCGCGCATCTGCTTTGCCTGTGGAAACAGCTCAGTCATCGCGCGCGTCACCGTCCCCATCAGGCTGGATCCGCCGACAAAGACGACGGCTGCGACATCACGCGGCCTAGTATCGCCCAGCGTTTCCCATGCGGCCTCTTTGATCGCGGTGGTCAGGTCGGACAGCGTGTCGCCCAACTGGTCCGCAGACAGCGGAACGGACAGGCCCTTCTCCAGCGTTTTCAGGTCAATAACGCCCAAAGGATGGTCATTCGCTGTGATCTTGCCCGCCTCGACGGCAAAGGCGACATCGTGGCCTAGCTCCATCGCGATGACTTCTTCCAAGCGGCCAAAGGCGGTTTGATCGACGCCCATTTTGACCAGATCCGCCACAAGACGCCGCGTTTCTGCGGTGTACAGAAACGCTATCTTTTCCCATGTCGCAAGGTCGTTGAATATCGCGTTCGGTGCCGTCGTCGTCCCGCTGCCGAAAGCATTGCGCACATCACCGCCGCGCCCCAGCAACGGCATGACATGCGCTAATGACAGCAGACGGTCAAAGTCGGTGCCGCCGATCCGCACGCCGTGACTATTCAGCACGTCAATATGCCCTGTGTTCTGGCGATACAGCGTAAAGTCCGAGGTGCCGCCGCCGATATCGACAATCAGGCCAAGCTGGCCATCGCCCAACGGCCCGGCGGTCAAGGCTGCGGCCTCTGGCTCTGGCAAGAATTTGACGGTTTTGAAGCCTGCCATCCGATAGGCTTCGGCCAGATCAACCTGCGCCTGCGCGTGGCGGGCAGGGTCCGGATGGAAATGCACGGGGCGGCCCGACAGCACAGTGTCGAAATCCAGCCGCGTCGCATCATAGGCGCGGGTGCGCACGGTCGACACAAAGCGGGCGACCGCGTCAAGCAACGTCATCTTTTCATAGCCGATCTGCCGCGGCTCGCGCATCAAGGGCGTGCCGAGCACGGACTTCAGGGCGCGCATAAAGCGCCCCTCGCGGCCCTCGATCAGGGCCGTATTGGCGGCGCTGCCGATCAACGTGCGTTTGCGATCCATGTCAAAGAACAAAGAGGTCGGCAAAGTTTCACGGCCCGGCTCTACCGGGATGCGAAATACGTTTTCCCCTGCCATGACGGCGGCGGCCGTGTTCGATGTGCCGAAATCGATCCCAAGCGTGGCCATGGCTGCTTTCCTTCTGTGCGAAACGCTGCTGCTAGCTCAAAGCGCGGACAGCATCAACCTCCGTGGCGATTGACCTAAGGCAGGCGGGGTTTTACCCAATGGGCATCCGTTTGAAAGGCAACATGATGCAGCCCCTTACCCATGCTTTGATCGTGATCGACATGCAGAACGATTTCTGCCCCGGCGGCGCGCTTGCCGTTGCGGGGGGCGATGACATCGTAGACGGTATCAACGAGCTTATGGCGGACTTCCAAACCGTGATCTTGACGCAGGATTGGCACCCCGTAGGGCATTCATCCTTTGCCAGCAGTCATCCTGATGCTGTGCCAATGGACGTGGTGGATATGCCCTACGGGCCGCAAGTTCTTTGGCCCGATCACTGTATTCAAGGCACAACCGGGGCTGCGTTCCATGAAAGGCTGCGCACGGACGGCGATCTGATTATCCGCAAAGGGTACAATCCGGCGATTGATAGCTATTCAGCATTTTTTGAAAACGATCATGCCACCCCGACTGGGCTGGAAGGGTATTTGCGGACTCGCGGCATCACCAAGCTGACGATGGTTGGCCTCGCGCTTGATTTTTGCGTTAACTATTCAGCGGTAGATGCGGCAAAGCTCGGGTTTGATGTATCGGTACGTACGCTTTTGTCCCGCGCAATCGACGTGGGCGGGTCACTGGAGGCTGCCTTGAACGGTATGCGGGCGGCAGGTGTATCGCTGACCACATAGCTTGGCGGTACCTGTGGCGTGCAGGTGCCACTGTTCGGCTGAATCTTGCGGACCGGAAAAATGCGGGGGACCGAATCGTCCGCTTTTGCTACCAGCGACGGCAATGGCCCGGAAAAATCGGGCAGCAGCAGTCAGGCACTTCAGATGATCAATCGTCGTACATTCGCGGCCAGCGCCGCTATTTGCGTTGCAGGGACCACTGTAAACGCGAACCCGCTTGCACGGATTTTCGGCAAGCCGACAAATCGCGCGTCTCAGTTCTTGCCGCAGGAGGTCGATGTCAGCCCTGATCTGCCTGCTGGTCAAATCCATGTCGTGAAAGAGGATTTCTTTTTGTACTGGACGCTTGGGAACGGGCGTGCGCGGCGCTATGGCGTGGCGCTGGGGGCCGAGGGGCGCAACTATACCGGCGTTTTAACGATCAAGCGCAAGCGTGAATGGCCAAGCTGGGTCCCAACACCAGAGATGGTGCGCCTGGAGCCAGAAATTTACGGGCCGTTTCGCAAAGGCTTGCCCGGCGGCCACCCCCAGAACGCACTGGGCGCGCGCGCGTTGTATTTGTATGATGGCAATGTCGATACCTATTACCGCATCCACGGTACGCCCCAGCCGGAAACGATCGGCACCGCCTTTTCGTCCGGTTGCGTCCGGCTGACCAATGAACATGTTTCGGAACTGTACGATCTGGTGCCGGTCGGCACACAGGTTTTCCTGTTCTAGGCAACGCTGCATTAACCTGATTGACGCAAATTGTCCCCGAATCCACAGGTGAAGGATGGGGCATGAAGCGGCGACATTTTTTAGCGGGGGTGGGGGCTGCGATGTTGTCCACCCCGGCCATTGCATCAAATATCTGGCAGCGACATCTGGTTACGATGGCCAGGCCTTTGGCGGCCGGTCAAATCCACGTCGATACCGATCAGCGCTTTTTGTATCTTACGCTCGGCGGGCATCAGGCGCTGCGTTATGGCGTATCAGTCGGTGCAGAAGGGCGGCAGTTCTACGGCACGGCCGTCATTGCCCGCAAAGCGATCAAACCGTCCTGGGTGCCGACCCGCAACATGATTCGTATGGAACCGTCCGTCTATGGCCCGTTTGCCGGCGGTTTGCCGGGCGGGCATCCACATAACCCCTTGGGGGCTGCGGCGCTTTATCTGCATCGGAACGGACGTGATACACTGTATCGCATCCACGGCACCCAGCAACCGGATCGCATCGGGCAGGCGTTTTCGTCGGGCTGCGTACGTCTGGCAAATGCCGATATGCTGGACCTATATGCGCGGGTATCCGTCGGTACTGTGGTCCAGGCGACATAGCGACCGGGGCGGGTAGATCCCCCCCGGCCGGCCATTTGCTTACTTCAGCTTGGTCATCCGCAGATAAGGCAGGACCGTTTTGAAATCACCGAACTTTTCCTTGGCGTCGGCGTCCGATACAGCGGTCGGGATTACCACGTCATCGCCGACATTCCAGTTCGCAGGTGTCGCAACGCCGCGTCCAGCCGCAGTCTGCAGGCCATCCAGCGCGCGCAATACTTCTGCGAAGTTACGGCCAACGTTCATCGGATAGACCATCGACAATTTCAGTTTCTTGTCCGGGCCGATAATGAACACGGCGCGCACCGTCGCGGTGTCATTGGGGGTGCGGCCATCAGGCAGGTATGCCTCTGCCGGCAGCATGTCGAAGGCTTTGGAAATCGCCAGATCCTGATCTGCCGCAATTGGAAAGCCGGGCTTGGCACCGCCAGCGGTTTCGATGTCGACCTTCCATTTTTTGTGCTCTTCGACACCGTCAACGGAAACGCCTAACACCTTGGTCCCGCGCTTATCCCATTCGTCGGCCAGCTGGGCCACCGCACCGAATTCAGTCGTGCAGACAGGCGTAAAATCCTTGGGGTGCGAAAAAATGATCGCCCAGGAATCGCCGATCCAGTCATGTAGCTTGATCTCTCCGTGGTCGGTCATGATCGTCAGATTGGGGACTTCGTCGTTGATGCGCAGTGCCATGGGTTGCTCCCTTTTCAATGGATAGCCCTTACATAGTCATTCGGCGTGACGATGCCACTGCTTGTGCAAGCAGCGCGGCGCTGTCACTCTGCGGCAAAATACGCACAAGGACCGTATCATGATCGAAAAACGCGATTTTTATATCAACGGCACTTGGGTCGCCCCGGCGCAACCCCGTGACTGCCAAGTGATTGACCCTGCCACAGAAGAGGCTGTCGCCGTTATTTCGCTTGGAGCGGAGGCGGATACGAATGCCGCTGTTGCAGCGGCAAAGGCCGCCTTTCCCGCGTGGGCCGCACTGGCACCTCAGAAGCGGGCGGAATATTGCGCCGGGATACTGGAACAATACCGCAAACGCGAAGACGAGATGGCAGAGGCGATCCGCGCAGAAATGGGCGCACCGATCAAGCTCGCCCGCGAAAGCCAGGCGCCGTGTTTGCCATGGCACCTGGAAAACTTTCTGACCGCTGTGGAGCAGATTGAGTGGATCAAGCCGCTTGGCGATCACGCGCCCAATGACCGGATCGCACTGGAGCCGATCGGCGTCGTCGGTCTGATCACGCCGTGGAACTGGCCGATGAATCAAGTCACGCTCAAGGTGATTCCAGCTTTGCTGGCCGGCTGCACAATTGTAATGAAGCCAAGCGAAGAAGCACCGTTGTCGTCCTTGCTTTTTGCCGAATTCGTTCATGATGCGGGTGTGCCGGCTGGGGTGTTCAACCTTGTGAATGGCGATGGTCTGGGGGTCGGCTCTCAACTCTCGGCGCATCCGGATGTTGCAATGATCTCGTTCACGGGTTCAACCCGTGCCGGTATTGCGATTTCCAAGACTGCGGCAGACACGCTGAAGCGTGTTACGTTGGAACTCGGCGGGAAGGGTGCCAATGTAATTTTCGCAGATGCCGACGAAAAGGCGGTCAAACGCGGTGTTCTGAACTGCATGCAAAATACCGGCCAATCCTGCAACGCGCCAACGCGGATGCTTGTGGAACGCTCTGTCTATGACCGTGTCGTCACCGAAGCGGCAGAGGTTGCCTCTGCCATTGCAGTCGGTCCGACAACGCAGGAAGGGCGGCACATTGGTCCGGTGGTTAACAAAAGCCAGTGGACGCAGATCCAGAAGATGATCGAAACGGGTATCAACGAAGGTGCGCGCCTTGTTGCTGGCGGGCTAGGCCTGCCAGAGGGCGTGAACCGGGGTTACTATGTACGGCCCACGGTTTTTGCTGATGTCACCAACGATATGGCGATTGCGCAGCAGGAAATCTTTGGCCCTGTGCTGTCGATCATTCCGTTCGAGGATGAGGCTGACGCCGTACGCATCGCCAATGATACGCCTTACGGCTTGACGAACTATGTCCAAACGCAAGACGGCGCAAAGCGCAATCGTATGGCGCTGGCGCTAAAATCAGGCATGGTTGAAATGAATGGTCAAAGCCGCGGGGCGGGCAGCCCTTTTGGCGGGATGAAAATGTCCGGCCGCGCCCGTGAGGGCGGCGTCTGGGGCATCGAAGAGTTCCTTGAAAGCAAAGCAATCAGCGGCTGGTCCAACGACTGATCCTGCGGGGGTAAAACTTTTCATCCGAAAAGTTTTACCCCATCCAATCTTTCATCGAGACATGGTCATCCTGACGGCAGCGCGTTTCAAAACGGTGCTTTGCAGGTGATTTTGGTCGGTGCGCCGCCGTCCGGGTGGCGGAACTGCAGCGATTCGGAATGCAACATCATGCGTGGGAAATCGCGCGCTGCGCCTGTCGCATAGAATGGATCGCCAAGAATCGGGTGCCCCAAGGCCAGCATGTGAACGCGCAATTGATGCGATCTGCCAGTTTGCGGCATCAGGCGCATGCGGGTTTCCGTTTCTGACCGCTTTAACCTGCGCCAATCCGTCACCGCGGTGCGGCCATTTTCATGATCCACCATTTGCAGCGGGCGATTTGGCCAGTCGACGATCAGCGGCAAATCGATCGTGCCTTTCGCCTCTTCGACATTGCCCCAAACGCGGGCAACGTAGGTTTTTTTCGTATACCGCTTTTCGAATTGCAGCCCCAAATGGCGCTGGGCATGTGGTGTAAGCGCAAAGATCATGACGCCGGATGTGTCGCGGTCCAACCTGTGCACCAGAAGTGCCGTCGGAAAAACGGCCTGCACCCGTGTGATCAGGCAGTCCGCCAGATGCTCGCCTTTGCCCGGTACTGATAGCAAGCCTGCCGGTTTGTCGACCAGAACGACTTGATGGTCGTCGTGCAGAACGACAAGAGGTTCAGCCGGAGGATTGTAATCATCGCTCATGCCGGGACCCGATCGCCAAAAATTGCAGAGCCGACGCGGATATGCGTTGCGCCATGCGCGATGGCTGTTTCGAAATCGCCGCTCATGCCCATCGACAGCCCACTAAGTCCATTGCGGTGCGCAATTTGGCGCAGCATGTCAAAGTGCGGGGCCGGGTCAAAATCGGCGGGCGGGATGCACATCAGGCCAACAACCGGCAGATCGCCGTCCTGTGCAGCGCGGATCAGGGAATCGGCATCTTGCGGTAAGACGCCCGCCTTTTGCGGCTCTGCCCCTGTGTTGATCTGGATAAACAGCTGCGGGCAGCTGCCTATATCCTGCGCTAGGCGGATCAGGGTATTGACGAGTTTGGGTCGATCCACCGTATGGATCGTATTAAAGAGCTCCATCGCGCTTCGTGCCTTGTTGGTTTGCAAGGGTCCGATCAGATGCAAATCGACTGCGCCAAAGGTTTCGCGAAAGCCGGGCCATTTGCCCTGCGCCTCTTGCACCTTGTTTTCGCCAAAGATTCGCTGACCTTCTGTCAGAACGGATCGGATTCGGTCCAGCGGCTGAACCTTTGACACCGCAATTAGCGTCACGTCGCCCGGATTGCGCCCGGCTTGCCGCGCGGCCTGCGCTGCACGGGCCTTGATTGTATCAAGTGTCATCGCCGTTTTCCCAAGTCCTTCAGATCGCTTGTCCGGTGGGACATAAGGCGAAAAACGCCCCGAGTCATGACAAGTTGTTGCCGAAATCGTGTGTGTCTCTGATGCATCATTTTTTTGCGACCGGGGCTTGCCAAAGCCAATTCTCTTGAGTGAGCAGCCGTTCAGGCGCAATTACTGCCCCAATGCCGGAGCAACTGGCATATCTTGGAATGCAAAACACGAGGGAATTATCCATGAAAAGCATCCTTCTTACCTCGACCGCGCTGGTTGCCTTTGCTGGTGCTGCAGTGGCAGAGAGCCACGAGTCCGCCGACATGATGGGCCCGCAGGGCGTTGTCTGGGGCGCTGACGGCGAGTTCGGTTACAACGAAGAAGTCGAAGGCGGCTTCTACTTCGACGGTGGCCTGGCGATTTCGACAACCGCTGGCATGAACATGGGTCTGACCGCCGGTCTGACACTGGACGTCGATCTGGGCTTCAACGAAGCAACACCGGGCGAAACCGGTCTGGTTTCTGACTCCTCCGGCGACGGCGCATTCGACAACATCTCTATCGACGGTTCCGACTTCGTCGTGTTCGTCGAAGGTCAGGGCGCTGCTCTGTACATCGGTGACACCGCAACTGCGTCCGAAAAGACCTGGTCCGGCACCACCAACATGGAAACCGACGGCTTCCTGGAAGTCGACGACGTGAACGACGGCGCTGACAACGGCGACTTCGTTGATGGCGTGATCCGCGGCGATCTGGCCTACGGTCCTGTGACGGCATCGCTGTCCTTCCTGATGGCTGACGGCGAAGCAACCAACGACGACTTCGACGGTCTTGACGGTCTGCAGGTCGGCGCAGTGTCCACCTTCGGTGCGTTCACACTGGGTGTGACATACCAGCAGGGCGTTGATGCGATGCTGGTGGATGCGTCTGATGACGAAGTTGGCACCGACGGCGTTGTCGGCACGAACGACGACGTTGCTGGCGATGACGGTTCCGTTGACGAAATCATCGGTCTGTTCGCTTCGACCACATTCTCCGGCGCAAACGTCAAGGCTGCATACTCGCAGAACCTGGACACCGAAGAAGACTCCATCGGTCTGCAGCTGGACTACCCCTTCGGTCCGGTCACCGCGACTGTGTTCTACTCCTTCGAGTCTGACACCGACGACAACTACGGTGTGGCTGTTGCCTACGCTAACGGTCCTGTCGCAGCGACTGCTTACTACCACGATGGTACCGACCAGGAAATCGGCCTGGAAGGCTCCTATGACTTCGGCATGGGCCTTGCCATGTACGCTGGCTACATCCAGAACGACGACGACAGCGATGCATACGAAGCATACGTCGCTGCCGAGTACGACCTGGGTGGCGGTGCTAGCCTGATCGCAGCTTACGGCGACTCCGGCGACACCTACACCGGTGACAACGACGAAATCGGTAACGCCTACGAAGTTAACGAGGGCACAACTGTTGCCGTCTCCTTCACGTTCTAATCGAACCTGAAGACTTCAAGATTGGGGCGGTCCTTCGGGGCCGCCCTTTTTCGTTTGCGCGGGCGCTCGGGCATGTCCCGGTCTATCGGACTTGTGACGGCCCGCTTGCTTCGCTACATCTTTTGACGAAACACCCGTCGGTGCGGCGGCGCGCGATCTTACGGATAAACCGGACGCTTGGCTGATCTAGCCAAAGCCGGCCGGCCCAATCCGATCCGCTTCCCCGCCCCGTTAGCTGCCACTGCCGTTATCGATCCGGCCTGCCCGAAGAAAGCCATCACCAGATGACCACCTATTCCCCCGCTGAAATTGAAGCCCGCTGGCAGGCCGCATGGTCCGCGGCTGATGTGTTCAAGGCGGTGCGCAGCGATGACAAGCCAAAGTATTACGTGTTGGAAATGTTCCCTTATCCGTCGGGTCGCATCCACATCGGGCACGTGCGCAACTATACCATGGGGGATGTCATCGCGCGGTATAAGATGTCTACCGGGCATAACGTGCTGCACCCGATGGGATGGGATGCCTTTGGGATGCCGGCCGAAAACGCGGCGATGGCCAGCGGCGGCCATCCCAAGGACTGGACCTATCAAAACATCGCGGACATGCGCGATCAGATGAAACCGCTGGGCCTGTCGATTGACTGGTCCCGCGAACTGGCAACCTGCGATCCGGAATATTACGGCCAGCAGCAGGCGCTGTTCCTCGATTTTCTGGAAAAGGGCCTGATTTATCGTAAAAAGGCGATCGTGAACTGGGATCCGGTCGATATGACCGTTCTGGCGAACGAGCAGGTCGAAGACGGCAAGGGCTGGCGTTCTGGCGCAGAGGTTGAGCGCCGCGAGCTGACGCAGTGGTTCTTTAAAATCTCGGATTATTCCGAAGAACTGCTTGAAGGTCTTGATGGGCTGGATGACTGGCCTGCCAAGGTCAAGCTGATGCAATCCAACTGGATCGGCAAATCCCGTGGCTTGCAGTTCAGCTTTGGCCTGACCGACGCCCCCGACGGACACGACCGGGTAGAGGTTTACACGACCCGCCCCGACACCCTGATGGGCGCGTCTTTTGTCGGCATCTCGCCCGATCATCCTTTGGCGAAATCGCTGGAACGTCACGACCCCGCGGTCGCAGCATTCTGCGCCGACGTGCGCAAAGGCGGCACCACCGAAGAGGCATTGGAAAAGGCCGAGAAGCGCGGCTATGACACCGGGCTGAAAGTGCGCCACCCCTTTGACACCTCGTGGGAATTGCCGGTTTATATCGCAAACTTTGTTTTGATGGACTACGGCACTGGCGCGATCTTTGGTTGCCCTGCACATGACCCGCGCGACTTTGAATTTGCGACGAAGTATGATTTGCCCATCACGGCGACCTTCCTTCCGTCCGAAGACGCGGACCAGATGCTGACAGAGGCTTATACGCCAGCGAAAACCGAAAAGGTGTTCTACGTCAAAGGTTTCGCTGGCGAAGATTGGCAGACTGGCACTGATGCCGTGGATGCCGCGATCGCGTTCTGCGAAGCGAACGGCGTGGGCCATGGCGTCACCAAGTTCCGTCTGCGTGATTGGGGTCTGTCCCGCCAGCGCTATTGGGGGTGTCCGATCCCGATCATCCACTGCGACACCTGCGGCGTGGTGCCAGAGGCAAAGGAAAACCTCCCCGTCGAACTGCCCTATGACGTCACCTTTGACGTCCCCGGCAACCCGCTCGACCGGCACCCGACGTGGCGCAACTGCGCTTGCCCGAAATGCGGTGCGGATGCGCGGCGCGAGACGGATACGATGGACACCTTTGTGGATTCGTCGTGGTATTATGCCCGCTTTACGGCGCCGCGGGCCGATACGCCGACAGTCCAGGACGACGCCGCCTATTGGATGAACGTCGACCAATACATCGGCGGTATCGAACATGCGATTTTACACCTGCTGTATTCCCGCTTTTTCGCCCGCGCGATGCACATGACCGGCCACCTGCCCAGCACGGCCGCCGAGCCGTTTAACGCCTTGTTCACCCAAGGTATGGTCACCCATGCGATTTATCAGACCAAGCGTCCCGATGGCCGTCCCGTTTACCACTATCCCGAAGAGGTCACGCTGCGCGACGGCGGTGCCTTCCTTCAGGACGGCACACAGGTCGAGGTGATCCCTTCTGCCAAGATGTCGAAGTCCAAGAATAACGTGGTCGATCCGGTCAACATCGTGCGTCAGTACGGGGCCGATACCGCCCGCTGGTTCGTGCTGTCCGACAGCCCGCCGGAACGGGATGTCGAATGGACAGCCTCTGGCGCAGAGGCGACGTACAAGCATCTGGGCCGCGTCTGGCGTGTCGCGAATGACATTGCGCAAAGTGCCCAAGACGGTACGGCCGACGATGATCAGGCCCTGCTGAAAGAGATGCACCGCGCCGTCCGTGATGTGACCCTTGGTGTCGAGTCCTTTGGTTTTAACGCTGCAATTGCCCGGCTTTATGCTTTCACAAACGCGCTGTCCAAATCCAAGGCGAGCACGTCCGTCCGCCGCCAGGTCGCGATGACGTTGGCCCAGTTGATGGCTCCGATGACGCCGCACCTGGCCGAAGATGTCTGGTCGATGCTGGGCGGAGAAGGTTTGATCCTTCACGCCCCATGGCCGCAGCCGGACGAGGCCATGTTGGTCGATGCCGAGGTCACGCTGCCAATTCAGATTAACGGCAAGCGTAAATCGGAAATCACCGTCGCAGCTGATGCGGACGCGGCAACGGTCGAAAAACTGGTGCTGGCGCAGGACGCGGTGCAGCGGAATCTGGATGGCGCAACGCCGAAAAAGATCATCGTTGTGCCCGGCCGGATCGTGAACATTGTCGTATAAGCGCCCCCCCCGCCGCGTCGCGCTGTTAGCGCTGTTGGCAGTCGGGGCCTGCGGGTTCACGCCCGCGCTGGCACCGGGCGGCGACATGCTCAAACTGCGCAATACGGTCGAGGTTAGTGCGCCGGACACCATCGCCGGGTTTGCCATCCGCAGCCGGCTGATTGACCGGCTGGGGCGGGCGACCGCCCCGATCGCGACGCTGAGCGTGAACGTCGAAGAGGCACTGGACGTAGCCGCGCAATCGCAAAGCGGCGCAACCCTGCGGTATAACGTGGTCGGGGCTGCAGGCTGGCAGTTAACCGCGGCTGACGGAACCATCTGGGGCAGCGGACAGGTCGACGGGTTTACCAGCTATGCCGCGACGGGCTCTACTGTGGCAACGCAATCAGCTGCGACGGATGCAGTGGGGCGGTTGATGATCATATTGGGCGACAAGATCGTCGCACAGCTGATGCTGCTGGACCTGCCACAGTGAAGCTGGCGGGGCGCAATGCTGCGGATTTTATTCGCAAGCCGCAAGCGACCCGTGCGGGTATCCTGATCTTTGGCGCAGATCCGATGCGCGTGGCGACAGCCCGCGGGCAGATCGTGAATGCGCTGGTCGGACCCCAAGGCGAATCCGAAATGCGTCTGACGCGCATCGCCGCCAGCGATCTGCGCAAAGACCCCGCGCTTGTGAATGATGCAGTCAAGGCACAAGGCTTTTTTCCCGGCCCCCGGGTTGCATTGGTCGAGGACGCGACAGACGGTTTGTCGAAACTGATGACCACCGTGCTAGAGGACTGGCGCGAAGGAGATGCGCAGGTGGTCGTAACGGCAGGTCAGCTGACGGCCAAATCGGCGCTGCGTAAAGTGTTCGAAGGACATAGCAACAGCGTTGCTATCGGGCTTTATGACGACCCGCCCAACGCCGAAGATGTGCAGATTTTGCTGGACGCGGCCAAGCTGGCCATCCCGAATCGCGACGTGATGGATGCCATCATGGCAATTGCGCATAGCCTGACCCCCGGCGATTTCCGGCAGACGATCGAAAAACTGGGCCTTTACAAGCTGGGCGATCCAGAACCGCTAAGTGTTGCCGATGTCGCGCTTTTGGCCCCGCAGTCGGCTGACGTGGATGTCGACGACATTCTGGTCGTCGTGGCCGAAGGCAATTCCCAAATGATCGGGCCGGTGCTGCGTGACCTTTATGCGCAGGGCGTGTTGCCGATTACTCTGTGCATTGGCGCGATGCGCCATTTCAGGCAGTTGCACGTTGTCGCCTCTGATCCGGGTGGCCCTGGACAAGGGATTGGCCGGCTGCGGCCGCCTGTCTTTGGACCTCGCCGTGATCGGTTGGTGCGGCAGGCGTCGCAATGGGGGCGTGATCGGCTGGAACGCGCAATTGCAGCACTGACGGACACCGATCTGACAATGCGTTCTGCCAGCCATGCACCACAGCAGGCGCTGATGGAACGGACGTTGATCCGGCTGGCTATGATGGCCCGCCATTGATCTACAAATCTAATTCTTTAGCTAAAGGCGACGATTGCTGCTGTGACCGGTCGATTGGCATTAGCCGAATCGCTGGGTCGCATAGGACGCGCAGTGGCGCTTAACGATGGTTCGAAAAGCCCATCAAAACGGGCAGGGCAACGGCCAGCGCAATAAAAAAGGGCTGGCAAATTGCCAGCCCTTTCAAATCTTTTCTAATCCGATGAGGGATTAGTAGGAGCCGGAAGCGGCAACCAGAGCGGCCAGCAGGCCCAGAACGATGTAGCCGGAGTTCACGGAACCGGTAGGTGCCATCGGTGTGTCGACTACGACAACCGGAGCTTCCATAACTTCAGGGGCCAAGCCGCCAGCGGAAGCTGCGGCACCGGTCACTGCGATTGCTGCAGCGGCTGCGAGGGTAGTGGTGATGCGCATTGTGGGTACTCCAATTAGATGCACGTTGTGGACGATCACAAGTTGTCTATCCACGTTTTATGGGCAAAACAAGATACTTGTGAAAATCGGACAACAGTGTTGCCGCATCTGCACGGCCAGTATTCAGCAGAGCTTTGCCGATCACCACAGCGCATGATCGCTTTTTCCTTTTTTAAAAACGTTCGCAAGGCTTAAGTTGTTGTTTGCAATATACAAAATATAAATCATTAGGGCGTGATTTTTGTCGGCTTATCCGGACGCATCCCTCGCTATGTTAAACTCGCCGCCGGAATGCGATGCGACCTTGCAACAGTTCCCTGCAATGTAAGGAGGCAAAATGCAGGTTTTCCTACCGAAAACGGGGCTACTTACCTGGCGAACTAGACAGATGTCAGATTGACCAAGGATACTTGCATTTTAAGGTTTTATTAGCTTTCGGTGCGTGCGGGCCGAATAAGGTACACCTTATAACCTGCTCTTATCGCAACCGAATCAGTCGAATCGTATTAACCTTCAACAAAGCGTAGCGCTGCGGTCGCAGCGGCCTTGCCTGTCGCAAGACAGGCCGTAATTAAATAGCCGCCCGTCGGTGCTTCCCAATCTAGCATCTCTCCCGCAACAAATGTGCCTGGCCTGCTCTGTAACATCAGCCCGTGAAGTTGCGCGAAGGGTAGCCCGCCAGCGGTCGATATTGCCTGATCCAGCGGGGCGGGGCCGTTATGGACGATAGGCAGGGCTTTAAGTAGCGTGGCGGTAGGGCGGGCCGGTTTAGTGCGGCGCGACATTTCGTTGAACAATGCGATTTTGACGGGCGGCAGGCGCAGCGTCGATTTCAGAACTTTGCCAAGGCTCGATTTCATACGCGCCGCGTCCAGTTTCACTTGCAATGCCGTAGCATCGTGATCCGGCATCAGATCGACAAAAAGGGGCGCGCCGTCGCGCACGGCAGCAGACAGGGCATAAATTCCGCCGCCTTCGATGCCATTTTTCGTAATAACCCATTCACCCCGCGATATCGCAGTGCCAGCTTGCAGGCTTGTCGCCTTGATTGGCTGACCGAAATAGGGCCCCATATGGTCTGACCAGTCCACGCGAAAGCCGCAGTTCGCCGGTTTGAATGGGGCGATGTCGCTGAAATGTCTGGCCCATTCCCCGTCAGAGCCGAGCCTGCGCCAGCTTGCGCCGCCGCAGGCCAAAATTGTGATGTCTGCGCTGCGCGTGACGGGCCCGTCGGGGGTGTCAAAGCGCAGATCATTGCCGTCCCAGCCCGTCCACGTCCAGCGCGTCAAAAGAGTGACGCCTTGTTGCGTCAGCCTGTGCAGCCACGCCCGCAAAAGTGGCGAGGCCTTCATCGCGACGGGAAACACCCGACCGGTTGACCCTGTAAAGACAGGCTGCCCCAGACCTTCGGCCCAGGCGGTCACCTGTTCAGGGCCAAAGTGGGCCAAGGTATCGCGTAGGGCAGGGGGCATATCGCCAAAGGCTGCGTCGAAGTCTGCCGGATTTTCGATCTTGGTTAGGTTGAGTCCCGATTTACCGGCCATCAGAAATTTGCGCCCGACGGATGGCATCTGGTCCATGACGGTAACAGCCATGCCTGCGGCGGACAGAACGTCGGCGGCCATCAGCCCGGCTGGACCTGCACCAACGATGATCGCCGTCCTATGATCGGTCACTGCAGCATTTCCTTGATTGCGCGGATGTGGACCAGATCGGCCGCCAGCGCATCACTGCACAGGGCTTTCGCTGCGGCGACCGGGTCATCGGCAATCTGGTCGACCAAGCCGCACGCCAAAGCGTCCTGCGCTGTCAGTTTGGCGCCTGCCAAAAGGATCAATTTTGCCCGTGACAAGCCTGCCAGCGCAATGAGGCGCGCGGGATCACTGGGTTGCGGCAGCACGCCAAGTTTCATGACAGGATAAAAAACCCTGGCCCCCGGCGCGGCGATGCGCAGATCACAGGCAAGCGCCATCCCGCAAGCCCCGCCCGCCAATGTGCCATTTAGCGCAGCGACAGTCAGTCCGGGCAGCGCGGCGATTGCGGCCGACAGTTCCTCCCATAAGGGCGAGGTTTTCAGCTTTGCTACATCAGCCAGATCCGCACCGGCGCTGAATACAGGCCCGGTACCGGTCAGGATCAACGCCTTTGCGGCATCCGCTGCGCATACGGCGTCGATCAGGTCGCGCAGCATCCCGGCAGTCAGGGCGTTGGCTTTGTCCGGGCGATCCAGCGTTATAATTGCCAGATCGCCATCACGCGCCGTCTTGATCACGCGAGGCCGACTTTTTTGCGGATGTCGTCGTCCCGCAGGGATACGTCCTTGCCCAGCCACGGGTCAGCCTCTGGCGTGCACATCCAGACCAATGCCTGCGCGGCCCATTCGGGCGGGATATGCGCCGACCAATCCAGTTGAGCCACGGGCCCGACGCCGGATTGCTTGATTTCGCGTTGCATGTCGGTGGCGACGGTGCCGGGCGACAGGCCAAGGATCCGCAGGCCTTTGCCGCGGTTTTCGCGGTCGGCCACTTGTGTCAGCATATACGCGCCCGCCTTGCTGGCGCAGTAGGCGGACCAGCCTTCCAATGGGTTATGGGCGGCACCCGACGATACAGTGATAATAGTGCCTGACCCTTGGGAAATCATCGGGCCGATCGCGGCCCGCATGCCATGCATGACACCCTTAAGGTTAATGTCGATCGCCTTGCCCCATGCCTCTGGGTCGACCTGGCTTAACGCGCCAATCGGGTCGATGACGCCGGCGTTATTGATGACAACATCAATCCTGCCAAAAGTCTGGATGGCGGCGCTGACGGCTTGCTCTGCCTCCCAATAACGGGACACGTCACAGGGGATTGCCAGGGCATTCTTGCCGATCTGCCCGGCAAGTTCGGTGATCTGTTCACGGGACCGCGCAACCAAGGCGACATTGGCCCCGGCCGCAGCAAAAGCCTGCGCTGCCGCGGCCCCGATGCCACGGCTTGCACCTGTGATCAGAACGGTTTTACCGGTCATGTCAAAGTTTTTCATCGCACTCCCTTTCGGTCCGTTGCAGGACACTTTAGCGTTGCATCAAAATTCCCCACTTGGACCGGAACGGCAAGGGTGCCGCGCCGCAGTTCAGTCCTACAAGGATCAGTCCTATGATGACATCTAAAGCACTACGTGCAAGCGCTTGCCTGACGGCAGTCATGCTTGCCCCCGCGGCACATGCGGATGTAACCGCCCAACAGGTCTGGGATGCTTGGCAGGCCAGCATGACTGACTACGCGGCAACTGCGCAGATCACGACCGGCGCCGTCGATGCATCCGGTGATACTGTTACAGTTACCGATTTTGCGCTGAACAGCGATATCGAGGGCGATACGGTCAACATGACAATCCCGCAGATTGTTTTCACCGACGCGGGCGATGGCACTGTCGATATTACCCTGTCCGACACGATTCCTGTCACGTTCACCACCGGAACGGACGTCGATGTTGAAATGAGCATCAGGCAAACCGGCACTGTCATCAAAGCCAGTGGCACGCCAGAGGCGCTGAACTACGATGTCGCGGCAGACCAGTATGTCATTTCGGTGGACAAGCTGACCGGCACCGAAGGCACGATTGACGGTGAAATGCGTGTTGCCCTGAATGGCGTTAAAGGCACATCGACGATGGTGACCGGTGATCTGCAGGAAAGCAGCTATGATCTGGCGGCAAGCACTGTCGATCTGCTGATCGACATTACGGCACCGGATGCGACCTCTGTCATGATTTCCGGCAAGGTTGACGGCATTGCCAGCGCGGGAACCAGCAGTGCGCCGGCAGACCTTGATTTCACGGACCCTGCCGCGATGTTTGGCGGCGCTTATGTCGCCAAGGGTAGCTATACCAGCGGACCTTCGGCCTACATCATCGCAGTTGACGGGACCACGACAGTCAATGGCACCGCAACCAGCGGACCAGGCACAATGTCCTATTCCGTCGGACCAGAAGGGCTGGCCTATGATATCACGACCAGTGATGTGGCTGCTGACCTGACCAGCAGCGAAATGCCGTTCCCGTTCAAGCTGGCGGCTTCGTCTTACGGTTTTGCCATGACAATGCCGGTTGCGCCGACAGATGCGCCCGTGCCGTTCAAACTGGCGCTGGATTTGTCCGGCGTTACCGTGAACGAGGAAATTTGGGCAATGGTCGATCCGTTGGCTGCCCTGCCGCATGACCCGGCGACGATCAAGCTGGATATCACCGGTGCGGCGCAACTGGACGTGCCGCTGATGGACGCAGAGCAGGCGCAGGCGCTTGCGATGGAGCCTGGCTTCCCCGGCAAGATCGAAAGCTTGTCACTGAATACCCTGACTGTGGATGCGGTCGGTCTGAACGTAAACGGGACCGGTGAGTTCACCTTTGATAATGCTGACACGACGACCTTTCCGGGCATGCCGCGCCCTGATGGGACAATTACGATCGACGTGGCCGGTGCAAATGCGCTGATCGACAGCCTGATTACCATGGGTTTGATCCCGGCAGATCAGGCAATGATGCCGCGCATGATGCTGGGCATGTTCGCCAAACCCGTTGGTGAAGATGCGGTCCAATCAGTGATCGAGGTGAAAGACGGTCAGGTCATGGCCAACGGCCAGCGGATTCGCTGACCTTTGCGCGCAGCCCGTCACCTTGCGGTGCGCGGCTGCGCGGACTACCTGAATGGGCGACATAAAGGAAACCGCCCCCATGACCGATCTTGCTGCGCTGACCCAACAGATCCTTGATGCCGCCCGCCGGGCAGGTGCCGATGATGCCGACGCCATTGCGGTGCAGGGCACGTCGATTGCGATCGATGTGCGCCAAGGCGCGCTGGAAAAGGCAGAGAGGTCCGAAGGTGTCGATATCGGTCTGCGCGTTCTGTTGGGGCAACGGCAGGCCTGTGTGTCCACCTCTGACAGCCGGCCAGCTGCAATTGGGGCGATGGCCGAGCGTGCCGTCGCCATGGCAAAAGAAGCGCCAGAGGATCCGACCGTGGGTCTGGCCGATCCAAGCCAGCTGACCGCGCAGACGGATAGCGCCTATCTGGAGCTATGTGACGATTCGCCCGAACCCGACCCGCAAACCCTGCAGGACTACGCCTTGCGCGCAGAGGCGGCGGCGCAGGAAAATGCTGGCATCTCTCAGGTGTCGGAAACCAGCGCTGGATATTCGCGCCGCCAGATTCACGCAGCAGCCACCAATGGCTTTTCCGGCGGCTACGCGCGGTCCGACATTGGCCTGTCTTGCGTCGCGATCAGCGGCACCGGCACGGGGATGGAACGTGACTATGACTACGACACGCGCATCTTTCAGTCCGATATGCGCGAGCCGGAGGATATTGGCCGCACCGCAGCCGCCCGCGCGGTAGAGCGTGCAGGTTCGCGTCGCCCCAAGACTGGTGCCTATCCGGTGCTTTTCGACGAAAGGGTCGCATCATCACTGATCGGTCATCTTATTCAGGCCATCAATGGCAGCGCAATCGCACGTGGCGCGTCGTTTCTGCGCGATGCGCTGGGCGAGCAAGTTTTGCCAGACGGCATGAGCCTGATTGAAGATCCGCATCGCCCCCGCGCCTTTGCATCCAAGGTATTCGATGCCGAAGGTCTGGCCACGCAGCGCCGCGCCCTGATCGACAACGGCACGTTGACGGGATGGACGCTGGACCTTGCCACCGGGCGAAAACTGGGTCTGCCATCGACCGCCAATGCTGGCCGCGGCACCTCTGCGCCGCCATCGCCTTCTGTCACCAACCTTGCTTTGACGCAGGGCAATGTTAGTCGGGATGAGCTGATCGCACAGATGGGAACAGGGCTGCTTGTCACGTCGATGATCGGATCGACGATCAATCCGAACACCGGTGACTATTCGCGCGGGGCAGCAGGGTTCTGGGTGCAGAACGGCGAAATCACCCACCCCGTCAACGAATGCACGATTGCAGGGAACCTGCGCGACATGTGGCGCACCATGATCGCGGCCAATGATGCCCGTGCGCATCTTAGCCGGGTTGTGCCGTCGCTTCTGGTATCGGGGTTGACCCTTGCCGGCGACTGACCTGCCCTTATTGCTGGACGCTGCAGCCGCTGCCGGCGACATCGCTTTGCGTTTCTTCAAGTCTGCCCCGCAGGTTTGGGACAAGGATGGGGGGCAAGGCCCGGTGACAGAGGCTGACCTGGCGGTCAACGACATGCTGACCGCACGTTTGCGTAGCGCCCGGCCCGACTATGGCTGGTTGTCAGAGGAAACGCCCGATGACACCGCCCGCCTGACGACACCGCGCCAGTTCGTTATCGACCCGATTGATGGCACGCGCGCCTTTATCAACCAAAGTCTTGACTGGGCCCATGCCCTTGCGGTGGTCGAAAATGGGCGCGTCATTTCCGGCGTTGTAACACTTCCCGCGCGCGGCCTGACGTTTGCCGCTACGCTGGGCGGCGGGGCCACCGTGAACGGTAAGCCGCTGCAAGTGACCCAAGTGACAGACCTTGCCGCGGCAAATGTGCTGACGACCAAACCGAACCTTGCACCGCAGTTCTGGCAGGGCGGTGCGGTGCCGCCCTTTTCCAAAGGCTTTCGTTCTTCGCTTGCCTACCGCCTTTGTCTTGTTGCGCAGGGAAAATTCGACGCGATGCTGACGCTGCGCCCGTCGTGGGAATGGGATATCGCTGCCGGCAGCCTGATCGTGTCAGAGGCACAGGGCACAGCAACGGACCGTCGCGGCGCACCGCTTGTCTTTAACAATCCCTACCCACAGGTTGACGGTGTGCTTGCCGCAGGTGCGGTTCATAGTGCATTGCGCGCAGCCCTGGTCTGAACCTGACCTTAACGTGTCATCTTGGATAAGGTCGCAGGGCCCCGTTGTAACACTGGCCCGCCCTGCGTAAGTTGCACTGCAACAGCACCCTGATTAAAGGACTCTTTTCATGACCCAGCGCCTGCATCTTGTCTTTGGCGGCGAACTGATCGATCCGACCAAGAACGCGTTCAAGGATGTTGAAAACATCCACATCGTCGGCATGTTCCCGGATTATGCCACCGCCTATAACGCATGGAAGGCCAACGCACAGCGCACCGTTGACGACGCGCATACACGCTACTTCATCGCGCATATCCACCGTCTGCGGGACGAAGAGGTGGCGGCCTCTCCGACCGAAGAGCTCGGTCTGTAAGTCAGGGCTGCGGGGGTGGAGGCCGTCGTCTGGGCGCGTTGCGCCACCCCTGCGGATGCCGCCGTCATCGCGGCCCTTGATGCGCGTCTAAAAGCGACAGGCGAAGACGTCGGTTTTGCCATTACAACGCAGGACCACCCCGAAGGTCGCCGCGCTGTTCGGGCCCATTTGGCCAAGTTAAAGCCGATGCTGCTACTGTGGATCGGCGGTCCGCTCGATACCACTACCCTAAGCGAGGCCAAGGAGGCTGGCGTGCCAATCGTCGTCATCGATTTGGATGAAACGGCGCTGGATGGCATCGTCAGCCGTTGGTTTCCGTCTCGCAGCCGAGGGATATTGTCGCAGCTGCATACCGTCTATACCCGCGAGCAAGCCTGCGCAGATGCGTTCATAGCAGCGGGTGCCCCGGCCGACAGAACCTTTGCTGTGGGCCTGCTCGAAGATCCGCCTGCCGTTTTGCCTTATATAGAATCGGATCGCCGTGATCTGGCCGAATCCTTGCGCAACCGGCCAATCTGGTTAGCCACGCAGACTGAAGCTGCCGATGTTACTGCACTCGCAGCAGCCCAGCGCCTTGCAGCGCGGCGTTCTCACCGACTGATGCTTGTCGCTGTTGCTGCCCGTGCAGAAGATGGCCCAGCCTTAGCTAGCCAGTTCGAGGCGCAGGGCCTGCCCGCTAGCCTGCGGTCCCTGACCAGCGAGCCGGAAGAGGCGACGCAGGTCCACGTCGTTGATACCCCCGCCGAATTAGGTCTGTGGTTGCGCCTTGCAACCGTCGCCTTTGCAGGGGGCACCCTGACACAACGCGCAGCGCAAGACCCGTTCGAGGCCGCAGCGCTCGGTTCTGTTTTGATTCATGGACAACGCACAGCCCCTTATACGGCCCGGTACGATCGTCTGGCACGGGCGGGTGCCACGCTTCAGGTCGATGGCGAAGCAGGCTTGGGCCGGGCGGTAGAGGCATTGTTGTCGGCCGACCGCGTGGCGGCGATGGCCATGGCTGGCTGGGATGTCACGTCTCGCGGGGCAGAGGCGACGGACCGCATTGTCACATTGATCCGCAACCGTCTGGACGAGGCAGGTTTGTAAATGGGTGCTCCGAAGTTCTGGTTTACGTCGCCCGATGCACCTGATCTGCGTGCACGCCTTCTTGCACCGCTTGGCTGGATCTATGGCGCTGCTACAGCGCGCAGACTGCGCCAGTCCGGTTATAATGCAAAAGTCCCGGTCATCTGTATCGGCAACATCAATGTTGGCGGTACAGGTAAAACGCCGACGGCGATGGCGATGGCGCAGATCCTGACAGGTCGCGATCAGGCACCGCATATCGTCACCCGCGGCTTTGGCGGCACCCTCAAAGGCCCGACCCGCGTTGACGAGCGTGTACATACCGCCGCACAAACCGGCGACGAGCCATTGCTGCTGTCCTCTTTTGCCCCGACCTGGGTCGCGCGTGACCGGGCCGCCGGCGTTCAAGCAGCAGAAGCTGCGGGGGCCACGGTCATTCTGCTGGACGATGGTTTCCAAAACCCTTCCGTGGACAAAGATTTGTCGATCGTTGTCGTCGATGCCCTGCGCGGGTTTGGCAACGGCCGCGTCCTGCCCGCAGGGCCATTGCGGGAACCTGTTGCCGCCGGCCTTGCCCGCGCAGATATGTTGCTGTCAATCGGCACCCCCGCAGCCCAGGCGGCATTCGCCGCCGGCCCGCACAGCCCCAGCCTGACAGGAGAGCTGGTGCCACTGATTACAGGTATGCCTTGGCAAAGTCTGCGGTTGCTGGCCTTTGCCGGTATCGGCCATCCTGAAAAATTCTTTGCCACCCTGCGCGCCATGGGGGCAGATGTCATCCGGGCCGAGCCATTGGAAGATCATCAACCGCTGACAGAAGCCCTGATGACAAGGCTGGAATTGGAAGCGAAGGCGCGCAACGCCCAGTTGGTAACGACCGAAAAGGACGCCGTCCGCCTCCCGCATAGCTTCCGTGCCAAAGTGCTGACCCTGCCCGTGCGCTTGAAGCTTGACGATACAGGACCGCTTGATCACGCCCTAACCGCGCTGGGCCTTTGACCTTCTTCTGGTTCTAAATATCCCGGGGGAGTCCCGTAGGGACGGGGGCTGGCCCCCATCAACCTGTCGTTTCAGTCAGACGCCTTGTTTTGCATACGCGGTGCGGGGCCGCGCGGACTGGTATCGCCGTCAGACATCCGGATCGGCGTCCTCATCCCGGGAACTCCGTCCATATTGACCTGTATTGCGCGATGAACAATGTGCGGGTCTGCAAAAACCTCTGCCAGGTTCATGATCGGCCCCGCAGGCACACCCTGTGCTTCGCATTGTGTCAATAGCGTTTCGCAGCTGTGCTGTCGGGTTGCGTCGCCCAACAACAAAGCCAGCTCGACACTGTTTGCTAACCGGTCGGCGTTGGTCGCAAAGCGGGCATCCGAAGCTAATGCCTGCACATCCAATAGATCACACAGGCGCTGATACTGCGCATCATTGCCCGTTGCGATAATCACATGACCGTCCGCACAGTCGAAGACCTGATAGGGCATCAAATTCGGATGAGCGTTCCCAACGCGCGCAGGCGGGGTGCCGGTCGTAAGATAGTTCATCGCCTGATTGGCCATGATCGCCACAGCGACATCATACAACGCAAGGTCAATATGTTGGCCCTTGCCCGTCGTATGCCGCTGGTGGATTGCAGCTAGAATGGCGGTGCTGGCATACATGCCCGTAAACAGATCAACAACGGGTACTCCAACCCGCTGCGGCTGTCCGTCCGCCTGACCGGTGACGGACATCAGGCCGGACATGCCTTGAATGATGTAGTCATAGCCCGCCCTATGTGCATAGGGCCCAGTCTGGCCAAAACCTGTAATCGAACAGTAGATCAGGCGAGGATTGATTGCCGAAAGGCTGGTATAATCCAGGCCGTACTTCGCCAATCCGCCGACCTTGAAATTCTCGATGACGATATCAGCGTCGGCGATCAGGGCTTTGACGTGCTCCTGCCCTTCCACCGTACGGAAGTCGGCGGTTACTGACGATTTGCCCCGGTTGGTGCCGTGAAAATAGGCAGCGGCGCGTTCGCCGTCATGATCGACCCAAGGTGGCCCCCAACGGCGCGTATCGTCGCCGTCGGGGGATTCAACCTTGATCACATCAGCCCCCAGGTCGGCCAGTGTCTGGCCGGCCCAAGGGCCCGCCAGAATGCGTGCCAGTTCAATGACACGCAGGCCGTCCAGTGGCCGCATCAGCCGGCGATCGCGTCGTCGATGGTCTTGGCCATATCCTCAAAGGACATGTTGGAATACTTCTCACCGTCGATGATGAACGATGGGGTCGAAGTGACGTTGTCCTCATCGGCATTCGCTTCATACCACGCCACGAGGTTTTGCGCGTTTTCAGCGTCATTCATGCAGGCGTCCAGCATGTCATCCGTCAAGCCTGCTGTCTTGCCCAGGTTGCGAAGGTCTTGTGCAATCGTTGCCGGATCGCCGCTGGCCGTCCAGGCACGCTGCTTGTCGTAAAGCAGTTCGGTAATACCGAAAAAGCGCATTTCTCCACCGCAGCGGGCGATCATGGAGGCCCAAAGGCCGAAGCGATCGAAATACACCTCGCGGTAGGTGAACTGCACCTTTCCGGTATCGATGTATTCCGCCTTCAGTCGAGGCCAGACAGTTGCGTGGAAATTGGCGCAATGCGGACAGGTAAAGCTGGCGTATTCAGTCATTTTAACCGGAGCATCATCCGCACCGATGACCATATCCGCAATTGCAGTCGGATCGGGCGTTGCGCCTTCGGTCTGCGCGTTTGCCATGCCTACCAGCAGGCTGCTTTGCGGGCTGTTCAGGTTCAGGGCGAAAGCACCGCCCACAAGGACGGCGGCGCCGCCAGTGGTAAGCAAGGTTCTGCGTTTCATGGTCTACCTCAGGTTCTGTTTTTCGGTTTTGACAGGACGTTGGTGGCCAAAGCCTCCAATGCTGTTCTCAGGTCGTCATTTGTCACACCGTTTGCAACCGCGCGGGCGCGGTTCTGCACGGCGGGGTCTGGTGCGGCGGGTGCCTTGGGGGCAGGGGCAAAGGCCACGCGGCCTTCGGCAAAGCCAGTGGGTGCGGTTTGTGTAATACGCACCCGCGCGATGGCGCGGTAACCGTAGCAGGCGTTCACTGTTTCAAGGATCTGCACCTTTTGCATTTCCAGCATGGGCGCGTTGGCGCCTGTTGTCAGCACCGTTAGGGTCGCACCTAGCGCGCCGCGGCCATAGCTGACGCTCACAGGTGTTGCTACGCTGGCTACCTGTTCACCGACAAATTCAGCCCAATGTGTCAGCAGGCGCGTTTCCGCAAAGCCGCGGCCTTCACTGCCAGCGCGGATGCGCGATTGCATCAGTGTGACGGCCCGGGAAAAGCCATGCGTAGAAGACGTGCGGTAAGGTTGTTTCATCATCACGGTTTAGTCTATGTCACCCTGCACGCCAAGTCAGTGCAGGGGGCATGAACAATGCGTGAGCGATCTTTGCAACTACTCGACTGGTACGATGTGCACGCCCGGTCCATGCCGTGGCGTGTGCCCCCTGCGGACCGCAAGGCAGGCAAACTGCCGGACCCCTATGGCATCTGGTTGTCAGAAGTCATGCTCCAGCAGACCACTGTCGCGGCCGTGCGTGAATATTGGCGCAAGTTCATTGCGTTATGGCCCACTGTTGGTGATCTGGCTGCGGCAGACGATGCAGATGTCATGGCGGCCTGGGCGGGTTTGGGGTACTATGCCCGCGCCCGCAACTTGCTGAAATGTGCGCGGGCTGTCGTGGCCGATCATGGCGGCGTCTTTCCGCCCGATTATGACACGCTGCTGACCCTGCCGGGAATTGGCCCCTATACCGCTGCCGCCGTGGCCGCGATTGCCTTTGATCAAGCGGAAACGGTTCTTGATGGCAATGTCGAACGGGTCATGGCGCGGCTATACGACGTACACACGCCGCTGCCTGCTGCCAAGCCAGAGCTGATGGCGTTAGCAAAGGCGTTAACACCGCAGGAACGCCCCGGCGACTATGCGCAGGCGGTCATGGATTTGGGGGCCACAATCTGCACGCCGAAATCGCCAGCTTGCGGCATTTGTCCGCTGCGTGATGATTGCATGGCCCGCATTTCGGGGACGGCTGCGGAATTGCCTAAAAAGACCCTTAAAAAGCCTGTACCATTGCGGCGCGGCATTGCTTACGTTGTGCGCCGCGAGGACGGTGCCTGGTTGCTTGAAACGCGCGACCCAAAGGGGTTGCTGGGCGGGATGCTTGGCTTTGCAGGATCGGATTGGTCGGATGATCCGCAACCTGCGCCACCGGTTGACGCAGATTGGCAGCAGCTGGATGCGACGGCCCGGCATACTTTCACCCATTTTCATCTGGAATTGACGATCTTGTGGGCGCGCGTGCCAAATAACGCGCGGCCCTCACGGGGGCAATTTATGCCGCATGCTGACTTTTCCCCAACGGCACTTCCGACTGTGATGCGAAAGGTCTTTGATCTGGTCGCGGATTCTTTACCATCTGGCTGATAAATCGCCGCGATTATAGGGTAGAAGGACGCGAAAGAGGATTGAATGACCGCCACCGCATCACCCCCAATCGCCCGATTGTCTGCCGCGCTGCCGTTCTGGCTGTCGCTGCTGTTGATCCCCATTGCGTGGATTAGTGCCGTTTGGGGCGGCTGGGCCGTTTTTCTGTTGCCGCTGTGTACATGGTATCTGTTTGGCATCATCGATATTTTCGCGGGTCTGAACGAGGCGAATGCCGATACGTCTACCCCTGACGATCAGCTATGGTGGTATCGCCTGATTACGATCATCTGGGCTCCGCTGCAGGCTGCGACACTGTTTGGCGTCATGTATTATGCCACACGCGCTGATCATCTGGGCGGGTGGGAACTGGTCGGTCTGTTCTTTGGCATGGGGGTGATTACGGGCACCATCGGCATCAATTACAGTCATGAACTGATGCACCAAAAACCCCGCATCGAACGCAACATGGCCGATATACTGCTGGCGATGGCGCTGTATTCGCATTTCCGGTCAGAACATTTGCTGGTCCATCACCGCTACGTCGCCACCCCGCGCGATCCTGTGACCGCCCGCTATAACGAAGGGTTCCACCGCTTTTTCCCGCGCGTGCTGCGGCAGTGCTATGTTTCTGCCTTCAAGGCGGAACAGGCAATGCTGGCGCGCAAAGGTCTGCCTTGGTCGGACCGGCGCAATCCATTCTGGCGTTATTGGGCGCTGCAGGCCGGGTTTGTGGCGCTGTCACTGATTATCGGTGGCTGGCTTGGGCTTGCGCTGTTCTTGTGGCAGGCCTTTGTCGCGGCATGGCATTTGGAACTTGTGAATTACATTGAACACTACGGTCTGACGCGCGAACATTTGGGCGATGGCAAATACGAATATGTCAAACCGCACCATTCGTGGAATTCCGCACAAAAGGTGTCGAATTGGTTGCTGATCAACCTACAGCGCCATTCCGACCACCACTACAAGCCCGACCGCCGGTTTCCGCTGCTGCAAACATATGACGCCAGCGATGCGCCGCAGCTGCCCTATGGATATTCTGTCATGGGGTTTGTTGCGATGGTGCCGCCGCTGTGGCGACGCAGCATGAACCCGAGGGTGCGTGCCTGGCGCCGCCAGTACTATCCGCACATCACAGATTGGTCCGCCTATAAGGCCGCAACCAATCCGTGGCCGCGTTAGGGCCTAGGCCGGATCGTCACCGACGCGGACCATTTGTTTACCAAAGTTGCCGCCACCCAGCATGTCTAGGAACGCCTGCGGTGCGTTTTCAAGGCCTTCGGCGATGTCTTCTTTGAA
Source organism: Loktanella sp. R86503 (assembly GCF_042466455.1). Lineage (NCBI taxonomy): Bacteria > Pseudomonadati > Pseudomonadota > Alphaproteobacteria > Rhodobacterales > Roseobacteraceae > Loktanella > Loktanella sp. R86503. Next base: position 360,500 of record NZ_JAXHCI010000002.1, read on the forward strand.
GGTGATACGCCCGTCGCCCACCATCGGGCCGACTTGGGCCATAAAGTCCGGAAACTTATCGAAGTGATCAAAGATGATGAAGCCTTCGACCAGCAGGCGGCGTGTCAGGATGTTGCGCCAGACGGCGGGCAGGGGCTGCGCCTCTGCAATGCCTTGGCCCGAATACCAGGAAATCATGCCGCAGACTGCAATGCGGCCAAAAGTGTTCATGTTTGGCAGCACGGCCTCTAGCGTCTTGCCGCCAACGCTTTCAAAATAGACGTCGACGCCGTTCGGCGCGGCGTCCGCGATCGCTTGGGTCAATGCCTCGGCGTCCAATGCACGGTGGTCAAGACAGACGTCATAGCCAAGCTCTTTGACTGCGTAGTCACATTTGTCCGCGCCGCCTGCGACGCCGATAACGCGCATATTCTTGGTCTTTGCCAGCTGCCCCACCATACCGCCTACGGCGCCTGTTGCGGCAGAGACTACGATGGTTTCGCCGTCCTTAGCGCGGCCGATATCATTCAAGCCAACCCAGGCCGTGATTCCCGGCATGCCCAAAACGCCCTGAGCTGTGGAGATTGGCGCAATGTCCGGATCGACGATACGCACCCCTTCACCGTTGCTGATGGCGTGGCTGGTCCAGCCAAAGGCACCGGCGACAATCTTGCCAGCGGGAAAGCCTTTGTGTTTGCTTTCCATCACCTTGGCCACCGTTCCGCCTTCCATGACGCCGCCAATTTCGACTGCTTTGGCATAGGATTTGGCGTCGTCCATGCGGCCGCGCATATAGGGGTCCAGCGAAAGCCAGATGACGCGCACAAGAAACTCTCCGTCCTTGATGGCAGGCAGGGGCGTAGTTTCGGTGCGGAAGTTTTTCAGCGTCGGCGACCCATTGGGGCGACTGGCCAGAACGATTTGTGTGGCGGTGGTCATTGGGGAATTCCTTTCGTGTGCGTCACGCACAAACTAGCGTGCGCCGCAGGCCAGGAAAGGCCTTCGTCAGGAGGACAGGGCGCGGCGATACAGGTGCCAGCTGGCGTGCCCCAGCACAGGCAGCACGGCAAGTAGACCAAGTAGCCAAGGGGTGAGGGCCGCAAGTGTCAGGATTGCGATGATCGTGGCCCAGACCCACATGACAAAAAGGTTTTCGCGGGTGACCTTAAGGCTGATCAGCATGGCTGTGACGAAATCAAGCTCTCGGTCCAGCAAAAGGGGCAGGCTGATCGCGGTGAGGCTGAACAGTAAAAAGGCAGCTATGGCACCGACTGCCAGTTCGACCGCGATCATCGTCAGGCCAGTGGCATTAAGATAGCTTTGCAGATCGTCCGGCGGGCCCAGCAGCACGGATGGCCCCATGAACAGGGCGAAAAGCATGTGTGCCAGAAATGTCCAGAACAGAAAAAACGTCACAATGATGACGCCTGCCCATGGGACTTGGCGGGTGCGCTCTTGCCAGATGATTGGCAAAACTTGCGAAAAGCGGGGCACTTCACCGCGTTCCAACCGGCGGCTGACATCATAAAGGCCAACGGCAAGGATCGGTGCGATCAGCGGAAAGCCAAGCGACAGGATCAGCGTCCATGTGAAAAACCCTGCGCCCAGCTGAAATAAGGCGTTACCGATCACAACGTAAATCGCGCTGAAGAATAGCCCGAACAGCGGTGCGGCGCGGTAATCGGCCCAGCCTGCACGCAGGCAATCCATAACATCCGCCAGCTGCAGGCGCATTACCTTCGGCGTGGGGGCATGCTGCGGCGCTGGGGCGGTCATGGATAGGCTCCATTCGGTTGTGAATGCGCTAAGCGTAAGGGTGTGATCCGGCGCGGGCTTTGATCTGTATCATGCACGTCGCCCGGACCCAGAACAAAAAAACCCCGTCCTTCCAAAGAAGAGACGGGGCAAAGGTAGTGCCCGCGTGAAAGCCCATGTGGGGCTATCACGTCAAAGGCACCGGCGGTAACTGTTGAAATCTATGCGTGTTTTGCCATTTCGGCGCGGACCTGCTGGCGCAAAAGATCGATAGGCACACGTTGCCCTTCGCGCTTGAACTGCCAATATGTCCAGCCATTACAGCTTGGCGCGCCTTCAAGTTGCGCACCCACCTGGTGGATAGAGCCTTTGATGTCGTCGCTACTAAGCGTGCCATCGGCGCGCACTTTCACGGTGTGGCGGCCATTGAGCGAGTAAAGCTCTTCGCCGGGACGCAGCATGCCCCGTTCGACCAGCACGCCAAAGGCGACGCGCGGCTCTGCCCGCTTGGATGTGCTGACCTGCAGCGCTTCGTTGTCGAATTTGCGCACGTTGGCGATGCGCTTGGTTGCAACCTTGCGGTACGCCTCCTCACGCTCGATCCCGATGAAATCACGGCCCAACATTTTCGCTACGGCACCTGTGGTGCCTGTGCCAAAGAAGGGGTCCAGCACGACATCGCCGGGATTGGTGGTGCCCAGCAGGACGCGGTGCAACAGGCTTTCCGGCTTCTGCGTCGGATGTGCCTTGTCGCCGTTTTCATCCTTGATCCGCTCGTGACCTGTGCAGATCGGGAGCATCCAGTCACTGCGCATCTGGACGCCTTCGTTCAACGCTTTCAGCGCTTCGTAGTTAAAGGTGTACTTGCTGTGCTCGGACTTGCCGGCCCAGATCAATGTTTCATGGGCGTTGGTCAGTCGCTTGCCGCGAAAGTTCGGCATCGGGTTCGACTTACGCCAGACGACGTCATTCAGAATCCAGAAACCCTGGTTCTGCAGCTCTGCGCCCATACGGAACACGTTATGATAGCTGCCAATAACCCAGATCGCGCCATTGGGTTTCAGCAGACGGCGAGCCGCTTTCAGCCAATCGCGGGTAAACTTGTCATAAACCGCAAAGCTGTCGAACTGGTCCCAATGATCATCGACGGCGTCGACTTTGGAATTGTCCGGGCGATGAAGATCGCCGCGCAACTGCAGGTTATAGGGTGGGTCTGCAAAGATCAGATCAACTGACTCTTCTGGCAAACTGTTCATTAGCTCGATGCAATCGCCATCCAAAATTTGGTTAAGCGGTAGCGTTAGGCCCTTTTGGGCCTTTGTTTTTATTGTCATGCTCTGCCTCTATCCCGGTGGATTTTTCCACTCGTTGATTGAGGTTAAGATGACCTTTTGCGCCTTTCAGAGGCAATCGATAAATTACCTTAGTCGTCGCGAATTTTATCTTGCCACAACATCTTGTGCACCGGGCCGAAAGTGCGGCGATGATGTAGAGTGACACCGTGACATTTCAGTCCCTCTATGTGCTCGGCCGTTGGATATCCGGCATTTCTGTCCCATCCGTACCCGGGATGCTGTTGCGCCAATCCCACCATCACACGGTCGCGCCACACTTTGGCCATAATTGAGGCCGCAGCGATCGACAAAGATTTGGCATCGCCTTTGACGATGGTCTGGCCGGGGCAGGGCATGCCGGGGGGCATACGATTGCCATCTATCAGAGCAAAATCGGGGGGTTGCGCCAAATCGGCAAGGGCACGGGTCATGGCCAGCTGGCTGGCAGCCAGAATGTTCAGCTGCTCGATTTCCGCGACAGTGGCGCTTCCGAATCCCACAATTGCCATGTTTGGAATCAGATCAAACAAGACATCACGCCGCTTGGCGCTGATTGTTTTACTGTCGCCTAGGCCGGGGGGGATCCGTTTGGGGTCCAGAATCACGGCGCATGCCATAACAGGGCCAGCAAGGGGGCCGCGCCCCACTTCGTCCACGCCGGCAATATGAGTGTATCCGGCGGAACGGGCTGTGTTTTCAAACTGAAGGTCAGGGGAGATGCGTGTCATATCCCCTTAATGCCGCAGAGGCGGGGCTTGGAAAAGCCCCGCCTGATCCGCCGCGTATCAGCGGCGATGGTAGCCTGCATCTGCGAGGCATTGTGCATCATAGCCGTTGCGCACGCCGCCCCATGTCGCCAACTGCACATTGCAGACGCGCGGCAGGGTACGGGTGTCGGTGCCCCAGTCAGCAAGGCAACCCCGGTCATAAATGCGATGCCAGCCGTTTCGTGTTTCGATTCGGGTTAGGCAGGCGGCGGGCAAAGTCCGGTAAGTACGACTGTTGCCAAATGACGGGGCAATGATCACAGGCGGCGCGACCTGGGGTGGGCCAGCCCTGCCGTGATTGTTCCCTGGTAGATAGCCTTGCTCTGTCACCCGTTCCCGCCAGCTTTTGCCATTAGGGCGCTGGTCCGCGCCAACAGGCAGGGCCAGGCTGATTACCGCGAAAGCCACGATCAATGTCCTGAACATCATGTTCCCCTTTGCTAAAGCGCCGGTCGCGCCATTGGTCGAAAAAGGGTGGCCAAACTGACCTGTGACAAGCGATATCATCCACTGGCAATATCGCGCTGCCCGCGATAGCATCGCGCGATATTGCATAACACGACGGATCCACGTCAGATCGCATGATGATGAAAAAGCTCTTTCCCCTTATTCTGGCCTGTATGGTCGGCGCAACTGCCGCACAGGCTGATTGCTACGCTGACTACAAGGCCAAGCAAGACAATCCCCTGCGCCTTCACTACGGCGTTGCGCAGGTGTCCGGGGACTGCACAAAGCCTAACGCACAAGCGGCGATTGCGCCGCGGCTTGCGGCGGAAGGCTGGGCTCTGCTGACGATCGTGGGCGTGTTCGATGCAAACGGTTTAGATAGCAGAAAGGGTGCCGCTGGTGAGTACTTCCTCCGCTACTGAGGCGCGAGAGATCGGCAACCGGATTATCGTTGGCGGAATCGTCGGCATTTTTGTGATCCTTGCCGCAGCTGCCGTATTGTTGTTCGTCAACTTACCGGATGCGAATGCATTCAATGCCCGCGTTGAGCAACTGTTCATCGCAAACGATAACCTGACCACGAATGCAGAGATAAAGCTGCTGGAAATCCTTGCCGGTTCGGGTACCGCGTTTTCCGATACGCTGTCGTCCTACCGGTTCGTCATCTTTGTCTTGCTCGTTTTTTCGACAGCGCTGCTTGTGGCGGCGATTGCGTTTCTGGTCATGTTGATCGGATTGACACGTCGCATGGGGCATATTGAACGCAAAGGGATCGAAGTGAACTCGCTTTTGATCAGCCGAGATCAAGGGTCGGTTTACCTCAATAACTTCGAATTCAAGCTGACCGCCGCTGCAATCGAAACGCTATCGGTTTTGGCAGAGGCGCGTATGGACGATGAGGTGCTGTCCGGTGCGGAAATTGAAGGTGTCATTTCAGGCCGGGACGCATCGGAATGCGATGAAGCTGCAGGTGCTACCCGCATCAAACGTCTGCGTGATACCCTTGGTAACCAGATGGTCAGCGAACTGCTCGTGAAAAACATTGCACGCAAAGGCTATATGCTGGCCATTGATAAGGATGTGATCCGCATGGTTTGACGCCGGTCGGTATCAAATTGCGAAGCAAAGGCGCAGTGGTGATCCCGACTGGGTTCGAACCAGTAACCTGCCCCTTAGGAGGGGGCTGCTCTATCCAATTGAGCCACGGGACCACAGTGCCTCATTGCCTTGAAATACGCGATTGGTCAACGTGGGTGGCGGCAGGCTTGGACAAGCTGGTGGTGGCGGGATATTAGTTTGTTGAACGCAGTGACAGGATGAATCCCGTGAACAAGCCGCCTCGCCGACCTATGACACTTCGTGACGTATCAGAAGCATCTGGTGTCAGCGAAATGACGGTTAGCCGGGTGCTGCGCAACAAAGGCGACGTCAGCGCGGCGACGCGTATCAAGGTGCAGGATGCGGCAAAGCGCCTTGGTTATGTGCCGAACCGGATTGCCGGATCGCTTGCATCTAGTCACGTCAATCTGGTCGCAGTAATTATTCCGTCGTTAAAGAACATGGTATTTCCAGAGGTGTTATCTGGTATTTCTGAATCACTGGACGGAACAGCGCTACAGCCCGTGTTTGGTGTGACAGAGTACCGTCCCGAAAAGGAAGAAAAGGTGCTGTTCGAGATGCTGTCCTGGCGACCGGCGGGCATCATTATCGCCGGGCTGGAGCATTCGGATGCATCCCGCGCCATGTTGGCGCAAGCTGGTATTCCGGTTGTCGAAATCATGGATACTGACGGCGAAGCCATTGATGCCTGTGTTGGCATCTCTCATCGCCGGGCCGGGCGGGAAATGGCAGAGGCGATTCTTGCCGCCGGCTATCGCAAGATCGGCTTCATGGGGACCCAAATGCCATTGGATCACCGGGCGCGTAAGCGCTTTGAAGGGTTTACCCGCACTCTGGCAAAGTCGGGGGTCGAGATTACGGATCATGAGTTTTACGCCGGTGGATCCGCTTTGACAAAGGGACGAGAGATGACGCAGGCCATGCTGGCGCGACATCCGGATCTGGATTTCCTTTATTATTCCAATGACATGATCGGTGCGGGCGGTCTGATGTATCTTCTGGATCAAAAGATCGACGTTCCGGGACAGATTGGCCTTGCCGGTTTTAACGGTGTAGAGTTGCTTGCAGGATTGCCGCGAAGGCTGGCAACGATGGATGCCTGCCGTTTCGAAGTTGGCGCCTGTGCGGCAAATATTATCGCCAAACGCGTCGCAGGAGAGGATCCGGGTCCGGATATGGTTCAGCTGACACCGCGAATAGAGTTCGGGGACACGTTGTTGCGAAAGTAAGCTGGTACTGGATAACGGACCAAGAAGTCCTTTATTTGCGTCAGTGGCATGGCTTTTCCATAGTACCACCCCTGGGCCAGTCTGCACCCCATGTCGATAAGCCTTGTCTGTTCCTCTATCGTTTCGACACCTTCGGCCAGAACGCTGATGTCCAGGCTGTGCGCAAGGCCGATAATGGCGGCGGTCAGCTTCTGCAGGTCGACATCGGTGTCGATATTTCTAACAAAGCTGCGGTCGATCTTAATTTGCGATACGTGAAATTTTCGGAGCGCAGCAATTGCCGCGTGGCCTGTGCCGAAATCATCAAGCTCTACGACATATCCAGCTTTTACCAAAGCGTTCACATTCGTCAAAAAGTGCGTTGTCCTTTCATCGAGAAGTGTGGATTCGAGCAGTTCAATGCGCAGCAGATGTCGGGCAATATCAAACTTGACGACAGCAGACTCTAGTCGGGACAGCATGCGAGGGTCGGAAAGTTGGGCGGTCGACATATTGATGCTGACGCTTGTCTGCGGCATGCCCTGATCCGACAGCCATCTTAGTGCATGGCAGGCGGCTTCTGTCATTAAGGAATCAAGCGCGTCTGTCAGCCCTGCACGCTGGGCAACGTCAAGAAATTGGCCGGCATTCATCACACCGCGTCGCGGATGGCTCCAACGCAAAAGAGCTTCGAATCCGATACATTCGCCGGCAACAGCGTCAACCTGTGGCTGAAAGTAGGCTTCAAACTCGTTACGCTCCAAGCCGATCTGTAATTCCCGTGCCAAAGCATTGGCGGATAAAACTTGATCCCGCATCGAAGGTTCAAAGAACAGCGCGACACCGCCGATTTTCTTGGCCTCATAAAGGGCCAGATCTGCTGCTGTTAGAACCGTGCCGCGGGCCGCCATACCCGAACCAAGTTCCAGCAAGGCAATACCAATTGACACACCGATATGCATAAGCTGACCGGCATAGCCTAATGGTCGCATCATGCGGTCGATAATCTGGTCGGCAAATGCTGCGATTGCATCCCTATCATTGGGCATACGGCGCACGATGATAAATTCGTCACCGCCAACACGGGCGGCAAATTCACCGGGGGCGACAGCGCTTTCTAAGATTGCAGCACAATGCTTTAGGACGTGATCGCCGGCCTCGTGACCGTATACGTCGTTGATGGCTTTGAATTTATCCAGATCAAGGTGATAGACAACAACGGTTTCACGGGCACCAAGCTTGTCAGCCAACTGCGCGATATCTTCTAAAAGGTTGCGTCTGTTTCGCAGTCCGGTCAGTTCGTCCGTTATGGCAAGTCGCCGCAATGCATGCTGTTGTTCTTTCAATTGCGTGACATCGACACGCAGGCCAACCCGGCCACCGTCAGCCGTCACCCGTTCCATGATCCGCAGCCAGCGACCATTCGACAGCTTTTGCTCGATCACGCCATGAGGAGAGCGATGTTGCTTTAGCCTTGTCGCAAGCCATTCTTCCTCTCGACCGATGCCGTCTGCATACTGGCCGTTTTTCAATCCGACCCGCAGAATGTTTTCAAAGGTATTTCCCGGCTCCATCGCGGCAGCGCTTTCGAGATAGAACGTGCGATAGGTCTGATTGCAAATGACCAACCGATCGTCTGCATCGTACAATACGAATCCGTCAGAAAGTGCGTCGATGGCCGTCGCCATCTGGCTTTCGGCCTTGGCTGCTATGCGCAGCGCGCGCACAGTCAATGTCACATCCTGCGCAATGACGACGACTGATTTTAGCGGGCCGGGCACCCGGATGATATCAACGTCATAGATCGTTTCCTTATCCCCGTTTATGCACACGCGCGCGCGAACGCTCCGCCGCCTGACCCGGATAAACTGGCGAATAAACTGGGCGACCCTGTCTTCTGGCAGGTTCGGAAGTGTTTCCATCAGGGTCAGCCGCTGCAGTGTGCGCATGCCCTGGTTCAAAATTGTCCGGGCAAGCCTGTTCGCCGCAACGACAAGCAAGTCGTCGCTGTTCAGCACGACAATCGCCTGACCAGAATTTTCGAACAGAGGAAGCAGGATATTTCTGCTGATAACCTGCTGGATTGCCGAAATTTCTGCGTTTTGATCGATATCTACCTGCATCACACTCTCGCTGGGCGTCCCCTAGCCATAGGCGAGAGGCGTGAAGCAAGGTTTAATTATTCTGCAGTGATATGACTTTCCGCATTAAACAAACGAAAAAGCCGTTATTCGCGGGACCCAAGGTCCAAAATCCGCTTTGCTTGCAACAGGTGTGGCTGATCCAGCATCTGGCCATCCAGCGCGGCGACGCCGCTTTGCGCCATCGCATCAACAACACGCTTGGCATAATCAATCTGATCGAGACTCGGCATAAAGGCTGCGTTGATAATGGGAACCTGCGCCGGGTGAATGGCAAGCTTGCCGTCAAACCCTTCGGCAAAAGCGGCACGCGCTTCATGGTTCAGGCCCTGCGTGTCCTTCAGGGCGGTATATGGGCCATCTATCGCAGCAACTCCTGCATCTTTGGCCGCAAGAAATGCGCAAGCTCGGGCCATGGCAAAGGATGCCCGCCACGTCCCGTCGTCGCAGCGGTTGGACAAGGCGCCAAGGTCGGCAGCCAGATCCTCTGCCCCCCAGGCCATGCCGCCAAGGGCCGGATGGGACCAGTCGCTGCGCATCAGCTGGCGCACCGCACGCACGGTTTCTGTGGCAATGATCAGAATCGGGGCCTGTGATCCCGCTTTGGCAATCAAGGCTGCGGTTTCGGCGATATCGGCAAGGCTTTCACACTTTGGCAAAACATAGCCGTCAGGCTGGCCGGGGGCCGTGGCGGCAATATCCTCGGCCGTGCGGCCCGTGGATAACGCATTGACCCGCACGAAGCGTGCCATGACTGTAGGGGTTTGTAGCCAGTCCAAAGTCAGTTGCCGCGCCGCGTCCTTCGATGCGGCGGCAACGGAATCTTCCAGATCCAGAATAACTGCATCGGCACCGGTGCTATTGGCTTTTTCCTGCTTGCGCGCACTATCGCCGGGCACGAACAGATAGGACCTGTGTCTAAACTTCATGCCGGTCGGCCCTTCATAAGCGCGGCGCGGTCACATACCGCGCAAAGGGTGTTATCCTGATTGTAGCAGCGGTGGCGGAACGTGACGATGCCTTGCCCCGGCCGGGAAGCACTGGGGCGTAGGGCGATGACCTCTGTCGTGACATGGATTGTATCACCTTCGAACAAAGGCGCGGGAAAGCTGACGTCGGTCATGCCAAGATTCGCGACGGTCGTCCCAAGCGTCGTATCGTTCACCGTCATGCCCACAAGGCATCCTAGCGTGAACAGCGAATTGACGATGGGCCGCCCAAATTCGGTCTGGGCGGCGGCGTGGGCATCAATGTGCAGCGGCTGCGGGTTCATCGTCAAAAGCGAAAACCAGCGGTTGTCAGTTTCTGTGATTGTGCGGGTCCAGGGGTGGTCAAATGTCATGCCAACACTGAATTCGTCGAACCATAGACCTGCCATTGCCGTATCCTCCCCAAGATGTACCGACATACTGCCCTTATCCTAGCATGTGTGCCAGTGCGTAGATCAGGGCAAGGTTTCTGGCGGCACGTCCAGATGCTGCAGCGGCCGTGCGCCGGGGGTGCGGACCAGTGACATGGCTGCGCGCGCCAGAAAATCACCTGCAGCTGCGACGTCTTCGTGGATGGACAGGATCCGCGGCCGCAACCGGCGTAGGAATGTGATCGCCTCCTTGGCGAAGACATCGGCATCCTCGCCCAGCTCGCGCCCGCACAATTCGATTGCAGCGACGGCAGCTAGCGCGGAATTAGTCGATCCACCAATGATGCCGTCGGTTTTATCGCCGCTACGCAGCAATGCGATCATGCTTGCTTCAATTGCGTCTACGGGCGAATCGCTGTTCAGCGTAGGCATGACCGCAAGGGATACGCCCGCAAGCTGCGCAGCACGCGTTGCGCCGGCGATCATCGCGGCGCCATAGGACTGATCAATAGGCGGCGCGATCAGCATGATATGCTTGCGACCGCGCGCGGCCAGTGTCCGAACACCAAGTGCGCCATATGTCTCGTTGTCAAAATCGAACCAGGCATGCTGGTCCGACCAGTCGCTGCGTCCATGGGTGGCAAAAGGGAACTTGCGATCCAGCAAGTATTTTACACGCGGATCCTGGCCTTTGATCTGATTGAAAATAACCGCGTCGGCCGATCCCGATTCCACGATATACCGGATTGGCTTCATCGGATCTTCGTCAGCGAAATAGGGCGTAATATTCAAATGAAACGGGGTGTTACGCAGCCCCCCGGCGACGGATGAAATCAACTTTGCCGTGTGGTTCATCACGTCATGCTCGGTCGACATGACCAGTGAGATGACGTTGGTGCGCCCCGTGCGTAAACGAACCCCCGCGCGGTTCGGGACATAGCCAATTTCATCGGCAACAGCGCGTACGCGGGCGCGGGTGTCGATATTGATATCCTCTGCGCCCGACAATGCGCGCGACACGGTTGGGACAGCCAGGCCAGTAAGCTTGGCAATGGTTTTCAGTGTCGGTTTCGGTGTGTTGCCGCGTGCTGCGTTATCCAACCAAACATCCTTTACTACTGTATCAATTGATACTCTTCACCGCCTTATTTTCCAGCAGTCCCAACTGCAAACCTTAATTTTGAAACAGCACAAAAAATAGTCTTGTTTGTGAAAACAACTTCGGAGTAGCCTTTCTATAACGATTTAGATCAGGGAGGTTAGAATCGTGAAGCTCAGCACAAAACTACTTTCGGGGGCGGCAATCTGTGCGGCGACAAGCGCAGGGGCTGTCGATCTGGAGGTGATGCATTGGTGGACATCCGGAGGGGAGGCCAATGCCGTTTCGAAGCTTGCAGAGGCGTGGAATGCGACTGGCAACGCTTGGGTCGACGGGGCAATCGCTGGCGGTGGTGATACCGCCCGGCCGATCATGGTCAGCCGGATTATCGGCGGTGATCCACCCGCAGCGTTTCAGTTCAACCATGGCCGCCAGGCCGAGGAACTGATCGACGCCGGACTGTTGGTTGACCTGACCGATGTGGCCGAGGCAAACAACTGGAAGGAGATCATAAATCCGCCAAGCCTTCTTGATGCCTGCACCATTGACGGCAAAATCTATTGCGCGCCGGTAAACATTCATTCCTGGCAGTGGATGTGGTTGTCGAATGCAGCTTACGAAAAGGCTGGCGTTCCCGTTCCGACAAATTGGTCGGAGTTCATGGACACTGCGCCAAAGCTGCAAGAGGCCGGGATTACGCCGCTTGCGATGGGCGGACAGTCTTGGCAGCAAAACGGTGCATTCGGTGTGATGGCGGTTGCGCTGGGCGGTGTTGATGCCTGGACCAAGGTGAATGCGGACAAGGATGCCGATACGGTCATGGGACCGGAATACACCAAGGTATTCGAGGCTTACGGTGCTGCGCGCGCGCTGGCTGCAGGTCTGAACGTTCAGGACTGGAACCAGGCGACGTCTGCCGTGATTGAAGGCACGGCTGGTGCGCAGATCATGGGTGACTGGGCGCAGGGCGAATTCGCGCTGGCGGGCAAGGTTGCCGGTATGGATTACGACTGCCTGCCGGGACTTGGTGAAACCGGTGTTTTGTCCACGGGCGGGGATGCGTTTTATTTCCCGGTCAATAGCGACGCCGACATCACCGCCGGACAAAAAGAGCTGGCAGCTCTTTTAGTGTCGCCAGAGGTTCAGGTAGCTTTCAACTCTGCCAAGGGATCGTTGCCGATCCGGGGCGACGTTGACCTGACCACCGTCAACACATGCACCCAAAAGGGTCTTGATCTGCTGAAGGATGGCAAGACCATTCCTGACGCGGCGACCCTGCTTTCCCCGGATACCACGACGCAGCTAAATGATCTGCTGACGGAATTCTGGAACACACCGGCCATGACACCGGCAGAAGTGCAGCAGCAATACGCTGACATTATCGCATCCGCTGACTAATCGGTCTGGTTTGCCAATCGGCGGGCCCCTGTCCGGGGCCCGTTCTGCCCACTGCGCATACCTTTGGCGCAGTGCGGCATTGTGCGGGGGAAGGGGAGCCCATGACGATGACTGATACTGGCCCGAACACCGGGCCTCGGGAAACTGCGCGCCGTCCGTCGCGGTTTTTGCGCAACCTGTCGCCAAAGATTGCGATGTTGCCGCTGATATTTACGGCTTGTGTTGTCTTTCTGGGCGGCACCCTTTGGACCGTTGTGTATTCCTTTACCAAATCCGGTTTGCTGCCGCGGTTGTCTTGGGTCGGGCTTGATCAGTACGAACGCCTTTGGTCGTCGCGCAAGTGGATCGTTTCGATCGAAAATCTGGCTGTTTATGGTATATGCAGTCTGATTGGTACGCTGGTCATCGGTTTTACGCTGGCCGCCCTACTTGATCGCAAGATCCGAGGCGAGGCGGTGTTTCGATCCATCTTTCTTTATCCTTTTGCATTGTCGTTCATCGTGACCGGCCTTGTCTGGCAGTGGATTCTGAACCCCGAACTCGGCCTGCAAAACGTCATGCGTGAATGGGGCTGGACGTCCTTTACATTCGATCCGTTGAACAACCCTGAAATTGTAATGTTCGGCCTGCTGATTGCCGGGCTATGGCAAGGTACGGGGCTGATCATGTGCATTATGCTGGCCGGTCTGCGTGGCATTGACGAGGACATCTGGAAGGCTGCCCGTGTCGACGGCATCGGTACGGTCAAAACCTATATTCGCGTGATTATTCCGATGATGCGGCCTGTTTTTGTCACGTCTTTGGTGCTGATAGCAGCGGGCATCGTAAAGCTTTACGATCTGGTCGTTGCCCAGACATCCGGTGGCCCCGGGATTAGTTCCGAAGTGCCCGCCAAATACGTCATGACCTCCATGTTTGGTGGGCAGAACCTTGGCCAAGGATTTGCGGCATCTTCGATGATGTTGCTGATGGTTGTAATCATTCTGATCCCGTGGGCTTACCTGGAATTCGGAGGCAAGAAACATGGCTGATACCGGCATGTTAAACGCGGCCGCCGCCGTCACGCAGCCCTTGCGCGGCACGCTCGCTGCCGGACCGCGGGGTCCGAAACCAAAGAACAAGTTCAGCCGCAGCAACATCATCATCTACGGCACGCTGTTCGTCGTCGCGCTGTATTACGCGCTGCCGCTTTATGTGATGATCGTCACTTCCTTGAAAGGGTTGCCCGAAATCCGCATGGGCAACATCTTTGCCCCGCCGCTGGAAGTCACGTTCGAGCCTTGGGTGAAAGCGTGGAAAGAGGCCTGCACGGGTATCAACTGCGATGGCCTGTCGCGCGGGTTTTGGAATTCTGTCCGTATCCTGATCCCGTCGGTGATCCTGTCTGTCGCGATTGCGTCCATAAACGGTTACGCCCTGTCGATGTGGAAGTTCAAAGGGTCAGAGGTGTTCTTTACCATCCTGATGATCGGCGCATTCATTCCCTATCAGGTAATGCTTTACCCCATCGTGATTTTGCTGCGCGAGGCAGGGCTTTATGGATCTTTGTCTGGTCTGGTGCTGGTCCACGTCGCCTTTGGCATGCCGATCAACACCCTGCTGTTCCGCAACTATTTCGCGTCCATCCCAGAGGAACTGTTTAAGGCCGCCCGCGTCGATGGGGCAGGCTTTTGGGCTATCTTTTTCAAGATCATCCTGCCGATGTCGCTGCCAATCTGCGTTGTGGCCTTCATCATTCAGGTCACGGGCATCTGGAACGATTTCCTGTTTGGCGTGACCTATATTTCCTCCCCTGACCGCTACCCGATGACGGTGCAGCTGAACAACATCGTCAACTCTGTGCAGGGGGTGAAGGAATACAACGTCAACATGGCGGCGACGCTTTTGACCGGCCTTGTGCCTCTCGTCATTTACTTTGCCTCGGGCAAGCTCTTCGTCCGCGGGATCGCCGCCGGTGCGGTAAAAGGATAAGCTAGTGACCATTCAAAACGCTTCTGTTTCGATCAAGAACCTCGATCTGTCGTTTGGTGCCGTAAAGGTGCTGCAAAACCTGAACCTTGATATTGGCGACGGTGAATTTCTTGTGCTGCTGGGGTCGTCCGGCTGCGGAAAATCGACCCTACTCAATGTAATTGCGGGATTGCTTGAACCCACGGACGGGCAAATCTGGATCAAGGACAAGAACGTCACCTGGGCAGAGCCGTCAGAGCGGGGCATCGGTATGGTGTTCCAAAGCTATGCGCTTTACCCCCAGATGACGGTCGAGGGGAACCTGACCTTCGGTCTGAAAAACGCAAAGGTGCCGAAGGCTGAAATCGCCAAACGGGTCGCCCGCGCTGCGGAAATCCTGCAGATCGAGCCGCTGCTGAAACGCAAACCCGGTGCCTTGTCCGGCGGCCAACGCCAGCGTGTTGCCATCGGCCGTGCGCTTGTGCGCGACGTCGAGGTGTTCTTGTTCGACGAACCTTTGTCGAACCTAGACGCCAAGCTGCGCGCCGATCTGCGGGTAGAACTGAAGCGCCTGCACAACAACCTGAAAAACACGATGATTTATGTGACCCACGATCAGGTCGAGGCGATGACCCTTGCCGACCGGATCGCGATCATGAAGGGCGGCAAGATCATGCAGCTTGGCACCCCGGCCGAAATTTATGGCAAGCCGCAAAATCTCTATGTCGCTGACTTCATCGGTTCACCTTCGATGACGTTTTTTGACGGGACGGTTGACGGTGACGTTATGCGTATACCGGGCCACGACCTACCCTTGGACCAGTATGCGTTCAGCTCTAAACCTGTGCCGGGCACAGCGGCAATCATCGGTATCCGGCCAGAGCATGTGATGACCGGCGATAACCTGCGCTCTGCGCCTTATACGACGGTCGTTGAAGTCGACTTGGTCGAACCTATGGGGTCGGACACGCTGGTTTATTGCAAATTCGGCGGGCAGACGATGCGTGTCCGTATGGACGGACAAGCGCAGGTCGCTGTTGGTGACGGCCTGACCATCGGTATTGATCCAGCCGCGGCATCCCTGTTTGACAAGACAACAGAGGTGCGTTTGTGACACCTTACGACCTTCGGGGCGGCTGGACGCTTGAATCCGCCTCTGGCGCGATGCGTGCTGCAATGACCTTTCCCGGCGATGTCATATCCACGCTGCATGCGGCTGCGCTAATTCCTGACCCTTACGCTGGGAAGAACGAATACGATCTGCGCTGGATCTGCCAGGAAGATTGGACCGTTTCCAGGACCTTTGATCTGGCGGATGCCAATGTGGATTTAGTAATCTCGGAACTCGACACCGTGGCTACGGTGCGGGTGAACGGCACGGCGGTCCTGCATGCGGCGAACGCGTTCCGCAGCTACCGCGTGCCTTTAAGCGCTGCGGCGAAGGTGGGCGCAAATGACATTGCAATCACCTTTCATTCGCCAGTGGTGGCTGGCAAGGCGCTGGCAGATGCCTATCAGTTCGAGGTTCCGTGGTCCAAGAATTGCCCGATCCCTTATGGAAATTTCCTGCGCAAACCGGCCTGCGATTTCGGCTGGGACTGGAATATCGCGCTGGCCACATCCGGCATCTATGGTGCCCTACATCTGGAGCCATCGAAGGCCGCGCGGATTGACCGGCTGGCGATTAGTCAGGATCACAGCGATGGCGTCAGCGTCACGGTCGCTGTCCACACCAGTCATTACGATGGCCCCGTGACTGTCGCACTGCGCGATCAAGTGGTCACGGCCGACAGCGCCGGCGGCATGTGTCAGGTGACAATCCCTGTTCCGGACCCCCAGCTTTGGTGGCCCGCTGAATTGGGTCATCAGCACCTATACGATCTGAAGGTGACCGCTGGCACCGCAACCGCCGCGCGCCGTATTGGTCTGCGACAGATGGAACTGGTGGCAGAACCTGACGCCGCTGGCCTTGGCTTTAAGGTCAGGGTCAACGGGCACGATGTGTTCTGCAAAGGGGCCAACTGGATTCCTGCTGACGCTTTGCCGGGGCGCATCACGGACGAAAAGACGCGTGCCCTGCTGCAATCAGCAGCCTGTGCCAACATGAACATGGTGCGCGTCTGGGGCGGCGGGCGCTACGAGCCTGACAGCTTTTACGACGCCTGCGACGAACTGGGCCTGCTGGTCTGGCAGGATTTCATGTTCGCGTGCAATCTTTACCCATCAGACCCCGCCTATTTGGCCGAGGTCCGGGCAGAGGTGCATGACAACGTCGCCCGCATGCATCATCACGCCTGCCTTGCCCTGTGGTGCGGCGACAATGAACTGGTCGGCGCGTTAACGTGGTATGACGTCAGCATCAACGACCGGGACCGCTACTTGGTCAACTACGACCGCCTGAACCGCTGTGTCGAAGACGCCCTGCGCGAGACCGACCCGGCCGCCAATTGGTGGCCATCGAGCCCATCAACCGGGCCGCTGTCCTTTGGTGATGCATGGCATGATGATAGCAGCGGCGACATGCACTTTTGGTCCGTCTGGCACGAAGGACGCGACTTTGACCACTACCGCGATGTCGCACCCCGCTTTTGTTCGGAATTCGGCTTTCAAAGCTATCCGTCGATGGACATCATCCGCCAGTTCGCGGACCCCAAGGATTTCAACATCGCCGCCCCGGTGATGGAAAGCCATCAAAAGAACAAGGGCGGCAACGCGCGCATTGCCGAAACCATGTTTCGCTATTTCCGTTTTCCGGTCAATTTCGAAAACTTCGTGTATGTAAGCCAAGTTCAACAAGCTCTGGCGATCAAGACGGCCGTGACGCAATGGCGCGGGCTAAAGCCGCACTGCATGGGTACGCTTGTCTGGCAGTTGAATGACACTTGGCCAGTGTGTTCTTGGGCCTCTCTCGACTATGGCGGGGGCTGGAAGGTGCTGCATCATCTAGCGCAGGATTTTTATGCGCCTGTGACGGTAGTCGTGATGCCTGATGGCGACGATCTGGTGCTGCGCGGCATCAATGACCTGCGCGAGGCCGCCCGCATCGATGTCACCGCCTATGCCTGTGCGATGGACGGCACGGCCCGCGCAGTAGGGCAGGGTGAAGGCACCGTCACTGACCGCGCGGTTGAGTTGCTGCGCATCAAGCGGACCGATCTGGACGCACAGGAAATGCTGAGTTTTGGCTGGACGGCCAGTAATGGCAGCAAGGGCGGGGATGTTTTCGCGCCGCGTCCGTATAAGGCTTACGACTTGTTGCCGCCGCGACTGACCTGCCGAACAGAGGCAAAGGCAGGCAAACACACCCTGCATATTACCGCGCAGGCCATGGCATTCTATGTCACTGCCGAAGCATCCGTACCGGGCCGGTTTGATCGCAACGCGGTCCACCTGGGGCCGGGGCATACGGCGGTGCTGACATTCACGCCTGCCGATCCTGTTGCCACCCCAACCTTTACGCTGCGCGATCTGCATAGCGCGACTTACAACGATTAAGGACACCCGATGACCGATTTCTCCTATCAGCTTTACAGCTCTCGTGACTTTGGACCGATGCTGAACACCTTCCGCATGCTGGCCGTACTGGGTTATGCCCATGTCGAAGGTTACGGTCCGGTTTACGAAGATCTGGACGCCACCAAAAAGGCGCTGGATGACACGGGCCTGACGATGCCCTCCGGTCATTTTGCAATGGACTTGGTTGAAACCAACCCAAATCGCGTCATTGAAATTGCCAAAGCGCTGGGCATGCGCAAGATTATTGTGCCCTATTTGATGCCGGATGATCGCCCCACTGACGCCGCGGGCTGGACTGTGTTTGGCCAGCGACTGGCCGCAGCAGGCAAGCCGCTGCAGGATGCAGGTTTCCAATTCGGCTGGCACAACCATGACTTTGAATTCATCGCCCTGCCCACAGGTGAGCTGCCGATCGACCTGATCCTTGCGCACGAAAGCATTGGCTTCGAGTTTGACGTTGCTTGGGCCGCTGTGGCGGGCATAAATCCGGCAGAGGTTATCGCTCAATACGGCGACCGTATAATCGCCGCCCACGTCAAGGATCGCGCACCGGATGGCCAGAACGTTGACGAGGATGGTTGGGCGGATGCAGGTCACGGCACACTGGACTGGCCGGGCCATTTCAGCGCATTGAAGGCGGCTGGCTGCGATCTGTTCATCATGGAACACGATAAGCCTGCGGACGACAACCGCTTTGCCAGCCGCGCGCTGGCTTACATGACCTCTCTTTAAGGACGGCGATCCATGACTATTCTGAACGTGGGCCTGATCGGCTGCGGCAACATCTCGACCGCTTATCTGACGCTGGCCCCGACCTTTAAAAATATCCGTTTTGTCGCCGTGTCCGACATGAACGAAGATGCCGCGCTGGCGCGGGGCAAGGAATTCGGCATCAAGGCGCGGACCGTCAGCGATCTGCTGGCGTCTGACGATATCGACATTGTCGTAAACCTGACGATCCCCGATGCGCATTACGATGTGACCCGGCGCATTCTGGATTCAGGCAAACACGCTTATACAGAAAAGCCGCTGGTTCTGACGCTGAAGCAGGCCAAGTCGCTGGCCGATCTGGCGGCCAGCAAAGGGCTGCGCATCGGCTCTGCTCCTGACACTTTTCTGGGCGGTGCCCACCAGCAGGCCCGTCAGATTATCGACGCTGGCGGTATTGGCACCGTGACATCCGGCACGGCGCATTTCATGGGGCCGGGCATGGAAATGTGGCACCCGAATCCCGACTTCTTTTTCAATCCAGGCGGTGGTCCGGTGCTGGATATGGGGCCGTATTACATTACGAACCTTGTCCAGCTGATTGGTCCGGTCAAACGGGTCGCGGCGCTTAGCTCGTCTGCGCAAAAGCAGCGGACAATCACGTCAGAGCCGCGTGCAGGCGAAGTGATCCCCGTGCGTACCCCGACAAACATCCATGCGCTGCTGGCGTTCGAAAACGGTGCGACAATCACCCTGTCCACAAGCTGGGACGTCAAGGCACATCGCCATGCCAATATGGAACTATACGGCACGGCGGGGACCTTGTTTATGCCTGACCCCAACCACTTTGGCGGCGCGCTTGAACAGGCCGATGCGGCCGGCGATGTCACGCAGGTCCCCGTCTGGGATCACCCTTTCGGGCAGATGAACTGGGATCTGGACAAGGACACGCCGCGCGCAAATTACCGGACCGCGGGCCTTGCAGATATGGCCGCCGGCATCGTCGACGGCCGGCCTCACCGTTGCGGGTTGGAATTGGCCGTCCATGTGACCGATGTGATGACGAGCATCTTGAAATCCGGCGAGACGGGCCAGTTTGTCGACATGACGACAACCTGCGACCGCCCCGAGGCACTTGGCCCCGATGCGGCGCGTGCTTTGCTGAAGGAAGACGCATGACCTATCGCCCTGCCGAAGACCGTTATGAAAAGATGACCTACCGCCGTTGTGGCGCGTCGGGCGTCAAACTGCCTGCCGTGTCGCTAGGCCTGTGGCACAATTTCGGCGGTGACAGCCCGCATGAAAACAAGCGTGACATGTGCCGCACGGCGTTTGATCACGGCATCACGCATTTCGATTTGGCCAACAACTATGGCCCGCCCCCGGGCAGCGCCGAGGAAGCCTTTGGCGAAATCCTGAAAACCGATTTCGCAGGCTACCGCGACGAGCTGATCATCAGCTCCAAAGCCGGTTATCGTATGTGGCCCGGCCCCTATGGCGAATTCGGCAGCCGCAAATATCTGATGGCGTCCTGCGATGCCTCGCTCAAGCGGATGGGGCTCGATTATGTGGATATTTTCTATTCCCACCGCTTTGACCCGGAAACGCCGCTTGAGGAGACGATGGGTGCGCTGGCCGATATCGTGACGTCTGGAAAGGCGCTGTATGCTGGTATTTCCAGCTACAATACCGAAAAAACCCGCGAAGCTGTCGCGATTCTGGACGAAATGGGCGTGCCCATGCTGATCCACCAGCCTAGCTACAACATGTTCAATCGTTGGGTTGAAACTGACGGGCTAAAGGACGCGCTTGCCGATCTGGGTGTCGGATCCATCGCCTTCACGCCGCTGGCACAGGGTATGCTGACCAAAAAATACCTTGGCGGTATTCCCGCAGACAGCCGCGCCGCGCAGGGGAAATCACTGGCGCAGAGCCTGATCACTGAGGAAGCGTTGAATTCTGTCCGTGCCCTGAACGATATCGCAGAAGCGCGCGGCCAGACGCTGGCGCAGATGGCGATTGCCTGGGTGCTGCGTGATGGCGGCATCACCACCGCGCTGATCGGCGCAAGTAAATCCAGCCAGATCGTCGATTGTGTGGGCGCCGTCAGCAACCTTGAATTCACCGCCGACGAACTTGCCCAGATCGACAAGCACGCAGGCGATCAGGCGATCAACCTGTGGGCCAAATCCAGCCTGTCTGACAACGCACCGGAGTAATCGATGATTCGTAATCCCATCCTGCCCGGCTTTAATCCTGATCCTTCGATCTGCAGGGTGGGACGGGATTACTACATCGCGACCTCGACTTTTGAGTGGTACCCCGGCGTTCAGATTCACCACAGCACGGATCTGGTGAATTGGACACTTGTCGCGCGGCCCCTGAACCGGGCCGCGCTGCTGGATATGCGCGGAAATCCCGACAGCTGCGGGGTTTGGGCCCCCTGTTTGTCCCATGGGGACGGCAAGTTCTGGTTGGTTTATACCGACGTGAAGCGGCTAGAGGGCGACTGGAAAGACGCCCATAATTACATCACCACTTGCGAGACGATTGACGGCGACTGGACTGACCCGTGGTATGTAAACTCCAGCGGTTTTGATCCGTCGCTGTTCCACGATGACGACGGCCGCAAATGGTTCATGAACATGCAGTGGAACCACCGCGCCGCGGGCACGGGGATCAACCCTGCGCATGACCGCTTTGATGGTATTATCCTGCAGGAATGGTCACCAGATCGCGGTTTGTTCGGGCCGGTCACAAATATCTACGCCGGCACCGATCGCGGCCTGACAGAAGCGCCGCACATCTTTCGTCGCAACGGCTGGTATTATCTGACAACGGCCGAAGGCGGCACCGGTTATGATCACGCGGTGACGCTGGCGCGGTCGCGGCACATCGACGGCCCCTACGAGACGCACCCCGATAAACACGTCATGTCAACGCAGGGCGCACCGGATCATCCCGTGCAGCGCACCGGTCACGGGCAATATGTCGAAGCACCGGACGGTAGTGCGTGGCATACCTATCTGATGGGCCGCCCGTTAATGCATGACGGCAAACCCTTCTGCGCCACAGGAAGAGAGACCGGCATCGCGCGCTGCGTCTGGCGCGATGACTGGTTGTATCTGGAGGAGGGAGGCCTGCTGCCGCCTCAGACGGTCAACGTCCCCGCCGATACCGCGCCGCGTGGCCCTGTAGTGCATACGCGCTTTGACAAACTGCCGCCCGAATTTCAGTGGCTACGCACCCCTTACCCGGACCGTCTGTTCACGATCGAAGACGGCGCACTGGTTCTGACAGGACGAGAGAGTATCGGTAGCTGGTTTGAACAGTCCCTTGTCGCACGGCGCCAGGAAGATGCAGCATATGATGCCAGCACGACCGTTGATTTTGTACCTGATTGCTACCAGCAAGGTGCAGGGCTGATCACCTATTACAATCGCCACAAATTTCACGGGGCCTTTGTGACGTTTGATAACGGTCAGCGTTGTCTGACCTTGATGTCATGCAACGGTGATTGGCCGCAGGGCCGACTTGACCATCCGATCGCGCCAGTTCCGATCCCGGATGGTCCGATTGGTCTGCGGGTAGAAGTGCGCGGTGCATCACAGCAATTTTTCTGGTCCAGCGATGGAGAGGAGCGCCCGCTGGGCCCGGCGCGGGACGCTTATCATGTTTCTGACGAAGGCGCGCAGGGCGAGCATGCATCCTTTACCGGTGCATTTGTTGGTCTGGCAGCATTTGACATTACAGGGCGGGGCGCAAGCGCACGCTTCTCCGACTTCACCTACGCGCCGACTGCAAATAAATCAAAAAAAGATTGACGTTCATCATTTTGGTGTCTTAAGCATTTCGGCAGGAGGAGCCGATGGATAGACCGACGATTCATGACGTCGCCCGCGAGGCGCGTGTCAGTCTTGCGACTGTCGATCGCGTTTTGAACGAACGCGGCGGGGTGGCGGCTAAATCCATTGAAAAAGTGCACCAAGCGGTGAAAATAACAGGCTATGTGCGCGACCAGTTCGCCGCAAACCTGTCGCGGGGGCGGGGTTATCAATTTGTATTTCTGCTTCCCGCTGGTCAGTCCTCTTTCGTCCGGTCGCTGATCGCGGCTATCGATCAAGAATCTTCTCGGCATCGCAAAGATCGCATTAATATTGATGTGCGTTCATCAAAAACCTTCGACCCCGCAGCGCAAGTCGCGGCTTTGCGGCGCATAGACCCGGAAACAACGGATTGCGCTGCAGTTATGGTGTCGGATGTGCCAGAGGTGCGCCGCGAGCTGACCAAATTACGCGACGCGGGCGTGCGCATTTTGTCATTGGTGTCGGACGTCGCACCGTCAGGGCGGGATATTTATGTCGGTGCCGACAATGAAGTCGCTGGCCGCATGGCGGGCAGTTTCATGGGCCGTTTCATGCGCAATCCGGTCGGGCCCGTCCTTGTAATTGCCGGTTCCTTGGCTGCGCGGGACCATGCGCAGCGCCTGCTAGGATTCCGGCAAGTGATTGCGTCTGATTTTCCCGGGCTAACCGTTTTGCCTGTGACAGAAGGCTTTGATGATGCAAGCCGCGTTGCTGCCATTGCGCAGCAGGCGATGACTGACGCACCTTTGATGGGTATCTATGCCATTGGTGCCGGTAATGCCGGACTGCTTCGCGCTATGAGGGATGTAAACAGTGCGTTTCGTCCGGTCACGGTTTTACACGAACTGACCGATTCAGCCCGGCAGGGGTTGCGGTCTGATCTATTTGATCTGGTTATCGATCAAGATCCGGCCCGCGCGGTGACGCGGGCGATGTCCATCATGCGCGACCTTGCGGATGGCGGAACAGCCGACGCGGGGCGCGGCGATATCCCCCTTAACATCTTTATCAAAGAGAACGTCCAATGACTGAATACTTCAAGAACATCGCCCCGATCAAATACGAGGGCGAAAGCAGCACAAACCCGATGGCGTTTCGCCATTACAATCCGGACGAAGTTGTTATGGGAAAGCGGATGGAAGACCATCTGCGCTTTGCTGTAGCCTATTGGCACAGTTTCGTTTGGGAGGGCGGCGATCCCTTTGGCGGTCAGACTTTTGATCGTCCTTGGTTTCCGGCTGACACGATGGACCTGGCCAAACAGCGCGCCGACGCGGCCTTTGATATGTTTCGCATTCTTGGTGTGCCATATTTCTGCTTTCACGACCACGACGTCCGGCCCGAGGGCGCGACACTGGCGGAAAGCCGGGACCGTCTGAACCAGATCGCAGATGTGTTCGAGGCAAAGATGGCTGACGGCGGCCCCAAACTGCTTTGGGGTACAGCAAATATGTTCAGCAACCGTCGCTACATGAGCGGCGCAAGCACGAACCCCGATCCCGATGTCTTTGCCTATTGCGCGGCCACGGTGAAGGCTTGCATGGATGTGACCCAGCGCTTGGGCGGCGAGAACTATGTCCTGTGGGGCGGCCGCGAGGGATACGAGACACTGCTGAACACCGATCTGGACCGGGAATTGCAGCAGATGGGCCGCTTTTTGCAGATGGTCGTCGAGTACAAGCACAAGATTGGTTTCAAGGGTGCAATCCTGATCGAACCCAAGCCGCAAGAGCCGACAAAGCACCAGTATGACTATGATGTCGCCACGGTTTACGGCTTCCTCAAGCGGTTCGGGCTGGAAGATGAGGTGAAGGTCAATATCGAGCAGGGGCACGCCATTTTGGCCGGCCATTCGTTCGAGCATGAGCTTGCGATGGCCCGCACGCTTGGCATTTTCGGCTCTATCGACATGAACCGCAACGATTATCAATCTGGCTGGGATACCGACCAATTCCCGAATAACGCGCCAGAAGCTGCGCTGGCCTATTACGAAGTGCTAAAGGCAGGTGGCTTTACCACGGGCGGCACGAACTTTGACAGCAAGCTGCGGCGTCAGTCGCTGGATGCGGAAGATCTGATTGCCGCGCATATTGGCGGGATGGACATTTGCGCTCGCGGACTGAAAGCTGCAGCCAAAATGCTGGACGATGACGCACTAGAGGCACCGCGCCGTGCCCGCTACGCTAAGTGGGACAGCGTCGATTACCTGGCCGAAGGCGCGACGCTGGACGGCATCGCCGCCCGCGCCGAAGGGCTTGATCCGCAGCCCGTATCCGGCCGTCAGGAAATACTGGAAAACATCGTCAATCGTTACGTCTGAGGGAGGATATTATGAAAACTATCAAAGGACCGGCACTGTTTCTGGCGCAATTTGCAGGGGACAGCGCCCCCTTTGATACGTGGGACGGCATTACCAAATGGGCCAAAGAGATGGGCTATGACGGTGTGCAGGTGCCCAGCTGGGATGCACGTCTGTTCGATCTGGACAAGGCTGCAAGCAGCAAGACTTATTGCGATGAATGGAAAGGGCAGGCGGCCGACAACGGAATTACCGTGACAGAGCTGTCTACCCACCTTCAGGGGCAATTGGTGGCTGTGCACCCTGCCTATGATCTGGCGTTTGACGGTTTCGCAGCGCCATCGGTGCACGGCGATCCGAAGGCGCGTCAGATCTGGGCGGTGGAACAGGTCAAAAAGGCGCTTGATGCCTCTGCCCACCTTGGGCTGACCGCGCAGGCGACGTTTTCCGGCGCACTGGCGTGGCCGTACGTGTATCCGTGGCCGCAACGCCCCGCCGGTTTGGTTGAGGCAGCTTTTGACGAGCTTGCAAAACGGTGGCGGCCGATTCTGGATCACGCAGAGGATCGCGGCGTTGATTTGTGCTATGAAATCCACCCCGGCGAAGACCTGCACGACGGCGTCACGTTCGAGATGTTTCTGGAACGTGTCGGCAACCATAAGCGCGCCAAGATGCTGTACGATCCTTCGCATTATGTGCTGCAATGCCTAGATTATCTGGACAATATCGACATCTATAAAGATGTGATCGGCATGTTCCACGTCAAAGACGCCGAGTTCAATCCGACGGGGCGTCAGGGCGTTTACGGCGGCTATCAGCCTTGGGTTGAACGCGCCGGTCGTTTCCGGTCGCTTGGGGATGGTCAGGTCGATTTTGGCGCTATCTTTTCCAAAATGGCGGCCAATAATTTTGACGGCTGGGCTGTCGTCGAATGGGAATGTGCGCTGAAACATCCAGAAGACGGCGCGCGGGAAGGGGCGCAGTTCGTGCGAGACCATATTATTCGCGTCACACCGCATGCATTTGACGATTTTGCAGCGGGCGGGACGGATGATGCGATGAATCGCAAGATGCTGGGGCTTTAATTTCTGGCAGCGTCGGGCGGAGGGCTCTGCCGTCGCCCATTGGGCTTGAGCCAATGGCACACCAAAAGGCGACCCTTGGAATATTATTGACCAGAAAAATTCGGACGCG
Organism: Loktanella sp. R86503; assembly: GCF_042466455.1. Taxonomy (NCBI): domain Bacteria; kingdom Pseudomonadati; phylum Pseudomonadota; class Alphaproteobacteria; order Rhodobacterales; family Roseobacteraceae; genus Loktanella; species Loktanella sp. R86503. The sequence continues at coordinate 386,640 of NZ_JAXHCI010000002.1, forward strand.
GGAGAGATGTGATGAGAAGAATTAGACTTGGTATGGTCGGCGGCGGCAAGGACGCCTTTATCGGGGCAGTGCATCGCTATGCTTCGCGGCTGGATGATCGGTTTGTATTGGTCGCGGGGGCATTGTCGTCCACACCTGAAAAATCATTAGAGTCCGGGCGTGCTTTGGGGTTGCCCGAAGATCGAATCTACCCCGATTTTGATAGCATGGCAGCTGCAGAGGCAGCCCGAGATGACGGGGTGGAGGCAGTTGCTATTGTGACACCGAACCACATGCACGCGCCCGCGGCAAAGGCGTTCCTGTCACGCGGCATTCATGTGATCTGCGACAAACCTCTGACGGCCACGCTGGATGAGGCGAGGGAATTGGTGGCTGTTGCCAAATCATCGGATGCGCTGTTCGTTTTGACCCACAATTACACGGGCTATCCGCTGATGCGTCATGCCCGCCAGATGGTTGCGGACGGCAAGCTGGGCAATATTCGGGTCGTACAGGTCGAATATGCGCAGGACTGGCTGACCGAAGAAGCGGGCGGTGAAAACAAGCAGGCTGACTGGCGGACTGACCCTGCGCGATCCGGTGTCGGTGGATCAACCGGCGATATCGGCACCCATGCTTATAACCTGGCCTGCTTTGTATCGGGGCTTTCGCTAGATAGTCTGGCGGCAGATTTGCAAAGCTTTGTGCCGGGACGGCGTGTTGATGACAACGGGCATGTTTTGCTGCGGTTTAAGGGCGGCGCGCGGGGGATGTTATGGTGCTCTCAGGTTGCGCCGGGCAACGAAAACCGTCTAACGCTGCGGGTCTATGGTGACAAAGGCGGCCTGTCCTGGGGGCAAGAAAACCCCAATGTCATGGAATACACGCCATTCGGCGAACCTACTCAGCTGTTGACCCGCAACGGAGCGTCAGGAGCGCAAGATGGCGTGCGTATTCCGGGCGGTCACCCGGAGGGGTATCTGGAAGGTTTTGCAAACATTTATGTTGCGGCCGCTGACGCAATCGAGGCTGCCCGTTCAGGTCAAATCAGCCATGCGGCTTATCCAACCATAAACGATGGATTGGCAGGCGTTATTTTTGTCGACGCCTGTGTCAGGTCATCTGCAAATAATGCGTCCTGGGTCAGCGTCGCCGATCAGTGATGCGTTTTTTCAGCCGCGAAAGCGGCTGAAATATCGGACAATTGAAACGGTTTTTCGATCAGCTGGAACGAGTCGATCTTGGATATTTCGTGCCGGTTATAGCCGGATGCAAAAACCACATGTGTGCCGCGTTCTGCCAGCATAAGCCCAAGCGCCAGACTATTTTCACCATTACCCAGATTCATATCCAGCAGCGCAAAATCGAAATTTGTATTTTCACACTTTGCCATGGCGACGGCAAGGTTATGCGCCATGTGCACCTCGAACCCAAGCTCATGCTCTAGCCCATCTGACACATCCAGCGCGACGATCACCTCATCCTCGACATATAGCAGTTTAGATTTCGAGGGCGTTGAACAGTGATTCATGTGGGATCTCAATTAGCGCATTTACCGGTATCCTGATAACGCACTGAAGTCCCTCTGGTTCCCAATGAAATTCAACATTTCCATTCAGGCTTCCGGTGATAGTCGATTTGATCAACATCGTGCCAAACCCGTTGTCACCGCTGATCGCCGGGGCGGGGCCACCTGTTTCCGTCCAGGTGAAAATGTATGTGTCGGACTCGCCATCGTCCTGACGCACCCAGTTCAGCCGGACCCGACCCTGCGGATTTGAAAATGCGCCATATTTCGCGGCATTTGTCGCCAATTCGTGAATTGCCATGCCAAGCGACAATGTCGCACGGGCATTCACCGTAATTTCTGGCCCCTTCAGTTCAACACGGTCCGCGCCGTAAACTGCGGTCAACTCCGGGGCAAGGATCTGGTTCAAGCTTGCCGAGGCCCAGTTGGATTGGGTCAGAAGTTTGTGGGTCTGCGCAAGCGCCTGAATCCGGCGGGCAAGGGCGGTGAATACGTCGCGATCAACAGTGGCATCGCGACTGGCACGGGACACAAGTGCCAGTACATTTGCAAGCATATTTTTAACGCGGTGCTGTAATTCCTGCATCACGCGGCGCAGTTCAAATTGAAGCTGAACCTGTTCAGTAATATCACGAACATTCAGGCCGACACCGGTTAACCCGCCGTCGTGAAATACAGGATACCAATCCGTTTCCCAGATCCGTTCTTCGCCGGGGTTATTTGCCGTGCCGCCACGCAGCTGCTTGTTTTCGATGCGGGTGCCCGTATCAAGAACTTCGCGTGCGATGGGCTCGATAATCTCTTTCAGCGCGGGTGACATGGACCCCAATTTTTTACCGATGAGATCGTCGACCTGAAATCCCGCAATATTTGCAAGCCGCTCGTTTGCGCGCATGTAAACAAGATCATGACTTAGCATACCCATCGCGAGGGGGCTGCCGTTATACAAGTCTTCAATTTCGGCTAGCCGCTCTATGGATAACCCGCGCTGATGATCAGCTTCCTTCGCGAGGCTACGCAATTCGGTCACGTCAAACAGTGACATGACGATACCGCCTTGGGTCGCGCGGTTTGATTCAAACGGCACAATTCGCGCCCGAAAGGCTTGGCCCGTGCGGCTTTCGTAGTTCGTTTCGATCATGGTTTCAGTATCAAGCACCTTGCGACAATCATCAAGAATCGCAAATACGTCGAGGTCGGACCCGATATCGTCCAATGGGCGCCCCACATCGCCCGAGACAAAGCGGAATTGGTTGCGCGCTTCTGGCGTAAACCGGCGTAACCGCAAGTCTTTGTCAAGAAAGATGGTGCTGATCTTACTGCTGGCGATAAAGTTTGCCATATCCGCATGAGCATCACGAATTTCGGCCATCTTGGCGTTCAATTCGTCATTTGTTGTCGTCAACTCTTCATTCGCCGACTGAAGCTCTTCGTTCATCGACATCATTTCCTCGTTAGAGCTTTTCAGCTCTTCATTCGAGGTCTCGAGCTTTTCAGTTGCCGTCGCCAAATGCCTTCGTACGTCATCCAGTTCTGCCTCAAGCTGACGCAGATAGTCATCGTTGTCCGTACCTAGGATCTGACTGCCAGCTGCATCGGCAGTGCCGTCGTCGCCATGTAGTTCGAAAACCACCAGAATTTGACGGTTGTCCGTCTTTCGACCTGTAATACGCAAATTTACGGTTTTTTCGTCAATTTTGCCGCTGAACAAGATCGACTGATTTCGATCAAGCTTTTGCTCCAGACGCAAAAGCCGGGCAAGCGTGGTATGCAATTCAGGCCGAATTAATTTCAAGATCGACAATTGCGGGCGGCCAGCGCCAACCTGAAGGTAGGCGCTGGCCTTTTCAGAAGTATAAAGCAGATCGCCTTGCATCGTTAGGACCATGTAGGGCGGTGCAAAATGCTGCATGATTTCCGGAACGCAGGGCGTCGTTTCAGACAAGGCGACGGTCCCGGAATTTCTAGTGTTGGTTTTGTCGTGTGCGTAATCGGTAGCCCGTAATTCCAGCCGTGATGGCGGGCCGGGGACACGGCGAAAGATGTGGTGATTGCGCGATATATCTTCGAACAAGTCATGGACGCGAGGGATGCTTTCGCTATTTCCCAGAACCAAAATCCCGTTCTCTCGGAGGCTGTAATGAAATGCTTTCGTAACAGAATCCTGAAGTGACGTCTGAAAATAGATCATCACATTTCGGCACGACAGCAGGTCGATTTGCGAAAAAGGCGGATCTTTAATCAGGCTTTGTGTGGAAAACCGAACAATGTTGCGTAGTCGCTCATTAACTAAGTAGCCGTTTGTATGCGCTTGGAAATACTTGTGCACCAAATCGGGCTGCACATGGGCCAGTTGCTCTGTTCCGTAATGGCCTGCGCGGGCAATCCGAAGTGCATGCTCGTCGATATCGGTGCCAAAGATTGACAGGGATGGCCAAATGTTCAATCGCTCCATCGCCTCGAACAGGGCAATGCCGTAACTATACGCCTCTTCACCGGTTGCGCAGCCTGCGACCCAGATACGCAAATCGCCGTCATTGCCTGCACGCGTGATCAGATCCGGAAGCGTATTGTCGCGCAATTCGCGGAACGTGTCGTCGTCGCGGAAAAAGCTGGTGACGTTGATCAATATGCTGTCGAACAGCAGATCGGCTTCTTTTGGGTCATCTATAAGATATCGCAGATATTCAGATGCACGTTCCTGACCAAGGATCGACATGCGCACTGCAATCCGGCGCAATAGCGTCCCGGGTTTATATTCCGTGAAATCGTGGCCTACGCGATGGCGCAGGTGACGCATAACACGTTGGATAAAGTCGCTATCTGATGGCTCTTCGCTCTCGAATATCTCTAGGCGATCAAAGAATTCTCCCAGAACGGGCGCAATTTCCGCGACAGGCAGAACCAGATCACAAGCGCCGGTTGCAATTGCGCTACGTGGCATGCCGTCATATTTCGCCTCTTCCGGACGTTGAACCAACACCAGGCCGCCGTTATTCTTGATATCGCGAATCCCGGCGCTACCATCGCTGCCGGTGCCTGACAGAATAATCCCGACGGCATTTAAACCAGAGTTTCGTGCGAGCGAAATCAGGAAATCGTCGATAGGGCGCCTTACACCGCGTGGTTCCATAAATTTTGTGGTATGAAAATGGTTGTCCGAAATCGTCAGAATATCTCCTGGGGCAATCAGATAGATATGTCCTTCTGACACCGGACAACCTTCATAGGCTGTCACGACCGGGCTTTTGGTTTTGCGACTTAGCAATTCCTGCATCAAGCTGTCATGATGCGGATCCAGATGCTGAACGATGACAATCGCCATGCGATGTTGATCGGGTAGCTCTTTCAGCAGACTCTCGATGGCCTCTAATCCGCCAGCCGATGCGCCGATACCTGCAATGATCAAGCCGTCGCTGCTCGTGGTTGTTTGGTCAATCGGGGATGGCATGTCTGGTTCCGGGCGCGTGTATTCGTTAAGGTGACTACATAGACCATCACGTCGTTCGGTCTAGTGGCTGCAGGGGGCAACATGGCACAGTTGAACATGACCGAAGTTGCAAAGCGTCTGGATGGTGCCAACATACCGCTGACGATTGCGGACGCCAGACATTCTGACATGCCGCTGTGTTACGTGAACCCCGCGTTTTGCAGCACGACAGGTTATGCGGCAGATCAAGTGATCGGAAAAAATTGCCGGTTTCTGCAGGGCGATCTGGAGAATGACACAGCCCGACTGAAAATGCGGCGCGGTCTGGCGCAAAAGACCGGCTTTCAAGTGATCTTTCGCAACAAACGCGCTGACGGCAGTATCTTTGACAATCTCGTCATTATAGAGCCGCTGACCGATCATGACGGCGAATTGCTTTACGTTGTCGGCTCTCAGTTCGTGTTGAAGGACGGCATCAAGACTGACCATGCGGCCACCGCAGGCGAAGGTATCGTGCGTGAAATCGACAAGCTGTTGCAGCTGAACGAACGCCTGCGCGCGACGTCGCGGCAGGCACTTGCGCGTTCTATGGCTGCATCCGTAAAGCTGTGGCTGGAACGCTAAAGTTTATAGGTCGGTAGCGATACGAAAGCTTCTTTCAGCGCGTCGCCCCAGCCGCTAGAGATTTGCTGATAGACCGCGTCGTCAGGTTCAACCCGGGCGCGTTTGTGGATTTCAAAGGAATCCTTTTCGTACAGCACGATGTCAAACGGCAGGCCGACAGACAAATTTGATTTAACGGTCGAATCGAACGACACCAGAAGCAGTTTGACGGTATCCTCGAATGTCATGTCGGGATCATAGGCGCGTACCAGAATTGGCTTGCCGTATTTCGTTTCGCCGATCTGGAAAAACGGCGTTTCATCCGTGACTTCGACAAAGTTGCCTTCCGGATAGACCATAAAGACAGTGGGCACGCCGCCCTTGATCTGGCCACCAACGATGACGGTTGCGCGAAAATTGCTGCCGGATGTATCGCCCGTGGGGGATGAATAGGCGATGACCTCTTGCAAGGTCGCGCCGACCAGACGGGCGACCTGAAACATGGTCGGTTCGCGCATAATGCTGGGGTCACGTTCGGCCGCCGACTTGGAACGCTCTTCCAGCAAGGAAATCAGGGATTGCGTCGTGGCAAGATTGCCGGCGGTCATGATCGTGATGACCCGTTCGCCCGGTGCTTCCCAGGTGAACATTTTGCGTGTCATGGAAAAGTTGTCGACACCGGCATTGGTGCGGGTATCGGACATGAAGACTAGGCCGCGGTTCAGACGCAGGCCGACGCAATAGGTCATGGGAATTCTCTGATTTAGGTTAGCTTGCTTCTACTGCTGGACCTGAAGCGTGACAATCAGCGATTCATCCCCATCGCCAATGCGCATCCCTTTGACCGGGGCCGCGTCATTTGCGTCGCAGCCAATGGCCAGCCTTGCATAGCGTTCATCCGGGCTGATGCCGTTCGACACGTCAAATCCGACCCAGCCCAGCGCCGGCAGATGCACTTCTGCCCAAGCGTGGCTTGCGTCCTGATCGATCCTGTCGTCCAGTTTCAGATAGCCCGAGACGTAGCGTGCCGGAAAGCCGGCATGGCGTGCGGCGGCGATCATGATATGCGCATGATCCTGACATACCCCCGCACCGCCCGCCAGCGCCTGATCGGCAGTGGTGTTCGAATAGGTTTGCCCGGTCAGATACGGCACAGCGGACAGGATCTGGGCTGACAGGGTGTGACATGCCCCCAGTGGATCGCTGCCGGATTTCAGCTGACGGGCAAGCGCCCTGATGTCCTTGCCGGGTTTCGTCAGCGCTGTGTCCTGCATAAAATGCCACAACGGAGCCGCGCCATAGACTTTGCCCAGAACACCCGCGCAGTCGTCGGTGCGCACGGTGCCCGTTGCGGTCACCGTCAATTCGGTGGCACCGCGGTCTGTATTGACCAGATCGATGATATTGCCGTGGTGATCTTCGCAGGTCAGTTCGATCACGCCACCATCGACGGTAACAGTCCAGTCCAAGACGGTCTGCAAGGCACTGGGCTGGGGCCGCAGATGCAACCGCTGCAATGCATAGCTGACAGGCCTGTCATAGGCATAGCGGGTCGTGTGGGAAATATGCAGGTCCAAAGGGTATCCTAACCGTAGAACTTGTAGTCACTCTCGATCATCTGGCCGAGGGTATAGTTGTTCTGAATGAAATTTGTGATGAATTCATGCAGCCCTTCGTCAAAGATCGAGGTGATATCCCGCTCTTTCAGCTTTTTCAGCATCTGTTCGGCATGATCATGACAGGCATGACGTTCGCCATATTCTTCAGCTAGATAATTCAGATTCTCGACCGTTGTTTCCATTGAAAACACCAGCGACCGGGGCAAGCGGCGATCCAGAATCAGAAACCGCGCGACACCTGTTGCCGACATTTCGTCCTCGTCCAGCCAGCGAAAGGACCGGTGTGCGGACACGGATCGCAGAATGGTTTCCCACTGGACGTTATCCAAGGATGAACCGACGAAGCTGCTGGATGGCAGCAAGGTGTAATACTTGACGTCGATAATCCGCGCGGTGTTATCCGCCCGTTCGATAAAGGTACCAATGCGCGCAAAGTCATAAATGTCGTTGCGCAGCATCGTACCATGCAGCGCGCCGCGCACGATGGCGGATTGCTGGCGAATACTATCCAGAACGCGCGGCAATTCGGTTTCTTTAACTGGACGCTTCAGCAGGTCCTGAATCGTCATCCAGCTATCATTAACGGCGGTCCAGACTTCCGACGTCAGCGCGGTGCGCACCAGCCGCGCGTTGTCGCGGGCCGATTTCGTCACCGAATAGACCGAAGACATATTGCTTTTATCGCGCAGCAGGTAGTCGATCACGTCGGTTGCGTTAAAGGTGTCGTATTTTTCGCGGTAACGGCTGGCAACGCCTGCCGTGGTAGCAACAGATTCCCATTCGGAACTGGCATCCGTGGACCGGGTCAGCGCGATGCGAAAGCCAGCCTCGACCAGGCGTGCGGTATTTTCAGCGCGTTCCAGAAAACGAAACATCCAGAACAGGCCGCCTGCGGTTTTTCCCAGCATAGTTCAGTCCTCCAGCACCCAAGTGTCTTTGGTGCCGCCTCCTTGGCTGGAATTGACGACAAGCGATCCTTCGGTCAGCGCCACGCGTGTCAAGCCGCCGGGCGTGATGTCGACCCCATCGGGGGACACCAGTACATAGGGGCGCAGGTCAACGTGGCGCGGTGCAAGGCCTTTTTTCACCATGATTGGCACAGTCGACAGCGACAGGGTCGGCTGGGCGATATAATTGCTGGGCCGGGCGCGCAGCTTGTCCGCGAAGTCAGACAGTTCCTTCTTGCTGGCGGCGGGGCCGACCAACATACCGTAACCGCCAGATCCATGAACCTCTTTCACGACCAGCTCTGCCAGATTGTCCAGCACGTATTTCAGGCTGTCCGGTTCGCCGCAGCGATAGGTTTCGACATTTTTCAGGATCGCTTTCTCGCCGGTATAAAACTCGACGATATCGGGCATGTAGCTGTAAATTGCCTTGTCGTCGGCGACCCCGGTGCCCGGAGCGTTGGCGATGGTGATGTTTCCCGCACGGTAGACATCCATAATGCCCGGCACGCCAAGCATGGATTTCGGGTTGAATGTCAAAGGATCCAGATATTCATCATCGACGCGGCGATACAGCACGTCGATCTGTTTGTAACCGCGCGTCGTGCGCATGGCGATATGACCATCCACAACCCGCAAATCGTGTCCTTCGACAAGCTCTGCGCCCATTTGGTCTGCAAGGAACGAGTGTTCATAATAGGCCGAGTTGTAAATACCCGGCGTAAGTACGGCGATGACGGGCTTGCCGCCGCAAGACTTGGGCGCGGATGCCGCCAGTGATCGGCGCAAATTCTTGGGGTAATCGCTGACGGGCCGCACCTTGATGCGGCTGAACAGTTCCGGGAACATTTGCAGCATCGTCTCGCGGTTTTCCAGCATATAGCTGACACCGGACGGTGTGCGGGCGTTGTCTTCCAGAACAAAAAAGTCGTCTTCGCCGGTGCGGACAATATCAGTGCCGACAATATGCGTATAAACGCCGCCCGGGGGCGAAAAGCCCATCATTTGCGGCAGGAAGGCTTCATTCCTGGCGATCAGATCGATCGGAATGCGGCCCGCCCGCAGAATTTCCTGACGGTTATAGATGTCATGCAGGAAAGCATTGATGGCGCGCACACGCTGTTCGATGCCGCGCGACAGCTTTGTCCACTCGCGCCCCGAAATGATGCGCGGCACCAGATCGAAAGGGATCAGCCGCTCTTCTGCGGCCATCTGCCCATAGACGTTAAAGGTAATGCCGGTGCGCCGGAAAAAAGCTTCGGCCTCTTTCGACTTTTTGGCAAGACGACCGGGGTCCTGGTCGTCGAACCATGATTTGTAATTTGCATAGGGCGGGCGCACCTGATCGTCGCCTATCCGCATTTCGTCAAAGTGATTTGGCTTTGTATTCATGTGATCGAAGCTAACGCTTTCCTAAGATACTGCAAATTATTCAGGCAGGTTCCGCGAAAAGGTCAACAGGTCACGACGGAAACTGTCTGCTCATTCAAGGTTGCCGCGCCAAAAGCGGTTAAAAAAGCGACATCCGCAGCATCCCGTCCGACGCCTGCGATCACCATTCGGTCCGGTGTCGTCATACCGGTCGGGTCAATCAAGTGCCACCCGCCGTTCAGGTAAACTTCTGCAACGGCATGAAAATCCGGCGGGGTGACGTCCGGGCTGTAGACACTGGCGATACGCGCTGGAATTGCACTGGACCGGCACATAGCGATTAAAAGATGGGCATAATCGCGGCAAACACCGCGCCGGGCATCGAATGTGTCTTGTGCGGTCGTGTCCGCATCGCTGCTTTCGCCGTCATAGGTCAGATTTTCAGTGATCCACCGCGACATCGCCAGCACCCGTTCGCCGCCGCGCAGGTCGCCGAACTCATCGGCCATAAAATCGCCGAAGCTGTCAGCGGTGCAGTAACGAGAGGCCATCAGAAACTTTACCGTCGGCGTATTCAGTTGGTGAAGCGGCGTTTCCCGCAGGGATTTCATCTTGGCGACAGGGCGGTTCACGGTGACCTGCGCCGAATATGTCAGCAGCAAATCGCCATTTGTTTCCAGCCAGATCCGATTACCGATGCCTTCTTCGGCGGGCATGTCGCGAAAGGACTTATAGGCCGCGATCTCTGTGTTTTCCCACGTGACCGTCTGATTGAAATCCGTCATCGCGCGGATTTGCAATAGCAGCGTGCAAGGCCGGGGGATGCCATAATTCAGGCGCACAGTGATCTGGCTGTCCAAGTAAATAATCCTGTCTCGGGGTGTTGTTGCAAACCCGCCGTGATGCGGATTAGTTCCGTCCTATGTCATACCAATGACAACCCGCCAAGGGCCGCAATGCGGGCGATGATGGGATCAATTCCCTGATCCTGGCGCAGGGCCGTAAAGCATACTGTACCGTCGCCACGCATGCGCGCCGCGTCACGTGCCATCACGTCCAGCGATGCGCCGACATGCGGGGCCAGGTCGGTTTTGTTGATCACCAGAATGTCGGACCGCGTGATGGCAGGGCCACCTTTGCGCGGAATCTCCTCTCCTGCCGCGACGTCGATGACATAGATCGTCAGATCGGCAAGTTCGGGGCTGAAGGTCGCAGAAAGGTTGTCGCCGCCGCTTTCAATCAGGACGACGTCCAGATCGGGATGGCGGCTGCGCATTTCAGCGACAGCGGCCAGATTGATACTGGCATCCTCGCGGATGGCGGTATGCGGGCAGCCACCGGTTTCCACGCCGATGATCCTGTCCATGGGCAGAATTTGCATCCGCATCAGCGCCTCGGCGTCTTCTTGCGTATAGATATCGTTGGTGATGACGCCGATGGACAATTGGTCCTTCAGCCGCACTGCCAGCTTGGCTGTCAGTGTCGTTTTACCAGCGCCAACAGGTCCGCCGATACCAATGCGCAATGGCCCATGAGGAGAGGTCATGACCGAAATATCCTTGGTTGAAGTGTCTCGTGCTGCATAGCCGCAATATCCGCAAGAAACGCGCTGCTGCCCAAATCATCAATGCCTTGCGTCAGTGCCGCCTGTGCCAGCGCCAGGCATAGCGGCGTCTGGTCCGCAACGATCCGCTGCGCCTGTGTCTGTCCCAGTGGCATGCAGCGCTGTGCTGCTGAAATCAGCCCGGCAGTCAAGGCATGCAGATACGCCGACAGCGAGACGTCAAGCGCGATCCCCTGCATCTGCGCCGCCCGGCCGACAGCAACGGGTAGGCACATGGGGGGCAGGTCCAGCCCCCAGACTGCATTCACCGTGGTGCAAAACGCCTCACCTTGCGCGGTCGTTTCAAGCAGCCGTTCGCGGGATGGGGCAAGGGCGCGGGCAAGCGCGTCAATATGTTGTGCATCGTCGCTGCGATACGCCTCTGCCAGCAGGATGGCATCATTACGCCCCGCGCCATGTGACAGCACGGTAGCAATCCAGTCCTGCAGGGCCGTTGCATCGCGCAATCTTCCGTCCGCGACCGCCATTTCCAAACCGTGCGAATAGCTGAATGTGCCCAGCGGGAAGCCGGGTGATAACCATTGCATCAGCGTCAGCAGTCCCTCAGTGGGCATGCGGCATCGTCCGTCCGTGGCCATAAGCCCCGCCTTCGGGCGTAAAGGGGGCGTCAATTTCCGCAACATCCGCGCTTAGATGATCGCGCAACATATGACCAATCACCGGATCACGCAGGATCAGTAGATGGTCGCTTCCAAACTGACAGGGCATGTGGCGATTGCCGATATGCCAAGCGAGGCGGACCAGATCGCCGGAAACGCGATACAAAGGCTCCGCGGCCGCAATAACGCGAATAAAACGACCGTCAGTCAGTTCCAAAAGGTCGCCATCGTTCAACGACGTGGTGTGTTCCAGATCCACCAAAACCGATGCGCCGCCATCGCAGGTCAGCACCTTGCGCCGCATCAGGCGGGCATCGTAGGTCAGCGCGCAGGTGTCGAACACCTGCGCGCTGTAATTGTCTGTGACGATGTTATGAACGATCAACTGCGTCATGCGCAGCCTCCGCTCGACGTGCTGAAAATCAGACGTAGAACAGGTCGCGGAAAACGTGCTGCACGATCCGGTCGCGCTGAATACCAAGCTTTGCCAGCTCGGCGTCTGATTTCGCTTCCAGATGGTTGATCTGGTCCATCCGCGAACGGCGCTCCATATAGGCATTCATGCCCTGGCCGATCGTGGCAAAGAAGGCGTCCACTTTTTCGCGAATTGCGGTGGCGCGTGGTGCGTTGAGTGTCTGCGTAGCCATTGGAAACCTTGTCTGCGGCAGTTGCCGCCAAATTATGAATCAGGTCTCCTCCCTTGCCCAACAACATAGGGATGCTGCGGCGCAGCACAATTGCGTTTTCTGCAACCCCGATGCCCACCATCAGAATAGAAAATAACGCTGGGCCATCGGCAGAACCTCGGCAGGTTGGCATGTCAGTAACTCTCCGTCGGCGCGGACCTCGTATGTTTCCGGGTCAACATCGATCTGGGGCAAGGCGTCGTTCAAAAGCAGATCGCGCTTGCCGATGTCGCGGGTATTGCGCACAGCAATTGTCTGCTTGGATAGGCCAAGGCTGTCCCGAATGCCTGCATCCTGCGCCGCCGCGCTGACAAAACTGACGCTGCCATGGCGAAGCGATCCACCGTAGGCCCCGAACATTGGCCGCGAATAAACAGGCTGCGGCGTCGGGATGCTGGCATTGGGATCACCCATCTGCGCCACGACGATCGTGCCGCCCAGCAGCACCATTTCTGGCTTTACGCCAAAGAAAGCGGGATTCCACAGCACCAGATCGGCACGCTTGCCCTCGGCAATTGATCCGACCTCGTGGCTGACGCCATGGGCAATTGCGGGGTTGATGGTGTATTTCGCGATATAACGACGGACACGGAAATTATCGTTATCGCCGGTTTCTTCGGCCAAACGCCCGCGCTGTTTCTTCATCTTGTCGGCGGTCTGCCATGTCCGGATAAGAACCTCTCCAACACGGCCCATCGCCTGACTGTCAGAGGCGATGATCGAAAACGCGCCCATATCGTGCAGGATATCCTCTGCAGCAATCGTCTCGCGCCGGATGCGAGATTCGGCAAAGGCGACGTCTTCGGGGATCGATTTGTCCAGATGGTGGCACACCATCAGCATATCAAGGTGCTCTTCGATGGTGTTCACGGTAAAGGGCCGCGTCGGGTTGGTGGACGACGGCAGCACAAATTCTTCACCGCAAATCTTGATGATATCCGGCGCATGACCGCCGCCAGCGCCTTCAGTGTGGAAGGCGTGGATCGTGCGGCCTTTCATGGCCTTCACTGTATGTTCCACAAAGCCGCTTTCGTTCAACGTGTCGGTGTGGATCATCACCTGAACGTCCATGTCGTCCGCAACCGACAAACAGCAATCAATGGCTGCGGGGGTGGTGCCCCAATCTTCATGCAGCTTCAGACTGCAGGCACCAGCCTTGACCATCTCGATCAAGGCATCCGGCTGGCTGGCGTTGCCCTTGCCTGCAAGGCCGATATTCATCGGGATGCCGTCAAAGGCCTGCAACATCCGCCCGATATGCCAGGGCCCCGGCGTGCAGGTCGTGGCCAACGTGCCATGGGCAGGCCCGGTGCCGCCGCCAAAACAGGTAGTGACGCCTGAATGAAGCGAATCCTCCATCTGTTGCGGTGCAATGAAATGGATGTGCGAATCGAACCCGCCAGCAGTCAGAATGCGACCTTCTCCGGCGATAATCTCTGTGCCTGGTCCGATAATAATATCAACACCGCTCTGGGTGTCCGGATTGCCTGCCTTGCCGATCTTGTGAATGCGGCCATCCTTCAGCGCAACATCCGCCTTCCAGATCCCGGCATGATCCACGATCAGCGCATTGGTGATTACCGTATCCACAGCTCCGCCCGCTCGCGTGACTTGGGACTGCCCCATCCCGTCGCGGATCACCTTGCCGCCACCGAACTTCACCTCTTCGCCATAGGTGGTCAGATCGCGTTCGACTTCGATGATCAGATCAGTGTCGGCCAGACGCACCTTGTCGCCTGTCGTCGGACCAAAGGTGGCGGCATAATTCGCGCGGGAAATCAGGGCTGGCATAGGCTCACTTCATCAACGTTGGGCCGCGCTTGCCAAGGCGTTTGACGTTGGCGCGGGTTTTCTGGCGCAGGGGCTTTACGGCAGCATTCATGATTTCGTCCGGACGCTTGCCCGACATCGCGGCCAGGGCCGCCCCTTGCATCGACATCATGATTGCCTCGGACTTCTCTGACACCATGCGGTCGTTCTCGCTGGTCGTGACGGACCAAAGCCCGCCCCATCCCATCATGCGCATGGCAATGACGCTCTGCGCTTCGGCCAGCATCATGCCGACCTCCATCTGTGTCTTGAACAGGTCCAGCGGGGTTACAGTCCGGGCCATGTTACAACTGTCCCATGATGGCTGCATTAAACCCATAGATATGCCGCCGCCCGCCAATTGCGATCAGGTTCACTTCGCGCCGCTGACCCGGCTCAAACCGCACGGCAGAGCCGGGCGGGATATCCAGCCGCATCCCGCGCGCCGCAGCCCGGTCAAAATCCAGACCCGGATTCGTCTCTGCAAAATGGTAGTGGCTGCCAACCTGGACAGGACGATCTCCCGTATTCGCCACCATCAAGGTCACGGTTGCGGCGCCTGCGTTCAGTTCAATATCGCCGTCTGCCGTTAAGACTTCGCCTGGGATCATCGTGCAAATCCTTCATTCATCTGGCCAAATAAACTCAAAATTCAACGGATCGGTTCGTGGACCGTCACAAGCTTGGTGCCATCCAGAAAGGTCGCCTCGACCTGCACCTCTGGCAGCATCTCCGCGATGCCTTCCATGCACTGATCGCGGGTAAGGACCTGCGCGCCGGCCTCCATCATATCGGCAACGGACCGCCCGTCGCGGGCACCTTCGACGACAGCATCTGTAATCAGGGCAATCGCTTCGGGGTAATTCAGCTTGACCCCCCGCGATAGCCGCTTGCGTGCGACTTCGGCCGCCATAGCGATCAGCAGTTTGTCTTTTTCACGAGGTGTCAGTTGCATATCAAAGCGTCCAGGTCGGGGGCAGGGGGCCGCGAAGAGCGGTCAAAACGGGGATTAGCGCGCGGCGTAGGTCGTGGCTATCTGCGGCCAGGACGCGCGCGAACAAAACGCCGTCCCGGATCAGACTGACGCCAGCGGTGGCGGGCAGCAATGCACGCAGGATATTTAACCGCGCTTCGGCATCGGGGGCCACATAGGTCACGCTGGCTAGGCAATTCGCCGAGCCGCCGCGCCAAGCCGCAGCCATCTGGTCAGAAATCGCGCCGTCCAGCGCGATGGCATCGGCAAAGACCAAATCGTCGCCGCGAGTGATGCGGACGTCGTCCTTTATAAAACCTGTCTTGATCCGCTCGCCCATCAGCGCGCGGCCAAGCACAAGGGTTTCGACACCCAGAAATACAGCGTCACTGGCCATGTTGACCGTCAGCCTGCGCCGCAGGCGGCAGCGATCAAACAGGATGGTTTCCTGCGGCAGCCAGTCCAGCCGTGCGCCGGGGGCAAGGACCGCTTCCGTCGTCATGCGGGCGGTCTGGCCGGGCTGGGCTTTGTAAATCCGCTCTGCCGTTTGGGTGGTCAGAGTCAGGTGACTACCCTGCGCGACCTGCGCGGCAATGGAAAATCGGTCACCGCCTGTCACACCGCCTGCGGTATTCAGCGTTACGGCCAACAGATCGTCACCAGCATGGCGGGGAAATAGCGCTTTGGACGCGCCGGATTGGCGCAGCGTGTCCAGCCGGTTGCCGGCCTTCGCGCTGATGCGCAGCACCCCCTGCGCGCGAGGCGTCAGGTGATGCGGGTCATCATGCAGGGGCGCGGCAAGTGTCATGGCCCAACCCTGTGCAAATTTTTCAGGCAGAGGCAACAGAACACCCCGTCATGACGGGCCATTCGTGTGCGATTGCCTGAAAATTAAGCGATAATTGTGCGGCGCACCTTGCGCATGTTCAACGCAAGCAGGCCGACCACGACAGCCAATCCAATCAGATTAACTGGTAGATGGTGCGGCCAAAGGCAGGCGACACCCGCCGCCAACGCAGCTATCCGCAGCGGCCATGTCAGGGGCCGTTCCATGCAGCCCTGCAGCGCCGCTGCGACGGCGTAAATGCCAAACACTGCAAAACCAAACACCGTTACGACCGCCCCCCAGTCGCGGGACAGCAAGGGCGTATAGGCGAAGAGGACCGGTACGATGTACAGGCCCTTGGCAAGCTTCCAGCTGGCAAATCCTGTCGCCATCGCCGGTGCCTTGGCAATCGCAGCGGCTGTGAACGCTGCAAGGGCAACAGGTGGCGTCACGTTGCTGTCTTGGGATAGCCAAAAGATAATCATATGGGCGGACAGCAGGGCCAGCGTCGCAGCCTCTGCTGGGACCGTCAGGTCGCGCAGGGGGCTTGCGACCTCTAGGGGCAAGGACGCGACCAGCGCCGCAGCCTCGGGCCGCGCCATGGGGGCCATGATCGCCTGCATCGCCTCTGGTGCGCCCAGCATCAGGACGGCGCGGGCGGTGTCGGGCAATTGGCCCAGGACCAGCGCGTCCACGACAAAGCGGTCCGCAATCATACCTGCCAATGCGGGGGCCGACAGCGTCGCCAGCACGATATAGGCCGCCGTCACCGGCAGACCCATACCAAGGATCAAAGACGCCAGCGCGATCAGAACGATAGCCAGCAGAATGTTGCCGCCAGCCCAATCCGAGATCATCAGGCTGAAGGTGTTGCCGATCCCCGCCGTCGCGATCACGTTCACGATCAGGCCAACAGCGCAGAGCAGCACAGCGGTTAGGATCATGCCCTTTGCACCCATTGAAAGTGCCTCGATCACGGCTTTTGGTCCCATAGGATTGCGCGTCAGCCAGCTGGATGCGATGACCGCGATAATGCCGTAAACGGCGGCATAGGTTGGCGTATAGCCCGCCACTAGCATCCCGATCAGCAGACCGATGGGCAGGACGAAACTCGCGCCGCCGTTACGGAATGCGGAACCAAGGGTCTGGCCGGTGTTTTCCATCGGCGGCAGGTTTTGACGCTTCGCCTCTATCCGCACAAAGAACGCGACTGATAGGAAATACAGCAGGGCGGGCAGGGCCGCGGCCGCGACGATACGTTCGTAAGGGATCTGGGTGAAGGCAGCCATGACAAAGGCACCGGCCCCCATGATGGGCGGCATCAACTGACCGCCCGTGCTGGCGGCGGCCTCGACTCCTCCCGCGAATTTGGGGCTGAAGCCTGCCCTTTTCATCAGGGGAATCGTAATGACGCCGGTGCTGGCCGTGTTGGCCACGGCAGAGCCACTGATGGTGCCAGTCAGCCCGCTGGCGATGACCGCGACAATGCCCGGCCCGCCGACCATCTTGCCTGCGACTGCGCGCGCTAGATCGATAACGAAATCGCCCGCACCCGACCGTAGCAGGAAGGCCCCGAAGATGATGAACAAAAACACATAGGTCGACGAAATCCGCGCAATCGACCCGAACATCGCGTCATCGCCATAGATGGACCGAAAGGCAACCGTCTCTACACTTAGTCCCGGAAACCGGAAAATGCCGCCGACGAATTGGCCCCACCATGCGACATAGCTCAGGGCCAGAATGATCAGAACGGGGATGATCCAGCCGGTCAGCCGCCGCGTCAGCTCTATCGCGCCGCCGACGCAGATAGCAATTGCGATCCAGTCGGGCGTCGACAGCTTTACCCCGCGATCATAAATCGCGTTTTCGGCCGTGGCGAGCCAGATAGCAGAGGCGGCAACAGCCAGCCCGAGGAACAGATCAAAGACCCGCACCAACCGGCTGTCGCGCGCTGTGCCCGCAAAGGGGTAATAGATGCAGGCCAGCAGGGCAAAGACCGCAAAGTGCAGCGCGTTACGCGTCAATTCTGACACCACCGGAAAAAGGGCTATATAAAGGTGGGCGACTGATATGGCCGCACAAAACACGGTCAGCCCGCGCGCCCATGCGCCATCAATGCGCCGCAGTGCGGCGTTTTCGGTATCGTCCGACATGCAAATTCCCCTTTGCGCAGTGTCCCCGGCCCGGAGAAGGGCCGGGTTCGTAGTGCTATTTCGCGATCAGGCGGTCAGGGACGTTGACCCCGGCCTCTTGGAAATAACGCAGCGCACCGGCGTGCAGTGGCAGGGGCAGGCCGGCAATGGCGGCTTCCAGGCTCATGGCCTGCGTGGCGGGGTGGATGGCCTGCAGGAAGGGCAGGTTTTCATAGATCGCCTTGGTGATCTGATAGACGTTTTCTTCAGAAACGCTGGCGTCCACAGCCAAAAAGTTCGGCTGTGCGACGGTCGTTACGTCCTCTGACTGGCCGGAATAGGTGTTGGCCGGCACGGTATAGGCGGTCCAGAGCTCGCGTCCGGCGTCAGCCGCCGCACGCTCTTCGTCGGTAAAGGACAGCAGGCGCACGCTGTCACCGGCGGATGCGAAAAGCTGGCTTAGCGCGCCAACGGGCACGCCGGCAGGGGTGCTGATGCCTTTGACCTGACCGTTCTGCAACGCTTCCGCTGCGGGACCATAACCGCCGTAAACAAGTGTGTAATCGGTTTCAGCATTCACGCCGAGCCCGTTTAGAAGGGCGGTATTCGACCCCAAGGTGCCAGAGTTCTGCGCCCCAAGGGCGACGCTTTCACCCTTAAGCGCCACGAAATCCGCCATGGTGCCGGTGGCCGCTGCATCAGC
Source organism: Loktanella sp. R86503 (assembly GCF_042466455.1). Classification (NCBI taxonomy): domain Bacteria; kingdom Pseudomonadati; phylum Pseudomonadota; class Alphaproteobacteria; order Rhodobacterales; family Roseobacteraceae; genus Loktanella; species Loktanella sp. R86503. Next base: position 405,472 of record NZ_JAXHCI010000002.1, read on the forward strand.
GCTGACGACGAAATGTTCCACGTTCTGCCACAGCATCGATACGGATCGCAGGTTGTCTTGCGGCCCGACCTCGGCCAGCGGGCCGGTGCCGGATGCGGCATAGTAACCGTATAGACCTTGCAAAATGCCGAACTGGGCTTCTCCCTCGCGCAGCAGGCGGATGTTTTCACCTGACCCGGCGCTGCTGATGGCAGACATGCCGATGCCTTGGCTTGGCTGCAACTTTACCTTAACCAATGTCGAAAGCGCCACGCCGACGGGGTAATAGGTGCCGCCAGTGGATGCTGTGGCCAGAATGTAATCCGCCTCTTGCGCGTGCAGCGGTGCGGTTGCCGACAGACCTAATGCCAAGGCGATCAGTGCGGTACGTCCAGTATAATTCATGTTTTCCTCCCGGTTTTCGTCCGTTCTGCCCGGTCTGTGCCGGGCTAGGGGGGAACTATGGCAGACCAAAATCGATACGCCTACGGCAAATTTCCGCATAAGGCATAAAGCTGTGGCGTTTCGCCCCTTTCAAGCAGCCTGCAGACTGCATAGGTCAAAGCCATGACTGACACGAAGGATCCCGCCATGACGTCTTTGACCCGCCTGATGTTTGCGCTGTCCGTGGCTATTTTGCCCGGCTTTGCGATGGGCCACGATTACAAGGTCGGCGATTTGCATGTCGAACACCCCTTTGCCCGCGCGACCCCGACGACGGCAATGACCGGTGCTGGCTACCTGACGATCCTGAATTCCGGTGCCGAAGACGACACACTTGTCGCGATCGAGGCGGATTTCCCCCGCGTGATGATGCACGACAGTGCCACTGTTGATGGCATCGCGACGATGACCCACGTGGACGCCGTCACAATTCCGGCCGGCGAAAGCGTCAGCTTTGAACCCGGTGGGATGCATGTAATGTTCATGGGGCTGAACGGTGATCCGCTGGAAGTTGGCGAAAACGTGCCAGCGACGCTGGTTTTTGAAAAGGCAGGTCGCCTTGATGTCGTATTCAATGTCGAAGAGGCAAGCACCGACGCGGCCGGACACGACGCGCACACCAACCACTAAGGCGTCATGTCGCAGACGCGCGACCAAAGGCGCAGTTGTGCAGCAAGGCAGCCTGAGGCAAAGTTCGCAGCATAATAAGTGCCGAAATACGTCTTTGCGGACGAATGATCTGGACGCGACAGCGCAGCAGGCTAAATCAGATACAAATCCGCGCAGACACCAGAATTTCACTTCGAAGGAAGAAGATGATGAAACTAACAACTTTTGCCTTGGCCATGACGACCCTTGCCGCCCCGGCATTTGCTGAAAGCCATATGGCCGCCCCCACAGGTGACGTGGCAAGCGGGGAAGAGCAGTTCGGCCGCCAGTGCGTTGCATGTCACGTGGTGCAGGATCCCGAATCGGGTGAGGTGCTGGCTGGTCGCAATGCCAAGGTTGGCCCGAACCTGTTCGGTCTTGCCGGTAAGGCACCTGCCCACGTCGAAGGCTTTAACTACGGCGATGCTTTGGTCGCTTATGGTGAAACCGGCGCAGTCTGGAACGAGGAAACCTTTGTCGGTTACGTCCAGAACCCGACGGCTTTCCTGCGTGATGCGCTGGATGACAAGCGGGCCCGCAGTAAGATGGCCTATCAGGTGCGCGACGCCGGCCAGGCCGCAGACCTTTACGCTTATCTGGCCAGTTTCGGTCCGGCTGAATAACCGGCAAATTCGTTAGCGATTTACGGGGCCGCCGCGTGAAACTGCGGCGGCCTTTTTACCTTAGTCCAATGGTCTGCGTTCGCGTGTAGCTTGGCGTGGATCCGTATCAGCCCTAGGTTATGGGTGAAGCTTTAAGAAAGGCGCTTTCATGTCCATCACCTTGTTCGCGATTTTTCTGGCCGCCACGGTCGCCGCTGGCGCAACCGGGATGCTGTTCCCGACAGGTACATGGTACAAGAGTCTGCAAAAGCCTGCCTGGACGCCGCCGAACTGGGCCTTTCCGGTCATGTGGACGACAATTTATCTGCTGATCGCCTTCGCCGGTGCCCGTGTCGCGCCGATGGATGACAATGCTGCCGCCATGGCGTTCTGGGCACTACAAATTGCACTGAATACGCTGTGGACGCCGGTGTTTTTTGGTGCGCGCCGGATCAAGGGCGCGCTGGTGATTATCGTGGCGCTGTGGCTGGCGATCCTAGGCGCGACGATCACGCACTTTCAGCTTGATCTGTGGGCTGGACTTGCCTTTGTGCCCTATCTGGTTTGGGTCAGTATCGCGACAGCGCTTAATTTGGCGATCCTGCGCCTTAACCCGGATCAGAAACCGCTGGAATTGCACAAACTACCCTAGGCCGGGGTTGAAGCGGGGCGGGCTTTGGTGTCACGTTTCGCCATGTCACATCATATTCCCACCTGGGCCGAAACGGCCCCCCGCCTTGTCGCTGTCGCCGCTGGTCGCGATGCTGCCGATCTGGTCGTGCGCAACGTCCGTCTGGTCAATGTCCAATCCCGAGAGGTTCTGGATGCATGGCAGGTTGCCGTCGCTGATGGCCGCTTTGCCTATGTTGGTCCCGACGCCAGCCATTGCATCGGTGATGCGACCGAGGTGATTGACGGCGCTGGGCGCTATCTGATCCCCGGTTTGTGCGACGGGCATATGCATATCGAAAGCGGCATGCTGACGCCCGCCGAATTTGCTGCTGCTGTGATCCCGCATGGCACAACAACTATGTTCACCGATCCGCACGAGATTGCGAATGTATTGGGGCTGAACGGTGTGCGGATGATGCATGACGAGGCACTGATGCAGCCGGTGAACATTTTCACTCAAATGCCGTCCTGCGCGCCCTCTGCCCCTGGCTTGGAAACCACAGGGTATGAAATCACGGCCGAAGACGTCGCCCAGGCGATGTCTTGGCCCGGTATTGTTGGCTTGGGCGAAATGATGAACTTTCCCGGTGTCATCAATGGCGATCCGCAAATGTTGGCGGAAATGGCAGCGACGATGAAGGCGGGCAAGACTGTTGGCGGCCACTACGCCAGTCCCGACAAGGGTATCCCGTTCCATGCCTATGTCGCTGGCGGCGCCGCCGATGACCACGAAGGCACCGCCGAATCCGACGCCATCGCCCGCGTGCGGCAAGGCATGCGCAGTATGATGCGGCTGGGGTCGGCGTGGTATGATGTCGAAAGCCAGATCACAGCGGTGACAGAACGCGGCCTAGATCCGCGAAACTTCATCCTGTGCACCGACGATTGCATGGCAGGAACGCTGGTGAATGACGGTCATATGAACCGCGTTGTGCGTCACGCCATCGCCTGCGGTTGCGATCCGGTCATCGCGCTGCAAATGGCCACGATCAATACCGCGGCGCATTTCGGGCTGGAACGCGAGCTTGGCTCTATCGCGCCGGGGCGGCGGGCTGACATGATCCTGACATCCGATCTTGTCACTTTGCCGATTGAACATGTGATCGCGCGGGGGCGGACAGTGGCCAAGGATGGCAAAATCACCGTCGATTGCCCGCATTATGACTGGCCAGCGGCGGCACGGCAGACCGTCCACTTGGGCAAGACATTGTCGGCAGCGGATTTTGCGATTGCCGCGCCGCAAGGGGCCAATGCCGTCACCGCCAAGGTGATCGGCGTGGTGGAAAACCAGGCCCCGACCAAATCGCTGCGGTTTGAACTGCCCGTTACAGAAGGCCGCGTTCAGGCGACAGGCGAAGTCTGTCAGATCGCGCTGGTTGAGCGGCACAAAGGCACCGGAGGCGTCACAAACGGCTTTGTGTCCGGCTTTGGCTATACCGGGGACATGGCTATCGCGTCGACTGTGGCGCATGACAGTCACCACATGATCGTGGTCGGCACAGATGCGGTTTGTATGGCCAAGGCCGCGAACAGGCTGGGCGAAATCGGCGGCGGAATCAACGTCTGGAAGGATGGCGTCGAAATCGCATTGGTTGAACTGCCCATCGCAGGCCTGATGTCTGATCAGCCGGCAGCACAGGTCGCTGCCGCTGCGGATGCCATGGTTGCGGCGATGGCCGATTGCGGCTGCACGCTGAACAACGCTTATATGCAACATTCCCTACTGGCGTTGGTCGTGATTCCGGAATTGCGGATCAGCGATCTGGGGCTTGTGGACGTGACAAAATTTGAACTGACATCGCTATTCGAAGGACAGCCATGACCGAAATCCGAAAGTTGCGCTGCCCTGACGTAGCCGCCCCTGAAACCTTTGCTGATGCTGCCGCTGCTGTGGCGCGCCTGTGCGAGCTTTACGAGGCTGCCACCGGGTTTTTGTCGACCCATTTCCAAGAGGTGCTGCGCAGCGGTCAATCCGACGTTAGCTATCGCGCCTACTATCCTGAAATTCGCTTAACCACGACCAGCTTTGCCCCGACGGACAGCCGCCTTTCCTTTGGTCATGTGCCGCAGCCGGGGACCTATTCGACAACTGTGACCCGGCCCGACCTGTTCCGGCACTATCTGGAACAGCAGATCGGCCTGTTGATGCAAAACCACCGCGTGCCGGTTACGATCGGCGCGTCCACAACGCCGATGCCCGTGCATTTTGCCGTCGCGAACGACGCAAGCGTCACGGTGCCACAAGAAGGGGCTGCAGACTTCCACCTGCGCGACATCTTTGATGTGCCGGACTTGTCCACGACCCATGATGACATCGTAAATGGAAATGGCTTTCTTTACCCCGATGGTGCGGCGCCATTGGCCCCCTTTACCGCACAGCGCATCGATTATTCGCTGGCGCGCCTGTCGCACTACACTGCCACCAACGCCGAGCATTTCCAGAACCACGTCCTATTCACCAACTATCAATTCTATATCGAAGAATTCGAAGCCTTCGCCCGTCTGATGCTGGCGGATCCGGACAGCGGCTATACGGCCTTTGTCGGCCCCGGTAATCAGGTCATCACTCAAGCGGATGCGCCGATGCAGGCGCCGGCCAAGTTGCCGCAAATGCCGACCTATCACCTGAAACGAAAGCATGGCGCAGGGATCACGCTGGTCAATATCGGTGTCGGCCCGTCAAACGCCAAGACAGCGACCGACCATATCGCTGTCCTGCGGCCGCACGCCTGGCTGATGGTCGGACATTGCGCAGGTCTGCGCAATTCGCAGCGGCTAGGGGATTTCGTGCTGGCCCATGCCTATTTGCGCGAAGATCATGTGCTGGACGACGACCTGCCGGTCTGGGTGCCGATCCCAGCGCTGGCTGAAATCCAGATCGCCCTTGAAGATGCGGTAGAGGCCGTGACCCAATTGGAGGGTTACGAGCTAAAGCGCATCATGCGCACCGGCACTGTTGCGACAATCGACAATCGCAATTGGGAACTGCGCGACCATTCAGGCCCTGTGCAGCGCCTGTCGCAGTCCCGCGCTGTGGGGCTGGATATGGAAAGCGCGACCATCGCGGCGAATGGTTTCCGCTTTCGCGTGCCATACGGCACATTACTTTGCGTCAGCGACAAACCCTTGCACGGAGAGCTTAAATTGCCCGGCATGGCGTCGGATTTCTATCGCAGTCAGGTCGCAAACCACTTGATGATTGGTATTAGGGCGATGGAAACGCTGCGCGAAATGCCGCTTGAACGCATCCACAGTCGCAAATTGCGTAGCTTTGAAGAGACAGCTTTCCTTTGAACCCCACAAAATAAGCGTTTTTTTGCAAAAATGCGCTTGCACGAGGCGGCAAACCGTTGTGCTGTCCCCCGACTTAAAGTTTAAACGCGACCAATCGGCCCCATAGGCGGGGTTTTTTTAAGGGAGATACGATCAATGGCAACGAAACCGATGACCAAAGCAGCACTTGTCGCAGCGCTGGCTGAGAAGACCGACATGGACAAAAAGTCCGCTGGTGCCGCTTTGGACGCCGTCGTCGCGATCATCACTGAAGAAGTGTCCGGCGGCGGTGCCGTTACGCTGCCCGGCGTTGGCAAAATCTATTGCCGCGAGCGTCCAGAGCGGATGGTGCGCAACCCCGCCACCGGCGAGCAGATGAAGAAAGATGCCGACAAGGTTGTCAAAATGACAATCGCGAAGGCTTTGAAGGACAGCGTGAACGGCTGATCTTGCTTCTGGCAGCAATTCACGAAAGGGTCGCCCTCGGGCGGCCCTTTTGCATTCGAGGTCATATGGATATCAGGTCTTTGTTCATGGGCTTCGCGTTCGCCGCGATGTGGTCGTCGGCGTTCACGTCAGCCCGGATCATTGTGCAATACGCGCCGCCGCTGACCGCGCTGTCGATGCGGTTTGCTGTTTCTGGCTTGCTTGGCTGTGCGATTGCCTGGGCGCTGGGCCAGTCCTTTCGCCTGACAAAACGGCAGTGGACAGGGGTCGTCGTTTTCGGCCTTTGCCAAAATGCCCTTTATCTAGGCCTAAACTTTATCGCGATGCAGACAGTGCAGGCCTCACTGGCGGCGATCATTGCGTCAACGATGCCGCTATTGGTGGCAATAACAGGGTGGTTGCTGTTCGGAACGCGCGTGCGGCCATTGGGTATAGCGGGGCTGGTCGCCGGTGTTGTCGGCGTGGTTCTGATCATGGGCGCGCGTTTGTCGGGCGGGACCGATGTGATGGGGCTGGCTTTGCTTATCATCGGGGTCCTTTCCCTGACCGCCGCGACTTTGGCTGTTTTGGGTGCGTCGTCGGGTGGCAATGTGTTGGCTATCGTCGGTCTGCAATTGCTGGTGGGGGCTGTCCTGACCGCTATCCCCGCCGCCATATTCGAGCCATTTGTCGTGGACTGGAATTGGACGCTGATCGCTGCATTTTTCTATACGACACTTATTCCGGGGCTTGCCGCAACATGGGTCTGGTTCTTGCTGGTTGGCAGGATTGGTGCCGTGCGTGCCAGCACGTTTCATTTCCTGAACCCCTTTCTGGGGGTCGTCATTGCTGCCGGATTCCTGGGGGAACAGATCGGCCCGCTTGACGTCATCGGCGTAATCATCATCGCTGCGGGCATTCTGGCAGTCCAGCTCAGCAAGCAGCCTACCGCTTCAGGCAAGATGTGACAGTATTTATCGCCTGTGAAACTATTGCCATAAGTTAGGGAACTTTGCTCACGGATGCGTGTTTGCCTTTAGATAATATAAGGAACACCCCATGCGCAGCATCATCTACATCATCGGCCTCGTCGTTGTCGTCCTCGCGGTCCTGAGCCTGCTGGGCCTTCGGTAAACCAGCTTTTTGTTACGAGTCCCGGCCGTCCTGATCATGTGATCGGACGGCCTTTTTCATGTCCGGATCTGTCAGATGCTGCTGGTCCAGAAAAGCTTCGAAAGCATCAAGATCGATCCCGCCAATCTGGCCGAAACCCTGCATCCAGACCGCAGCAGATCGCAATGCGTCCGGTTCCAGCTTGCACCATTTGACTCGGCCCCGCTTTTCCTGAGAGATCAGGCCAGCCACGGTCAGCACGGTCAGATGTTTGGACACCGCAGCAAGGGACATTTGAAACGGTTCCGCCACATCAGTGACAGCCATGTCGTCCTCTAGCAGCATCGCCAAGATGGCGCGGCGGGTCGGGTCGGCCAGTGCGGCGAATGTTGCATCCAAATCCTGAGTCATGGTGCCATTAGGCGGCTGATCTGGCGATCGTCAACCAATTGGTTGAATTTGAAATGAGTGAAATTTGGGGACTTTCGCGGCTTTGTTGTCAGTAAGGCGGCGGCGATAATCATTAATTTTCAATGGGTTGCTGTCAGCGACCGGAGCCTTGACTCATGGCCCTGCGCCGCTTAGACGAAGCCAAGTAATTTACGGGGCATTTACCGCGTGTCAGACAGCCCGGACCCAGCCGATCATGCCGCTCGCCTAAAGGCGCTAGAGGCGAAGTTGGCGGCCCGCCGCACTGTGGCGCAGGATAATGGCCAAGCCGACGGTCACTATCAGGGGCAGCTTGCCTGGCGCATGGTGATCGAACTTGTCTCCGGTCTCGGGATCGGTTTTGGCATTGGATACAGTCTGGACCGGTTCTTTGGGACCCTTCCGATTTTTCTGGTGCTGTTCGTTTTGTTGGGTCTGGCCGCTGGTATCAAAACCATGATGAGGTCGGCCGACGAAGTGCAAAAGAAACAACTGGCGGGCCAAGAGGGGCCGACTGCCAAGAACGAGGGTGACACACGTGGCTAGTCATACGGCAACCGAGACGACCGAAGCAGCGACCCACGGCGCCGATGCGCTGGCACATGGTGCCGACGCCGCGCACGACGCGGGCGGCCTTGTGTTCCACCCGCTGGATCAGTTCATCGTCAAGCCGCTGTTCGGCGATGGCGTTGTGCATTGGTACACCCCGACAAACGTCACGCTTTGGCTGGCACTGGCCGTTCTTGCTGTCGTTCTGCTGTTCGTTGTCGGCTCTCGTGGTCGCGCCACGATCCCGAGCCGCGTCCAGTCCGTTGGCGAGCTGTTCTACGGCTTCACCCACAAAATGGTTGAAGATGTCTGCGGCAAAGAGGGTTTGAAGTATTTCCCCTATGTCATGACCCTGTTCATCTTCATCCTGTTTGCGAACTTCCTCGGCCTGATCCCGATGTCCTTTGCGACAACCAGCCACATCGCCGTAACCGCGATCCTTGGTTTTGGCGTGTTCTTCGGTGTAACGATCCTTGGCTTCATCCTGAACGGCCCGTCCTTCCTGAAACTGTTCTGGATGTCCGAGGCACCGCTGTTCCTGCGCCCCATCATCGCCGTGATCGAGCTGATTTCCTACTTCGTGCGCCCCGTCAGCCACTCTGTGCGTCTGGCTGGTAACATCACCGCAGGTCACGCCGTGATCAAGGTGTTCGCCGCCTTCGCCGGCCTTGCAGTCGTAAGCCCGATTTCAGTCATCGCGATCACAGCAATTTACGGTCTAGAGGTCCTAGTGGCCGGTATTCAGGCCTACGTTTTTGCCATTCTGACTTGTGTGTACCTCAAGGATGCACTGCACCCGGCCCACTAAGGCCAAGGACCACAAGTAAGTCTACGAACCACCAACGCAATTCCACCATCGTAAGGAGATAAGATTATGGAAGGCGATATCGCAAGCATGGGTCAATTCCTCGGTGCCGGCCTCGCAGGCATCGGTACTGGTCTGGCCGCTCTGGGTGTTGGCAACGTTGCCGGCAACTACCTGGCTGGCGCACTGCGCAACCCTTCGGCCGCTGCTTCGCAAACTGCGACGCTGTTCATCGGCCTGGCCTTCGCAGAAGCACTGGGGATCTTCTCGTTCCTCATCGCTCTGCTGCTGATGTTCGCAGCTTAATCAGCTGAACAACATCCTTACGACTTTCCGGCGCGGGGCAACCCTCGCGTCGGATCGTTGAAACAACGGTAACCGGGGACACAGATGGCTACTACAGACGTCGCACAAGAAGTCGAAGCGGGCATGCCGCAGCTTGATTTCTCGACATTTCCGAACCAGATTTTCTGGCTTCTGATCGCGCTGGTCGTGATCTATCTGGTCCTGTCCCGGATCGCCCTGCCGCGCATCAGCGGCGTGTTGGCGGAACGGTCCGGCACCATTTCGAACGACCTTGCTGCCGCAGAAGATTTCAAACTGCGCGCAACAGAGGCGGAAGCGGTCTATGAAAAGGCCCTTGCTGACGCCCGTACAGAATCAAACCGTATCGGTGACGAGGCACGCGCCGCAGCGCAGGCTGATCTGGATGCCGCATTGGCCGAAGCCGATGCAAAGATCGCAGCCCAGACCGCCACCGCAGAAGCTAATATCGCTGAAATCCGCGCCAGCGCGACAGAGAACGTCGCGATTGTGGCAAAGGATGTAGCGCAGGCGCTTGTCGCTGCCATGGGCACCAAAGCCGATCAGGCCGCAATCGATGCGGCTGTTGCAAACCGGATGAAAGGGTAAACCATGCGTTTTCTGCTGATCCCATTCTTCGCAGTTCTGGCGTCCCCTGCCATGGCAGCGACGGGCCCCTTCTTTTCGCTGCGCAACACCGACTTTATTGTGCTGCTCGCGTTCCTGCTGTTCATTGCAATCCTTCTTTACATGAAGGTGCCATCCAAGATTGCAACGATGCTCGACGCACGCGCCGATGGCATCCGGTCGGATCTCGACGAAGCCCGCGCCCTGCGCGAAGAAGCGCAGACGCTGCTTGCTTCTTACGAGCGGAAGCAGAAAGAAGTGCAAGAGCAGGCAGACCGCATCGTCGCCAATGCCCGCACCGAGGCAGAGCGTTCTGCGCAGGTGTCCAAAGACGATATCGCGGCCTCTATTGCCCGCCGTCTGGCCAGCGCTGAAGAGCAACTGGAAAGCGCCCGCGCTGCCGCCGTCAAGGACGTGCAGAACCGCGCCGTGACTATCGCTGTTGCCGCTGCAAAAGACGTGATCGCCAGCAACATGGATGCGGCCCGCGCCAACGCGCTGATCGACGAATCCATCGCCACGGTTAAGGCAAAGATGCACTAAGCTGCATCGGATTTGACTAAATAGAAGCCCCGGGCGCGAAACGCTCCGGGGCTTTTGTCATTTCACTCGCTGGCGTTCGATATCCAGACGTTTGCGGGCAAAGCCTTCGTTCTGGATCGCGGTTTGCTGATCTTCCAGCGCGTGCTGCACGTAATCCAAATGCGCATTGATTGCCGCCTGTGCCGCAGCCGCATCGCGGCTCTGGATCGCGACATTGATGGCCCGATGCTGGCCGACCAGATCGCCACGCGTCAATCGCTGCTGGAACATGACAGCGCGGTTGTAAAACACGCCTTGCCGTAGCAAATCATACATCGACCGCATCATGTGAAGCAGGATGATGTTGTGACTTGCCTCGATGATAGCAAGGTGAAAGTCCGCATCTAACTGGGCTTCTTCAGTCGGGTCGGACTTGCGATGCGCAGCTTCCATTTTCTTAAAGATTGTATCGATGACGGCCAGATCGGTATCGGTGCCGTGCTTCACCGCGCGGACGGCGGCCAATCCTTCCATGTCGCGGCGAAAACTTATGGTGTCGAACAAGGCAATTGGATGGTCTGCAAACAGATCAATCAGGGCAGGGGCAAAGGCGCTGCCCAGCACGTCGGCCACATAGACCCCAGCCCCGGCACGCGCGGTTAGCAAACCACGCTGCTGCAGATCCGCCAGTGCCTCGCGCAGGGACGGACGCGACACTTCCATTCGTTCGCTTAATTCCCGTTCTGACGGAAGACGCTGACCTGGGCGCAAAATACCGCGCAAAATCAGATCTTCGATCTGGCGCGCGATGCCGATTGACAACTTTTCCTGAGAGACACGCTCGAACGGCATAACATTCCCCGACCTAAGGTGGTCAGGTTATATAACCAATTTGGCGATGTCACATACAAAAAGGGCCACCCCGAAGGGCGGCCCAATGTACCGTCGTAGACGTACGGTTTTTAGTTCGGTGTGATGACGATATCCACGCGGCGGTTCTGCGCGCGGCCTTCTGCAGTCAGGTTTGTTGCAACGGGCTGGTCTTCACCGCGGCCAATGGACCGGATACGTGCATTGGACACGCCATAGTTTGCCAGAACAGCAGACACCGCCTGCGCACGGCGCTGGGACAGGTCGAAGTTGAACGCCGCATCACCGACGTCATCGGTGTGACCGATCACGTTCACAGTGGAATTCGGGTACTGCTGCAGCGAATTGGCCAGCGTTGCCAGATTGCCCTGCGCGGCGCTGGAAACTGCGGTCGAATTCGTTGCAAACAGGATGTCCTGCGGCAGAGTCACAGTCAGGTTTTGTCCGTTGTTAACGATCCCGACATTGCTGCCCATCTGGTTGCGCAGTTCCTGCTCTTGCTTGTCTAGGGCATTGCCCACGGTTGCGCCAGCGGCGGCGCCCAAGGATGCCCCGATCAAGCCGTTACGCAGACGCTCGCCCTTGTTGTCACCCGTGGCGGCGCCAGCCAAGGCACCAAGGCCGGCACCGATCGCTGCACCTTGGCCAGTCATGCGGTTGTCATTCGGGCCGCCGGTGCCTGCGCAGGCGGTCGTCAAAGCCAGCGCAGCGGTTGCCAGTGTCAGGTTCAGGCGGGTCATGGTGATCATGCGAATCTCTTTCATTGATGCCCCCGGACGTTCGGGTGTTCTGATGAGCCTTATATGCAGTATCTGTCTGCGCTATCCAATAACGCGGATCTGTCAGGCAATGTTCCGCTGATGACCAACCTGATGTTCGCGCGCCGATTCCCATGCCAGTAGCGTTCGTTTGACAGGTAGTCCCCAATGATACCCGCCCAGCGCACCCGACTTACGAAGGGCGCGATGACAGGGGATCAGCAGGCTGACCGGGTTGCGCCCGACTGCAGTTCCAACAGCCCGCACAGCCTTATCACGGCCAATGCTTTTCGCAATTTCGCTGTATGTCGTCACATGACCCGAGGGGATCCGCAAAAGCGCTTCCCAGACCTGAATTTGCAAGGGGGTTCCGATCATCAATACCCGCGCTTCGCCTGTCCCCTGCAATGCCGCCATCGTCCATGCCGATATTTTGTCAGCAGCCTCGATATAGGTCGCGGCGGGCCAGCGGCTGGTCAGGTCTGCCATCGCGCTGTCTCGTCCCGATTCTGCCGCAAAGGCCAAGCCGCATAATCCCCTGTCGGTTGCCATGGACAGCACCTGGCCAAACGGACTGTCAAACCACCCCCAATAGATCGATAGCCCTTCCCCGCGGCGGGCAAACTCGCCAGGCGTCATCGCTTCCCACCTTACAAACAGATCATGAAGACGGCTGCTGCCTGACAAGCCGACATCCGCGGCCGTGTCCAACGTCGTAAAGTTGCGGCGCAACAGGTCCCGGGCGTAGTCGAGTGCAAGGAATTGTTGATAGCGTTTCGGCGATACACCGACCCAAGTGGTGAAAACGCGTTGGACGTGACTCGCGCTCATGCCTAGCGCGTGGGCAAGTTCATCCAGCGGCATTGGGGTGCCGGCGCGTTTGTCGATCAGTGCAATGGCTCGGGCCATTACGTCGTAATGATAGGGTGCATGTTCCATACGCCGAACTTACTTGTCACTGCGGCAGCACGCGACCCGGAACTTGCGCATTGGGTGCAGGACGGGGCACAAGGCAGACATGACAAAACAACTTGATTATCAGACGATCCGCGAAATCTTTTCCCGCTTCGAGGCGGCCGAGGCCGAACCGAAAGGCGAGCTTGACCACGTCAATGCCTACACCCTTGTGGTCGCGGTCGCCTTGTCTGCGCAGGCCACTGATAAAGGCGTCAACAAAGCGACACGCGATTTGTTTGCAATCGCTGACACGCCGCAAAAGATGCTGGCGCTTGGGATCGAGGGGCTAACCGACCATATCAAAACCATCGGCCTGTTTCGTCAAAAAGCGAAGAACGTCATCAAGCTTAGCCAGATCCTTGTTGATGAGTATGGCGGAGAGGTGCCAAATTCCCGTGCGGCCTTGGTTTCGTTGCCAGGCGTTGGTCGGAAAACAGCAAATGTGGTGCTAAACATGTGGTGGGGCCACCCGGCGCAGGCAGTCGACACCCACATTTTTCGTGTTGGCAACCGTACCGGTATCGCCCCCGGTAAGGATGTCGACGCCGTCGAACGCAAGATCGAGGACCACGTGCCTGCCGATTTTCAGCGGCCTGCGCATCACTGGTTAATCTTGCATGGACGTTATACCTGTGTCGCCAGAAAGCCGAAGTGCGCAGCTTGCCTGATCCGTGATCTTTGCGCCTACGACGACAAAGAGTTCTGAACGGCCGAAAGCCACATTTGATCCAAAGCGTCTATTACAGTCGGATCAAAGCGGCTCTCGTCCTTCCAGTATTTCCCACTCGGCACATAATAATTTAACCGCGCCTCTTCCTGATCCGCCCGTGCTGCGATGTCCTGACGAAAGGGAAGCGGCGCGCGCGGCAAACTACCGACGGCCGCGCGCGGAAAGACAAGCTGACTGTCAGCCGTTGACAGATTGACGCAGGCACACCCCATGCGTGCCGCCATGATCTGAAGCCGGGCTGATTTGGCTGGCAGCGACCGCAAGCTGACATCCTGTCGTAGCGGATCGGGGGTGCCCGTGCCATAAAAGTGTGTCGGCCCGGTTACCGGGTAAACCATGTCGCATCCCAAAAAGGCCATGACCGATGGTTTTAAGGCATGAAGCGCCCAATAGCCGGCGGTAAAGGCCATCGTTCCTCCTGCGTAGACAAAACCGCCGAAATCGTTTTGCGCAGGAACGTAGGCGGCAGAGGTTATGACCCGCTGAGTCGCTGAAACGGCCAGTGGTTTCCGGTCATTAGGAAAATCGTCCGGATGCACAAGATCATCCCAATCGGGCCGCACACGCCAAGCGTTATTGATGGCAACAATCCGGTCAAATCCGCCTTTGTCCCAACCCTTGCAGTCAATGACGGATGGGCCAGAGCCAAGAATAAGAATTACGACCATGTTCCAACCATTTTTATCAGCGCGTCAGGCAAGCTAGTTGCGCGGTCATGAAAGTCGAATGGCAATTGAGGTAAATCAGCCTCCGGCGGACATATTTTTATTCGGGTGAAGGGGCCGGCAAATGCGCCACCCCAGGCCTTGTCACTTGGTGCGCATCCTGGGATGGCGGCTTTCACCGTCAGCGGTCATCGGCATGTCTGCCTGTACCGCCCTCAAACCCTGGGCCAACAGCATTAATGAAATGTTGATTTCACCAGAATAAAAATATGTTGGGGGACGGAGCCGAAGGCGACGGGGGGCTAGCCCCCTTTTTTTGACAGGGGAATGATTACTCGCCCAGTTTTGCATGGACTTCGGCAAGGTCGATTTCGCCGATTGGCATCTTGTTGTCGGGATTTTCGAAGTCGTAGCGGAACAACTGAAAATCCTTCTTGTATATTTCATAGACCAAATGCATCGACAGGTCGTCGAAATAGTCGGACACCTTGTGTAGCCGCTTTGGGCCGTGACCTTCGCTTTCGTTAAAGCGGGGAATAGTTTGCAGGTCGACCTTGTGCGGGGTCTCGACGGCGGACAAGACGTCCTGCATGCCGTCATTGAAGGCTTCGGTCCACAAAATCTTGTCATAGGTCCCGCCGTTCACGATGAACGTCGAGATGTGGCCCGACATGGCTGACCAGTGGATGTCCGGCTCCATCGGACGGCGCCAACGAATGGTGTCGCGGGCAAACAGCAGAAAGCGACGGAAAGATTGAATTTGGTCGAATTCGAAGCCCGTTTCGGGATCCCCGACCTCGATACCGTATTTCTGGATTAGAAGAGGGACAAGGTTGCCGCGATAGCGGCGGCCATTGCGCTGAATCCCGCAGATTTTGTCAAAGAAGGAGGACAAAATGCGGGTGTAGGGGTTACGGACACAAGTGAATGCGTAGCTTTTGTGCGCCTTTACATTGGCGGTAATCAAAGGCTGGCTTTCATCCATCGCCCATTTGTGCATGCCGGCCTGCGCGTCGTGGATGTCGCCATCAAAGAACTTACCATGATCAGAGTAAAACATGATCTGGCCGATGGTCGAGCAGGCGCATTTCGGCACCACACGGTAAACCATGCTTTCGCTATCCGTCATCCAGGTGCCTGGAAAACCCATCGTGTCTACCCTTCCTCTTCGGCCTAAGTCGCCGAATTTCACGTCTGGTCCCGTCTTAGTAGACCGGGAAATGCAAAGAAACCCTGTATGTTCAGGCACCGGTTACGCTATGACGGCTTTGGAGTTCGGTAAACTGGAGCATAACGGCCTTTTCATGGCAAAAATCGCATTTATTCTTCTCTGCCATAAGGATCCTGATGCGATCATTCAGCAGGCGCGGCAGCTGACCGCTGCAGGTGACTGCATCGCAATCCACTTCGACGCCCGCGCTCCGAAGGAATCTTACGCACATATTCACGAAGCATTGGCGGATAATCCGAACGTTGCTTTCGCGCGTCGCCGGATCAAATGTGGCTGGGGCGAATGGAGCCTTGTGCAGGCGACGCTTTATGCTGTCGAAGCCGCAGTCGATGCCTTTCCGCGGGCAACGCATTTCTACATGGTATCCGGCGACTGCATGGCGATCAAATCGGCCAGTTATGCGCATGACTTTCTGGATCGGCACGATAAGGATTATATTGAAAGCTTCGACTTTCACGATAGCGACTGGATCAAGACCGGCTTCAAGGAAGAGCGCCTGATCTATCGGCACTGGTTCAACGAACGTACGCAAAAGCGCCGGTTTTATTGGAGCTTCTGGGCGCAGCGCAGGCTAGGCTGGACCCGCCCGGTGCCGGCAGATGTGCAGTTCATGATTGGCTCGCAATGGTGGTGCCTGCGCCGCCGCACCATTGAGGCGATTCTGGATTTCAAAAGGTCGCGTCGCGATGTCATGCGATTTTTCCGTACTACCTGGATCCCGGACGAGACGTTTTTCCAAACCTTGGTCCGGCACCTGATACCGGGCAAGGAAATCGAAACGCGCACATTGACGTTTTTGATGTTCACCGACTACGGCATGCCCGTCACCTTTTATAACGATCACTTCGATCTGTTACTAAGTCAGGACGCACTGTTCGCCCGCAAAATCAGCCCAGAGGCCAAGGAGTTGAAGGCGCGGCTTGGTATGCTTTACGCCTCTGACCGGCAAGAGTTCAAAATCTCGAACGAGGGTCGTAGTCTGTTTACCTTTTTGACCGGACGCGGCCGGGTTGGCCGGCGGTTTGCGGCGCGGTTCTGGGAATCGGAAAGCACACTTGGCCGCGAGCGGGAGCTTTTGATTATCGCCTGCAAAAAATGGCATGTCGCCAAACGCTTGCTTGGTGCGATCAAGTCGCACACTGATATCCCGACGATCGCATATCTGTTTAACGAAGAAGGCACGCAGATGCCCGATCTTGGCGGTATTCAGGGGACGCTTGGCAAACGGACGCGGCACCGCCGTGCCTTGATGCGCATGTTGTTCGATTACTATGACAGCGACCGCCTGGTCATTTGCCTCGATACGGCGAATATCGACCTGATGCAGGATTTCTTTTCAGACCGGTCCACCACCAAGCTGCTTGAAATTCAATGCGGGTTGTCGGACGACTTTTTAAGCGGTCATGCAAGGCGTGTCGGGCTGGCCGGAGAAGAGACGCCTGCCCATGCGCTGGCGCAGCTTCTGCCGACCATTCGGGCCGATGTGATTTTTGAATCAGACCGCATCAAGGATGCGGAGTTTCCCAATCATCTTCGCATTCGCGAAAGCGCGACACCTGCAGAAAACGCCCCGGCGCTTGCCGCATTTTTGCAGGTTTCAGACGAGACGGCCCGCACGCTTGCGGAAACACCTTACCTATTTGTTGATTGAGGCTGCCCATGACCTTTGACTATGACGACCAGAATATCTTTGCCAAGATTTTGCGCGGCGAAATTCCCAACAAGACCGTGTTTGAAAACGACCACGCTCTAGCCTTCGAGGATATTGCGCCGCAGGCGCCGGTGCATGTGCTGGTCATCCCCAAAGGGCCCTACATGAGCCTTGACCACTTTGCCGCTGCGGCCAGCGCAGAAGAGCAGGCAGGCTTTATGAAGGCTGTGGCAGAGGTCTGCCGGATCAGCGGTGTCGATGACGGTTTTCGCGCCATCGCCAACACCCGCGCGCATGGCGTGCAGGATGTGCCGCATTTCCACATGCATATTCTGGGCGGCAAGCGGTTGGGCCGGATGTTGTCAGAATAATTTCGCCGGGCGTGCCTTAGCGCCCGGATGTCAGGGACAAAAAGACATCTTCCAGGTCTGGCTGTTCGCTAGTGACGTCGCGGATCGTAATCCCGGCGTCACGCACAGCTTGCAGGATTTCCCCCGCAGGCGTTTTGCTGGACTGATAGGTGAACGCCAGCGTGCCGTTGTCACGCTGCTGACCGGTGATCCCGCCGGGCAGGGGGGGCAGATTGGGGTGATCCGCATCCGGCGTAATGACAAGCGTCTTTTGGTCCAGCGTGCCTAGCAGGTTGGCGGTGGTGTCGCGGACAATCATCTCTCCGTGGTTGATGATCGCGATTTCATCGCACATCGCCTCGGCCTCTTCGAGGTAGTGTGTGGTCAGGATGATCGTCATCCCTTCGTCGTTCAGCTGCCTCACATTTTGCCACAGCATGTTGCGCAGTTCGATGTCGACGCCCGCGGTGGGTTCGTCCAACACAAGGATTTGCGGGCTGTGGACCAGCGCCTTGCCCAGCAACAGGCGGCGCCGCATCCCGCCAGACAACGACCGCGCATAGGCGTCGGCCTTGTCAGACAGGCCAATCAGTTCCAGCAAAGCGTCCGTCCTGCGCTGAGCTTTGGGCACGCCATACAGGCCCGCCTGCACGTCCAGCGACCCGCGCGGCGTAAAAAAGGGATCAAGGTTGGGCTCTTGCGGCATGATGCCGATGGCGGCGCGGGACTGGCGCGGGTTTTCATCCTGATCAAAGCCCCAGATGTTTACATTGCCCGACGACTTTACCACCAGCCCCGCCAGCACGTTGATCAAAGTCGATTTGCCGGCACCATTAGGCCCCAGCAGTCCAAAGATCGATCCACGGGGAATGTTCAGATCGATGCCTTTCAGCGCCTCTTTTGCCGGGGAACGACCCGTGGCGGCATAAGTTTTCGTCAGGCCGGAAATTTCGATGGCGTTGTCGGTCATGGTCATGCCTTTTGCAGTCGTGCGGGGGCTGGCACCGGCGGCGGTGCTGGGCTAGTGTCATGTCTGATCTATGGCGGGTTTGGCCCGCGACAACAGACAGGCTTGCCAATGACACGTCCCGCCCCCGAAACCAAGATCGTTCACACCCGCAAGGTCGCCTGCGACGGCGGTGACGGTGGCCTTGGCCATCCCCGCGTCTGGCTGGCGATTCCCGAAGAGACGGGCTTTGTTGAATGCGGCTATTGCGACGCGAAATATGTGCTTGAGGGTGACGGCGCGGACGACCATTAAGACCGCCCGGGCGATCACCTTTTAACCGACCAAACGAGGAAGTTCACCATGGCCAACGCGTTTGGAAAAGGCTGTCATCTACATCTGATTGACGGCTCTGCCTTTATATTCCGCGCCTATCACGCGCTGCCGCCGCTGACGCGGGCTTCTGACGGATTGCCTGTTGGCGCGGTCAGCGGCTTTGTGAACATGTTGCAGCGCTATATTGAAAATAACGCGGGCCCTGATGCCGCGACGCATGTCGCTGTGATTTTTGATAAGGGCAGCCATACCTTTCGCAACGACATGTACGACCAGTACAAGGCGAACCGCGAGGCGATGCCAGAGGATCTGCGCCCGCAAATCCCGCTGACCCGCGACGCCACCCGTGCGTTCAACATCGCTTGCGAAGAGATCGAAGGGTTTGAGGCTGACGATATCATTGCCACCCTGTCCCACATGGCGCGGGATGCCGGCGGGCGGGTGACGATCCTGAGTTCTGACAAGGATATGATGCAGCTGGTCGGCGATGGTGTCGAAATGCTGGATCCGATGAAGAACAAGCGCATTGACCGCGAAGCTGTCATCGAAAAGTTCGGTGTTGGGCCGGAGGGCGTTGTTGACGTGCAGGCGCTGGCTGGCGATTCTGTCGACAACGTTCCCGGCGCCCCCGGCATCGGGATCAAGACTGCCGCCTTGTTGATCAACGAGTTCGGCAATCTGGAAAGCCTGTTGGACCGCGCGGAAGAGATCAAGCAGCCCAAGCGCCGTCAAACTCTGATCGACCACCGCGCCCAGATCGAGCTGTCCAAGCGTCTTGTGCAGCTGGACTGCGACATGACGTTGCCCTTTGGGCTGGATGATCTGGAAATCCGCGACCCGGAACCGGAAAAACTGCTCGCCTTTCTGGCAGAGATGGAATTCCGCACGGTGACAAAGCGGATTGCGGACCGCCTGGGGGCCGAAGCCCCGGTTATAGAGGCGACCCCTGTCGCCGACGTTGCAACCCCGGATGATGTGCCTTTCAATGCGGATGGCTATGAATGCGTCCGCACATTGGACGCGCTGCAGGTCTGGATCGACCGGATCAAGGAACGCGGCTATGTCGCGATTGATACGGAAACGACATCGTTGAACGAAATGCGCGCCGCTCTGGTGGGGATCAGCCTGTGCGTGACTGCCGGGCAGGCTTGCTATATCCCGCTGGCGCATAAGTCGGCAGCGCAGGACGATCTGTTTGGCTCTGATGCGCGGGCAGAAGGGCAGATCGACTTTGACGCCTGCCTTGCCGCGCTAAAATCGGTGCTGGAGGATGAAAGCATCCTCAAGATCGGTCAGAACATGAAGTACGACGCAAAGATTTTCGCGTTGCAGGGCATCACCGTGGCCCCGATCGACGATACGATGCTACTATCCTACGCGATGCATGCGGGTCTGCATAACCACGGCATGGACACGCTGTCGGAACGCTACCTTGGGCATACGCCGATCCCGATCAAACCGCTTCTGGGGACGGGCAAATCGGCTATTACCTTTGATCGGGTGCCAATTGATGACGCTGTGAAATATGCCGCAGAAGATGCCGACATCACGCTGCGCCTGTGGGAACTGTTAAAGCCGCAGTTGCACGTTAAGGGCGTCACCACAGTCTATGAAACGCTGGAACGGCCTTTGGTGCCGGTGCTAGCGCAGATGGAAATGGCGGGCGTCAAGGTTGATCGCGATACGCTGTCGCGCATGTCCAACGCCTTTGCCCAGAAAATGGCCGGGCTAGAAGACGAGATCCAAGAGCTTGCAGGGCGCAAGTTCAACGTAGGGTCCCCCAAGCAGTTGGGCGAAATCCTGTTTGATGAACTGAACCTGACCATGCCCGATGGCAAGAAACCCGCGACGGGCAAAACCGGTGCCTATTCCACTGGCGCGGACGTGCTGGAAGACCTGGCGACAATTCATGATCTGCCGCGCCGTATTCTGGACTGGCGCCAGTTGTCCAAACTGAAGTCGACCTATACCGACGCGTTGCAGGAACATATCAACGCGGACACAGGCCGTGTGCACACGTCCTATTCCATTGCTGGCGCGAACACCGGGCGTTTGGCGTCGACCGATCCGAACCTGCAAAACATCCCCGTCCGGTCCGAAGAAGGCCGCCGCATCCGTGAGGCGTTTATTGCCGAAGAGGGCAAGGTGCTGGTGTCGCTTGACTATTCTCAGATCGAACTGCGCATTCTGGCCCATGTCGCCGGCATCGAAGAGCTGAAGCAAGCCTTTCGCGACGGGGTCGATATTCACGCGCTGACAGCGTCGGAAATGTTTAATGTGCCATTGGCGGAAATGACATCCGAAATCCGCCGGCAGGCCAAGGCGATCAACTTTGGCGTCATTTATGGGATCAGCGGCTTCGGTCTTGCCCGCAACCTGCGTATCCCGCGTGAAGAGGCGCAAGGCTTTATCGATCGGTATTTCGAACGCTTCCCCGGTATCCGCGCCTATATGGATGACACCGTAAAATTCGCTAAGGATCATGGCTACGTCCAGACCCTGTTCGGCCGCAAGATCAACACGCCCGAAATCAACGCCAAAGGCCCGCAGGCCGGCTTTGCCAAGCGCGCCGCGATCAACGCGCCAATCCAGGGCACAGCCGCCGATGTCATTCGCCGCGCAATGATCCGTATGCCGGACGCGATTAAGGACCAGCCTGCCAAGATGCTGCTACAGGTCCATGACGAACTTTTGTTCGAGGTCGAAGACGGTGCGCAAGATCGGCTGATCCAGACAGCCCGCGATGTCATGGAAAATGCCTCTGACCCGGCGGTAAAGCTGGATGTAAAGCTGGCGGTCGAGGCCGGGCAGGGGGCGAACTGGGCTGCTGCCCACTAACGCGTAAGGCAGGAAACTGCCCCCAATCCCCGGTTTTTCGGAACTATCCCGCCGATGTGCCCGTTGTTTTCAAAACAACAGGAACAAAATCGAGGGAACAATGTCAGAGAAAAATCTGCCATCACTGGGGCTGGCTTTATTGCCGGTTGTTTTGACGCTGGGGCTATTGGCACTTCAGCTGTTTTATTTCGGTGATTTCACCCCGCATATTCCGTTGGTCATCGGCCTTGCGATTACGTCGTTGCTTGGCGTGCTTCGGGGACAGAAATGGATGGACGTGCGCGAAGGCATCTTTCACGTCATCCACGTATCCATGCCGTCGGTTGCCGTGTTGATTGTTGTCGGTATGATTATCGGCACATGGATCGCGTCCGGCACGGTGCCGACGCTGATCTATTACGGCCTTACGATCCTGAACCCGTCCATCTTTCTTGCGGCGGCAATGATATTGTGTGCTGTCGTGTCTTTGTCGCTGGGCACCAGCTGGGGCACGGTCGGGACCGTCGGCCTTGCACTCATGGGCATTGGCGCAGGCTTTGGCGTGCCGGTATATTGGACCGCAGGCGCTGTCGTATCGGGATCATTCTTTGGCGACAAGATATCTCCGCTTTCGGATACGACAAACCTTGCACCTGCTGTGACCGGCACCACGGTGTTCGATCATATCCAGAACATGCTGCCGACGACGGTGCCCGCAATGCTGATTGCCCTAGCGGTTTATCTGGTCGCAGGCTTTATGCTGATAGACGGCGAAGGGTCGTCCTTTGCCGCCATCACCGCGATTACAACAGAACTGCAAAGCCAGTTCGTGATCGGCCTCGTGCCACTTTTGCCGGCCGTGGTGGTCATTGGCTTGGCGCTGACCAAGAATCCGCCACTGCCGTCCCTGTTCGCCGGTGTGCTTGCGGGCGCTGCTGTCGCAATCTTTTGGCAGGGTTACGGGTTGCATGACGTCTTTGCCTTCGCGCAATCAGGCTACAGCATTGACACCGGGATTGCCGATATCGACAGCTTGCTGAACTCTGGTGGTATCCAGTCGATGATGTGGACGATCTCTTTGATCTTGATTGCGCTTGGTTTCGGGGGCGCGCTGGAACGCACCGGCTGCTTGGAGGCGATCATTCAGGCGATCATTTCCAAGGTCAGCAGTTTCGGTGCCGTGCAGACCTCTGCCATCGCGACGTCCTTTGCGACCAATATGGTGGCGGGTGATCCCTATATCAGCATCGCCCTGCCGGGCCGGATGTATGCACCACTGTATCGTGGAATGGGTTATTCGACACTGAACCTGTCCCGCGCCGTCGAAGAGGGCGGCACGCTGATGTCACCGCTTATTCCGTGGAACGCGGGTGGTGCTTTTGTCATCTCTGCGCTGGGGCTTGGCATCATGGACGGCAACCTCGAGAACCTGCTTTATATCCCGCTGGCCTTTGCCTGCTGGACGGCCCCCGTCATCGGTATCTTCTATGCGCTGACGGGTCTGTTTTCACCCAAAGCGACAGATGACGAACGCCGCCTGTGGGATACCTCGAACGAGGATGTCATGGATATGTCAGACCATACGCTTGGCAAGCACGCCTGATCCTTCGCAGCCTTGCCGCAGGAACAAATCGCCCCGCTGGCGGGTTCTTGCGGCAACGGACACACAAGGATTAATGCCATGACCAATGACGCCAAAGCCGATTTCTGGGACCGTGTAGAAGGCGTGCAGGCCGGAATGCTGGGCCTGACCCACGACGGCAAGCTGGTGCCGATGTCACCCAATCTGCGCAAGGCGCGCGATGGTAAGATATGGTTCATTGCTGCCAAAGGCGAAGAGCTTGTCGATAACACGTCTGCAACCCCGACAGAGGCACGCTTTGTCATCGCCGATGCCAAATCCGGCCTTTATGCCAACGTCGAAGGCACACTTGCCCATGACAATGACAAAGAGGTTCTGGACGAAATCTGGAACATGGTCGCCTCTGCCTGGTTCGAAGACGACAAGCAGGATCCCGACCTGCGCCTGCTGGCCTTTACCCCGTCGCGGGCGGCAGTCTGGTTGTCGACCACGAGCGGCGTAAAGTTTCTGTACGAAATTGCCAAAGCCAACCTGACCGACACCCAGCCCGATACCGGGTATCAGGCCGAATTGACGTTCTAAACTCGTTATATCGGACGCAAAAAGGGCGGGCCATTCGGCCCGCCCTTAATGTTTAAAGCACCGCTTAATTAGTTGACGGCTTTTGCGTCGACGATATCGGTGCGGGTGGCATTCGATTTCTCGATCGCGATCCGGCGCGGTTTCAATGCTTCGGGCACTTCGCGGACCAGATCGATATGCAGCATACCGTCGACATGGCTTGCGCCCGTCACTCGGACATGGTCGGCAAGATGGAAGCGACGTTCGAACGCACGGGTGGCAATGCCCCGATGCAGGAACTTGCGGGCACTTTCATCCTCGGACTTGCGGCCTGTCACGATCAAAGCGCGGTCATTCACTTCAATTCCAAGGTCGCTGTCGGCAAAGCCGGCGACGGCAATCGAAATGCGCCAAGCGTCATCTTCGGTCTTTTCAATATTATATGGGGGGTAGGTCGATTGGCCGACGTCAGAGGCGAGTGCGCGATCCATCAAGTCGGCAATCTGGTCAAAGCCGACAGTGGCGCGGTAAAGCGGTGTTAAATCATAGCTACGCATCGGGTCATCCTTTTCAAAGCGATAACAGTGACACCTTCCCGCAAAGGGACAGGCGTATCGTATGGACGGCCCATTGTGGCACCGTCCTGACCCATAATGTGGGAAGCGTTTTACTGTCGTTCAAGAGGTGCCTGTTAGGGCCTTACGAACTTGGCACCCGTATCATTTCGCGTACCGCTGCTGGTAAACCGCGGCTGCGGGGCCAGCGCCGGCTGTGCGATTTGCCCTTGGTTCGATCGATGCGCGATCAATACGGCGTCAATGACGGGGGCGGCCGAAACAGCAAGCGATACGGGCGTTCCGTCCGATGTGCCCATCGCTGACATGATGGCGACGATGCGGGACTGCCCGTTCTGTGTCCAGAATACAGGCGCGCCACTGGCCCCGAAATCAGCAGAGCATGACATCATCAGTACGCCGCGCGATTGATCCAGCACATGGCACACCCGTTGCAGACTTGCGGCATTGGCGCGGTCGCGGGCATACGACACGACCGCAACATCCGCCCGCACCAGCGGGGTCGGACCGATACCATAGGGCGTCAGGCTTGGCAGGCGAACCGGGCGTTCAAGTTCAAGCACGGCCAGGTCAACAGCCACGGCACCGTCCTGCGGTCTTTCGCCCTGATGTTGATAGTCCGGATGCGGCGTGACCTTGATGACAGCGCGGGTCGCCATCGCCCTGTCATCGCGCAAACCGGCAAGAAAGGTGAATTGTCTGGCCGGAATGCGGCTGCCATCATCGGCATAGACGCAATGCGCAGCCGTGATGATCATCGTCTCGGAAATCAGCGAGGCTGTGCAAAATCCACTGCCCGCGATGTCGAGGCGCCCGACCGATTGCCAGCCACGACTGCTTTCTCCTGTATCAAGGGACTGCAGGTTCGTATCCTGCGCAGCGGCGATACCTGCCCAAAGCGCCATGACCACTGTCAACAAATGCCGCATGTCTTACCTTGCAATTCGGTTCCCGCAGCTTTGGTCGCACGGGTTTCAGGCCGGATTAAGGCGCCCCGCGCAAATTGGGAACAGGATTGTCCGCGATCTGCCGCGTCAGCGCCGGCGGCTGTGGCCCTCCTGTCGCCCAATCCAGCAGCTCGACGGTGTGCACGATCGGTACGCCGGTGGCGGTGCCGATCTGCATCATGCAGCCGATATTGCCGGCGGCGATAATCTGCGGCGACAACGCCTTCAGCGTTGCCACCTTGCGCGCCTTTAATTGGCCCGAGATTTCGGGCTGCATCAGATTGTAGGTTCCGGCAGAGCCGCAACACAGGTGGCTATCGGCAGGTTCCAACACCGTGAAACCTGCGCGCTTCAGTAACTCTTTGGGCGCGGATTTGATTTGCTGGCCATGTTGCAGGGAACATGCGGCATGATAGGCGACACGCAGGCCGCTGCCTGCGGCGGCGGGCTCTGATGGCAGACGCTTCGCCTCTGTGCCGGCGATGCCGCCCTTTGCCACATTCAGGTCGATATGGGGCGATCTTGCGGGCAATAGATCCAGAATAACTTCGCTTACGTCCCTGGCGATGGCTGAAACACGCGCGGCGTCGGCAGCCAGATCGGTATTGCGGAACATATGGCCGTAGTCCTTGACCGTCGTGCCGCAGCCGGACGTATTGATGACAATGGCATCAAGCCCGCCCGCATCCATTTGGGCGGTCCAGGCACGGATGTTTCTTGCGGCTGTGGCATGGGCCTCTGCCTCCTTGCCCATGTGGTGGGTCAAGGCCCCGCAACAGCCTTGGCCGTCCGGCACCACAACCTCTGCCCCCAGGCGGTTCAGCAGGCGGATTGTGGCATCGTTAATGTCCGTATTCAGCGCGCGCTGGGCGCAGCCGGTCATCAACGCGACACGCATCGCGGGCGCAGTCACGGCAAAGGTTTGCGGGTCATCATTACGGCTGACGGGCGGGATCACCTTAGGTGCCATCTGGATCATAGCGCGCAGGCGCGGATCAGGGACCAGCCCGGCAAAAGGCCGGGCGATCTTAGCCCCTAAAAGCGCAAGCCGGAACCGCCCGGGATAGGGCAAAATGCGGGCAAGTACCCAGCGCAGCAACCGGTCGTCCACAGGGCGCCTGTAATGCGCGTTGATATAGGCACGGGCGTGGTCGACAAGATGCATGTAGTGAACACCTGACGGACAAGTTGTCATACAGGCAAGACAGGACAGGCAGCGGTCAATATGTTTGACGGTTTTCGCATCGGGCACACGCTCGTTTTCCAGCATGTCCTTGATCAGGTAAATGCGCCCCCGTGGACTGTCCAGCTCGTCCCCGAGCACCTGATAAGTGGGACATGTGGCGGTGCAAAAACCGCAGTGCACGCAGGCGCGTAGAATTTGGTTGGCCCGCGCCGTGCCGGGATCCTGCAGCTGCTGCTTGGTAAATGTCGTTTGCATCAGCCCATCACTCCGGCATTCAGAACTCCGCGCGGATCAAAGCGCTGTCGCAAACCGTGGCTTAACGCAGCAATAGCGGCCGGTTCGGGATGAAAGCGCAGTATAGCATCAGTGTTGGCCCCCCGCACCCGTTGCGCATGGCCGCTGGTGATACTGCTTCGTAAATCTCGTCCTGCATCGCACAGAACCCACAGCAATCCGCCACCCCAATCGGCCATGATCTGCACATCACCTGCGCCCCGAAGGGCCGCAACCGTTACAGGCATCGCTGATGGACGAATGGACACACGCCAGACATCGCCGGGCTGCCCGGCAAAGGCACGGACGTCGCGTACGGCGGACCAATCTACTTCTTCAGCCTTCACAGCACCAAACGGTGCCAACACCTCGGCCAACCGGTCCCTGCGGTAGGAAACGGAATCGCTGAAACCTTCCAACCGCACCATGGCCGCCCCATCCACCCATGCGGCCCCGGTCACATCATAGGGCGAGCCGAGGGCCGTTGACATGGCAGCTATCGCCTGTTCTGCGTCCAATCCGGCAATCGAAAGCGTCGCCACGGCTTGCGGCATGGGCAATACTTTCAGACTGACCTCTGACATGACACCAAGCGTACCATGCGCACCGGCCAGCAATTTAACCAAATCATAACCGGTTACGTTCTTCATCACGCGGCCGCCATTCTTGATGATATTCCCCGCACCATCGACAAACCGCACCCCCAGCAGATGATCGCGGCAAGCTCCGACCTGAATGCGGCGCGGACCACTGGCGTTTGTTGCGACCACGCCGCCAATGGTCGGCGTGCCATCGGTGCCAAGCAACGCGCGCATATCTGTCGGCTCGAAAGCCAGACGCTGGCCTTCAGCTGCTAAAACAGCTTCGACTTCCGACAGCGGTGTCCCCGCCTGCACGACCAACGTCAGCGCGCCGGGCTCGTATAGTGTGACCCCGCTTAAACCCGATGTCGTCAGCACCTCGCCGCGTGCAAACACATCGCGCGTTCCTCCGCCCCGCACCGCAATAGGATCCGCAACATTACGGATCATGTCCGCCAATTCGTCTTCGCTTGTCGGCACCATCAGCGGTCCTGCCTTCTTCTGGTCAAAAATATCCCGGGGGTTTGGGGGCTGGCCCCCAAGCTACGCCGCGCGATGGCTTTCGCTCGCATCCAGCGGAAATACCTTGGCCGGATTCAGCAGCCAGCCCGGATCGAACACATCCTTGACCGCCATCTGCGCATCCAGATCTGCGGCGTTGAACTGCACGTGCATTAAGTCACGCTTTTCAATGCCCACGCCATGCTCCCCTGTCAGACATCCGCCCACGTCGACGCAAAGCTTCAGGATCGCCGCGCCAAACGCTTCGCAGCGTTCCAGATCGCCGGGCAGGTTTGCGTTATACAGGATCAGCGGATGCATGTTGCCGTCACCGGCATGGAACACGTTGGCCACATCCAGTCCGTATTCAACAGACATTTCGCGAATTCGGTCCAGCACACGGGGCAATTCCGTCACCGGGATCGTACCATCGAGGCACATGTAGTCGTTGATCTGTCCCATCGCACCAAAGGCCGACTTGCGGCCCAGCCAAATGCGTGCGGCCTGATCGGCGTCCCGGGCTTCGCGCACTTCGACCGGGTTGTGGCGGGCAGCAATCTCTCCGATCAGTGCCAGTTGGTGGTCAATTTCGACGTCAGAGCCTTCGACCTCGATGATCAGCAGTGCCTCGCAATCAGGGTAGCCTGCCTTGGCAAAGGCTTCGCAGGCGACAATGCACGGGCG
The DNA here is from genome assembly GCF_042466455.1 of Loktanella sp. R86503. NCBI lineage: Bacteria > Pseudomonadati > Pseudomonadota > Alphaproteobacteria > Rhodobacterales > Roseobacteraceae > Loktanella > Loktanella sp. R86503. The sequence goes on from NZ_JAXHCI010000002.1 coordinate 434,065, forward strand.
GTCCATAAACTCGATGGCAACAGGCAGCACGCCCGCCTTGATGATATCCGACACACAGGCCCCGGCCACGGCATTGCTGTCAAAGCCGATCAGGACGGGGCGCGCGCCTTCGGGTTTGCGCAAAATGCGCAGGGTCGCTTCTGTCACAATCCCAAGCTGTCCTTCGGATCCGCAGATGACACCCAGCAGGTCCAGCCCCGGCGCATCCAGATGGCCGCCCCCGATTTCGATAACGGTGCCGTCCATCATCACCATCGTCACGCCCAAAAGGTTGTTTGTCGTTACCCCATACTTCAGGCAATGCGCCCCGCCAGAGTTCATGGCGATGTTGCCTGCAATCGCGCAGGCCAGCTGGGACGACGGATCGGGCGCATAGAAGAAACCCTCTGCTTCGACTGCGCCCGTGACGGACAGGTTCGTGCGTCCGGTCTGCACGCGTATGATCCGGTCGGCATAATCGGTTTCCAGCACCGCATTCAGCCGGGCCACGCCAAGTATCACGCTATCCGCTGTTGGCATCGCGCCGCCTGCCAAAGATGTCCCCGACCCGCGGGGCACGACAGGCACGCCCATGTCATGACAGATCCGCAGGACATCCGACACTTCTTGCGTTGATGCAGGCAGGACCGCCAGCAGGGGCGGGCAACGATAGGCGGACAGGCCATCGCATTCATAGGCGCGGGTTTCGGCAACGTCGGTGATGACCGCATCCTCGGGCATGACGCTGCGCAAGCGCGCGGCAAGCTGATCCTTCAGCGCGATGACGCTGGCATTGGGCTGTGGCATCTGCATCGCAAGTCCCCCTATAATTGGTAAAATATTATAACCAATTTGCGGCGCTGGCAAGAAGTCCTTCCCATGCTAAGGATTGACGATGATAATTACCTCTCATCTTGCGGCGCTGGGCATCATTGATGTTGCGGCGCTTGGTCTGATCATTGGGCTTTGGATCGTACTTGGCTGGTTGATCGAACACCCTAGCGCCCGCCGGCCATCGGTGACCGTGCTCGTGGCGCAGCGGCGGCGCGACTGGATGAAGGTATTTGTCACCCGCGATCCCCGAATTTTCGATAGCCAGATCCTGTCTAGCCTGCGACAGGGCACATCCTTCTTCGCCTCTACAAGTCTGCTGGCGATCGGCGGCGTGCTTGCCTTGATCGGCAACACCGATCCCCTGCGCGGCGTCGCGGCAGAGGTTATGCTTGCAGAAACACCAACTCTGGTCTGGCAAATCAAACTCGGCCTTGTGACGTTGTTTCTTGTCACGGCTTTTCTGAAGTTTGTCTGGTCCAACCGTGTTTTTGGCTATTGCTCTGTCCTGATGGCTGCCGTGCCGCAGGATCCGGATGATCCTTCAGCCTATCCTCTGGCTGCCCAAGCCGGAGAGTTGAACGTCCGTGCTGCCATGAACTTCAATCGCGGTTTGCGGGCCATGTATTTCGCTTTGGGTGCACTTGCCTGGCTGATCGGGGCATGGGCGATGATCCTTGCCACGGTCATCGTAGGCTGGACAATATGGAGCCGCGAATTCGCATCTGTCCCGCGTCGCATTCTGCTCGGAGAAGATTTATGATCCGCCTTCTGATTATCGCAAGCGTGCTTGCTAATCCTGTTCTGGCCGAAAGCCCGGCGATTAGGGATGTGATTGCAACGCCGACGGGTGCCGGTTGGTACATCGACGTGACCTTGGCCCATCCTGATACGGGCTGGGATCATTATGCCGACGGTTGGCGAATTGAAGATGAAAAAGGCAATGTTCTCGCAACCCGCACCCTGTTGCATCCTCATGTGAACGAACAGCCGTTTACCCGCGGGCTGGCAGTCGAACAGGAACTTCCGGCCCGCATCGTCGTGCGGGCCAGTTGCAATGTCGATGGTTGGGCTGCCACAGCTACACCTGTCGAATTTTCGCGCTAGGTCCTGCGCCCGCGCCCCTCGCGCAGCCAGGCCCCGACCGTCAAAAGCGATGCGATCAGCAAAAACGCCCAGGCTGGCAATATTGGCGTGATGCTGACAGCCGCTGTGCGGTAGGCACCGCGCGGCGTGATGCCAAGCCAGCCGCGTCCCGCAGCAGGGCGGCCTTCGCGGACACTGCGCAGGTCGATATCGCCACTGGAAATGGCAGCGATCCCGCCGCGGGTCTCGTCAATGGACGGTTGTAATAGGTCGCCCGTTGCAATGGTCTGCTCGAACTCCTTGGGGGCTGCCGGTCCCAAGGCAATGACGCTTTCAAGGGTGCCATCAGTCAAGCGATACAGGCCGACGTCAGGTGCCGTCCAAAGAGCCTCGAAGCGGCCGGGGCTAACCTCTTCCAGTGCAAGTTCGGTTTCAGTGCCGTCGGGGCCGGTGACTGTCACGTCAGGCGTATTATCCTCCAGCGTGCGGCGAATGATCCGCATCGTCTGCCCTGTCGGTTCAACCCAAAGCGCCTCTTCCTCCAACTCGGGTTCCTTCATCATCCAATGGGCAAGCCGGCGCAGCAATTCGGCCTGAGGACCGCCACCCTCATAGCCGCGATCCCAAAGCCAGCTCTGGTCGCTGGCCAGCAGCGCGACCCGACCTTCGCCAACGCGGTCCAGTGTCAGCAGTGGCCGGTCGTCCAGTCCGGTCATCAGAACTTCTGCATTTTCTGTCACCGTTGTATCGACCAGGCGCAGCCAGCGGCCCCAGCCGGGGCCGGTCCCGTCTGCCTTGGGGGGCGACATGGCCTCCAACCCTTCGGTCACTGGATGTCGCTCGCCCAGATCACTGACCTGTGGCACGAAACCTTCTTCGAACACGCGGGCTGTCGGCGCGCCGGGCAATATCGATTCCAGCGGAGAGCGATAGATGCTTTCGGCACTGCCGTATTCAGGCCCCGACGACACCAGAACCGCGCCCCCGTTGCGCACATAGTTTGCAATGTTTTCCAGATAGAGCGCAGGCAAAATACCGCGGCGCCGGTAGCGGTCAAAGATAATCAGATCGAAATCCTCGATCTTTTCCATGAACAATTCCCGTGTCGGAAACGCGATCAACGACAGTTCTTCTACAGGGACACCGTCCTGCTTTTCCGGCGGACGCAGAATGGTAAAGTGTACCAGATCAACCGCCGCATCTGCCTTCAGCAAATTGCGCCAGGTCCGCTCGCCCGCATGGGGCTCTCCACTGACAAGCAGCACACGCAGCCGGTCGCGCACGCCGTTGATCTGCACAACGGCCGCATTGTTGCGCGGTGTCAGTTCGCCGCTCACGGCGGGGGTTTCAAATTGCAGGACGTTCATCCCGCCATGTGGCAGGTCAACCGGAAGCTCGATATCCTGACCAACGGGGATCTGAAACTGCATCGCTTCGCCGCCATCGATGCTGATGGTCAGGGGGGCAAAGGCATCGCGCTGCGGCGCTGCACCCTGATCCTCGACCCGCAATGTCAGTGTCACCGGTTCACCCAGAATGGCAAAGGCAGGAGCATTCAAGACGACAAGCCGCCGATCCCAATCATCCGGCTGTCCTGTCAGCAAAGCATGCAACGGCGCCGGCAAGGCAGGCACGCGTTCCAGATCGTGCAAACGCCCGTCTGTCAGCAAAATAACACCGGCAATCCGTCCTTGCGGCTCTTCGGCCAGAGCATCGGACAGACCCGTCATCAACTGCGTACCGCTGTCCTCCGCACCGTCACCGACCGTTACAATGCGCAACTCTGTATATTCTAGTCCGGCAACTTCGGCGCGGACATTTGCGATCGCGGCCTCGGTCTGGACCGTGCGATCACTGATCCGCTGACTGGCAGAGGCATCGACCACCAGCACGACGATATCGGACAGCGCCTCGCGATCTTCCGACTGTACAGCGGGATTCAGCAGTGCTGCCAGCAAGGCCAGCCCCGCCAACCCCCGCAGCCACCAGCCCGGCAACCGTCGCCAGACGGCCAGCCCAACCCCAAGCGCAACCAGCGCGCCGACAATGTATATCGCCAGCGGCGGCAATAACGGATCAAGCACAACAGTCCCGGTCAAAGCGCAAGTCCCCTGCTTCTTCTGGTTCTAAATATCCCCGCCGGAGGCATCCCGCCCTGGCAAAGCGCGCAACAGCAGATCATTGCCCCAACCTTTCCAGCAGGTTCGGCACATGGACCTGATCTGATTTATAATTGCCCGTCAGCACATGCATGATCAGGTTCACGCCAAAGCGATAGGCGTATTCGCGCTGAATCTCACCGGCCTGGCCGCGGCCCACGGGAAACATCTTGCTGCCCCGGGCATCGACGGCCCAGGCGCGGGCCCAGTCATTTCCGCCGATCACGACCGGCGTGACGCCATCGTTCAGATTTCGAAACGGCATTCCGTCAGCCAGTTCTGCATCCGGCGGCGCTGCTTCGACCCAGACATCGCGGCTGTCAGTGCGACCTGGGAAATCCTGAAGCAAATAGAAAGCCCGCGTCAGAACATGATCTTCGGGGATCGGTTCAAGCGGCGGAATATCAAGGGATCGCGCGATGACCTGCAGCTGCCGGCCTTGCGGACTGGCAGAGCCGAAACGCGCGGTATCAGCGTCGCGGGTGTCGAACAAAATCATGCCGCCCGATCGCAGGTAGCGGTTCAACTTGGCATAGGCGTCCCGGCTGGGCAGGGGGGCGCCGGGCACGACAGGCCAGTACAAGAAGGGAAAGAATGCTAGCTCGTCGCGTTCCAGATCAACGGCCATCGGGGCTGCAGGCTCGATCGACGTGCGCCGGAACAGCGTATCCGATAAACCGCGCAGACCTGCCTCTGATACGTCGTCAATCTGTGCATCGCCAGTTGTCACATAGCCTAGGACAACGCTGCTGGTTGCCTGAATTGCGAAATTGTCAGTGTCCTGCGCCGCGCTTGTCTTTGGCGTGAATCCAATCAACAGCACAAGCAGCATGACTGCCGTGATGTCGGCACGCGGCCCGCGCAGGCGTCCACCAACGGCAAGCGAGGCAATGACATCTAGCATCAACATAAGCAGCGCAGCAGCCAGCAGCCAGCCTTGCAAAGGCGTTTCCGCGCGTACTTCCAATCCTTCGACAGGGGTTCCAGCCGGCCATTGCGCCGTCGACAGCACGGTGTCCGGGCCCACAACATTCACTGCCATGCGGGCGTCATCATCGGCATAAAGGCCGGGAGGCAGATCAGGTCCGGCGGTCCCTTGGGCAATCACGGCACCTGCGACCCCGGCTTGCGTGCGGGCGTCGTTCATCCGCCCAAAGGCATCCATCTGCGATTGAGGAAGCCAGACAGTTCCATCCAGGTCCGCCAGTTCCGGCGTACTGACACGGGCAGAGATAGCGAGCCGTTCCAGCATCTGTACAAATAATCCTGACAAGGGCAGCGTCGACCATTCGGCGTTTGCCGTGACGTGCATCAGTACGATCTGCCCTTCCCCCACGATTTTGCGTGTGACCAGCGGCGTGCCGTCCGTAAGCTGCGCGATGGATCGATCGGCCAAAGCCGGATCGGGCTGCGCGACAACCTGAGAGGTGACCGTAACGTCCTCGGGAATTTGCAGGCCAAAGAAAGGAGAGTTTTCTTGGAAAGGTGCGAGCGATTTAGGCTCTCCCCAGCTGAGGGCACCGCCAACGCTGCGACCACCGGCACGCAGGCGGATGGGCAACAGTGGGTCTTCGCTGGTGCGGCCAACATCAGACGCCGCAAGGCGCGGGCCGGCAAAGCGCAGCAAGAGCCCGCCATTTTCGACCCATTCAAGCAGCAATTCTTCCTCGGTTCCGGCCAGGTTCGCTACATCGGCCAGGATCACGACATCCGGATTGGCCTGCAGCACATCAGCGAGAGTTCCGTCAATCAGATCGGCGGTTGGGGACAGGGCTTCGCGCAGGTAATAGAGCGGCGATAACAGGTTCAGGCCTTCAGCCTCTCCTCCGCCGGAAATCAGCGCAACTTCGCGGCGGCGCAATGCGTCGTCGGTCAAGGTCACGGCCCCGGCGGACCGGACGGCTGCGACGGCAAATCTGCTGACGCGGTTGCGCAGTTCGGGCGGCAGGGACAGGGTGACCTCTGCCGTGTTATTGCCAGCGCCAAAGGTCATGTCGACTGCGGCAAGCACACGTTCAGCGCCTGCCGGATCAAGGCCAATTGCTTGCACGGGCACGGTCAGTTCCGGGCCGCTGGGGGTGCGCACGCCGGACAGGGCAATGGTGCCATCTTCGAACCGGGCGGGGCGCAGGGCGACGGTACTGCGCGGAGTCTGGAAAATGGTCACGGTACCGCGCGCCTCTAGCGCGGTCAGCAGGGCAGCGCGGCTGTCGCGGGCAAGACCGTCTGACAACCAAAAGGTTTCGAAACTGCCGGTCAGGGTGCCCGCGAAGCCTGCAACGGCGTCTGGCTTGGGTTCCCACGCGGCAGGGGTTATGTTGGGCAGCTGCTGCGACACGGCCGCAGCCGGCTGAAAGTTCGGGCCGTCAATTGGCGGCGCGGTTAGCGTCACGATGGCAGCGGTGCGGCCTGCCCGTGCCGCTTCGTCCAGCAGGGTTGACATGCGGTCGGTCCGCGCTTCCCAGTCGCGGGCATCTGCCCATGTGCCGTCAGCGATGATCAACAAAGGTCCGGTCCCCGGCCGGGCGGGTTGCGGGTTCAGGATCGGCCCGGCAAATCCGATGATCACCGCAGCAACAGCCGCAAGGCGCAACAGCAGCAGCCACCACGGGGTGCGGTCCGACTGGCTTTCTGCATCGGCAAGACCCAGCAGCAATGCCACGCCGGGAAAACGGCGCCGGATCGGTGCAGGCGGCACAGCGCGCAGCAGGATCCACAAGACTGGCAGTGCAATAAGGCCGAGCAAAAGCCAGCCTGACGTAAAGGCGAGGGGGCCGAAGGTGAACATCAGGCGGGCCTTTTGCTAGGGGCGACGTCTTGGGGCTCTGCCGTCGCCATTGTCTCTTGGACCAATGGCGCGACAACCGCGACCCCCGTTATATTTTTGACCAGAAGAATGGTGAACCAACGGCAGCGTTTCATGCGGGCTGCGCGAGGGATTGGTAAAGCCAAAGCAGCGCCTGTGTTGCAGGGGCATCGGTATGATGGGTGCTGAATTGCCAACCGGTCGTGCGGGCCAATTGAGTCAGATGTTCCTTTCGCGCTGCCAGGCGATCAAGGTATCGATTCCGCAGATCAGCTGCCTTTAGGGTTTCGTGGCGCAAGGCACCCGTCATAGATTCAAAAATGGTGCGACCGTCGAAAGGGAACGCTTCTTCTTGTGGGTCGAGGATTTGAACCAGAGCGCCGCGGATGCCCTGATCGGCAGCGCGGGTCAGGGTATCCTGAATCCCGGTCATATCGCCCATAAAGTCCGATATAAGGATGGCGCGGGATTGCGGAGCCATGCCACGCGCATCGGGCAGGGCGTAATCGGCGGCGTCATCCTGCGCCAAAAGTGCGGCCATCTGCACAAGCTGCGCCGCGCCGCGCCGCGCAGGCAGGTCATCACCTGTCAGGCCGACGCGTTCGCCGCCGCGGACCAACAAGATTGCACATGCCAGGGCCAGTGTGCGGGCAACATCTGCCTTTTCAGGTAAATCCTCCGTCGAGGAAAAACGCATGGAGGCACCGCGATCCACCCAGAGCATGATGGATTGCGCGATCTGCCATTCCTTATCCTGAACAAAGCTGACGTCTGACCGGGCCGATCGGCGCCAGTCGATGCTGCGGGCATGATCGGTGCTTTGTGCGGGGCGGTATTGCCAAAAGGTATCGCCGATGCCTGCCCTGCGCCGGCCGTGATCACCAAGGATCACGGTGCTTGCCAACTGCTCTGCCGCGGCCAGCAGGGGCGGCAGCGTGCTGGCCTGATGTTCAGCCGCGGCGCGAAGGGCAAGGGGGTCCATCATGCGGCGCGGGTGGTCCGGGTGACGTCAGCGGCGATGGTGTCGATGATCGCGTCCAGATTTTCGCCGCGCGCGCGGGCGGCAAAGGACAGGGCCATGCGGTGTTTCAGCACCGGGCCTGCCATGATGCGCACGTCATCTGCGGTGGGGGCAAGGCGGCCTTCCAGCAAGGCCTGCGCCCGGACGCACATCATCAGCGCCTGCGCTGCACGCGGGCCGGGGCCCCAGCTGACGGCGCTGCGGATCGTGGCGGGGGCATCGGCATCCGGGCGGCAGGACCGCACCAGATCAAGGATCATTTCGACAATCGCATCGCCAACGGGCATGCGGCGCAACAGGGTTTGCGCAGCCAGTAGCTCGTTTGCGCTAAAGACAGCGGTTGCCTGATCTTCGGTCGCGCCGGTGGTGGCAATCAGGATATCACGTTCTGTCGCGCGGTCGGGATAGGGCACATCGATCTGCACCAGAAAGCGGTCAAGCTGCGCCTCTGGCAATGGATAGGTGCCTTCCTGTTCGAGCGGGTTTTGGGTTGCAAGCACGTGGAACGGGCGGCCAAGGGGCCGATGCTGGCCGGCGATGGTAACTTCGCGTTCCTGCATAGCCTGCAGCAAAGCGGACTGCGTGCGCGGCGAGGCGCGGTTGATTTCATCCGCCATCAAAAGCTGGCAAAAAATCGGACCTTCAACAAATCGGAACTGGCGCGTGCCGTCGGGAAGGCTGTCCAGCACTTCTGACCCCAGAATATCGGCGGGCATTAGGTCGGGCGTGAACTGGATGCGGTTGCCGTCCAGCCCCATCACGGTTGACAGCGTATCGACCAGACGGGTCTTGCCGAGGCCGGGCAAACCGATCAGAACGGCATGACCACCGCAGATCAGCGCGGTCAGCGTCAAATCGACGACACGGTCCTGCCCCAAAAAGCGGCTGGCAATAGAGGCACGCGCCTGTGCCAGCTTTTGGCCCAATGTTTCGATTTGAGTAACCAGATCGTCGGTGTCGGACATGACAATGCCTCCTGCAATTCTATGTCTGCCATATCAGCACTTATCTCGGTTGGCCCCAATGGCAAAAGCAACAGATGCACAAAAGAACGTGACACCCAGCGCCGAAGGGCTGGCTGCCGCCGCCCGCAACGCCCAAAGCGGCAAAGGTCTGCCGCCGGTGCATCTGTGGAACCCGCCACATTGCGGGGATATTGACATGCGCATTGCACGGGACGGGACATGGTTTTATCAAGGCACCCCCATTGGGCGGCCTGCACTGGTGCGGCTGTTTTCCACAATCCTGCGGCGCGATGGTGACGATTATGTTCTGGTCACGCCGGGGGAAAAGGTCGGGATCACGGTCGAGGACGCACCCTTTGTTGCGGTCGATTTCCAGCAACGCGGGGATGACCTGATTTTTGAAACAAATGTTGGCGATTTTGTAACTGCCGACGCGGATCACCCCATACGGGTCACACGCGATGCGGTCACCGGAGAGCCGTCACCCTATGTCATGGTGCGCAGCAGGCTGGAGGCCCTGATAGATCGCAAAAGCTTTTACCGCTTGGTGGATTTGGGACAGATCCGGACCATGGACGGTGTCGAATGGTTCGGCCTGCGGTCTGGCGGAGAGTTTTTTTCGATCATCCCGGCGGACGAGTTGCCTGATTAGACTGGCTTAAAGCTCATTTCCACGACGTAGCCGTCCGGCGTGCTGCGACGATCAACGGTGGCAGCGATCTGCTGGGCAGAGGCATCCATAATGCGCAGTCCCAGCGATATCATGGCATCGCGGGTCGCCTCGTCTTCGATCGCGCCGACCCCGTTATCGCGGCAGATCATCTTGACAGTGCCGTCTGGCGCATAGGCGAGGGAGACATGTACAGTGCCGGACTGGTCCGCCGGAAACGCATGTTTGATCGCGTTCGCAATGCATTCTGATGCAACAACTGCAAGTGCTGTGGCTTCGGTTGAGGCCAGTTCGAAGTTGGCAATATCGGACGTGATACGCACATTGTCCGGGCAGGTGGCTGCCAGATGGCCCAGGACGCCATCCATAAAGGGTTTCATGTTGACCTTTGCGATGCTGCTGGACTGATGCAGTTCGCGGTGCAGCGCAACAATTGCCGCGACACGGCGTTCGACGGCGGCAAATGCAGTCAGCGCGGCGGGATCAGTCATCTTGCTTGCGTAAAGTCGCAGCAGGGATTGGACAGTCTGCAGCGAATTCTTGACCCGGTGGTCCATCTCTCCGCGCAGGATTTCTTGATTGCGCAGGGTACGACGCAATTCAAGCTGGTTCATGACTTGCCGCGCCAAAGTCCGCAGCGTCTGTCGCTGCAGATCGGTCAACTGACGCGGTTTGTCGTCCAGTACACACAAGGTTCCGATCGCCAGGCCGTTCGGCGCGCGTAGCTGAACGCCTGCGTAAAACCGCATCCCCTTTTCGGTAATGATCAGATGGTTATCAGCTGTGCGCGGGTCCTGTGTGGTGTCTTCGATTTCCAGCAGTTCGTCCTGCAGCAGAGCGTGATCACAGATTGCTGAATCCCGCGGTGTGTCGATGTCGACGAACCCATGCTTGGCCTTGAACCACTGACGCGATTCATCAACAAGCGACACAAGCGAAACTTTGGTTTCGCAAATGCGCGAGGCAAGCGCGACCACATCGTCAAAGTCGGATTCGGCTGGCGTGTCGATAATATCGTAATCAGCAAGCGTCAGCAGGCGATCGGCTTCTTGCGGATGGGTCGGAGCTCGCATGGCTTTTATTCCAGTAAGGCAAAGTTACGGACGCCCGTATGTCGCCTGACATACGCAGTGATGCAAGACGCTAAACCTATGCTGTTATGGGATAACGTGAAAAGGCCGCCATCGCATATCGATGGCGGCCCTTGTTTCTAAAACCAGCGCAGTAAAATCAGATGTTTGTGCAGATATATTTCATTTCAAGGTAGTCATCGGTACCGTGATGGCTGCCTTCGCGGCCAAGGCCGGACTGCTTCACGCCGCCGAACGGGGCCACCTCTGTGCTGATGACGCCGGTGTTTACGCCGACGATGCCGTATTCCAACGCTTCCTGAACTTTGTAAACGCGGCTGATATCCTTGGCATAAAAGTAGGACGCCAGGCCGAAGATCGTGTCATTGGCCATGGCAATAACGTCGTCTTCATCCTCGAACATGAACAGCGGGGCGAATGGGCCAAAGGTTTCTTCGGTCGCAACCTTCATGTCCTGCGTCGCGCCAGTCACAATGGTTGGCTGAAAGAATTGACCGCCTAGCGCGTGCTCTTCCCCGCCGGAGATCAATTTGCCGCCCTTGGCCAGCGCGTCGGCAAGATGCTCTTTGACCTTTTCCTTGGCGGATGGCTCGATCAGCGGGCCAAGATCGGTTCCAACCGTCAGGCCGTCGCCGACCTTTAGCTTTTCGACCGCAATTTTCAGCTTTTGCGCAAATTCGTCATAGACGCCTTTTTGCACATAGATCCGGTTGGCACAGACGCAGGTCTGGCCGTTGTTACGGAATTTGCAGGCAATCGCGCCTTCGACGGCGGCGTCAATGTCGGCGTCGTCGAACACGATGAACGGCGCGTTGCCGCCAAGTTCCATCGAGCATTTCATGACCTGATCGGCCGCCTGTTTCAGCAGGATGCGGCCAACCTCGGTCGAGCCGGTAAAGGTCAGTTTGCGCACGATCGGGTTTTCGCAGAATTCTTTGCCGACTTCGGACGACGACGAAGACGTAACGACAGAAAACACACCTTTTGGCACGCCTGCTTCCTCGGCAAGTTTGCCCATCGCCAGCGCAGACAGCGGCGTCAGGGACGCGGGGCGCACGATAAAGCCGCAACCGACGGCCAACGCGGGCGCGACCTTGCGCGCGATCATGGCGTTGGGAAAGTTCCATGGCGTGATGGCGGCAGCAACGCCGATGGGCTGCTTGACGACCATGATGCGGGTGTTGGGCGTGTGACCGGGGATGGTTTCGCCGTAGTTGCGTTTTGCTTCTTCGCCGAACCATTCGATGAAACCGGCACCGTAAGCGACTTCTCCGCGGCTTTCCGTCAACGGTTTACCTTGTTCGGCGGTCATGATGATCGCCAGATCTTCTTGATGTTCCATCATCAGGTCGAACCACTTGCGCATCACCGCGGCGCGGGCTTTGCCCGTTTGTGCGGCCCAGCCTTTGCGTGCCTTGTCGGCAACCGCGATGGCGGCGTTGATTTCGTCGCGGCTTAGGTCGGGGACCGTCGCGATGACGTCGCCGCGGGCAGGGTTTGTTACGTCAATCGTTTTGCCGGATTTCGCGTCAACCCATTCGCCCGCCAAAAAGGCCTGCTGGCAAAGCAGGTCCGGACGCTTGAGTTGGCTGGCAAGGTCTGTCTTCTGGTCAAGCATGGCGCTCTCCGCAATTCAGGATAGGGTTACGACTGGCATATAAGCGCTGCTTGCGAAAGGGAAACTGCGATGGACTTGGATGATGCATATACGAACGGTGCCTATATTCCGGGCGGTGATAGCTATCCGGCACAATGGGCGGCCAAAGCGCGAGCGTTCCGCGCAGGTGTAACAGGGCAGTTGAACCTGCCCTATGGTGCCCGTCCAAAAGAGGTGTTCGATCTGTTCGAACCTGCCGGTGACGCAAACGGTACCGTTGTATTCGTGCATGGCGGTTACTGGCGAAGCACGGACAAGGATCTGTGGACCCATCTTGCCGCCGGACCTTTGGCGCGGGGATGGCGGGTGGCAAACGTCGATTACGACCTGTGCCCCGATGTCACGATTCCGCACATTACCCGGCAGATTGCGGCGGCTATCGATCATATTGCAGAACGCTGTCCAGGCCCGTTGCGGCTGACGGGGCATTCGGCAGGCGGGCATCTGGCGGCGCGCATGCTTGACCCACAGGTGGCGGGGCGCTGGTTAAAGCGGGTAACCGGTGTGGTGCCAATCTCTCCGCTTTCTGATCTGGAACCGTTTTTGCACACAAGCATGCACACAGATTTCGGCCTTGATACGGCGACAGCACGCGCCGAAAGCCCTGTTTACCAGCCTGTCCCCGATACGGACGTGACAATCTGGGTCGGCGGCGCAGAGCGGCCCGCATTTCTGGATCAGGCGCGCTGGCTGGCGCGGGCGTGGCAATGTCCGGTCGTGATCGACCCGGGGCGACACCACTTCGACATCATTGCCGGTCTGGAAAATGCAGGTTCCAGGCTGACACAGGATGTCATCGGCAGCAGATAAAGTCAGACCTCTACAATGATATGGCCAAGATAGGTCAGATGTTCTGTATCATCGAGGTTATAGGGCAGATCGTGGAATGCGTTTTCTGTGATGATGATAAGCGTATCGTCACCGGCAAGGCGCAGCATGATGTCGTCAGCCTCTTGTGCGGGCAAAAATTCTAAAAGCCGCGTTTGAATGTCGTTGTGAACGACTTCCACCTCGTTTTCGTCAATAAAGGCACCGTCCAGTTCTTGCGTCAGCCGGCTTGGCAGGTCACTGCCCGGCGGCGGTGCGCAAAAGGCGGCAGCTTCGCTGTGTGATGGAAAATTGGCACCAAACAGATGCAATTGAAGATGGGCGGCGTCCAGATGAACAGGGGCATGCGGCTGTTCCAGCCGGGTGCTTTCAGACGGAATCAGCTTTTTCAGGTCACGCAATCCACGACGCGCTACATAGCGCATCATTCGGTTCATAAGGGCGTTCATGTTCATGTCAGGCGGCCTTGTCTGAATTTCGTAGCTTGCTCGGTGGTCGATCCGGTTAAAGCATTACATCAGAAACTTGCGGCACCACAAAGGTTGGACCGTGTTCAAATTTGGCCCATCGCTGACCGGTCGATGCAATCTGGTTCAGATTGTGTCGCCGTATTGTAGGGGGTCGCCTGAACTTTCGGCGGTCAACTGGGTTTTACGGATTGAAACATAACGCGCTGCGGCATTGCATTGCCATTTTGCGCAAGAATGATAACTAAGTTTGACATTTTTATTTGTGGTGCTGCCCCATATGACGCTTTCCAATGCCTTGAATCGCCGGTCCTTCGGCGCTTTGCTTCTCGCCTCTTCTGCGGCGGCCTGTGCGCCGCGCGTGCCGGATTCTGCCCCCGTCGAAGTGCCGCAGGTCAACTGGCTGCCAGAATACGGCCCTTTGCGCGATGCGGGCTACGATTTGCCGGCGATCCCGCTGGAATATACGCAGGGCGTCAACCGGCGCATGGAAGGCTTATATACCGGCGAGGCACCTGCCGGTTCAATCGACGTCGATCCCTATGCGAAATTCCTTTACCATGTGAAATTCGACGGCACGGCGACGCGCTATCCTGTTGGCGTTGGCCGTCAGGGGCGCACCCTGTCCGGTTTGGCGACGATCCAGCTGAAAAAGGCCTGGCCGGGCTGGACGCCGACAGCGAATATGCTGCGCACTGAACCCGAAGTTTACGGCGCATTCCGCGGCGGCATCCCCGGCGGCCTCCGCAGCCCGTTGGGCGCGCGTGCGCTATATATCTACCGCAACGGACGCGATACCTTTTACCGGGTTCACGGAACGAATGATTTGGAAAGCATCGGTAATTCCGGCTCTGCCGGTTGCATTCGCATGTTCAATCAGGACATCATCCATTTGTTCAACAATGTATCCCTTCCCATGACGATCAATATCCGCTCCGAAGCGGAATCAATGCGCGTGGATCCGGAATTTTACAATCGCGGTCGTGAATTGCCGCCGAAAATCATCGATCCGGAAGACTTGTTGGGGCCGGAAGCCGTAGCAAACGACAAAGAGCCCGACCTGACGCAATTGGCGCTGAATTAGGTCGCGTTCCGCCCGAAAAATGCCGCAGATACGCGGGATGCGTATTGGTAAAATTGACGTGACTCCTTATCTTGGAGTCACGTTTGGCATGTGAGGGATGAAGATGGCGTCGTTTGATCAGCAAATTGAAGAAAGCCAGCAGCAGGTTGCGGCCGCGCAGGGCAAGATAGCCGCGCTTACGGGCCGGATCGAAGAGGCCCGTCAGAAGATGGCCGCTGGCACCGACGTCAGTATCGATATCGAAAACGCCACGCTGGACGATGTTCACGCCCACACCGATTTGATGAACGCGAATATCGCGGAATTGATCATGGGGCTAGACGACGTCACCGCAGGCTTTTCCCGCGATTTCGAAGAAATGCGGTCCAAGACGACCTCAGAAAAGTTGATTGGGTTCTTTTCCAAAGGTAAATCGGATTCCATGCGCGAAGAGCGTATGCGTCAGGCCAGCGTCGACGACAAATTGCAGGATTTGATCTCCAAATCCGATGTGATTACGCGCCTGCTGCAAGGTCAGCTGGAAATGCTGAACGACCAAAAGGCCCGTGTCGAAGGCAATTTGACCACCACCCTGTCCGACCGCGAAATGGCTGTCGCAGAGCTTGAACAGATTCGCCGTGAAGTGCAGGGCATGGATCCCGCAATCATTACACTGGAAAACAAGATCAGCGTCGAACAGGACGCAGGTGCGCGCACGAAGCTGGAAAGCGAGCTTGCCGCGCTGAACACCCGCTATAACGAGCTGGTTCAGGCCGAACAGGTCCAGTTGGCACAGTCCCAAACACTGGAACGTTACATTGAAAAAGGTAAGACTTGGATCGACAGCCTACAGAACCAAGCAGCAACGCAGATGGTGCTAATTAACAAACTGCAGACAGACACCAAGCAGCGCGTTGTGCTGTATGACGCCCTGTCCAAGTCGTTGAAAACAGCGCAGCAACAAGACGTTGCCCACCGCATCAACGAGATTGGCGTCAAAACGGATCAAGAGGCGCAGACCGCCATGGCCGCCATCGGTGCCGCGACCAACAGCCGGATGGCCGACATGCTAGAAGCGCACGGCGACCACATGGTCTTTGCCCGCGATGTGCTGGAACAAAAGGCTAAGGCGGACGAGCGTTTTATGCGCCGCTTTGCCAAAATCGTCGAGAAGCACGATAGCAATCGGTATGGTGCGGAATAGACAGGTCGCGGCAACAGCATGACCGAGGCAGACCTCGCCCTTGACCACTTCAAGCTGGAAGAAACGCGTGTCACCCGGCGCTATTTCGACAAGTTTGCCCGGATCACACGGCAGCTGACGCAGGTTGCGGCCACGATGCAGACCGAAGGGCGGCTGTCGAAGGCGGATATCGGGGCGCTGGCGGGATACCTTGCGGGGCTAAACCACAGCTTTACGGCCTTGGCGTACAAATACCAATTTGCCGGTCGGGCATCCCATGCGGGACAGTTGACGATAGATCGAGTCGAAAGCGGCTTTCCGGTGTATCAAGAGTTGCTAGAGATGGCGAACGACGCGCTGCAGGCGCGGCAGCATCTGGCGGGGATGCCGTCGGTCGAGGATTTAAAGTCGCAGATGATCCGCCAGATCGTTGGCGATCTGACGATCCCGACACGGCTGCAATATGCCATGTCGCAGCGGCTTTATTACGAAGAATTGGTGAAGGGTGGCCAGTTTTGGGCCCGCAACGATCCACAGACCGTTTTTCTGTCGCATCGCGGTGACCGGCGGCATTTTCTGGTGCATTGGGCTGTTTATGACAGTCAGGTGAACCTGCCGACCCTGTACCTGATGGATGTCGAGGATACGGGCCGGGTTGGCCTGCCCAAGGATGATCGCCGTTGGCCCATGGCGCAAACGCATCTGATGGCGCAGTCGATTGCCGGACTGAAACTGATGACCATCGCAACGGGGTTTGACGCAGACTTTGACGATTTGCACCCCGTGCGGTTGCGGCGCTTTCACGTGGGGCCAATGTATTCCAGCGCCTTTACCCGGCAAAACGGCCCGCTGCGCAACGTCCTGGAACAGGCCCAAAGTCCGGTCGGTGACGATTGGGCGCTGGTCTGGACCGAGGAGGATTTGCAGACCGAGCGGGTCGAGCAGGTCAAGTCGGGCTGGTTTGGCACGGTGGAACGACAAATCTTTGCCCGCGATCCCTTTGACGCAGCCGCGCAGGGCCGCGGTGTCAGCCAGATGGAACGGTCGATCATCATGCCTGCGCGGCCTTATCAAGCGCTGGCCGAACGCAGGCCCGCAGGCTTTGACGATGTGCGCAAGTTTGTTGTCAGCGATGACGGGCGCGTAAGGAGCTACCGATAGCGCTATGGGGTATGCAGGAGCCTCCGGCGGGAGTTTATTTGGCCAGATGAAACGGATGACGACATGAGCGAGACCGGCAATCGGATGGAGTTGCGCGAGGCGGATATCCGGGTTCACTACGCGGCAGCCTTGGAGCTTCTGAATCGGCTGGATCATGCGCCGCGTCTGGCGAATGCCTCTGCCCCGACCCCTGCGCAGGAACGGTCGTCTGGTATCGGGACACGGCGTGCATTTCGCAGCACGACACCGGGCCTGGTTACCCGGCGGGTGGTGGCCAGCGATGGGGTGGCCTTGCGAGACCGGATCGCGGCAGTCGCGGATGGTGATCTTGTGACGCCTGTGCAGGCGCAGGTGACGCAAGCGTTACGGCGGGGACTTGCGATTGCGATGGGTGTCGCGGATCAGTTTGCGGATCGCACCGGGCTGGCGGCGCTGAAGCGCGCGAGCCTTGAGGGCACCTTGCCCGAAGATCGCCGCGCCGGCTTTGTGCAACTTCTGGAAGCTGAAGCGATCATTTCGCTATTCGTACTGGCCTCTGCGACGGGGTTTTTGCTTGCCGATCAGGCCGGGACCGCAACGGTGGATTTGAGCGAAGTCGAAGAGGTGCTGATCGATAATGCGCCACTGGCGCTGAATGGTGTGCTGTGGGAGTTGGATCAGGATATCGCGGCGCTGGCGCAGGATGACGACACACTGGTCGCCGTCGTCATCGCTTTTTGTGATGCGCTGGCTGACAAGGTTGCGGCCCGCGCTACCACGATGCCGGGGTTGGAGGCGTTTACCCAAGCGACGTGGCATGTGGCTGCGGACGACTATACCGTTCAGGGGTTTGCCGCGCCCCATGCGCGCAAAAGCACAAAACTGACGATGAGTTTCAAGGCACCCGAGCAGGTCGTCGGCAATCACATTGCCAAGGCGCAAGCGCTGCGCCTGTCAAAGATGTTGATGGCCTATGATTTTGATCGGCGGATGAACCCGTTTGCAGAACTTGGCGGATTTATCTTTACCTTTATGGGTGACGGCAAGCCCGGAACCGGCAAGACGACATTAATTCAGATGATGGCGGGATTGGTGTCTGGGTATTGCGATACGGCAGGTTATCCGTTTCGATATCAGAATCTTAGCACCGACAATATCGACAGCTATCAGGGTAAGTCAGGGCAGAACGCTAAGGCCTTTATTACCAATATCATCGACCCTGCGGTCATCGGGTTTGGGACAATCGATGATATCGACCAATTGGCTGGCAAGCGCGGCGATCGTCAGTCCAGTGCAGGTCAGTTGGAAATTACTGCCGTGCTGATGGAAAGCTTTGCCGGGGCAAATACCGTGGTGCGTGGCAATTGCACCTTTGGCATGTTCAGCAACTATCCTGAAAATGTCGATGATGCGCTGCGTCAACGTGCAGGCGCGCGGTTTCTTGTAGACGGACCGCAGAGCCGCGAAGATTACATCGACATCCTATCGCTGCTGATGGGCAAGAACCACGACATCCCGTTAGGCGATCACGATGCTTTTGCCGCGCAGGCAATCCAGAAAGCGGTTGCGGCCAGTTACGCCAGCCACGCCCGCCCGCATGAAGAAGGTTTGTTGCGGGTGTTTGAACGTGTTCAGGCGCAGCACGGCGATCTGGATACACTGGCGAAGCTGGGAACCTATCTGAAAGCGATCCAAGAAGCGGACGAACGCTTTACCGGCCGCGCAGTCAAGAACATTACGGACGCGGTTAAGGTGCGGGCCATGGACTTTGAACTGCCGGACGACTGGATGGAACAGCCCGACCTGTTCCTGCGGCAGGACTACGACACCAAGCTTGGGATGATCCGGGAACTGCGCCAACCGATCACGACGGATATGGTTTTGCAGGAAATTAACCGCTACGCCGATAGCGAATTTCGCTATGCCGATAAGTCGGACGAAGTCGCCGTCGACAATGCAGTGCGGGACATGCAGCGCATGGACGCAGCCCGCAAACGCTATGCTGCGAGCCTTGGTACATGATCGAAGGGTTGCTTGTTCCGGCAATCGGTTTGGGCCTGCTGGGGTGGTTGGTGCCAAAGCTGTGGTCAATGGTCTTGCCAGAGGGGTTGCCGGCGCTGGCCGTGAATGCGGTGCTGTCAGCGATGGTGCTGACCGCACTGACGGGTTTGTTTTTCGTCACCCAGTATTGGGCGGCGGGCGCATCCTGGGCGCAATGGTCGAAGCTGGGCCTATTGAACAATATGGTCTACTTTACCCGGTTGGGATTGGCCGCCGCAATCATCTGGGGGCCGTTGATGGGCGTGTCGTTAATGGGGCTGCCGCGCACCTGGGTTCGGATAAAATGGTAAGAGGCGTCATATGCACCGGCTGATTGAACGCGGGCTGATGTTCGGGAACCTGTTCCGGGTCGATAGCCCGCCGTTGGTGGCGCGATATAACCGCGCATTGCAGGCGTTGACGCGCAAGCAAACGGCGCTGGCCGAGTTTCATATCGATATTTCAGGCTTTAGTCCCGAGATCGGCGCGGAACTTGGCGATCCGGCCTATCTGAACCCGCGCGGCGTGAACCGGCAGTTTATCCTGCTTAGCACCAACCAGGTCAGCGCACCGTTGCTGGACGCCACGTTTTCGCACAGCCGTACGATCCTGCGGCAGTTCATCACGGAAAACAAAGCGGCTTTGTTCACCCTGACCGCAAAGGATGCCGTGGCGGGCGAGTTGCTGAATTCTGTTCATGACGCCGATACCCCGGCGCGACTGTTTTATATTCGCCGTATTACCGTCGAGGCAGACACTACCGCCGGCACTGTTGAAGCGTCAGACAAGTTGGGCGCGATGATTGACGATTTTACAGAGCGCGCAGATGGCTGGTACGATGATGTGTTGATTGCAAAGATGATCGATCTGGCCAAGGACACGGGCGATGTGACCCGCAATCCTGTGCGCCTGAAACATATGACATTCGAGACGCCGGATTTCTGGACCGCCCTGTTTGGCGGCCTTTATGTGTTTCGCAGCGTGGATCATCCCGCCGTGATCGCCATGGGGGACGTGGATGCCTTGAGTGAATTGCCGGTATCACCGGTGATAGGCTTGCAGGCGCGCAGCGATATTGCGACGTTTTTCAAGTTGAACGATCTGGTAGAGCCGGTGGCCCAAGCCAAAAGCCCGCAGGTTGCGGATATCTTGCGCCGCAAAATGGACTTTATGGTTGCTGATATCGCATCAAAGCTGGGCGGCGACTTGGCGCAAACCTCGCCTCGGCAAATGCGGCAACTGGCACGGCAACATGCGGATGCGCTACCAGATGCTTGGCATACGCTGGCGGCGCTGGTGCGCTGGGCCGAAGATGGGGCACCCTGGCCCCGGATCACCAGTGATGACGCAGGTTATTTCTATACCCTGCGCGCGCGGCCCGGACGCCATGCCGATTTGGTGAATATGCTGCTTTCCGAACTGGCCCCGCTAGATGCACGGCAGTTGTTCATCTGTCACAAACAGGCGTTTTACGCGGCTTATGCCACCTGGCCGGACGCAAAACGTGAATTTGTGGTAGAGATGCTGTCAAAGGAATATCTGGCGGACAAGGTCGGCACCCGTGATGCCTTGTTTGGGGCGATGCCACACGTGCCGCAAACGCCGCCGCCCTTGCCCAAGCGGCGCGGCCCGTGGGGGTGATGTGAAACTATGATTACGTTTTTTAAACTCGTTTTCTTTGGTCTGGTCGGGCTTAGTGTCATCTACTTGTCCCTGTCGGTCTATTCCGCATCCTTGCGGCGCGAGCGGCTGGAAAAGGATTATGACGCCGATCCTGTGCCCGGGCAAAGCCGCGATGACTATGTCGAAACCGGCATGGCGGCCTATCGCACCAGTCTGCGGCCAAAGCTGCTTGTGCTGGTCTATGTCGTGCCTGTGGCGATCTGGGGCGGCATCGTCTATGTGATCAATACGAACTGACCCATTTCAAGAGAGACTCTGATGCGCATTTTGGCCTTCCTGTTGCGGCTTCTACCGATCCTCGCAGTTGGGGTCGTATTGCATTACGTGCTGCCACAGCATGATGTGGTCCGGATCGTAAATACCTATCAGGAACGGCAGGACCTGAACGACTGGACGCGTATTTTCTGGTCAGACCCAAGTCCGCAGTCCGCGACGCTGGTCAACCGCGATGTGCAGTTTATTCAAGCCGTGCGCAAAGAGACGTTTTTGCTGGGCTTCATCCCGCGCGATACGACAGAAGTCATGGTTTATCGCAACGAGGATACGGGCTGGGGTTGGCCATTCTATTTTAAATTCGACACAGCCAGTTTGCAGACCGAAGCAGATGATTTGCGATCGACATCCGAGAATCCAAAGTGGGCGGTCGTAACGCACTACGGCTGGCGCAATGGCTACTTGTCGGCCTTTCCGAACGCGATTGCTATCCGCCCTTTGTCCAGCCCGAACGAAATGATCATCCCGTGGTTCAACATCGCATTCTTTGTAATCGTAATTTTCCTGATCGGTATGGTGCGGGCAATGTGGTTTCAGTTCCGCGAAAGGATGATCGACCCAGCGATGGACGCTGCCGGCGATCGTCTGGATATCGCACAGGCAAACATGGACGCCCGCCGTTCAAAGATGCGGCGCTGGTTCGACAGCTGGAAGCCTAAAGACCGGCGCTGACCTATCGCAAGTCAAAGGGGGGCCAGCCCCCCGTCGCTGCGCGACTCCCCCCGGGATATTTTTGACCAGAAGAAGGCGACGCCCCTTCCTCTGGTCATTTTTCTAGGCCCCGAAGGGAATCCAGATATTTTTAACTTCTGTTGCATGGGGCAGGACCGCTTTGGTGTTGTCGTGCGTCCAGTCAAGTGCGGTGCACCAAGTCCGCTTTAAATTGCCGGCAGCGGCTGTTTCGATGCCTTTGATGAGCGCGGGATCGGCAAACGACCAGATGGCATCAATGTCCATATGCCGCGCCATGGGGTCGGCCAAGTCGCTGTGATCACCGGTCAGGATATTAACGACACCGCCTGGCAGGTCAGAGGTGTCCAACACCTGGTAAAGATCCGTGGCAACAAGTGGAAAGGGCTGCGAGGCTGCGAGGATGACGCGGTTCCCCATTGCAATCGCAGGTGCCATTGCACTGATGAGGCCCAGCAGGGGCGCGTCATCTGGGCAAAGGATGCCGATTGTGCCGACCGGCTCTTTCATGGCCAATGCGACGCCGCGGATCGGAACATCATGCACCTGACCGTCGTATTTGTCGGCCCAAGCCGCTGCACTAAACAGACGGCTAATGCTGGCCTCAACCTCTGCGGTGCCGTCGTGTCCGGTCAGCGATGTCAGGCGCGTGGCAAATTCTGTGGCGCGAGCGGACAGGTTTTCTGCCATGTAATACAGGATCTGTGCACGCAGATGCCCGCTGGATTTGGCCCAGCCCTTGGCGGCGTTGCAGGCTTCGACCGCGTTGCGCAGGTCTTTGCGGCTGGCAAGACTGGTGTGACCCAGCAGGGCACCTTGTGGTCCATAGACTGCGCGGGAGTAGCCGCTGTCAGGCCGCGCCTGTCTGCCGCCGATATACAGCTTGGCGGTTCGATCAAGGCCGTTTGCGCCGCCGTCGCCAGTATGTGCCGCAATGATACGTGCCTTGACGGGGGCTGTGACCGGCTTGGTATAGCCTGCCAGCCCTTCCCACCCGCCTTCGCGGCCAAAGCCACTTTCGCGCACGCCGCCAAAGCCTGCTGCGGCGTCCATCATATTCGTGCCGTTGACCCAAACGATCCCGGCGACCAGTTTCGGCGCAACGTCCAAAGCCAGATTGATATTTTCCGACCAGACAGAAGCCGCTAGGCCATAGCGTGTGGAATTTGCGATCTCAACCGCCTCGCCCGGGGTGCGGAAGGTTGTCGCGACCAGCACTGGGCCAAAAATCTCCTGCTGCATCAGTGGCGACGCCGAAGCGAGGCCGGTAATCAGCGTGGGCGGGAAATAGCAGCCATCAGGGGCGGTGGTCTGGAACGTGTCACCCTCTGGGTGGGCCGCCAGCATTTCGCGGATGCGCGCTTGCTGGCGCGGGTGGACGATAGCGCCGATGTCAATGCACTTGTCTAGCGGATCACCAATGCGAAGACCGCTCATGCGGGCCTTTAGCTTGGTGTAGAAGACATCTGCGATACCTTCCTGAACCAGAAGGCGAGACCCGGCGCAGCACACTTGGCCTTGATTGAACCAGATCGCATCAACAACGCCTTCAACGGCGCTGTCGATATCGGCGTCCTCGAACACGATGTATGGACCCTTGCCGCCCAGCTCCAGGCTCAGGGCCTTGCCCGTACCTGCAGTCAACTCGCGGATGCGGCGGCCGACGCCGGTCGAACCGGTAAAGGCAACCTTGTCTACGTCAGCGGTGACGATCATTTCGCCGACTTCGCCGTCACCGGTCACGATGTTCACAACGCCTGGCGGGACGCCGGCTTGATTACAAATGTCTGCAAACAGCAAAGCGGTCAGCGGCGTCCATTCGGCAGGTTTTAACACAACCGTGTTGCCCATCGCCAAGGCCGGCGCAATTTTCCACGCCAGCATAAGCAGGGGAAAATTCCACGGGATAACCTGGCCGCACACGCCTAGGGCTTGCCGATCGGGTAACTCGTCCGCCATGATCTGCGCCATACCTGCATGGTAATAAAAGTGCCGTACAGCCTGCGGCACGTCGATATCGCGGGACTCGCGGATCGGCTTACCGTTATCAAGCGTTTCCAGCACGGCAAACAGGCGCGATTGCTTTTGCAGAATACGCGCCAGCGCATACAGCACTTTTGCCCTGGTATGACCGTCCTTCGCCCAAGCTGGCTGCGCCTTGCGCGCTGCTTTGACGGCCGCATCTACATCAGCCTGTGTGCCTTGGGTCACCTGTGCCAGCAGGGTATCCGTGGCCGGATTCATCACGGCGAACAACGTGCCGGGCGGCGTCCATGTGCCGCCGATAAAGTGACCAAAGTCACCTTTGGACGCAAGCCAGGCCAGCGCCTCTTTGCTGCTTTCAGGTGCGGGGCCGTAATCCATGGTTTCGAAGATCTCCTTGACGGTCATCGCGCTACCCTTCGTCTTCATCTGGCAAAATAAACTCAAAACCCGGCTTTAGCCGATCGCGTGACGCCAGCTGGCAGAATAGCTGCCGGTGACGTGGTGTTCCAATTGCCGCTCAATATCGCCCAGAAGGGACGATGCACCAAAGCGGAACAGGTCAGGCTGTAGCCAGCGGTCACCAAGTTCGTCCTTGATCATCGACAAGTAAACCAGCGCGTCCTTGGATTTGGAAATTCCACCAGCGGGTTTGTAACCCACATAGATGCCAGTGCGATCATGGTAATCGCGGATTGCGCGGATCATGGTCAAGGTCACGGGCAAAGTCGCATTGACGGACTCTTTGCCGGTTGATGTTTTGATGAAATCCGCGCCGGCCATCATGCAAACCAGGCTGGCCTTTGCTACGTTGCGCAGGGTGCCCAACTCTCCGGTGGCCAAAATTGCCTTGACGTGGGCGTCGCCGCAGGCAGCGCGCATTTCGGCCATTTCGTCATAAAGCGCCTGCCAGTTTCCCGTCAAAACGTGACGGCGGCTGATGACGATATCAATTTCAGAGGCACCGGCGGTGACGCTTTCGCCGATTTCGGCGATGCGCAGGTGGAATGGCGACAGACCGGCGGGAAAACCGGTGGATACTGCAGCGACCGGAATGCCCGATCCGGCAAGTGCGGCGACGGCGGTTTCAACCATGTCGTGATAGACGCAGACGGCACCGGTGGTCAGGCCTGTCATATCCAGCGCTTCCAAAAGATCAGGCGCGACAGGCTGGCGGGCTTTGGCGCACAGGCGCTGCACGCGCCCGGCGCTATCGTCGCCAGAAAGTGTCGTCAGGTCGATCAGGCTGATGGCCTTGCATAGCCAGGCGGCCTGATAGTCCTTTTTCACGCTGCGGCGGCCGGGCAGGGTCGCGGCGCGGCGTTCGATGGCGGATGCATTAGCCTGCGCCGACATGACCCAGTCCATATCCAGGGACATGCCCGGATTGCGCGGCAGATGTTCTGTTGTCGTCACGGGGAAAGCTCCTGAGGCGGCGGTGGGGTCTTGTGGCATGTTTTTGACCCTTTGGTCAATTAAGTGCTGGGCTGCACGACGTCACGTTGGAACTGCTGGCGGTAATGCAGCGGGGTCATGCCATGATGGCTGCGGAACAGCTTATGGAAATGTGACAGGTTCGCAATCCCGACAGCAGCGGCAACTTCTGCCATAGGTTCGCTGTCACAGGTCAGCGTGCGGGCGGCTTGGGTCATGCGAATGTGGTTGACATATTGCGTCGGCGATTGGCCCATCCAGCGGCGCATGCTGCGCGACACATGCGGATGGCTTTGCCCCGTGGCGGCAACTAGGGCAGCCGCCCCGCCGCAGTAGATAGCGGGATCATGCGCCAGGGCGCAGGCATGGTGCAGCCAGAGGGGGGCGTCCGGTGGCAGGCGGGTTTGGGTTCTGGCCAGATCGGCAAGCAGAGGCAGCAAAAATGCCTCTGCGGCAAGGCTGTCGCAGGGACCCCGTTCAAGCAAGCCGGCGGCACGGTTCAACGTGGCCAACTGCCGGCTGTCGCGATGCGTGCGCGCCGGGGCGTGTTCCGCCTGCCAAAAGGCAAGCGGCGGCAGACGGGCATCAAGGCTTTGCACCAGATCGGGGTGAATTGCGATGGACACAGCCAGTGCCGTATCGCCGCGCCCCTGAAGGGCGTGGGGTTGACCGGGGCGCAGCAGGACTAACGCGCCTTCGGTCAACGTTTCGACGCTAAAAGGCAGGTGATGCCGCAGGGAGCCATTTTGCACCCAAAAGAGTTCAATAAAATCGTGGCTATGCAGCGCCTTGGGCCGCGCAGGCGTCAGCAGGGCGCGGGTCAGGTGGATACTGGTCCCGGGCGGCAGAACGTCACGGTGCGTAAGGGTGCGCTGTGTCATGAAATCACGCTGACATAGTTTCGCGCATTTGTGCAGATTTTGTGCCAGCAAGACGCAGCTGTTCGCGGGCAGGGCCGCGCATGCACCCCGCCCGCCGGCCCATCAGGCTGTCAGCTCTATAGTTGTGCTGTGCCCCAGAAAGGCAAAGCCATTTCCGGGCAGCGTCAATGTGCTGTCTGCCAGGGTCGCATGTTGCGGCCCGGTTAGCGTCGCCGTTCCTGTCACGGTCAGCGTTTGCGGATCCTTGGACAGGTTAAACACGCAAGTCAGGTGCTGATCCGCCGTGCTGCGGGTAAAGGCCAGTATCGGTTCGGGCAGGTCGATCCATGCCGTTTTGCCCCGCGTCATGCAGGGGTGCGATTTGCGGAAACCGATCGTTTGCCGGTAAAAATGCAGGACGCTGTCATTCTGCGCCTCTTGCAGATCAACAGAATGGGCGATCTGCGGTGCCTTGACCGGAAGCCAGGGTGTGCCAGTGGTGAACCCCGCGTTTTCCGCCGTGTGATCCCAGACCATCGGGGTGCGGCAACCGTCGCGGCCTTTGACGCCCGGCCAGTAGCGGATCGCTTGCAGGTCGGTCAGTTCCTCGAACTTCATCACGGTTTCCAGCTGGCCCAGCTCTTCGCCCTGATAGATGCCGATGGTGCCCTCAAAGCTCATCAGCATGGCGCAGGCGAGCTTTGCGATAGATTCGTCTGATACAGCGTGTTCGGCCCAGCGGGTGACATGGCGTGGCACGTCGTGGTTTGAAAAGGACCATTCCGGCTGCCCGTCGGGGGCACCTTTTTGAAAGCCTTCAATGCAGCCGCGAAAATGCTTGGGGTTGAAGTCTGGTCCGAGCATGGCAAAGCTGTATGCCATATGCAGGCGGCTGCTGCCTTTGGTATATTCGGCCATCAGATCAATGGACCGCTGGCCCATGTCGCCGACCTCGCCGACCATCATGATGCCGTCGTATTGGTCGCAAAGCGCCCGCAGCTGTTCAAGAAACGCAAGGTTTTCCGGCTGGTTCTTGTTGTGGATATTGTCCTGCATCCCGTACAGATCGGTCGCCATGACCTGACGCCCGCCCTTGGCCGGGGGGTTCGATCGCAGTTTTTTGTCGTGAAAGTAGTAGTTGACCGTATCGAGGCGGAAACCATCCAGCCCCCGGTCCAGCCAGAACTTTGCAGTATCCAGTATGGCACCCACGACGTCAGGGTTGTGGAAATTCAGGTCGGGCTGCTGCGACAAGAAATTGTGCAGATAATACTGGCCGCGCACAGCCTCGAATTCCCAGGCGGGGCCACCGAAATGGCTGTGCCAGTTCGTCGGCGGGCTGCCGTCCGGCAGCGGATCGGCCCAGACATACCAGTCCGCCTTGGGATTGGTGCGATCCGTGCGGCTTTCGATGAACCATGGATGCTGGTCAGAGGTATGGGACAAAACCTGATCTGTAATTACCCTAAGCCCCAATTCATGCGCCCGCGCCAGCATCCGGTCGAAATCATCGAGCGTGCCAAAAATCGGGTCGATGTCGGTATAATTCGACACATCGTAGCCCATATCCGCCTGCGGGCTGGTAAAGATCGGGGACAGCCAGATGCAATCCACCCCAAGGCTGGCGATATGTTCCAGCCGCTGGGTAATTCCGTTCAGATCGCCAACTCCGTCGCCAGTGCTGTCCTGAAAGGACCGCGGATAAATCTGATAGATCACCGCATCACGCCACCATTCCCGCATCATATCGCTCCGCTGCTTGTTGCTGTCAGCTTATCAGCGCGTTCTGAAAGTGTAAGGCGCAGCGCAGCGAAAAGCACCCGCGTGGGTAAAAATCTAATCCTCTTGCGCAATCCGGCGGCGGAACCTTGGATGCAATATATCGCCGTCTAAATTGCTGCGGGGCGAGGCGAAAAGGGGGGCGGTGACATCCACCGCGCCGATATCAACCAAGGCGCTGCACGGCGGGATTGATCCGGCGGAACCGCTCGCCTAAGCAGGCGCTATATTTCACGGAGGCATTTTATGCGCGTTTTGGTCACTGGTGGTGCCGGCTACATCGGCAGTCATACGCTTGTCGAACTGCTGGGGCAGGCGCACGAGGTTTGCGTTCTGGACAACTATGACAATTCCAGCCCCGTTGTGCTAGACCGAGTGCGCAAGTTGACCAACGGCACGGTAACGGCGGTCGAGGGTGATGTGCGCCATGATGCGACGCTGAACGCTGTGATGGCCGATTTTCGCCCCGATGCGGTGATCCACTTTGCCGGGCTCAAGGCCGTTGGCGACAGCATGAAAGATCCGCTTGGCTATTACGATGTCAATGTGAACGGCACCATTGCGCTGCTGCGCGCGATGGATGCGGCGGGCTGCAAGCGGATCATCTTTTCATCTTCCGCCACGGTCTATGGCGAGCCAGTCTATTTGCCGTATGACGAGGCGCACCCGCTGAACCCGACCTCTGTCTATGGTCGCACCAAGATGATTGCAGAGCAGATCCTGACCGATTGGGCTGCCGCCAAGGACGGTGCTGCGGTGTTGCTGCGCTATTTCAATCCGGTCGGTGCCCATGCTTCTGCGACCTTGGGCGAGGATCCGTCGGACGTGCCGAACAACCTGATGCCCTATATCGCACAGGTCGCCGTTGGGCAGCGGGCGCATCTGAACATCTTTGGCGATGACTACGACACACCCGATGGCACGGGGCAACGCGATTATATCCATGTCGTCGATCTGGCGCGGGCCCATGTTGCGGCTGTTGACTATGTGGCTCATCACAGTGGCGCGCGGGCGTTCAATATCGGCACGGGCCAACCCTATAGCGTAACGCAAATGGTCGAGGCTTTCCGCAAAGCCTCTGGCCATGCGATTCCCGTTGTGATTGCGCCGCGCCGTGCAGGCGATATCGCGGCCATGCAGGCAGATTCAGGCCGCGCACATGCAGAGCTTGGCTGGCACGCGCGTCATACACTTGATGACATGGCGGCCAGCACATGGGCTTGGCAGTCCGGCAATCCCAACGGATATCGCGGCACATCTGACTGATATCGTCGGCGGAAATACGGCATTTCGATCCAGCCTCCGGAACTTAATCATCACCTGCGCTGTTTTGTCCACAATGATATGAACGCCGAATGAGCAGCCCGATATGGACGCCCATCGGCCCAGCCGGAGAGATTGCCATGACGGATATCAACAGCACGGTAGATGCAGCAGCGCGTGACGCCAAGACCGCAGCGCATGATGTAAGCGCAGAAGCGAAAAGCGTCGTAAATGACGTAACCCAGCAAGCCAAATCGGTCGCAAACGATGCGAAAGAAACGATCAAGTCCGAAGTGACCGCCCGCGCCGACGCTGCAAAGGGCGCCGCCGCACAGGAAGTAAACAACGTAGCCTCGGCTCTGCGCAAGGCCGCAAACGAAAGCCGCACTGGCAGCCCGCAGGAACGCACGTTCGGCCAGATCGCCGATACGCTTGCCGATGCGTCTGATGCAATCAGCAACAAGGATCTGGGCACGGCGATCAGTGATGTAGGCCACTTTGCCCGTCGTAATCCGCTGGTCTTTTTGGCTGGCGCGGCCCTTGCCGGTTTTGCGGTCAGTCGTTTCGCCAAAGCATCCGAACGCAATGCGGGCGGTATGGCGGCGCAGGATGACTATCACGGCAGCGATGATTTCATGCCGCCGCGCCACGGTAATGCAGACATCGACGGTCGGGGCTGATCATGCAGTCCCCTGACCCCCGCAGCACCGGTTCACTGCTCAGCGATGTGCTGGGCAGCGTCGGTAACTTGTTGCGCCAAGAGGTTGACCTTGCGCGTGCCGAGGTGGACCAGAATTTGAAACGCGCCGGTGCGGCGCTGGGCCTTCTGGTCGTGGCGCTGATCCTTGCCTTCATCGGCCTGTCGGTTCTGTCGACGGCGGTGATTTCGGCCCTGGTTCTGGCCGGCATCAGCCAACTCTGGGCGACAGTTCTTGTCGGCTTTGCGGTTCTGCTCATCGCTGTCATCTTGGCGATTGTTGGCATCAAGCGACTGAAGCTGTCCAGTATTGCGCCGACCCGCGCGGCCCGCAGCCTAAAGGCAGACGCGCAAATGATGAAAGAGGCGTATAATGACCGCTGATACCCGTAATCCCAAAGAGATCGAGGCCGAAATCGCCTTGGAACGTGCGCGGCTAGGCCGTGATCTGGATGTCTTGCAAAACCGGCTGACCGTTGACGGCTTGATGGAAGAGGTCAAGCTGCAGGTGCGCGGCCAGATCGACGAGGTGACGGCGCAGTTGCGCGGTCAGGTCGGCGTTGTGACACGCGACGTATCCTTGGTGATGCGCGACCAGATTGCCGTCGCCAGCGACACAGTCAGCCGCACAGCGCAAAAAAATCCCTGGCCCTTTGCCGTGATTGGATTGGGTCTGGCCTGGCTGGCAATCAGCGCGGTCACGCCGGAACGCGCACCGCGCAACAAAAAGCCGCGGGTCGGTATGGCCCCTGTCAAACCTGCAACCCGTCCAGAGGTGCACCACTATGACAGCAGCCCCGCCGATATGGCTGCGGCACGGTTGGAAGATGACGCCGACCTTTGGGCTGACCACACACTTGCTGCGCAGGCCCGTCCGGTGCCCGCCTATGACACTGACCCGCTTTGGGCACGCGACGATTATGATCCGGCACCGCGCCGCCGTTGAACAATGACGCAGGCACCAAGCCTGTAACCCGTAAAGGAATATACCATGAGCAATACTGCAAAAGACATGCTGAACAGCGCCAGCGATGCGGCGCAGAAATTGGCACATGACGCGAATGAAACGATGCACCGTGTCGGTCACGATGTCAGCGCCGAAGCACGCCGCCTGCGTGACCGTCTGTCCGAAGGTACCGAAGGTCTGTCAGAGGCAGCACGTGAACGCGTCATCGCGGCCCGTCAGCGCGCCGTAGAGGCGCGTCGCCAGGCAGGCAGCGCAATGTCGAACGGCCGCGATTCCGCAGGCGATCTGTTTGACCGCCAGCCTTTGGTAATTGGTGCGCTGGCCTTTGCGGTGGGTGCTGCGGTTGCAGCCTTGCTGCCAAAGACCCGGACCGAAGACAGCTATCTGGGTGCCCGCCGCGATGCTCTGATGGATGAGGCAGAGCGCATCTATCACGAAGAGCGCGCCCGCGCAGAACGTGCCGTTGCCGCTGCCCGGTCGGAGCTTCAGACAGCTGCGCAAGAAGCTGCGGGTTCGGCCAAGGCAGCGTTGAAAGGTGCAGCGACGCAGGCCGAAGATAAAGTTCGCCAGACGGTCGATGATGTTGCCGACAAGGCTGCGAAAGCCGCAGAAAAGTAAAAGTTGCCATCAGGCAAAATGAAAAGAGCCCCGCAATGCGGGGCTCTTTTTTGTCAGCTTGCCCAGTTGAAATCCAAAGCTGCATAGCGATCCTGAAAATTCAGCCGCGTGGCCCAGACATCGCGTTCATTGATCTTTACGTTCGGCCGGGCCAACGACAGCTGGCCTGACTTTTGCAGTCCGCGTAGCAAGCGGTTCACATAGATGTCGGTCAATCCCAACGCATCACCGATTTCCTTTTGTGACATCGGCAAAGGAAACCGGTCGGAAGGTTGCCCACTGATTTGTTCGGACTTTGCTTTGATCGTAAGCAAAAAGTGCATCAGCCGATCCTCGGCTGAATAGCGCGTAATCGCGTGCAGGCGATCATTCGTCGCTGCAGCGTCAAGGCTGGCCAAGGACAGGATCAATGCAAACAGCCGTGGGTGTTCTGCGCCCAGACTGCAAAGCGCCTTGCGACCAAGCAAATGAACAGACCCGTCGGTTTGCATCGTTGTCTCATGTGGGGGGCGGCCAAGCCCCAGATCCGACAGGCCGATAACGTCGCCGGCCATAAAGATTTGCGCGATTGTCGTCTGGTTGCCGTCACTGCGCACCCGCGTCACCGCCCAGCCAGACCGCACGATCGCGATCCGGTCTTGCGGCTTGCTATCGGAAAAAAGAGGGGACCGCTTGCCCAGGGCGACAGGCTGGCCTTCAAGACGCGACAAGGCATCGCGTTCTGAATCCGTCAGTGCAATATGTCGGCCTAACCGGGCCTGAAACGCGCTTTGAACAATCTTGAGCATAAACCACCTTTTGCCTGGCAAGGCGGCCTAAGCCGGCTTGCATGCTTACGTGAAGCAACACTTGAAACTTGATGTGGTTTCATAGGGCGCGATAAGACGTGGCGATATAAACTGGTTTAATCGACAGGCGCGTTTTGTCCTGCCCAGCGGAACCCCGCGTGCGGCCCGTTTGTCAGAGTGGCGCGATGCCCAAGGCGGTTTCGACACAGGTCGTAAACCTGTCGAGCGCGGCAGGCAGTCGACGATAGGGCGGATAAAAAGCTGTCAGCCAAATGTCAGGCGGGTTCCACCCGGTAAGCAGGCGCACCAGCGTTCCCGCCGCAATGGCATCACGCAACAAAAAATCTGGAAGCAGTGCGATTCCCTGACCTGCTTGGGCCATTTGCGCCAGCAAATCGCCATTGTCACACGTCAGCCCCGGCTTGATCCGCACAGGTTCGGTCAAACCGCTTGCCGCGTGTGTCAGGTGCCACACATTTCGTCCGGCCAGATAGGTATAGGATAGGGCAATGTGTCCACCCAGGTCCTCGGGGCGGCGGGGAATGCCATGCTGCGACAGATAATCCGGCGAGGCGACAAGCGAACGGGGGACCGGAGCGATTTTACGCCAGATCGTCGACAGATCGGACGGGGCAGACGAAATACGCAGGGCCATGTCGACATCCTCTGTCAGGATGTCGACAAAGCGGTCCGTCAGGTTGAGGTGGAGTTCGACATCCGGCGTGGTTTCGCGAAAGCGGATCAGCGGCGCGGCCAGTCGATGCAGGCCAAGCGACAAAGGGGCCGATACACGCAACGTACCGATCAGCGTCGTCTGAAAGGCGCGAATATCGTCCTGCGCCTGCGCGAGTCCTGCCAAAAGCGGTGCGACTTGTGCGCGAAACGCTGTGCCGGCTTGGGTCAGGGACACGCGCCGCGTGGTGCGCACAAGCAACTGGACGCCGAGGCGGGTTTCCAGATCTGATACTGTCCGAGTGACGGATGATGGTGCCACGCCAAGGGACTTTGCGGCGCTGGCAAAGCTTTGCGCCTCTGCTACGGCCAGAAAGGCAGCGATCTGTTCAGCGTGTCCAGCCATCTATTATTGCGATTTCTGCAATGAATTCTGCTGGCTTATTGCGGTTATCGCAATTGCTGTCCAGCATTAGGTTTACATCATGCAAGAAAGGATGCGCCATGCTGCACCAGATCAAAGGACTTCACCACGTCACGTCGATCGCTTCGGACGCGGCCGAAAACAACGCGTTCTTTACGCAGACCCTTGGCCTGCGCCGCGTGAAAAAGACCGTTAACTTTGACGCCCCGGATGTTTACCATCTTTATTATGGTGACGAAGTCGGCACGCCCGGAAGTGTGATGACGTATTTTCCGTTCCATAACGCCCTGCGCGGGCGTCGCGGCACCGGCGAGGTGGGTGAAACCGTCTATTCCATTCCCAAAGGAAGTTTGCCGTTCTGGGCGGATCGCCTTGGCGCGGTCGCAGGCAACGTTTCGATAGCCGATCATTTCGGTGAAAGCCGGCTGCGTTTCCAGACGTCAGACGGCGAAGGATTTGCCTTGGCTGAAATCGCGCAGGACGATCGCCAAGGCTGGACGGGCAATGGCATAGCAAGCGATTACGCCATTCGCGGTTTCCACAGCGCCACACTGCGGCTGAAGGATACAGGCGCGATGGAGGAATTGCTGACCTTTATGGGGTATGAAAAGCAGGGAAGTTCTGGAAACCTGACGCGCTTTGCTGTGGCGCAGGGGACGGGCGCAAATACGATTGATCTAGAACTGCTGCCCACGGCGCAGCGTGCCTCTCAGGGGGCTGGGTCGGTGCACCACATTGCGTTTGCCGTGGAAAATCGCGCGGCTCAGGTAGATGTGCGGGCGGCCCTGCTGGATACAGGTTATCAGGTCACCCCCGTTATTGACCGCGACTATTTCTGGGCGATCTATTTCCGCACGCCGGGCGGTGTCCTGT
The DNA here is from genome assembly GCF_042466455.1 of Loktanella sp. R86503. Classification (NCBI taxonomy): domain Bacteria; kingdom Pseudomonadati; phylum Pseudomonadota; class Alphaproteobacteria; order Rhodobacterales; family Roseobacteraceae; genus Loktanella; species Loktanella sp. R86503. Next base: position 468,055 of record NZ_JAXHCI010000002.1, read on the forward strand.
TTGAAGTGGCAACCAACGAACCCGGCTTCGACCGCGACGAAGACATGACCCACTTGGGTGAGGCGTTGAAGTTGCCCGAACAGCACGAAGATTTGCGGCCGTTTCTGGAAAGCCACCTGCAGCCGCTTGATTAGGAAGCAAACCCGAAGCATTGGCGCGGGGGCACTTGCTGGCTTGCCTTTTTTCAGAAGTCGGCATTCACGCCGGGAAGGTTCAGCGCCTTGATCAGGTCACGCAATTCCTGCCGCGCGGCGATGTTTGATATGTTCAGGTTTTTTACGCCAACATCGCGCAGATCTAGCAAGGTCAGACCGCGCGGGAACAGTTCGCGGAAAATGACACGCTCGTTAAAGCCGGGCGCATTGCGAAAGCCGATCCGCTTTGCCAGCTTGTCGATAACGCGTTCCATCTTGTCCTTGTTGACCATTTGCTGCGCGCCGACACGGTTGCGCACGACGACCCAGTCGATAGGCGTCAGGCCAGCTTGTGCACGCAACTGGCGGGCGTTCCACACCATTTCGGAATAAACGCTTGGCCCTGTGATAGTTTCACCCGCTGTATCGACATGGGCCAGCAGGTCGAAATCGACAAAGCTGTCATTCAGCGGCGTGATCAGCGTGTCGGCAAGGCTGTGCGCCACCTGACTAAGACGCGTATGGCTTCCGGGGCAGTCGATCAGGATAAAATCGCTCGACGGCTCCAGCTCTGCCACGGCCATGGACAGGCGGTGATCATAGATGTTTTCGTTTGGGCCAAGCGCCGACTGATCGATATCCGGCAGATCGGCATAGCTGGGCGAGGGCAGGTCGATGCCTTCCGCCGCAAGGTATTCGCGGCGATTGGCCATATAGCGGCCAAGGGACTTCTGGCGCAAATCCAGATCAAGCGTGCCCACGCGGTGCCCCATGCGCGCCAGCGCCGTTGCGACATGCATCGCCACCGTGGACTTGCCTGCGCCGCCCTTTTCGTTGCCCACCACAATGATATGCGCCACAGTCAGCCCCACGTGTTTTTCAGTTGCGGACACTTTATCTTGTGTCTGCCGGCGATGAAAGCGCAAGCGCACCCTTGCCGCGCCTTTTCACAGCCCCTTGACACATGGGACTCAAAAGTCCACATGGCGACCAGACGATTGATCCTGCCGCGTGAGCAGGGCCGGGCCGCAGGCCCCGCAAATCACCGTCGCCAACTTCGGTTCCCATGATCACGCAGGGGGTCCAGCGCCAGATCGGCGTCAGGGCAATGCGGCTTTGACTGTCAGGATTTCGGCGCAACCTTTTGTCGCCGCGCGCACACCCCCGTGCGCCCGAACCGCTTGGGCCGATGCGGCCCGGAAAGAATACTGATGGATTTTGATATGCTGGGCCTCGCGCCCCGCCTTGTGGCCAAATTGGCTGAACAGGGCATCACCGACCCGACCCCTATTCAGACGCAAGCGATCCCGCACGCCATGAATGGCCGCGATGTCATGGGCCTGGCGCAGACTGGCACGGGTAAAACCGCAGCTTTTGGTCTGCCCATGATCGATGCGCTGATGAAAGCCGGCGTAAAGCCGAACGCAAAGACCGCGCGCGGTCTGGTGCTTGCCCCAACGCGCGAGCTGGCCAAGCAGATTGCCGATAACCTGACCGACTATACCAAAGGCTCTCACCTGAAGGTCGCCCTAGTCGTCGGCGGCGCCGGCATTGTGGCGCAGACAAAGCGTCTGCAGAACGGCGTCGACCTGCTGGTGGCCACGCCCGGCCGCCTGATCGACCTGCTGGATCGCCGCGCAATCCGTCTGGACGAGACGATTTACCTTGTCCTTGATGAAGCTGACCAGATGCTTGACATGGGCTTTATCCATGCGCTGCGCCGGATTGCGCCGCTGCTGGCAACGCCGCGTCAGACGATGATGTTTTCCGCCACGATGCCTAAACTGATGTCCGAACTGGCTGATGCCTTCCTGAACGATCCTGTGCGGGTGCAGGTCAACCCTCCGGGGCAGGCCGTGCAGCGGATTGAACAGTCGGTGCACTTTGTCGCGCAGGCCGCCAAGACCGATTTGCTGGTCGAATTGCTTGATAAACACCGGGACGAGCTGGCGTTGGTTTTCGGCCGCACAAAGCATGGCTGCGAAAAGTTGTACAAGCAGCTGGAAGCAAAAGGCTTTGCCGCTGCGTCCATTCACGGCAATAAGTCTCAAGGTCAGCGTGAACGCGCGATCGAGGCGTTCAAGTCCGGCAAGATCCGAGTGCTGGTCGCAACTGATGTTGCTGCCCGCGGAATTGACATTCCCGGCGTGCGGCACGTCTATAACTATGACCTCCCGAACGTCGCTGAAAACTATGTTCACCGTATTGGCCGTACAGCCCGCGCCGGTGCCGATGGTGCCGCAATTGCACTGGTCGCCCCTGACGAGATGATCGAGCTGAAGGACATTGAAAAGGCTATGAAGGCCGAGATTCCTGTCGCATCCGGTCGTCCGTGGGACATTCTGCCGGGCCAGAAAAAGCGCCCGAATGGCGGCGGCGGCGGTGGCCGTGGTCGCGGGGGTGCTGGCGGCGGCGGTGGCCGCGGCAAGCCTGCCGGTGCCGCGGGCAAACCCGCCGGTGGCAAACCGCAGGGGCAACGTCGTCGTTCCGGTGGTGGCGGCGGCCGTGGTCGCTCTGCTGCGTAAAGCAGGCGTTACGTTTTGTGAAAGGCGCATCCTGCGGGGTGCGCCTTTTGCATTTCGGAACCTCGCGCGGGGCGGATGGGTTGAACTGGCAGAACCTGAAACAGGAGACGCCAATGTCCATCAAGGAAATGATCGCAGAACACCCTGATGTTGCCGGCCATGACAACGAACTGCTGACCGAGGCTGTAAAGCATGCCATGTATTGCGCCGCGATCTGCAATTCTTGTGCAGATGCCTGCAGTGCCGAAGATGGCGACCGTGCCCAGTGCATTCGCCTGTGCATGGACTGTTCCGACATTTGCACTGCAACCTATCGTGTCGCCACGCGCCGGACCGGAGAGAACGTCGCCATTATCAAGCAGATGCTGGAACTTTGCGCCGCAGCCTGTGACGCCTGCGAAAAGATGTGCGCGATGCATGATGACGCTCATTGCAAACGCTGTGCCCAGATGTGCCGTGAATGCGCCGCCGATTGCCGCAAGGCGGCGCAAAATCTGTAATTTGGAATCACCCTATCCCTAAAAGCAAAACGCCGCCCCAAGGGGCGGCGTTTCGTGTCTTGGCGCTGGTTGGCTTAGAAGCCCAGACCGGCGTACTTGTTCTTGAACTTCGACACGCGGCCGCCGGAGTCCATCAGGCGGGACGTGCCGCCGGTCCATGCCGGGTGCACAGAAGGATCGATGTCCAAGGACATCTGGTCGCCCTCTTTGCCCCAGGTGGAGCGCATCTTGACCACGGTGCCATCGGTCATCTTGACGTCGATGTCGTGGTAGTCTGGGTGAATACCTTTTTTCATCGTCAGAGTCCTTATTTCTGGGCCAGAGGCTTGTAGTTGGTGACTTCGACAATACGCGCGGACTTACCGCGACGTGCGCGCAGATAGTACAGCTTTGCACGGCGAACTTTACCGCGACGCACGACTTCGATGCTGTCGATGTTGGTGGAGTGCAGCGGGAAAACACGTTCCACGCCTTCACCGAAGGAAATCTTGCGCACGGTGAACGAACCGGCGATGCCGGAGCCGTTTTTGCGCGCGATGCAGACGCCTTCGTAATTCTGAACCCGGGTACGGGTGCCTTCGGTTACTTTGTAACCAACGCGGATGGTGTCACCCGCTTTGAAATCGGGGATCGTCTTCCCCAGCGCAGCAACCTGCTCCGCTTCGATTTGTGCGATCAAGTTCATGATCAGCTCCTATGATAGCACGGGTTTTCCCGCGACGTTTATGCTGGCCCTAGAGCTCTTGGTCTTCATCCGGGTCCCTACCATGCTGTGCACAATAAGCCCGCCAGAGGTCAGGTCTGCGTTCCTTTGTTAGCCTTTCGGCCTGCGCCCGCCGCCAGTCGGTGATGTTCGCATGGTGCCCGGACAGAAGAACGCCAGGGATCGTGCGACCGTGCCAGTCAGCAGGTTTCGTATAGTGGGGGTGTTCCAGCAACCCGTCGGAAAATGACTCTTCCTCTGTGGATGCCTGATTCCCAAGCACGCGGGGTATAAGACGGACCGTCGCGTCAATCAAGGCCATAGCGGCGATCTCTCCGCCTGTCATGACAAAGTCGCCAAGACTGACTTCGATCATGTCGAAATGTTCTATGACACGCTCGTCGATACCTTCAAACCTGCCGCATAGCAGGGTCACGCCGTCAGCCTGTGACAGCTTTTGCATCAGCGATTGTGTCATCGGCCGGCCGCGCGGCGAGAAATAGATCAGCGGCATATGTCCGCGTGCGCCGCTGCGCACCTCTCTGAGTGCTGCTTCCAGCACATCGGCGCGTAACACCATGCCTGCACCGCCGCCGGCTGGAGTGTCATCCACATTACGATGTTTGCCAATGCCAAAGCGGCGCAGGTCTGTGACCTTCAACTGCCACAGATCATCCTTTAGGGCGCGGCCGAGCAGGCTGTCGCCAAGGATGCCGGGAAAGGCGTCGGGCAGCAAGGTCAACACCTGCGCTGTCCAAACACCCGCCAGATCCGGTGTGTCGGTCATCAGCTCTTGCGGCTGCAGGGTCGGGCGAATTGTTTTGCGCCCTAGAGCGCGGGGGGGCGGTGTATCGGTCATAACCGCGTCTTAGAACATCGCCCCCCGCACGCAAACGCTAATTCGTCAGATCAGGGCGATGATTCCGAAGAGCGCCAATAGGAACAGGACCAGCACAACGAAAATTAAAAATTTCGCGCCGGTCAGCGCCGCGCCGGAAATCCGGCCAAAACCAAGAAGCGCCGCAATCGCAGCGACAACCAAAAGTGTGACAATCCAGCCGATCATGATGCGGTCCTTTGATAAGTGTTGCAACGTCCAACACGCCAAAGCCCTGCCGGGTTCCTTTAGTCTGCGTCGCCGGTGTCCCGAGCGGCCCTTAGCATCGCATCCTTGGCCAGCTTGAGCGCTGCCTTGTCGCGGCTTGCCCTGTTCATTCGCAGGAATTCAGCCTCCATCGCCTTGCTTTGGCCGCTGTTGGCACGGCCGGCAGGGGCAAAGGCGGCGCGCACCTCGTCCGGCACCCCCAGCAGGTCAAGCACGGCGGCGGCCGGTCCTTCGTGCCGGTCACTGACTTCTGAAAGGTCGACGAAATGCGCCGCGACGCCAAGCGTTCTTGCTATCGACTCCGCCTCTACCCGCGGATCAATCAGATTTGGAAACCTTGCACGGAAAGTGTCGTAGTCATCACGCAGATGGATCGACCGTAAAAGGTGGCCATAGACGCTGCGGATCCAGCTTTCGCGTTCACGCAAGGTATAAAGAAACGTGATCTGCACATCCGCGCCAAACCGCGTTTGCAGGGCTGCGATCACCTGCTGCCCCAAGGACACGGCCACGCTGCGATACCCGGTGATGATCCGCCCCGGAAAGCGGCGGTGGCCCGGCATTGAACCGCTAAAGGTTTCGCGCGACAGCACAATGACGGGCGCATCGGGGATCTTGTTGAGGAACCGGTCAAAACTGCGGCGGAACGCACGCAGGCGCCACGGATAGGGCTTTTGCCCATAAATCCGCGCGGCGCTGCCGGCGGTCAGAAAATCGGCTTTACCGTAAAAGCTAAGATATGGTTTCAGCGCACGGCGGTTTTGCCCCAGCCAGCTTTGCAGGCTTGATGTGCCCGTCTTGTGAAATCCCGGATGAACAATGACATGGACCATCAGGATTGACGCCACCCGCCAAGGTCGGTTGTGCGTGCAAGCTCTGCTTTCGCAGCCTGCGCGGCGCGGTCATCCAGATCGCTGCGGTTCAGATCCAGAAATTGTTGCCAAAGCGACTGCTCTGGCCCCGCGTTGCCTGCGCCGACAGGGGAAAGACTTGCGGTAACCTTTGCTGGCAAGTCGAGCAGACTACAGATCGCGCCGCCCGGGCCAAGCGGATGATCGCGCATGACAGACAGGTCTAGCGATTGTACGCTAACGCCGCCCAGCGCCGCGGCAATCGCGTTAACATCACTATTCAGGTTGCCGGCTTCGACATAGGTGGCTGCGAATTCAGCCGCTGAAAGTGTCATGCGCTGCCCCCGCAGGTGGTGACGATATGCGCTGAACAGCCAACTGTCCGGATCGCGGGTCGTCAGAACGATGTCAAACTGGGCCTTGGGATAACGGTCCTGAAAATAGCCGGTCAGATAGGTCAGAAGCGCGGGCGCCGCCGCATAGCTATCGACTCCAGGCCAGCCGGGCAGGTGCCCTAGCAATCCTTCGCAGGATAGGATGATATCCTGATTAGCACGCGGCTCGGCCTGCTTAATCGCAGCATCCATGCCGTCAACGATATCAATCAGATCCGCGGGATTTCCATACCGCGAATAGCGGCAGGCCATACGCACAACAGGTTTCAGGTGGCGCAGCAACACGGGGACGGCATGCGGTGCAAGCACCGCACGATTATGCCAAAGGAAATGCTGGATCGAGCTCGTGCCCGTCTTGTGAAACCCCGGGTGAAGCAGGATGCGGGTCATACGCCCGGGAAAAGTCCGTCGGGTGGATCCGCCACGATGCGCCCGCTAGCCAGATCCACGGTCGGCACAACGGCCTGCGTAAAGGGCAGCAGGACTGTTTCCGACTGGCCTGGCACCGCGATATCGAGCAAATCACCTGCGCCATGATCGACAACGCGTACGACCTTGCCCAGCGTGACACCGCCGGTGTCCAGTACGGTCAACCCTTCAAGATCGGCGTAGTAATATTCATCGTCCTCCGGCGCAGGCAAGGCACTGCGCAAAGCGTATAGATCGACATTCGTCAAAGCGTCAGCCTGTTCCTTATCGACTATGCCGTCGATCCGGGCTGTAAAGCCGCCCTTGATCTGGCCTGTTAGTACGACCTGCGCAAAGGTCAGGCCCGTGTCCGTTGTCAGGGGAACATAGTCCGCAATAGCCATCGGGTCCGCGCAGAAGGATTTCAGACGCACTTCGCCGCGCACGCCAAAGGACCCCGACAGGCGGCCGACGATAACACGGGGATCGGTTGGGGTGTCTGTCATAGCGGAACCTCTGATTGGCGGGGCGCTGGCTGTCAGCGCCCGGCAAAGCAGCGGGTAGCAGGCCGGATCATGACGATCCGGCCTGCGGCAGGCAAGATTACTCTGCTGCGGTGTCTTCTGCCGGTGCATTTGCAGCTTCGTCGATTGCAGCCTGCTTGGCAGCTTTCTCGGTCGCGCGTGCCTTGGCAGCTTTGCCCGGCTCGCCCTTTTTCAGGTTGGAACGGTCCTTCTTGGGCAGGGTGCCAGCAGCTTCCAGCATACGTGCAACGCGGTCGGTGGGCTGAGCGCCTTGATCCAGCCAGTACTGCACGCGCTCCATATCCATTTTAACGCGGTTTTCGTCGTCTTTTGCCAGCATCGGCGCGTATGTGCCCAGCTTTTCCTTAAAGCGGCCATCGCGCGGCATGCGGCTGTCGGCGGCAACGATCGAGTAGTAGGGGCGCTTCTTGGAGCCACCGCGGGCGAGACGAATTTTCATAGACATAGCGTATTTCCTTACGTTTGGCAGAAGTGACGACAAAAGCCGTCAGGATTGGTGTTGTTCGTGGTGGTGGATGACTTCCTGAATGATGAAGTTCAGGAATTTCTTGGCGAATTCAGGGTCCAGATCGGCCTTGTTCGCAAGATCGGTAAGGCGTGCAATCTGCGTTGCCTCGCGCGCGGGGTCCGAAGGCGGCAAGGCATGTTCTGCCTTCAGCCGGCCCACGGCCTGTGTATGTTTGAACCGCTCGCCAAGCGTGTAGACAAGGATCGCGTCCAGCCGGTCGATGCTGGCGCGGTGATCCTTCAGGACGTCGGCGGCGCGGATGGTATCGTCGCTCACAGCTCGTACTCCGGCCGTGCGTAGCGCCAAACTTCGCAACCGTCATGCATTTCGCCCGGCACTTTTTCAGCGCCAAGGCGGGTGGCAAGCGCGATGGCACGGTCGTTTTCCGGATCGATGTAGCTGACCAGCGTGTCAAAGCTCAGCGCATTCCAGGCGTTGTTGCGCGCCTTTTCGGACGCTTCAAAGGCGTAGCCCTGGCCTTCGGCCTCTTCGGTGAACAAAAAGCCCAACTCTGGCTCCGGATCGCCGGTTTCGTGGCCGAGCAGCACAAAACCCAGGACGCGCTTGTCGTCCTGATGTTCGACTGTCCACAATCCGCAGCCGCGCAGAATCCAGCTTGCAGTCAGCTGAATGAAATCATCCCAAGCGCCTTCGCGCGTCAGCGGGCCAGAGACATAACGGCCACGGTCGGAGGTCACCAGATCAGCGAAGACGTTGAAGTCTTCCATGTAGGGGCCGCGCAGGATGGTTCGGTCTGTTGCGATGCGCGGCAGCGCCTGCGCAATGCGGTCGACTGCGACGGCGGCTTGTCCGGTGGCGGGCTGTTCCCAGGGGTGGATGGTCATGGCAAGTCCTTGGATGCTGTGGCGCAAGATGCCGGTTGCGGGGCGGGGTGGCGCCAAGCGGCGCTGTCAGGATAGCTTGTTGGCATCAGGGCGCCGTCATCGCGCAGGGCACCCAGTTTTTCCGCCAGCGCGATCGAACGGAGGTTGTCCGGGTGGATATAACTGACGGCTGTCGTCCAGCCCAGCGTATCAAACGCATGGCCGATCGCAGCGCGGGCGGCTTCGGCGGCAATGCCGGTGCCTTCGGTCGCGGGATCAAAGATCATCCAGCCGATTTCAGTCTCTGGCCAGTCGGGCGGGGTCCAGGGGCCGACAAGGCCGATGGCCGTGTCATTGCCGCGCCGGGTCACGGCCCACATGCCATAGCCAAAGATATCCCAATGCCCCAGCTCTGACGCGAAGCTGCGCCAAATGCTGCCGATATTGCCCTGATGGCTGAAAAAGGCAGCACGGTCCGATTGCATGAAATCCCGAAACGCTGCCCAGTCGCCAGCAACAGGCCGGCGCAGAATGAGGCGTTCAGTCTGGAGGCTTAGCACGGTCTTCAGCATGGCGCAGCCTCGTGCGCGCGGTGGGCACGGGATGCCTCCGGCGGGAGTTTATGAGCCAGATGAAAACGGTTCATCATTGCTTATTTCTTTTTCCCAAAGCCAGATAGGCCAGCGGGCAGTTTCAACCCGCCGCCGCCAAGGCCGGGCAGGCCGCCGGCGGGCATTTTGCCTTGCAGGGCTTTTGCGGCTTCTTGCATGGCTGCGGGGTCGTTCATGTCGGGCATGCCGCCGCCTTTGCCCATCATCTGCTTCATGGCCTGCTTGAGCATGCCGCCCTTGCCCATTTTCTTCATCATGTCGGCCATCTGACGGTGCTGTTTGACCAGCTTGTTCAGTTCCGACACTTCCAGACCTGCACCCTTGGCGATCCGTTTTTTGCGGGAGGCGGCCATCAGGTCGGGGTTGGCACGTTCTTGTTTCGTCATCGAATTGATAAGCGCGATCTGGCGGCGCAGGATGCCGTCGTCCATGCCTGCAGCGTCCATCTGCTTGGACATTTTGCCCATCCCGGGCAGCATGCCCATCATGCCTTCCATGCCGCCCATCTTGAGCATCTGCTCTAGCTGCATCTTCAAATCGTTCATGTTGAAGCGGCCCTTCTGGAACCGTTTCATCATCTTTTCGGCTTGCTCGGCCTCGATGGTCTGTTGGGCTTTTTCGACCAGCGCGACGATGTCGCCCATCCCAAGGATGCGGCCTGCGATGCGCGACGGCTCGAAGGTTTCGATTGCGTCCATCTTCTCGCCAAGGCCGACGAAGCGGATCGGCTTGCCGGTAATGGCGCGCATGGACAGGGCTGCACCGCCGCGACCGTCGCCGTCCATTCGGGTGAGCACGACCCCGGTGACGCCGATTTTGTCGTCGAATTCTTGTGCAACGTTGACGGCGTCCTGACCTGTCAGGCCGTCCACAACCAGCAGCGTTTCGCGCGGATTGGCCACGTCGCGCACGGCAGCGGCCTGCGCGATCAGTTCGGCGTCAATGTGAAGCCGGCCTGCGGTATCGAGCATATAGACGTCGTAGCCACCAAGCGAGGCAGCGGTCTTGGCCCGCTTTGCGATCTGGACAGGGGTTTCGCCCTTGACGATCGGCAGGGTGTCCACGCCGATCTGGGTGCCGAGGATCGCCAGCTGTTCCATCGCGGCCGGGCGGTTGGTGTCGAGAGATGCCATCAGCACGCGCTTGCCTTCACGCTCTTTCAAGCGCTTGGCCAGCTTGGCGGTCGTGGTGGTTTTACCAGAGCCTTGCAGGCCGACCATCAGGATCGGGGCGGGCGGGTTGTCGATTTTCAGCGCGCCGGGGTCGGTGTCGCCAGTTAGCACACGTTCCAGTTCGTCATGGACGATCTTGACGACCTGTTGGCCGGGGGTGATCGACTTGGTGACCGCCTGGCCGGTCGCCTTCTCCTGTACGGCAGCCACGAAGTCGCGGGCTACGGGGAGGGAAACGTCAGCCTCCAGTAGGGCGACGCGGACCTCGCGCAGGGCTGTTTTGACGTCGTCATCGGACAGCGCACCTTGTTTGGTGAGCTTGTCAAAGACGCCTGACAGGCGATCTGATAGGTTCTCGAACATCGGCGCGGGCCCCGTTTCGTTACATCCAAACCCTGATATAGGGCAGATGGGTCAATGCAGTAACGCCCCCGTGGGCGCAACGCGCTGACGAGGGGCGATCCTTTGGCAAGCAAAGGACCGGAAGGCTTTGCTTCCGGGTGTTGACAGGCGTGTAAAAGGTGCGACGGCAGGAGTCAAGTATACTGGCGTTTGGCCCTGGGCAGGGTGTGGCTGGCAAGGAAGGTTCCGATTTCCGCGACACTTGCGTCCGCTTCTGGTGTACGGCCCACACCCATGTGCCAGACGTGGGGAAGACCGGTTTGCGCGTGAAAGGTAACATCGACCCCTTGGGCGCGCAGATGGTCGGCCATCAGGCGGGCGTCGTCGAAAAGCACCTCTGTTGTGTCGGCATGGATCAGCACGGGCGGTGCGCCGGTAAAATCGCCTAGAATGGGCGAGGCGTCAGGTTGCGCCGGATCGGTGCCTGCAAGATAGGCCGCAACACCGCGCGCGCCCCATCTGGTAGACACAAGCGGGTCGCTGCGACGGTTGATGGCCAGGCTTGGATTTTTCATCCGCAGGTCCGTCACGGGGGACATTACCGCAACCGCCGCAGGCAGCGTCAGCCCTTTTGCGACAATCCGTTGCAGTAGGGCCAGGGCGATATTTCCGCCGGCGCTATCCCCCGCGAGTGTCAGGGGGCCGTAGTCTGGATTGTCTGACAGGGCGCGCCAAGCGGCCTCTGCATCGTCGAGGGCGGCGGGAAAGGGGTGTTCCGGGGCCATGCGGTAATTTAGAAAAACGGCGCGCAGGCCTGCTGCCTTGCCGATCGCGGCAATCAGATGGCGATAGCCACGCAAATTGCCCATCACGAAAGCACCGCCGTGGATATAAAGCAGGGTGCCATGATCCTGCGCCTGCCCGGTGCCGCACAGGGTGCAACGCCGCGTTCCAAGCTGAAGGGGGGTTAGCGTCAGACCTGCTGGCGTGCGTGCGTTCAAAACGGCATTCAAGGTGAACAAGCGGCGCAAGATCTGCGGGCTGCGCACGACAGCAAGCAACGGCTTTTGCACAAGCCGTGCATTCAGTGTCGCAATGCGTTGGGGCAAAGAGCGCATATGCCAATCTTTGCAGCACAGACCCCATAGTCAAGCACGATGGCAGGACCAAGCGATGATTGGTTGTTGCAATTTCAAACAGAATTGCGGAACGATTGCGCACAAGGTTCATTACTGCACAGGATATCATGGACAGCTGGGACGAAATCCGCACCGCATTTCAGGTTGCGCGTGCAGGCACGGTAAGTGGGGCTGCGGATGCGCTTGGCGTGCACCATGCCACCGTCATCCGCCATATCGACGCATTGGAGGGGCGTCTGGGCGTGAAGCTGTTCCAGCGCCATGCGCGGGGATACACCCCGACAGAAGCAGGGGTCGATCTGCTGCGCGTTGCGCAGGCCACGGACGAGCAGTTTACCCAGCTTGCAGGGCGGATCAAAGGTCTTGGGGACGGTGTGCGCGGGGAGCTGGTCATCACATCGCTTGCGGCGCTTAGCCCAGTGCTGATCCCGATCCTGACCGACTTCCAGCACGACTATCCCGAAATCCGGTTGCAGTTCCTGACCGACGACCGCGTGTTCCGCCTTGAATACGGCGAGGCGCATGTCGCGATCCGCGCCGGAAGCCAACCGTCAGAGCCTGATAACGTCGTGCAGTTACTGGTATCGCAAAGCATGGCGCTGGTCGCATCTGACGACTACATCGCCCGTTTTGGTATGCCAAAAGATGAAGACGATCTAAAAAACCACTATTTCGTAGCCCATGTCGAAGAGCCGCATCGTGCGCCGTTCTTTCGCTGGCTGCATGAAAAAGTGGGGTCATCGCGCATGGTGTTGCGTGCAACCGATATGCGCGTGATGACAGATGCTATCGCGTCCGGTGCAGGCATCGGCTTTATCTCTGAACTGGAATTGCCGCTTTACCCGAACCTAAAGCGGGTAATGCCGTCGCCACCAGAATGGACGGTCCAGCTGTGGCTGGTCACGCATGTCGATCTGCATCGCAGCGTCAAAGTGCAAACCTTTTTAAGCCATCTGAAAGCGCGTGCCGCTGAATTTACAATCTGATGCGGCCTGCGCTAGGCGGACATTTGGCCATGCTGGCGTTTTCCGCGCTTGTGGCCGGGTCATTTGCCTTGGGGTCCCGGGCTGCGAATGACATTGATCCCTTGGTCATGACAGCAGCGCGGTTCTGGATTGCGGCGGCTGTGCTGGCTGTGCTGGCCTATATCATGGGCGCATGGGACAACCGTGTCTTTCGCGCGCCGTGGCGGTTCGTGGTGTTGTCGGGCCTGATTTCTGGCTACTTCGTCTCCATGTTCGAGGGGCTGAAGACGGCACCGCCCATCAGCACCTCTGCGGTCTTTACCCTGACTCCGATCATTGCGGCGGGCTTCGGCTGGCTATTGCTGCGACAGCGGCTGACAGGGCGGATGGCCGTCGCCTTGGCAATCGGCGGCGTGGGCGCACTATGGGTGATCTTTCGTGCCGATCTGCAGGCCGCACTGGCGTTTGATGTCGGACGCGGGGAATTCATCTTTTTTTGGGGCTGCGTCGCACATGCACTTTATACGCCGCTGATTGCCAAGCTGAAGCGCGGCGAAAATACGGTGATGTTTGCCTGTATGACGTTGCTGGGCGGGGCGGTTCTGACCAGTCTTTACGGTGCGCAGGCGATTGTTGCGACGCCGTGGAAGGCTTTGCCCGGCGTGGTCTGGATTACATTGATCTATATCTCGGTTTTTGCTTCTGCCGCCAGTTTTGTGCTGTTGCAATTTGCGGCCATGCGGCTGCCGAGTGCCAAGGTCATGGCCTATACCTATCTTACGCCGACCTGGGTCATATGCTGGCAGCTGGCACTTGGCGCGCCGCCGCCGCCCCTGCTGATTTTGATTGGTATCGCTTTGACGGTTTTGGCCTTGGTCCTGCTGTTGCGTGATGACGATGCGCCAACGGCTGCCACCTGATCTGTCATGTCGGCCGGATCTTGCCGGATAGGGTTTGCGCGCACGGTACGATGCAACCCTAAGGCAAGCAGGGCGTTTCAGTCTTAGGTAATCTAAGGAGGATACGCCATGGAAAGCGAACACAACCTGATCGACTCTGGCCGCGTGAACGGCACACATGTCTACGGGTCTGACCGTGAACAGATCGGCCATATCGACCATCTGATGATCGACAAGCAGTCTGGCAATGTTGCCTATGCCGTCATGAACTTTGGCGGGTTTCTGGGTATGGGAGAGGACCAGCACCCTCTGCCATGGAAATCACTGCGTTATGACACGGCGCTGGGCGGCTATGCTACGGACCTGACAAAGGACCAGCTGACCGGCGCGCCGGAACGCGTCAGTGACTGGCAGCGCGACCGCGATTACGAAACGCGGCTACACGACTACTATGGTCTGTCGCCTTACTGGATGTAACGCCAGATCTGCGCGGGCGGGTCAGCCGATCTGCCCGCGCACACCGCCTGTCTGGCCACGATCAAGCAGGATGTGATCCAAGATTACGCAGGCCATCATCGCCTCGCCTACAGGAACGGCGCGGATTCCGACGCAAGGATCGTGGCGACCTTTGGTCACGACCTCGACCGGTTGGCCGTCCATTGTGATTGATTTGCGCGGTGACAGGATGGACGATGTCGGTTTGACAGCAAAGCGCACAATGATGTCTTGCCCCGTGCTGATCCCGCCAAGGATGCCGCCCGCGTGGTTTGACGAATAGACAGGACGCCCGTCGTTCCCCATGAAAATCTCGTCCGCGTTATCGCGCCCGGTCAGTGTCGCGGAGGCCATACCTTCACCAATTTCGACACCCTTGACGGCATTGATGCTCATCATCGCGGCAGCAAGATCGGTATCCAGCTTGGCATAGACCGGCGCACCGATCCCTGCGGGCACACCGCGGGCGACGACTTCGATGATTGCGCCGACAGAGTTGTGGTCGTCCTTGCGCAGCCAGGTCAGGTAGTCTTCCCATTCGCCGGCGGCCTGCGCGTCAGGGCACCAGAAGTCGTTCTGGCTGATCTGATCCCAATCGAAGCGTGCGCGGTCGATCTTTTTCTCGCCCATTTGCACCATGTAGCCGGTGATCTGCACGCCGGGGACAATTTCGGTAATCGCCTCTCGGGCGACGCCGCCGGCGGCCACGCGCGCCGCGGTTTCGCGGGCAGAGGATCGCCCGCCACCGCGTGGATCGCGTAGCCCGTATTTCTGGTGGTAGGTGATGTCCGCATGACCGGGACGGAACGTGTTTAGGATATCGCCGTAATCCTTGGACCGCTGATCAGTGTTACGGATCATCAGCTGGATTGGCGTGCCTGTCGTGCGTCCTTCATAAACGCCGGACAGGATTTCGACCGCGTCCGGCTCATTGCGCTGGGTGGTATTCTTGTTCTGACCGGGGCGCCGTTTATCCAGCCACTGCTGGATCATCGCCGGGTCTAGCGGTACACCCGGCGGGCAGCCGTCGATCGTCGCGCCCAAGGCGGGGCCGTGGCTTTCGCCCCATGTGGTGAACCGGAACAGATGACCGAAAGAGTTGACTGACATGCGCGGCCCTTTGTGTTGTTGCACAGGGCTTAAACCATAGGCGGCGCGGGTTCAATTCTGGCAATTCAGGCAAAAGACCGGGCAGTAAGCGGTTGTATTTTAAGCAGATGCACAACCCTTGAATGTTTTTGTCGCCAAAAATTCATTTCTGTGACAGCCTGAACGCCAGAAAGCCTGACTTTTCATGATGAAGGAGCTGCCTCATGACAGATGCAAGTCAAACCTCCCCGCCCGTGCATGACGGTAAAATGTCACTGACCATGAAGATTATGCTGGCGATGGGGCTTGGCATCGTTGTTGGCGTCATTCTGAACGCGCTGGATGTTGCCTTTATCAATACGCATATTGTGGCCGGCTTTTTTGGCATGATCGGAACGATGTTCGTCAATGCCTTAAAAATGCTTGTTGTGCCGCTGGTGTTCTTTTCGCTGATCGGCGGTGTTGCCGGAATTGGCGATGTGCGTGTGTTGGGCCGTGTCGGCACCAAATCCTTTGGGCTTTATCTGGCGACCACAGCCTTGGCGATCACTGTCGCGCTTGTGCTGGCCACGGTTGTCGGGCCGGGCACAGGGTTTGACATGACCGGTATCGATGCCAGCAATATTTCCGCAGCCGAGGCACCAAGCGTCTGGAACGTCTTTGCCGCCATCGTGCCGACCAATCCGATTGCCGCCTTTGCGTCGGGCGAAATGCTGCAAGTCATTTTTTATACGGTCGTTCTGGGCATAGCGGTGCTGATGCTGGGTGATCGGTCCAAGCCGTTTATCGAAGCTTGCGATTACATGAACGAAGTGATGATGAAGATTGTCGATCTGGTCATGCGCGCAGCGCCCTACGGTGTGTTTGCCCTGATTGCAAAAACGTTCGCAGAGCAGGGGCTTGGGCTTTTTATGCCGGTTATTGCCTATGTGCTGACGCTTGTTGCGGCGTTGATGATCCACTTGTTTGTCACGCTGCCTGCCATGCTGAAACTGCTGGCAGGGCTGAATCCGGTCACCTTTATGAAAAAGATGCGGCCAGCGCAGATATTTGCCTTTTCGACCGCATCGTCAAACGCCACCATCCCCGTGACTTATCAGTGTGCGACAGAACGGGTGGGCGTGGATGAAAGCGTTGCGTCCTTTTGCATCCCCTTCGGTGCAACCATCAACATGGACGGCACCGCGATCATGCAGGGTGTGGCGACAGTGTTCCTGGCGAATGTGTACGGCATCGACCTTGGCCTGATGGGCTACCTGACCGTGATCGGCATGGCTGTGCTGGCGTCGATCGGCACGGCTGGTGTGCCAGGTGTCGGCTTGGTCATGCTGACCATGGTGCTGACGCAGGTTGGCCTGCCGATTGAAGGGATCGCGATCATTCTTGGCGTGGACCGCCTGATGGACATGATCCGCACAGCGGTGAACATCACCGGTGATGCCATTGTCACCACCATTGTCGCCAAGGGTGAAGGCAAGATCGACATGGGGATCTTTGACAATCCCGATGCCGGCACGACCGGCGAAGGAGAGGCGCATTTGCCCGACCATGCCATCGTCTGAAGGGTGCAACATCGTTCAAAAGGGCCGCAGCATTTGCGGCCCTTTTCATTTCGCAGGCCGATTGTTAACGTCATGCAACCTCGGGGGGCCAATCCGGCTGAGATGCGCAAGCGGACCCGTTGAACCTGAACCGGTTAAGACCGGCGGAGGGAAGGTCCGGCAATCATGCTGTCCCCCATTCCGCCCGTCGTTTTGGAGGATGACATGACGACCAAACTCTTGAGCGTCGGCGCGATCCTGTGTGCAAGCACAGCTTTCGCCCAGACCCCAACCCTGAATGTGCTGACCTACGACAGCTTTACATCCGAATGGGGCCCCGGCCCCGCGATCGAGGCGGCGTTCGAGGCAGAATGCGCTTGTGATCTCGTGTTTACCGGCGCGGGAGACGGCGCGGCCCTGCTGGCGCGGCTGCAACTGGAAGGCACGCGCACGGATGCGGATATCGTGCTGGGCCTTGATACAAATCTGACCGCTGCAGCCCGCGATACCGGTCTGTTTGCACCCCACGGGGTCACGGCAGACCTGACGCTGCCTGTTGCATGGGATGATGATACCTTTTTGCCCTTTGACTGGGGCTATCTGGCGTTTGTTGCCAACAAAGACACGCCGGCCGCCGCATCCTTTCGCGCGTTGGCGGATAGCGATTTGAAGGTCGTTATCCAAGACCCGCGATCATCTACCCCCGGGCTGGGGCTACTGATGTGGGTCCATGTCAGCGAAGGCGACGCCGCATCGCAAATCTGGGCCGATCTGGCTGACAATATAGTCACCGTGACCCCGGGCTGGACCGAGGCGTATAACCTGTTTCTAGAAGGCGAGGCCGATGCTGTTCTGTCCTACACGACATCGCCTGCTTATCACCTGATCGCCGAAGAGGACGACAGCAAAACGTCTTGGGCCTTTGACGCCGGGAACTACTTGCAAGTTGAAGTGGCGGCGAAATTGGCCGGAAGCGATCAGCCGGAACTAGCCGACCAGTTCATGGCCTTTATCGCCACCTCCGGTTTTCAAAACGTCATCCCCGAAACGAACTGGATGTATCCCGCAACAGACGTCAGTCTTCCGGATGGGTTTGATACGCTGACCGTGCCGTCCAAAGGCCTCTTGTTGTCATCGCAAGACGCCGCAGGGCTTCGTGACGATCTGGTCGAGGCATGGCGCGCCGCGCTGTCGCAATAATGCGTAGCCTGCCAGCGTGGCTAACCGCCGCGCTGGTGCTGACGCTGACCCTAGGCACGCTGCTTGCGGTTGCCTTGCGCGCCGAGGCAGGGCGCGGGCTGACGCCGGGTGATTGGTCCGCCATCCGCTTTACCGTGATGCAGGCTGCGGCATCTGCAGTCGCGTCCGTTACCTTGGCGATCCCCGTGGCGCGTGCGCTGGCACGGCGGCAGTTTCGCGGACGTGGTGCGCTTGTCATGCTTTTGGGCGCACCATTTATCTTGCCGGTTATAGTGGCGGTTCTTGGTCTGCTTGCGGTCTTTGGTAGAGGAGGATTGCTGAATGCCGGTCTGGAGGCGCTGGGGTTTGGTTCTGTTTCGATTTACGGCGCTGGCGGGGTCATACTTGCCCACGTCTTTTTCAATCTGCCGCTAGCGGTCAGACTTATCCTGCAAGGATGGCTGTCTATTCCGTCAGAGCGGTTCCGTTTGGCGGCCCAGCTCAATGCCCCGATCTGGCGCATTCTGGAGGTGCCGATGCTGGCACGACACGCGCCGGGTGCGCTGCTTGTCATTTTCCTGATTTGCCTGACCAGTTTTGCCGTTGCGCTGACCCTTGGGGGCGGCCCGCGCGCGACAACGGTCGAACTTGCGATTTGGCAGGCGATCCGCTTCGACTTCGATCTGGGCAGAGCCGCGTTGCTGGCTTGTGTGCAATTTGCATTATGTGCTGCGGCGGCCTTGGTTGCGTGGCGTATCACGCCGCTAAGCGGATTTGGTCGCGGGCTGGACCGGACCGTTGCGCGGTGGGATCAAAGCCGCTGGGATTGGGGGTGGCTGCTGTTGGTCACGCTTTTTATCGTGCTGCCGCTTGCCATGATCCTGTGGCGCGGCCTGCCGTCACTGCCCGATCTTGGACCTGATATCTACCGGGCGGCGGGCCGGTCGGCAGGGGTGGCCATTGCCGCGACGGCGCTGACGCTTGTCGGTACGCTTGCGCTTTCCCTTTACGGCGGCGGCCTGGTCATCGTCGTCGGCGCGCTGCCCTTAGCGGCCAGTGCGCTAGTCATGGGAACGGGCCTGTTCGTGATCGTCTTTCCTTTCGTCAATCCGGAGGCAGTGGCTTTGCCGGTGACGGTTGCCGTCAACGCTGTCATGGCCATGCCGTTTGCCTTGCGATTGCTGTCACCGGCTGTGATTGACATCCGTAGCGACTACGGTCCGCTGGCGGAGAACCTAGCGCTGGGATCATGGGCAACACTACGGCTGGTCATTCTGCCGCGTCTGCGCAAACCGCTGGGCTTTGCCGCAGGACTGACGATGGCACTGTCGATTGGCGATCTGGGTGTCGTCGCGCTGTTTGCGACGCCCGCGCAGGAGACGCTGCCGCTGGCTATGTACCGGTTGATGGGGGCCTACCGGATGGATGCGGCGGCCGGGGCTGCCGTTTTGCTGCTGTTCATGGCGCTGGGCGCATTCTGGATCTGCGATTCGAGGGGGCAGGGCGATGCTGACGCTGGATGACGTAACTGTGGCCAAGGGAACGTTCCGACTGCAGGCAAACATCGCTGTGCCACCCGGTATGACGGCAGTCATCGGCCCATCGGGCGGTGGCAAGTCCACATTGCTGAGCGCGATTGCAGGGTTCGAGCCTGCCGTGTCAGGGCGGATCAAATGGGGCGACGTCGATCTGTCTGAACAAGCGCCGGGCCAGCGACCCGTGACCATGCTGTTTCAGGATAACAACCTTTTCCCGCACCTGACGACCGCCCAGAATGTCGGGCTGGCGCTGGCCCCTCGACTGAAGCTGAGCCAGCCGCAATTGATGCGCGTGGAGGCCGCTTTGGAGGACGTGGGGCTGCCGGGACTTGGCGGGCGAAAGCCGTCTGCATTGTCCGGCGGTCAGATCGGGCGGGCGGCGCTGGCGCGAAGCCTGCTTTCGGATCGGCCAGTTGTGCTACTGGATGAAGCCTTTGCCGCGCTGGGCCCTGCGCTTCGGGCGGAAATGCTGGCCTTGGTGCGTGACCGGATGGCGCAGCAAGGTCGCACTGTCATCATGGTCACCCATGATCCGGACGACGCGCGAAATTTTGCGGATTACGTGATTTTTGTCGCCGAAGGCATCGCACATCCCCCGCAAAAAGCGAGGGCGTTTTTTACGGACCCGTCGCCTGCTGCGCAATCCTATCTTGGCTAGAACATAAAAAAAGGCCCGCCCCCTATCTGGGGCGGGCCTTTTGCCGTCAGACTTCGGCTTGCGCCTTAGTCCTTCAGCTTGTTCTTGTGTGGTGCCCAAAGGCGCTTGTTCGTCAGGTACAACAGCACCGACAGCAGCGACAGAAAGATGACGCCGGTCAAACCAGCTTGCTTGCGTGCAGTCATCTTGGGTTCTGCTGCCCACATCAGGAATGCGGCAACGTCCTGCGATTCGGATTCCAGTGTCGCCTCGTGGCCGTCATCAAACACCACATCGTCGCCATAAAGCGGCTGAGGCATGGCGATCCAGCTACCCGGTACGGTGTGGTGGCCGTGATCATCCTTGCAGGCATCAGGGAAGCCGCCGTTTGCGAAGGCAACGTTGTAGTAGCCTTCCATCGGGGTTTCCATTTCGGCCGCACAGGCTGGCTCTTCCTCGTAGCCGGCCATCAGGGATGCAAGGTATTCAGCGCCGCCCATGCCGTTGACGAACTGGCTGATGCCCGTGCCATAGGGGCCGTGGAAGCCAGCGCGCGACTTGGCCATCAAGGACAGGTCAGGCGCGTTCGACAGGGACGATGCGGGATAGTAGTCCGCCGGTGTCGCAGCGCGGTAGTCGCCTGCACCGTCGGCAAGCGCCGGATCGAAGACTTCGAAGTTTGCCGCATAGGCGCGCATCTGGTCTTCTGGCAAGGCAGGGCCTGTTTCGTCATGCAAGGTGCGGAACGCAACGCGTTCCAAACCGTGGCATGCAGCACAGACCTCTGTATAGATCTTCAGGCCGCGCTGCAGCTGCATGGTGTCATAGCTGCCGAACGGACCTTCGAAGGGGAAGTCGTAGTCGTGAATTTCGACTTCGGATTCGGCCGAAGCGGCACCGGCGGAAATCGCCAGTGCTGCCATGGCCGTCAGGGTGAGTTTGCGAAGCATGGTCACTTGGTCCTTTCTCACTCGGCCGGGTTCACGATGGTTTTTGTCCCACCGGTCGGCGCGTAGTGCGCGTTGAAGTCGTCTTCGATCGTTGCTGGCGGTGTCAGCGGTTTTTCCATCACGCCAAGCAGCGGCAGAATGACCAGGAAGTAAGCGAACCAGTAGGTGGCAGCGATCAGGGAAATCCAGTCATAGGGGAATTCCGCGGGTTGGGCACCGACCCACATCAGCACGATGAAGTCGACGGCGAGCAGGGCAAAGTACCACTTGAACGTGGGGCGGAAACGGCCCGAACGCACAGACGAGGTATCCAGCCAAGGTGCCAGCGCCATGACGGCAATGGCACCAAACATGGCCAACACGCCAAAGAACTTAGCGTCGACGATGCCGAAGGTGACCCAGTTGACCAACTGCACAACCCAGACATCAGCCGTGAAGGCGCGCAGGATCGCGTAGAACGGCAGGAAGTACCATTCAGGAACGATATGCGACGGTGTCGCCAGCGGGTTTGCCGGAATATAGTTGTCCGGGTGGCCCAGATAGTTCGGCATGAAACCAACGATCGCCATAAAGACCGCCAGAATGATGGCCAGTGCGAACAGGTCCTTGATCACGAAGTAAGGCCAGAAGGGCAGCGTATCCTTGGCAGCGTCTTCTTTGGATGTACGGCGAACTTCGACCCCTGTGGGGTTGTTGTTACCGGTCGTGTGGAAAGCCCAGATATGAACGATCGTCAGGCCCAGCAAAATAAAGGGCATCAGATAGTGCAAAGAGAAGAAGCGGTTCAGTGCAGGCTGCCCAACGGCAGAAGCACCAAGCAGCCAGGTCTGGATCGACTCGCCGATGAAGGGGATCGCGCCGAACAGGCCGGTGATAACTGCGGTGCCGTGGAACGACATCTGACCCCAGGGCAGAACGTAGCCCATGAAAGCGGTGCCCATCATCAGCAGATACATCAGCATACCGATGATCCACGTCACCTCACGCGGGGCCTTGTAAGACCCGTAGTATAGGCCGCGGAAGATGTGCAGATAAACAGCGATAAAGAACAGCGATGCGCCGTTGGCGTGGAAGTAGCGGATCATGTGACCGCCATTCACATCGCGCATGATGTGTTCGACAGAAGCGAAGGCCAGATCAACATGGGGGGTGTAATGCATGACCAGCACAACACCGGTCGCGATCTGCAGAACCAGTGTGAAAGCCAGGACGATGCCCCAGATCCACATCCAGTTCAGGTTTTTTGGTGTCGGAATGAACAGCGCGTCATGGATCAGGCCAATGATCGGCAGCCGTTTGTTAAGCCACTTTTCACCGCCGGACTTCGGTTCGTAGTGGTCGTGGGGAATACCAGCCATGGGTGTCTCTCCTTAACCGAGTTGAATGGTGGTGGCGTCGATAAACGACGCGACGGGAACGGGCAGGTTGCGCGGCGCAGGCCCTTTGCGAATGCGGCCGGCGGTGTCGTAATGGGACCCATGGCAGGGGCAGAACCAGCCGCCAAAGTCACCCTGTTCGCCCAGAGGCACACAGCCAAGGTGCGTACACACGCCCATTTGCACAAGCCACGCGCCGGGGGCCGCGTCCGACCCTTCGGGGGTCGGCAGGGCACGGTTCGCGTCCGTCGCGTCGCTGCCTGCGGGCAGGTTCGCGTTTTCCGCGCCCTGGTCGGGCAGATCGGCAAGGGCGACAGCCTCTGCTGCCTCGATCTCGGCCGGGGTGCGGTAACGGATGAATACGGGTTTGCCTTGCCACAGCACCGTCAGCTGCGTGCCTTCGCTGACGCCGCTGACGTCAACGCGGATCGACGCAAGCGCCTGAACGTCGGCCGATGGGTTCATCTGGTTGACTAGCGGCCATACGGCTGCGCCGCCAATCACGACGCCAGCACCGGCGGTCGCATAGTAAAGGAAATCGCGGCGTGTGCCCTGATGTTCGTCTGCATGTGACAAAGGGATGTCTCCGGTTAAGTTGGGCGCGCCGCGTGGCGGGCCTGCGAATAACAGCAAGGGCGGCCAATAATGCCACCCTGTATAAGGCGTTGTTTAGCGGCCATGCCCGCGCCAGTCCAGCGGACATTCCCGCGCAGGGCAGGCGATTGCGGCATGAAAGACGCATTTTTAGCAGGATGTGGACCCGTCCCTACCGTTACAGGTCACGCGATTCTGTTTAATATTACGCAAACCAGGGCTTGAGCGGTGACGGGTGGAGACCTAAGTTGCAAGGACAGTCCGAATACATAACCGAAAGATCGCCCGATGCTGCGTACCGCTGCCCTGACCGGAGCCCTTGCCATTCTATTGCCAGCAGCCGCTAGCGCGGAAGTCGAGCTGAGCTTTTACGGTGGCATTCAAAGCGCGCCACATTCGGATGTTTTCACATCCGGCGCTGATGGTTACCCATCAAAGACGCGGGTCAAATGGGAAGGCAAATCCTTCGATGCGCCGCCTTATTATGGAATCCGCGCAACTTACTGGGCGTCCGAAAGCGTTGGCTATGGCCTCGATTTCACGCATACCAAAGTTTATTCCGACGACGAGTCGCGTGAAGGCACACCTTATGAGGTGCTGGAATTCACGGATGGTCTTAACACGCTGACAGCGAACGCGTATCGCCGGTTTGAACCGATGGCTGGCTTCACCCCTTATGTCGGCGCTGGCGTCGGTTTGGCCATCCCCCACGTCGAAGTTTCGAACGGTGCCACGTCGACTGCCGAATATCAGATCACGGGTCCGGCTGCGACGGTGCTGGCCGGCGCAAGCTATGACATCAACGAGCGTATGTCGGTGTTCGGCGAATACAAATTCACCTATTCCCAGAACGAAGCTGATCTGGATGGCGGCGGCACGCTAAGCACCGACATCATCACGAACGCGCTGAATGTCGGCGTCAGTTTCGCCTTTTAAGCGCTAGGCGGGAACAACAGTCGCCTGCATCGAATCGCGTTGCGCAAATATTTCGTGCCACGCGGCTAGACTGTCGTTCCCGGCGCGCCAACTGCGCGCATCATGGCGCAGGTCAAGATAGGACAGCGCGCAGGCCACGCCGATTTGCCCCATGTCAAGCGGACCGCTCAGATGCGATATCCAGCGATCGTCAAGGGATTTGACGGCGCGGCTGACCTTTGCCCACTGGGCATCCATCCACTCTGGCATCTGACGGTCATCAGGGCGCATGCGCGCCTCGTAGGTGATGGCAAGTGCCGCCTCCATGATACCATCTGCCGTCGCCTCGAGCGTGAGAACCTCCCACAGGCGGGGGCTAGGGTAAAAGGCCGTGGCGGCATGGTCGTCAAGAAATCGGGTGATGACGCGGCTGTCATAGATGGCGGGGCCGTGTTCACGCAAAAGGGCGGGGATTTTGCCTAAAGGATTGGCGGCGGCAACGTCATGCGCCGTGGCAAAGGGGGATGTGGTGACATTTACCTCGGCCACGGTGTCCATCAACTGCGCCTCGCGCAGCAAAACGCGGCATTTGCGGGCGAATGGCGAGGCGGGGGACATCAGCAATTTCATGGCGAGGGCTCCTATGCGGTTAGAGCGAGCCAATCACAGGGTATGCCAACTGGCAAGCGGGCAGGGGGCGCTGCCCCCGCCGCCCTGCGGGCAGCCCCCCGGAGTATTTCGGGCCAGATGAAGACTGTCAGGCGCGCAAGACTGTCAGGTCGCAACCCTTGATCGATGCCGTGACGATCTGGCTTTCGGGTTGATCAGTGTCGAAGTGGACTTCGGCAAATTGGGCGGTGCGGCCCATCCGGGGTGATTCCATCAAGATTTGATGGGTCCGGCCGATTTGTGCAGACAGATGGGCTTGAACTGCGGCATCACCGGCTGCGCGCAGACGGGCGGCGCGATCCTTGATCGCGGGGCCGCGGACCTGGGGCATACGTGCGGCGGGGGTGCCAGGGCGCGGTGAGTAAGGGAAGACATGCAACCACGTCAAGTGGCAGTCGTTCACCAGCGCAAGTGAGTTCGCGAAGCTATCCTCTGTTTCTGTTGGGAAGCCCGCGATTATGTCGGCACCAAAGGTCATGTCCGGTCGCAGTTTGCGGGCTTCTTCGGCAAAGGCGATGGCGTCGTCGCGTGAGTGGCGACGCTTCATCCGCTTCAGGATCAGGTTGTCGCCATGCTGCAGGGACAGGTGCAAGTGCGGCATTAAACGAGGTTCGGTCGCAATGGCCTGCATCAAGGCGGGGTCGACTTCGATGGAGTCGAT
Source organism: Loktanella sp. R86503 (assembly GCF_042466455.1). Classification (NCBI taxonomy): domain Bacteria; kingdom Pseudomonadati; phylum Pseudomonadota; class Alphaproteobacteria; order Rhodobacterales; family Roseobacteraceae; genus Loktanella; species Loktanella sp. R86503. The sequence goes on from NZ_JAXHCI010000002.1 coordinate 493,325, forward strand.
GGAAGAAATGCGCAGGCGCGGCAGGTCCGGAACCAGTTTCAGAATGCGCAGGACAAGATCGCCAAGGCGCGGCGCGGCCGGAAGGTCGGCCCCCCAGGATGTCAGGTCAACGCCGGTCAGCACGACTTCGGCAAAGCCGCGATCCACGAGGCGTTTGATCTGGTCCACCACCACGCCAGCAGGGACCGAGCGGGAATTTCCGCGACCAAAAGGGATGATGCAAAACGTGCAGCGGTGATCGCAGCCATTCTGGACCTGCACATAGGCACGCGACCGGGTTCCAAAGCCGTCAATCAGGTGGCCTGCGGTTTCGGTGACCGACATGATGTCATCGACCTGAACGGGTTCAGTTGTGCCCTTGAAGTCAGGGGCCATTGCGGCCCAGGTTTCCGGCTGCATTTTTTCCGTGTTGCCGATGACCATGTCGACTTCTTCCATTGCGGAAAAGGTGGCAGGTTCGGTCTGGGCGGCGCAGCCGGTGACGATAAGGCGGGCGTTGGGGTGCGCGCGGCGGAGTTTGCGAATGTCCTGGCGGGCCTTGCGCACGGCTTCTGCAGTGACAGCGCAGGTATTGACGACAATGGCGTTCTGCACGCCTGCAGCCTCTGCCAGTTCGGTCATGGCAGCGGTTTCATAGGCGTTCAGGCGGCATCCGTGGTTGGAAAAGATCGGTGCGTCAGACATGCCAGGCTCCGTCAAAGACATGGGCCGTGGGGCCGGTCATCCAGACGCCATCATCGCGCCAGTCGATGTGCAGGGTGCCGCCGTCGAGGTCAATGCGCACGTTGCGCCCCGTCAGGCCCCGGCGCGCTGCGGCGACTGCCGTGGCGCAGGATGAGGAGCCTGAGGCCAAGGTGACGCCGGCGCCGCGTTCCCAGACGCGCATGCGCAGGTGATCAGGGGCAATGACCTGCGCAAACTGGACATTGGTGCGTTCGGGGAAAAGCGGGTGGTGTTCCATCGCGCTGCCGCGTACGGCCAGATCAATGGTGGTGATGTCGTCCACGAAAAAGGTGCAATGCGGGTTGCCCATTCCGGTGGCCGTGGGAGTGCCGTCAATCGGAAGCGATAGCGTATCCATTTCAGATGCAAGGGGCACGTCGGCCCAGTCTAGCAGTGGGAGGCCCATGTTGACGGAGGTCAGGCCATCCCCGGCGCTACGCGCCTGCAGCGTGCCCCGGTCTGTTGTAATGACTAGGCTGTCCGTCCCCCGGTTTGCCATGTCCCAGGCTGCAATACAGCGGGTTGCGTTGCCACAAGCGGCGGAGGTGGAGCCGTCGCTGTTCCAGAATGTCAGATGTAGATCGCCGTCAGGGCTGTCTGTCACTTCGGCCAGTTGGTCAAAGCCGATACCGCGGTGACGGTCGGCCATCGCAATTGCAAGAGCGCTGTCGACGCGCGGACCGGACCGGGCGTCAATAACAACGAAGTCGTTGCCGAGGCCGTGCATCTTCATGAACGGAATGGAAGAGGTTTTGTTCTGCATGGCGCGCCTATACGCCCCGAATGAAACTTTATCCAGAGGAAGCGATATTTCGGGGTTGACCCCACCCGGCACAACGCCTAATTCCCCCCTCGTGGCATGGGCCGGTAGCTCAGTTGGTAGAGCAACTGACTTTTAATCAGTAGGTCTCGGGTTCGGATCCCGACCGGCTCACCACACACTTTACCTTCATATATGATGTTGCAAGTGTGCGGTCACATGACGCCGGCGCAACTGTGCTAGTGTTTGTTGTTACTTCGAATAGTCGCAATGGATGCGGTTATAAGGCTCGCCGTGCACGCAAAGCGGCTGTGATGGTGCCGTCGTCCAGATAATCCAACTCTCCCCCCACGGGCACCCCCTGCGCAAGTGAGGTGACCGTTACATCTGTCAGCTGATCGGCAATGTAATGGGCGGTTGTATGGCCGTCGATTGTGGCACCAAGGGCCAGAATCACTTCGGTCACATTTTCGGAAGTTACACGGTCGAGCAAGCGGGGGATTCGCAAATCTTCCGGGCCAATGGCGTCGAGGGCGGAAAGCGTACCGCCAAGGACATGATAGCGTCCTTTGAATTGTTGGCTTCGCTCCATCGCCCAGAGGTCGGCGACATCTTCGACGACGCAGATTTCACCGTTGGCCCGTCGATCGTCGTTGCAGATATTGCAGATGTCCCCGGCAGCAATATTGCCGCAGTTCAGACATTCGCGCACATTCGCGCCGACGCGCTGCATGGCATCGGCGAGCGGAACAAGCAGCTGACCGCGTTTTTTGACCAAGTGCAGCACGGCACGGCGGGCAGAGCGCGGGCCAAGGCCCGGCAACTTTGCCATCAGTGCAATCAGGTCGGTCAGATCATCCGGGCCATCAGTCATCGCAACGTGTCGCCAAATGCGCCTCCGGCGGGAGTTTGTCTTGCCAGATGAACAGGGGTCCGTGCCTCAAAAAGGCATCTTCATGCCGGGGGGCAGACCGAGGCTTTCTGCGATTTTGCCCATCTCGTCCTGAGCGCGCTCTGATGCTTTGGACTGCGCGTCTTTGATTGCGGCCAAAATCAAGTCCTCGACGACTTCCTTGTCGGATCCGTTAAAAATGCTGGGGTCGATATCCAGGCCAGTCAGCTCGCCCTTGGCGGTGGCTGTCGCCTTAACGAGACCTGCGCCAGCCTCACCGGTGACGGTGATGGTGTCCAGATCGTCTTGCATCTGCGCCATCTTGGCCTGCATATCCTGCGCAGATTTCATCATCTTGGCCATATCGCCAAGACCGCCCAAACCTTTGAACATGTCGGTGTCTCCGTCGTGAGTTATTTATAACAGGTATGTGTGCTGCGGGGCGAAGCAAGGGGGCCTAGCCGTCTTCGAAGGGGTCCCATTCGTCGGGCACTTCTTCCAGCGCTTCGCTTGCTGCCTCTTGGGCGCGGTCGGCTTCAGTCCTGATGTCGGTGATGCGCGCCTTGGGAAAGGTCAGCAGCACGGCCTGCACCAGCGGGTGAGCAGCTGCCTGCTGCTGGAGAGCTGTTGCAGCTGCGTCGCGGACTTCGGCAATCGTTGGTTCGCCTTCGTCATTACTGATGATCACAGCCCAGCGGTTTCCCGTCCAAGCCTGCAGGCGTGCGCCGAGGCGCTGGGTAAGGTCGGACGCGGCATCGCCAGTAGGGTGCACTTCGATGCGGCCTGGCTGGTAACTGACAAGGCGCAGGCCGGTTTCAACCTCCACCAGCAGCTTTACGTCGCGGTGGGCGCGGATAAGGTTCACCACGTCCTCGAACCTTGCGTAGTGCTGCAAGGCCTCTGTCGCCAGTTGCGGCGCGGCAGAGGCTGAGGGGCCAGACGGGCCGCTGTGTGTCGGCGTGTGCGTCTGCGATATTGCCTGCGCTGTGTTGCCAGAGGGTGCCATGCGCGCACCGCTGCCGCCACCGCCAGAGGGGGGCGGCGGGGTTGCATCCTTGAGCTTGCGCACAAGTTCGTCGGGCGTGGGCAGGTCGGCGACATGGGTCAGGCGGATAATGGCCATTTCGGCGGCCATCATCGCATTGGGGGATGCAGCGACCTCTTCCAGCGATTTTAGCAACATCTGCCATTGCCGAGACAGTACGCGCATGGGGACAGCCTGCGCCATTGCCAGACCGCGGGTGCGTTCGTCCGGGCCGATGGTGGGATCGTCCGCCGCGTCTGGGGTGATCTTGATCACGCTGACCCAATGGGTGACTTCGGCCAGATCGCGCAGGATCGCCATGGGGTCGGCCCCATCGGCATATTGCGTCGACAATTCGTTCAGCGCCTCTGCCGCGTCGCCGCGCAAGATCATATCAAACAGATCCAGCACCCGGCCGCGATCGGCAAGGCCCAGCATGGCGCGGACCTGATCGGCCGTGGTTTCACCGGCGCCATGACTGATCGCCTGATCCAGAAGCGAAGTCGCGTCGCGGGCAGAGCCTTCTGCGGCGCGGGTAATCAGGGCGAGTGCGTCATCACTGATTTCGGCTGTTTCAGCTTTGGCGATCTTTTGCAGCAGGCCGATCATAACTTCAGGTTCGATCCGGCGGAGGTCGAAGCGTTGACAGCGGGACAGAACCGTTACGGGGACTTGCCGGATTTCTGTCGTGGCAAAGATGAACTTCACATGAGCTGGCGGTTCTTCCAGCGTTTTCAAAAGCGCGTTGAAAGCGCTTTTGGACAGCATGTGAACTTCGTCAATAATGAAAATCTTGAATCGCGCGGAGACGGCGCGGTAGCTGACGGTTTCAATGATCGCGTCGCGGATATTTTGCACGCCTGTATTTGACGCGGCGTCCATTTCCATGACGTCGACGTGCCGCCCTTCCATGATGGCGACGCAGTGTTCGCATTTGCCGCAGGGGTCCGTCGTGGGGCCGCCGTTGCCGTCCGGCCCGATGCAGTTCATGCCTTTGGCGATAATGCGGGCGGTTGTCGTTTTGCCGGTGCCGCGAATACCCGTCATGATAAAGGCCTGCGCAATCCGGTCGGCTGCAAAGGCGTTTTTCAATGTGCGGACCATCGCATCCTGACCAACAAGGTCGGCAAATGTCTCTGGCCGGTATTTGCGGGCGAGGACCTGGTAGGCGGGTTTGTCGGACATGGGCGCTTTCTGATTGCGGGTCGCGGGCAATCTATGCGCTGCGCGCCGCCGCGTCCACCAACGGTGTGGATTGCGCCAAGGTTTCGATGGCAAGCATCAGATCTGCGACGAAGGCATCTTCTGCCGCTGCGCGATCTGCTGGCGGCATCCGCAGCAAAGCACTGGGATGCAAGGTAATCAGAACGGGGCCATGGGGCGTTTGTTCAATCGTGCCGCGCCGCGCCGTGACGCCTTTGGCATTGCCCGTCAATGCCCCCATTGCCGTCGCCCCAAGCGCCAGCGTCAAGCGTGGTTTCAGCAAGGTGCGTTCACTGTCGAGCCAGAATTTGCAGTGACTGACTTCTGACGTGTTCGGGTTCACGTGCAGGCGGCGTTTGGCACCTTCCTTGAACTTAAAGTGCTTCACGGCGTTCGTCACATAGGCTTGCCTGCGGTCGAGTCCGGCCCGCGCAGCAAGCTGGTCAAAAAGCTGGCCTGCTGGGCCGACGAATGGTTTGCCGGCTAAATCCTCTTGATCGCCGGGCTGTTCACCAACGATCATCAGTGGCGCATCATGGGGCCCATGGCCGGGTACGACCTGCGTTGCCGGGCCATGCAGCGGACAACGGGTGCAAGCTGACAGGCCCGCGTTCAACAAGTTCCACGATGCTGGTTGCGGCACGGCTTGCAGTTGTTCGCGGATGCGGGCAACGCGGGCGGGTTCCAACGTGGGTGCCGTGGCGGCCATTTCGCGCACGCGTGCCTCTGCATTGGCGATCAAACTAGGAATAAACTGCGCCTCTGGCAGGTTCTTCCAATATTTCTTTGGCATCTCTGATGTCATCGCGGATACCTTCAGCCGCGCAGGATTAAAGATGTTCTGGAAATAGGTCCCCCAAAGCGCCTCTGCCGCGTCTTCGGGAAGGTCGGGCTTTTCCCGCCCTTCGTGGAAAGTCAGATTGCCGTCGGTGAACTTGGCCGTGACGTCTGGGGTCACGATCATCCAGTCCATATCGGCAAAGCGGCGTGCAAAGAATGGCGCGCAGGGTTCGAGCGAATGATGGGTGGGTTCGAACCAAGCAGCAAAGCTGCGCCGCGCGCCGCCGGTGCGTAGATCGCGAAACCGCACAAAGGCGCGCATTTTGTGTTTGCAGCGATGGACCGCCTTTTCCATCTGGCGCAGGCGGGCCAGTTCGGTATCGGCGCGGTCGGCCATGATCCCTTTTTCCAAGCGCAATCGCCAAAGCAAGGCATAAAGCCGCGCAAAGCGTTCAGGATCTTTATGCCAGACGACCCAACGCGCCATTTCCACGAAATCGGCGGGCACCTTGATTGCCTGCCGTGTTGTTGGTGGCGGTATATCGGTTGCGAACAATTCGTTTGATGTGCCGTCCCAGTCCCAACAAACCTGTTCGGGCGGTACGCGTGCAGCAAGTAAGGCACGCGCGGCGTCGCGCCACGCGTCCCAAGTGCCAATGCGGGGCAAGGGTACTGTGAACATTTAGAATAGCGTCAATTGTTCGGGGGGCGGTGCAAAGCGCGCACGCAGGTTCGCGCTGTCCGTCAGGTCGCCGGGGGTCCAGTCCAATGCGGTTACGAAGGCCTGCGCCTTTTTCAGGGATGCACCAAGGCGCAACAGGTCGTCATAGCGCAGCGTACGATGACGCCGCGTTGTCAGGATGCGATTGACTGTTTTGGTGCCGAACCCCGGCACCCGCAGCAACATGTCGCGGCTGGCCTTGTTGACGTCGACCGGAAACAAATGGCGGTTCTGCAATGCCCAGGCCAGCTTTGGATCAATTTCGAGGTCAAGATTTCCTTGATGGGCGACAGATGTGATTTCATCGGCACCAAACCCATAAAAGCGCATCAGCCAATCCGCCTGATACAGACGGTGTTCGCGCATCATTGGAGGCTTGATCAAGGGAAGCTTTGCCGTGCTGTCCGGAATTGGCGAGAAAGCTGAATAATAGACCCGCCGCAGTTTGTAGTCGCCATAAAGCGAGGTTGATCGCGTCAGGATCGTAGCATCCGTCGCCCCATCCGCACCGACAATCATCTGAGTCGATTGTCCGGCTGGTGCAAACGCCGGGGGGCGTTTTCCCGTATGACTGCGATCCTTTGACGCCGTGCGCAGCCCGCGCACATTGCCCATGGCCGCGCGAATGGTCGTCGGGTTCTTTTCCGGGGCAAAAGCCTGAACCGATCTGTCTGTTGGAAGTTCGACATTGATCGACAGGCGGTCTGCATAAAGGCCAGCTTCTGCAATAATTTCGGGCGAGGCGTCGGGGATTGTCTTGAGGTGAATGTAGCCGCGGAAATTTTCGACCGTCCGCAGGCGTTTTGCGATGCGCACCATGTCCGACATCGTGTCGTCAGGGTTTCGAATAACCCCAGAGGACAAAAACAGACCTTCAATATAATTGCGCCGATAAAACTCGAGCGTCAGACTGACAACTTCATCAACGCTGAACCGCGCCCGCGCCACGTTAGACGACACGCGGTTGACGCAATAGGCGCAGTCATAGATGCAAAAGTTCGTCATCAGAATTTTTAGCAAACTGATGCAGCGACCATCAGGCGCGTAGGCATGACAGATGCCCGATCCTTCTGTACTGCCAAGCCCCTTGCCATCCCGGCTATCGCGCCGGGTGGTGCCACTTGACGCGCAGGATGCATCATAGCGGGCCGCGTCGGATAAAATTGCAAGTTTTTGCTGAAGTGTTTGTGCCATAAGTTCATGTTATGTTCTTCGCGCCTCACTTTCAAGCGGGCTGAGCGAAAGTTCAGGCGCAAGTTCATCATGGGCTAATCTGGGTTATATTTCGCTAATCCGGGCCAGCGGATGTGCAGCGTCATTTTTACGGCAGGAATGCCATTAAACCAGGTGAAATCCGCTATTTCGACATGAACGCAAAACTAGCTTATTTTTCGCTTGTTTCATTGGCCCGCCACACATAAAAGCGGCCTCGGAGACGTGGCCGAGTGGTCGAAGGCACGCCCCTGCTAAGGGCGCATACCGGCAACGGTATCGAGGGTTCGAATCCCTTCGTCTCCGCCAGACTACCTTCAACGCTCCTCCGGTTTCTTCAAAGATGAATGCCTTCGGGCGCTGTTTTCCCTGTTTTCAGGCGGCTTTTCTAACGCAGGGTGCGTCTGACTGAACGCGGATAAGGTTTGGCCCTTTACGCCACGGTACACAGGTTTAGGCGCGTCGGACGCGTCTTAGCGTGTGCTTGAATAACTTACCTTTTCTGTCGGGCTTGAATGTGGCAAGCTTTACCGTGTCCGCAAGTCTGCGAACGATAACTTTGTGACAGCCATGACGGACCAACCTGCACTTCTTGAGACCTATCGCATATTGGCGGCAGAGCGTCTTGCGGCTGGGCCACTGGCATTTTTGAACGGCGGTTCGGGCGCTTGCGTCACGCAGCGCGCAAATCAAAGCGAATTTGACGATATCGCTATTTTGCCACGTGTGCTGCGGGACTTGCGCGGTGGCGGCACGGCGGTTCGTTTGTTTGCGCAGACACTTGAAGCACCGATATTGGTGGCGCCTGTCGCGTATCAAACGCTTTTCGCACCACAGGGTGAACCTGCCACGGCGATGGCGGCTGCCGCGCAAGGGGTGGGTATGGTGCTAAGCTGTCAGTCCGCCACGCCGATGGCAGTTGTCCAGCAAGTTGGAGAAGGGAATTTGGCCTGGTTCCAGCTATACTGGCAGGGCGCGGGGCGCGATGCGACAATGGATCTGGCGCAAGCCGCCGCCGATGCCGGCTTTGACGCCCTTGTTCTGACCGTCGATGCCCCCGTCAACGGCGTAAGGGACAGCGAGGTTGCATCCGGCTTTCGTTTGCCGCCGGGTATTGGTGCAGTCAATCTGGCCAATGCACCGCAGCCAAAGTTTGCCCCGCTGGAAACAGGCGAATCGCTGCTGTTCGACCGCGTCGCATCATGCTTGCCGACTTGGGAAGACGTTGCATGGCTTTGTGGCAACGCCCCGTTGCCTGTCGTTATAAAGGGGGTGCTGTCCCCTGCTGATGCAAGCCTTGCAGTTGCTGCAGGTGCGGGTGCCTTGGTTGTGTCAAACCACGGCGGCCGCGTGTTGGACGGGGTTCCCGCCGCTATAACGGCACTTCCTGCGATTGCTGACAAGGTGCAGGGCGCAATTCCGGTTTTGATGGACAGCGGCATTCGGCGCGGCAGCGACATTTTCAAGGCGCTGGCCTTGGGGGCAAGTGCCGTATTGGTCGGGCGTCCGGTCATGTGGGGGCTTGCTGTGAACGGCGCACAGGGCGCCAGTCACGTGTTGCGAATGCTGCGTGACGAGCTTGAGGTGACGATGATGCTTGCCGGTTGCCGCACGATTGCCGATATTTCGCGGGACTGCGTTCACCTGAACCGATAGTTGATCGGCACAATCATCGTAATACGATCTCGGCCCAAGTTCTGCGGCGGAGTAGGAAGCTTGTCCAGCCCATCCAGAACCGACAGCGCGGCATTGTCCAGCACGGGCCACCCCGACGATGTCTCGATCTCGCGGGCGACAACCGCGCCATAGGCATCTATGGTAAAGCGCACACGAACCTCGCCTTCGATCTTTTTGCTGCGCGCGGCGGCAGGATAGGCGCGGGCGGATGCGATGCGGACGACGACCGACTTTTGCCAGTCGGCAATCTGCGCCAGATCCTCTGCGGTCAACCCTTCTGATTGCGCTTGTGCGGTATCGCCCTGCTGGTCTGCGTCCGATCCGTTCACTGCGGCGTCCCGCGCATCGGCAGCGACGGCGCCGATGGCGCTTGGCTTCAGGATTTTATCCTCGTCAAAGGCGTTGGCAATCTCGGTTGCGACATGGTCGGTTTCCGCCGGAGGCTCCGGGCTGGCGACACCGAACTTCAGGCTGTCGTCGTCGACGTCGTAGGGGATCTGAGCCAACATCGGCTGTTCGTCCGCTTTGGCAGCTTCAACGACTTCAGGGCTTTCGGTAACGGTCGGGGCATCGACGGCTTCGGCGACAGCGGTGCTGGCTTCACCCACTTCTGCGGGCGCTGTGATGACGTCAGCCAGATCGAAAAGTATCGCGCCGGTCACGCCGGCTTGCTGTTCGATTGCCGCAGGCGCGCGCGCCACAAAGGGTGCTGTCAGGGCAACATGCACAGCAATGCTGCCCGCGATGGCCCCGGCCCAGATCACTGCGCCACCGTTGAAAGGGCTATAGATCATGCTCATTCTTCCGCACCGTGTGCGCCGGGCGCATCGGGAACGGCGTCCGCGTCAAGCCCGACAAGACCGACCTTAAGATATCCTTCGCCGCGGAGCTGGTTCATCACGCCAATCAGCTCGCCATAGGGAACCGATGTGTCTGCGCGCAGATAAAGTCGCTGGTCGCGGTCAAGCCTTGCGGCAATGCCAACCTCGGTAATCAGACTGGCTTTGGTTGTTGCGGTCTCGCCAACTGACAAGGACAGGTCTTCAGCGATTGTGATAAAGACCGGCTCGGACGGCCGTACAGGCGGGTCTGCGACCGCAACGGGTAGTTCGACGGGAATATCGACCGTGGATAACGGTGCGGCGACCATAAAGATGATCAGCAGCACGAGCATGACATCAATAAATGGGGTGATATTGATCTCTGCGTTTTCGGCCAGATCGCCATCGTGTTCGCCCAGCTTCGCCCCCATGATCTAAGCCGCCTTTGCGGCAAGGGTCGGGGTAACCGCGGCCCTGTCCAGATCGCGGGACAAAGTCCGCTGCACCAGCGTTGCCGCATCCGTTAGCATCACGCGATATCCCGTGATGGCCCGCGACAGAGTGTTATAGAAAATCACAGCAGGAATCGCGGCAACCAATCCCAAGGCCGTTGCCAGCAAGGCCTCTGCGATGCCAGGGGCGACGACAGCAAGGTTTGTAGTGTTCGTCTCGGCGATAGAGATGAAGCTGTTCATGATGCCCCAAACGGTGCCGAACAACCCGACAAAGGGCGCGACCGCGCCGACGTTTGCCAACACGCCGGTGCCAGCGGCCATGCGGCGTGCCGCGCCGGCCTCGACCCGCGTCAATGCCGATTCAGCGCGGTCCTTGATCCCTGCTGATTCCATTCCCGGTGCCGCGCGATCACGCTCTGCCACGGCGGCAGCGATCATTGCGGAAAGCGGGCCGCGACTGCGCGGCTGGTCCACGGTCATCGTCGCCAAAACATCCAACTGCCTGTAGCCCCGGCGCAGCCGTGCTCGCGCAACGGCAAGTGTCAGCAATTTGGCCATGAAAATGGCCCATGTCACAACCGAGGCGAACGCAAGCGCCACCATAACGGTTTTCACCACGACGTCGGCAGCCATGAACATCCCGACGGGGGACATGTGATCCTGACCGGCCGTCGCCAGCCAGTTTTGCAAATCACCCCAGGCAGGCACCTGGGCTTGCGCCGCAACCGGCACAGTCAAAAGAATGGAAAGAGAAGGCGTTAAGATCAGGTTACGCATTGCTTATACCTCTGACCACATGCGGATCATATTGTGATAGATGCCCGTCAGCCGGACAACTTCGGCATCGGTTGCATTAAGCCGATCTGCCAGCGCCTGAATGGTCTGGTCCATGTCGAACAGCATTGCGCGCTGTTCGTTTGACCGGATCATGCTTTGCAGCCAGAAAAAGGATGAAACCCGTGCGCCGCGGGTTACGGGGCGGACTTCGTGCAAGGATGTCGAAGGGTACAGAACCATATCGCCCGCATTCAGTTTGACCGCCTGTGTGCCGTAGTGATCCTCGATCACCAGTTCGCCGCCGTCGTATTCATCCGGCTCTGACAGGAACAGGGTCATCGAAAGGTCGGCGCGCAGCCTCTCCTGCGTCAGGGGCGATACGCGAATGGCATTATCGACATGAACGCCGAAGGTCTCTCCGGTTTCGTAGCGGTTGAACATGGGCGGCAGAATGCGCAGTGGCAAGGCGGCGGACAGAAACAGCGGGTGCTGCGTCAAGGCGCGCAATATTTCCTCGCCAAGGGCGCGGGCGTCGGGGCCGTCAACGGGAAGTTGCTGATTGCGTTTCACGCTTTGAGATTGCGCGCCGGCTGTCTGGCGACCGTCTTGCCAGGATGCGGCATCAAGGCGGGCGCGAATGGCCTGCACCTGCGCTGGATCCAGCACTTGCGGAATTGTAATCAACATTGTGTCTAACCTGTCGTTTGGAAAAGTGTGGCAGGGGCGGCCACATGGTCGCCCCCACCCATCAGGGCGTGCCTAGAATTTGAAATCAACGGCGGCCCAAAGCTCGCGCCCCGGCGCGACATAGGTGAACGGCTCTCCCGAACGATAGGCAGCATCGTAAACCGTCTTGTCGGTCAGGTTTGTCACGCCGAACCGCACGTCAGTGTTGTCCGTCACCGCATAGGACCCGACGAGGTCAAAGCTCCAGCTTTCAGGCAGGGTGTTGCCGTTGGCATAGACGCTGCCCAGATCGCGCTCTCCGATATAGTTTGACTGCAAGCCCAGCATCAGGTCGTCCGAGATGTCATAGGTGGCCAGCAGATTGAACTGCATGCTGGCAATGTTCGGAACGCTTTCACCAATCGCGTCAGGATCCTGACTTTCAAGCACCTCTGTATCCATGAAGACCAAGCCGCCATAAAGGCCGACCTTGTCGTGGACCTTGCCTGCGACACCCAGTTCCAGACCCTGCACCTGATACTTCAGGCTGTCGTAGGTGACCGAATTTCCGCGTCCACCGATGTCTTCGCGAGCGTTGTCTTTGGTCGTGCGGAACAGAGCTGCCGTCAAAAGCAGGTCATCGGCGTATTCGTATTTTACCCCGACCTCGATTGACGTGTTCAGCTCTGGCGCGAGTGCTGCGCCGCTGTCGTCAAGCCCGCCATAAAAACCACCGCCCGCAGCAATTTCCTGACCCATCGGATTGCTGGAAGTCGCAACGGCGCCGTACACGGTCAGCGGTTTCTGCGGCTTGTAGGTGACGCCGCCGTTCCAATTCCACATGGTGTCCGTGCGGCTAAGCGATGTCGACGCGCCATCGTCGTCGAAGCTATCGCGGTCGACTTCGTAGTGATCGACCCGCACGCCGCCATTTACGGCCCATTTGTCGGACAGTGTTACCGTATCCAGCAGATAGGCAGAAGTGGTGCGCACACGTGTTTCCGTGTGGCTGTCGGATAGCACAGCACTTTCGCCCGACCAGCAGCCGGCTGCAATGGGATCGGGGTTTGTCACACTAACCTGACAGGAGCTTCCGCCGCCCGGGGCCTGATAGTCCTCGCTCAGCAAGTTGTCGTATCCATAGGTGGATACGCGTTCCTCGCTCAGGTGCAGGCCTGCGACGTAGTTGTGACTGACACCGCCAAGGCTGGATGTGCCGGTCAGTTCCAATTCGTCCGCGATGACTTCCGTTTCCTGATAGCGGCTTTTGAAGCTCAGGTTCGCTGTCCAGTCGTCCGGATCGGTAGAGCCGTTATCGGCAACAGAGCTGGGTGCTGTCAGAATATAATCGTTGATCGAAGAAGACGTCCGCAGCGTGTTGGTCAGGGTCATGCCATTGCCCATGTCCCAGATCGCGCGGCCGGTCGCGACCTTGCTGCTGGCGTTCTGGTAATCGCGGCCTTCGACGCCATAAAAGGTGTCACGGTCCACGCCGAATTCAGTCACTGGCCCGGTCGGCAGGCCCGCTGTTGGCGCTGAATCGTCAACGGAAATGAACGGAACGCCCCAATCCGGCGTCTGTTCGATCCGTGTATAGGTATAATCGCCTTCCAGCGTAAACGTGTCCGACACCTTGTAGCGCACAGCGCCGGCAAGACCTTCGCGGTCGTCAATGACCGCTTCACGGCCCGCAACCTCGCCGTCTTGCAGCATACCGTTCAACCGGTAGGAAAACTTGTCATCGACGACGCGGTTGGCATCGATCGTAACACGCTTTGTGCCGGCGTCGGTCAGCATGGTGCTGACTTGGGTAAAATCGACATCCTGCGGCGTTTTGGTTGCGATGTTCAACGCGCCGCCTGTCGTGCCGCGGCCGCCGACTGTGCCGGACGGTCCTTTCAGGACTTCGACTTGTTCGGTGTTGAACGTCTCTCTTACGCCGGTGCCAGGATCGCGGACGCCATCAACATAGACGTCGTTGTTTGCCTTAAAGCCCCGGATATAAAGGTTGTCGCCAAAGGCATTGCCGCCTTCGCCAAAGCCAAGTGAAATGCCAGGGGTCGTTCGCGCAAGCTCGCGCACTGAGGTCGTGCCCGTCGTTTCCAGCGTTTCTTTTGTCACGGCAGTGACCGTGCGGGGCATGTCGCGCACTTCACCCGGTAGTTTGCTGTTCGAAAGCGTCTGCGCCCGCAAGCCTGCGTCCGGATCGGCGTAGGGGCTGTTTCCAGCGTTTGCCTTGGCAGCGGCTTCGGCTGCTGCCGTCGCAGCGGCCTGTGCATCAGCAGCAGCCTGCGCGCGGGCGGCATCCTGCGCAGCGCAAACGGGCTGACCTGTCAGTTCTGGTGTGCAGACTTGCGGTGCAACCGGTGCGGCGACAGGGCGGGGCGCAGCGGCCTGGCGCGGTGCCTGAACAGCGGGCGCTGGTGCTGGCGCGGCTTCGGTCGTTTCGACATCAACGGTCGGCAGCACGAAAATATCACTGTCTGCACCTTGCGCGGACGCCACGCCGGCGACGCACATTGCTGCCAGCGATGCTCCCCGCAAACCGATATTTCTTGCTTTTCCTGACCGCAGAACGGTCTTTGGCTGGCGCAATGATTGCATTTTTGATCCTCTTTCAAATAAATCCAGTCGAAACCCCATGTGGGCGTTTCGTATGCTTTGGCTGGCTTGAAGAGGGCAGGGCCCGGTGGCTGGCGGGAGCGGTTCCCATTAGGTGACATTTTTTGTCAGGTAAAGGGGGCGGGGTGCCGGAAAATCAATTTTTCATGATCCGCATCAGAATTGCGTCAATTTATGTGTGGGTTATCGTGATGATATCTAGCCTGAAATGCGAAGCCGGCGTTGTGGTCAGCGGCAGCAGCCTGACTGCCTCTGGCTACAAAACAAACAATGCTTTCTGGCTAAGCGTTCAGCCGCTATGACTGCGGCAATGGATATCACCCTACTTAAAACGTTTCTTGAAGTCAGCGCGACGGGGTCGTTCGTCGCGGCATCTGATCGTTTGTTTGTCACGCAATCCGCCGTATCCCTGCGGGTTCAACGGCTAGAGGATTCCTTGGGCAAACCGCTTTTCACGCGGTCTAAGGCAGGTGCCGAACTGACCGCCGCGGGGCGCGAATTTGAACGCTACGCCATGTCGATGATCCGCGTCTGGGAAGAGGCCCGGCAGCAAGTTGCCGTGCCAGAAGGTTTCAAACGTAGTCTTTCCATCGGCGCGCAATACTCGCTTTGGCCGCGGCTGGGCTTTCGTCTGATCGATCAGTTGCGGCAGAATATGCCGGATCTGAATGTCCGGGCAGAAATGGGAATGCCAGATCGTTTGACCCGGTTTCTGGTCGAAGGCGTCATGCACGTCGGCCTGATGTATATGCCCAACCTGCGCCCAGGCCTGATCGCCGAGGAAATCATTGAGGAAGAGCTAGTTCTGGCCGCGTCGTGGCCTGATCCTACGATGGATATGCAAGGGCGCTATGTCTTTGTGGATTGGGGGCCTGAATTCGTGACAGCCCACGCAATTGAGTTGCCAGAATTGAAAAATTCCGGGCTGACGTTGGCGCTTGGTGCGATGGCGGCCGACTTTGTAGTGAACCGCAAGGCTGCCGCCTATCTGCCTGCCCGCTACATCAAAAAATATCTCGACAGTGGGGAGCTTCACCTCGTCCCTGACGCGCCGCGGTTCCCTTATCCGGTATGGGCCGTCTGGCGCGATGATATGGATACAGAGCTCGCCGAAGGCGTAAAGGCGGCGCTCCTGCATGTCAGCCGCCAAGCCGAAGCGGACGGGGACGCCGTGCTGGCGCAGCTTGCAGACATCAGCGAAGATCATGAAGTCGACGTTCTGGGTGAACATAGTCGGGATGTATAGCTAAAACTCTTGTTAAGCCCGATTATTCTGAATTTTACTCATCCATCGGTCAGATGCTAAGTTCTCTTTGGCTTCGCTGCTTAGCGACGATCGAGTCGTGTGTGTGATCGAGTGGGGTCTAAGGGGGGGGCGCAAGTCCTTCCTCTTTGCTAGTAGGACGAAGCTAAAACGAGGGTAAACGATGTCTATCCATGACCGTGATCATCATCTGACCTGCGATACTGCGATTGATAGCGTCAAATCGGATTGCGCAGTCAACCGAAACGGCTGCGGTGCCCGTGCTGTTCGTCGTAAATACCGCGTGGTGCAGTGGGCCAGGCCGGCGCACCGCTGACTTAAGGCCGATATTCCGCCTATTTTGTCCAACTTAACGCGCGCTTTGCACATCCTTTTCAAGGGGTTTTCCACTCATGGCTTTCCTGAACTTTTCAAAATTTGCTTTAATCGTTTCCGTCATCACTGTGTCCGCGTGTTCGACCAGTGGCGTTGTGAACGGCGTCGTCGACACAACCGGCTATGTGACCAAAGCTGCTGTAAACGGCACCATCGGTGCCGGGAAAATGGTGGTGCGCGGTGTGACGGGGTCCGATTCGAAATAATCTGGTGCCATGAACTGGCGCTTATTCAAACTGTCTGTCGCTGGAAATGAAGGGCGAACAACATGATTGTCACCACGTCCATCAGTAAGGATCATTTCCGGCTTCACTTTCCAGGTGGCGTTGGTACAGCCTATCCCCTGTGCACGCTGCAAAGCAAATTAAAGCATTATCGCCGGATGGCCCGATTGCACCGGCATCCGTCCTATCAGGCCATCGCTATTGCATTGGAAGAGCTAACACTGTTGCTAGATAGCGGTGCCGAACCGGACGGTTGAAATCGTCAGCGGCTGATACGACTTTCACAGCCTCGAAATTATGTGCCGCTTTAGTCAGGCGGCTAAAATTCAAGTGCTGCGATCAGTAAACCATTCGTGGCTTTGCTGCTTCAGCTGCGCGATCAAGACCTCGATCCGCGTCAAATGAGCTGTCATCGCTTGCGCAGCAAGGTCGGCATCGCCGAATGATATGGCGGCCAGAATTGCGATATGCTCTGCCAATGCGCGTTTTTGCGATGTGGCATCAAGCGATA
Source organism: Loktanella sp. R86503 (assembly GCF_042466455.1). Classification (NCBI taxonomy): domain Bacteria; kingdom Pseudomonadati; phylum Pseudomonadota; class Alphaproteobacteria; order Rhodobacterales; family Roseobacteraceae; genus Loktanella; species Loktanella sp. R86503. The sequence continues at coordinate 510,032 of NZ_JAXHCI010000002.1, forward strand.
GCATACGCACCCGGTCCATGTGGGCCTTGTGGTCGCTGATGATCTCCCATGCAAACTCTACGTTTGCCAAAGCACAAATCCGCTGGTGAAACAGATCATCAAGAATGTGAAAGCGATGACGATCACCGTCGCTGATCGCCTGCCTTTGCTGAACAATCAACTGTTCGAGTGTCGCCAGCCCGTCGGCGTTTGCGGCGTGACACGCGGCGCGGCAGGTCTGGGTTTCCAGTGCGATCCGGATAAACCGCGACTTCAAAACGGCATCTTCCGAAATTAATGTGACCGTCGTGCCGCTTTGCGGACGGATGCTTAGAAATCCCAAATTGGCGAGGCGGCGAAAAGCTTCTCTGACGGGCTGGCGTGAAACGCCCAGTCTGCTTGCAACCTCTGCCTCTGATATTCGCGTGTTTGGGGGAAGTTCCAGCGACAGAATCTCTTGCTGCATCGTGTCAAATACACGGTCGGCGACGCTTTTGGGCGGATTAACGGTCATCTGATCTTGCGCGGCTCCCTACACTTGATCGGTTTTAGCATGCTAAACGGGGGTAAGGGCAACTGGGATATCAGTTGACGTTGGAAATCTGGTCTACTAGGATATTAGTTAAGGCGCTGCGCTGCGGGTGGGAGGATTCAAGTTGGCACTTTTGAATGACGATCGCCTTTTTCCGGCCGATCCATCGGTCCGAACGCGCGCGCGCGCGCTTTACGAAGGTGTGCGCGACCTTCCCATCATCAGCCCCCATGGCCATACCGACCCGCGCTGGTTTGCGGAAAACGGTGCATTCGCTAACCCTGCGGCATTGTTCGTGACACCTGACCACTATGTGTTCCGCATGCTTCATTCGCAGGGTGTATCGCTTGATGCGCTCGGTGTGCCGCGTGCGGATGGCACTGCCCCGGACGTGGACCCGCGCAGTGTCTGGCAGCTGTTTGCTGACCATTATCACCTGCTGCGCGGCACCCCGTCGCGGCTGTGGCTGGACCACGCCTTCAGTACTGTGTTTGACGTGCAGGAGCGATTGTCAAAGGACAATGCCAGCGCAATCTATGACCAGATTGACGCGGCATTGAAAACGGACGCCTTCCGCCCGCGTGCCCTGTTCGAGCGATTCAAGATCGAGGCGATATCGACAACGGAATCTGCCATAGACGATTTAAGATGGCACCGCATGATCCGCGATAGCGGCTGGGCGGGGCGTGTCGTGACCGCCTATCGCCCTGATGCCGTGATTGATCCGGAATATCCGGGCTTTGCCGATAACGTCGCAATACTTGGGCAAATGTCGGGTGAGGATACAACGACATGGATCGGCTATCTGGCGGCGCACCGTAATCGCCGCGCCTATTTCAAAGGTTTCGGTGCGACATCGACGGATCATGGTCATCCGACCGCCCGGACAGAAGATCTGCCACAGGACGTTGCAGCCGCCCTTTTCGACAAGGCGCTGGGCGGCAAATGCACCGCCGAAGAGGCAGACGCCTTTCGCGGCCACATGCTGACGGAAATGGCGCGGATGTCGCTGGATGATAGCCTTGTGATGCAGATTCATCCGGGGTCGTTCCGTAATCATTCTGACCGTATCTTTACCGGGTTTGGCCGCGACAAAGGTTACGATATTCCGACGCGCACCGATTATGTCCACGCGCTAAAGCCGCTGCTGGATGCCGTCGGTCACCGGACTGATCTGACCGTTATCCTGTTTACATTGGACGAATCCGCTTATGCGCGTGAACTGGCTCCGCTGGCTGGCGTCTATCCCTGTCTGCGCCTTGGTCCGCCATGGTGGTTTCATGACAGCCCAGAGGGGATGATGCGTTTTCGCCAGATGACGACAGAGACGGCGGGTTTTTACAATACTGTCGGCTTTAACGACGACACCCGCGCCTTCTGCTCTATTCCTGCGCGTCACGACGTGGCCCGCCGTGTTGATTGCGCCTTTCTGGCCAATCTGGTCGCGACGGGCCGTCTGGATGCGGATGAAGCGCCGGAACTTGCGCACGAGTTGGCCTATGGTCTGGCCAAGCGTGCCTACCGGCTTTGATTTTCACAATTCCTGAACCGAAAGATGAGACATGCTGAAAACCCAGACCCGATATGCCATTGATCCATCGACTGCCAAAACACTGGATACCGATCAGTTGCGTGATCATTTCCATGTCGACGGGCTTTTCGCAGAAGGCGAGATCAAGTTGGTTTATAGTCACTATGACCGGCTGATCCTCGGCTCTGCCGTCCCGGGCACAGGCACCTTGACGCTGGATCACGTCGCAGAGACCGGGACTGCGACATTTCTGGAACGGCGCGAGATGGCGGTCCTGAACGTCGGGGCGACCGGCCGTGTCACTGTCAGCGAAGAGGTCCATACACTGGAAAAGGGCGAAGTCATCTATATTGGGATGGGCGCAGGCCCCGTCGCCTTTGACGGGCCGGGTCGTTTCTATATCCTGTCAGCCCCTGCTCATCGGACCTGCCCGACACGGCTGATCAAGCTGTCCGACGCGCGCCGGGTTGAAATGGGATCACCAGAAGCTGCAAACGAACGCGTTATCCTGCAGTTTCTGCATCCCGAAGTCGCAGAGTCCTGCCAGCTTTTGATGGGGTACACTCAATTCGCAGAAGGCTCTGTCTGGAACACCATGCCGGCCCATACCCATGATCGCCGGATGGAAGCCTATATGTATTTTGATATGCCGGCCGATCGCCGCGTGTTCCATATCATGGGTGAGCCAACCCAAACCCGTCACATCGTCATGGCGAACGAAGAAGCGGTAATCAGCCCGCCATGGTCCGTCCATGCGGGCGCTGGCACCGGATCGTATACCTTCTGTTGGGCCATGGCGGGCGACAACGTGGACTTTACCGATATAGACATGGTCCCGATGGAGGCGCTGCGTTGAGCATGTTTTCACTTGCCGCAAAACGTGCGCTTGTCACCGGCGCAAACACAGGCATCGGCCAGGCCATCGCCGTCGGCCTGGCACAGGCAGGTGCCGAGGTGGTCTGCGCCGGGCGGCGCACATGCGATGAAACAGTCGCCATGATCACGGCCAACGGAGGCACAGCGCACAGCGTGGTGGTGGACTTTGCCGACCCGATGGCGGGGCAGGGGCTTTTCGCCCCGCAACAGATCGATATTCTGGTGAACAACGCCGGTATCATCCGCCGCAATGATGCGGTGGATTTTACGCAAAGCGATTGGGATGACGTCATGGACGTTAATCTAAAGGCGCTGTTTTTCACCACGCAGGCCTTTGCCAAAGCGGTGTTTGCCCGCAACGGACAAGGCCGCGTCGTCAATATTGCGTCATTGCTGTCATTTCAGGGTGGTATCCGGGTGCCAAGTTACACAGCGTCCAAGCATGGTGTTGCGGGGCTGACCAAGCTTTTGGCGAACGAATGGGCGGCCAAGGGGATCAACGTCAACGCGGTCGCGCCCGGCTATATCGAGACGAACAATACGGAAGCCCTGCGCGCGGACGAAGCTCGAAACGCTGCCATTCTGGACCGGATCCCCGCAGGTCGTTGGGGCGCTGCCTCTGATATTGCGGGTGCTGCGGTCTATTTGTGCACGCCTGCTGCGAACTATGTCCATGGTGCCATTTTGAACGTCGACGGGGGCTGGCTTGCCCGTTGACCGACTGAAACGTACCGTCGGCCAGCGCCCCGCAACAGGCATTGTCCATCTGGGGCTTGGCGCATTCTATCGCGCGTTTGGCTGTGTATACATCGCTGATGCGATGCAGGCCGCGGGGGGCGATTGGGGCATTGTCGGCGTCAGTCTGCGCAATCCAGACACCCGCGATGCGCTGGCGCCGCAGGACTGGGCCTATACGTCTGTGACGCTTGCACCGGACGGGCCGCAGACGCGCATGATTGATGTGCTTAACGGTGTGCTGGTCGCGCCGGAGGATCCGCAAGCCGTTCTGACCGCGATGTGTAATCCCGCGGTCCGCATCGTGTCTTTGACGGTTACGGAAAAAGGGTATTGCCACAATCCGGCGACAGGAACCTTGAATCCGGACCACCCCGATATCATCCACGACATCACCCATGGCCTGCCACGGTCGGCCCCCGGCTATCTGGTCCGGGCCTTACAGCAGCGCCGGGCCGCTGGCCTTGCGCCGTTTACCGTCCTGACCTGTGATAACCTTCCGCATAACGGTGCGCTTGTGCGCGGTGTTGTGCTTGATCTGGCGCGGCATATTGACCCCTCACTGGCAGAATGGATCGCTGAATTCGGGTGTTTTCCAGCCACGATGGTTGACCGCATCACGCCCGCGACGACGGCGCAAGATATTACGACTGTAGAGCAACTGACCGGCCGGCATGACGCTGCCCCCGTCATTCACGAACCATTCCGGCAGTGGGCTGTGCAGGATCATTTCGTAAACGGCGACCGCCCCGACCTAGCCAGTGCCGGTGTGCAAATGGTCCAGGATGTTGCTCCGTTCGAGGAAATGAAACTTCGGATGTTGAACGGCACGCATTCGGCGCTGGCTTACCTTGGTTATCTGGCCGGGCACGAAACTATTGCCGACACGGTGTCTGATCCTGATTTTGCGGCTTACGTCCGCCAATGCTGGGCAGAGATTGTTCCGACCGTCACAGCGCCGCCCGGCGTTGCGCTGACAGATTATGCCGATGAGCTTTTCGACCGCTATGCAAATCCGGCTATCCGGCATCGGACATGGCAGATCGCAATGGACGGCAGCCAAAAATTGCCGCAGCGTTGGCTGGGCACGCTGCGGGCGAACCTTGATGCTGGCCGCGACAGCCCGGCGCTTTGCCTCGCTGTGGCAGGGTGGATGCGATATGTGACCGGCATAGATGAGGCAGGACAGCCCATCGATGTGCGCGATCCTTTGGCGGATGTGCTGCGACATGCCGCGACGGATACGGCAACAGGGACCGTGTCGGCGCTGCTATCGCTTAGGGACGTCTTTCCTGCCGATCTGGCCCTGCAACTGGTAGGGCCGATCAGCACGGCAGCGGCGACGCTGTGGGCAAAGGGTGCGGCGAAAGCGGTGCAAGAGGTGACACGATGATCGAAAGCTGGCGTTGGTATGGTGATCTGGACGCGATCACCCTGGACGAGGTTGCCCAGACGGGGGCAAGCGGTATCGTCACGGCCCTGCACGAAATCCCATATGGCGAGGTTTGGGGCACCGATGCAATTGTCACCCGCAAGGCGCAGGTGACCCAAGCGGGATTTGATTGGGTCGTGGTCGAAAGCCTGCCAATCCACGAAAGCATAAAGCGGGGCACAGGTGATCTGGGGGCATTGTTCGCCAACTACCGGCAATCAATGGCCAATCTGGCAGCGCAGGGTGTCACCACAATTTGCTATAACTTCATGCCTTTGCTTGATTGGACCCGCACAGACCTGCATGCCCCTGTCAAAGGTGGCGGCACTTGCCTGCGCTTTGAAGCTGTCCGGATGGCGGCCTTCGAGGTGCATATGCTGGGCCGTGCTGAAGCCGAGGATGATTATCCGCCCGAAGTTCTGACCAAGGCGGCCATCTGGTTTCAAAGTGCTACCGCAGCAGAGCGCGAAGCGCTTCTGGCATCAATCATGGCTGGGATGCCCGGTGCCTTTGACCGCTACGACATTCCCGGCCTGCGCCGCGCATTGCAAGAATACGCCGGAATCGACCGCGCCGCGTTGCGGTCCAATTACAAAAGGTTTCTGAACGAAATTATACCCGCCGCTGCTGACCTTGGTCTGCGGTTTTGCGTTCATCCTGACGATCCTCCGCGCGATATCCTTGGTCTGCCACGCATTGTGTCAGACGAAATCGACATTGCATGGATCATGGACGCAGTTGATGTACCCGCGAATGGGCTGACACTGTGTTCCGGATCTCTTGGGGCAAATCCCGTGAATGATGTGCCCGCAATCGCCGCGCGCTTTGCGGATCGCATTCACTTTGCCCACCTGCGAAATGTGACAAAGGATCCTGACGGATCCTTTGAAGAGGCAGCGCATCTTGACGGGGATACGGATATGATTGCCCTGATCCAGGTGCTGCTGCAGGAAGAAAACCGCCGCCGCGCCGCAGGGCGCGCCGATCATGCGATCCCGTTTCGGCCGGATCACGGCCATCATATCCTGTCGGACCAGACCCGAAAGCTTATCCCCGGCTATCCGCTGATTGGCCGGATGCGTGGACTTGCTGAACTGCGCGGCGTCATGCGAGCGCTGGCCCACTCCGGGTCATAAAAGTAAAAGGCGGGCCCTGCGACAGGGCCCGCTTGTAGGGTTCGTCACGCTGCGCGTTACTGGCGTCAATCGGCAGCGGTGTAAGCTGTCAATGCGGCAACGGTGCCTGCCTCGTTGATCAAAAGCAGCCAGCGGCTGAATTCGGCAACGAAAGTTGCGTTCTGGCCAAGGTCGCCATAGATGCGTGTCTGAGCAAGCCAGCTTGCAGGGTTTGCTTTCGCATCCTTTGCTGCTGCCTGCAAAGCGTCCCAATACGGGTCGTTCGGCGCGATAACGGTTCCGTCTTCGCGCGTGCCTTCGCACATGCGGGCCCACAAGGCTTCGACCAGTGCCAGGCCAGACACAGAGGTTCCGGCTGCCAGCGCGTCACGGATGACCGGCAGGATGAAACCGGGGTGGCGCGATGAGCCGTCGAAAGCGACACGCCGCGTCGTATCGCGGATCTGGGCATTGGCAAAACGGCCGGCGATCAGGTCGACATAGGCTTCGGGTGTCATACCGGGGACGGCATGGACGTGAGGGACGATTTCCGTCAATTCGACCTTGCGGAAAAATGCATTGATGGCAGCATCTTCCATGCAGCCGTTGATCGTTTCCACACTCAGGATCTCTCCGGCGTTGGCAATGATCTGGTGGCCGGCATTCAGGCAGCGCAGCTTCATCGCCTCGTAGGCGTGAACATCGTCCGTCAGGGTCGCGCCAACCTTTTCCCATGCGGGGCGGCCTGCGCAGAACGCATCTTCGATGACCCACTGGCGAAAGTTTTCATGAGTGACGGGGACGTTGTCGGCCACACCAAATTCGCGGGCGAGGGCAAGCTCTGACGGGCCGGTGGCCGGTACGATGCAGTCAACCATCGCATTGGGAAAGGTGCAGTGCGTGTCAATCCAATCGGCCAGATCCGGATCCGACAGGCGCGCAAGGCCGATGATGGTCTGGCGCAAAATGTCGCCGTTACCCTGCAGGTTGTCGCAGGACTGGCAAGTGAATGGACCGGCACCTGCATCGCGCCGCGCACGCAAGGCAGCGATCATGGCACCAAAGGCGCTGCGCGGGGTGTCGGGGTTTGCTGCGTCATGCGCCATGTCAGCATGATCCGCGTCAAACTCGCCGGTTCCGGTCTGGTAATAACCGCCTTCGGTAACAGTCAGGGCCACAATGCGGATCGCAGGCTGGCTCATCGCGGCGATCAGGGGGGCGTTTCCCTCTTGTACGGGGACGAAATCAATCATGGACCCGGTGACTTCAGCCGATTTACCGGCCGGATCAAGTTCGATCAGCGTCGTCAGGCAGTCCTGCGCCAGCATCTTTTCACGCGATGTGGCATCTGCGGGGCGCACGCCGGCACCAATGATGGCCCAATCATGGGCAAGGCCCTGATCCATCAAGCGATGCAGATACCATGCCTGATGTGCGCGGTGAAAGTTGCCAAGTCCGATATGAACGATGCCGGGGGTCAGATCGCTGCGGGCATATGACGGAACGCGCACGTCAGCTGGCAGGTCGGACAGGGTGGAAAGGGACAAAGAGATGGCCATGATAGCGCTTTCAAAGGGGGGCTTGGGGTTGTGTGGTAGCGGTCAGCTCATCCACTGGCCGCCGTCGACATTATAGGTCTGCGATACGATGTAATCCGCGTCGGACGACGCGAGAAATACAGCCATGCCGGTCAGATCCGATGGCACAGCGAAACGGCCCGCAGGGACAGAGGCGGCAACTTCGGCCTTTTTCTGGCCCAGGGGCTTTCCTTCGAGAGTGGCGAACATGGAATCGACGTGGTCCCAATGGTCGCCGTCCACGACACCGGGGGCGATCGCGTTCACGTTGATACCGTGTTTGATCAGGTTCAGCCCGGCGGACTGGGTCATAGAGATGACAGCAGCCTTGGTCGAGCAATAGACCAGCACCAAAGGCTCTCCTCTGCGGCCCGCCTGTGATGCCATGTTGATGATTTTGCCGCCGTGACCTTGGGCAATCATCTGCTTTGCCGCAGCTTGCATCGTGAACAATGTGCCGGCGACGTTGACGGCATAAAGTTTGTCATAAGAGGCGCGGGTGATGTCGACGGTTTGCGCCGCATCAAAGAGGGCCGCATTATTGATGAGAATATCAAGTTTGCCCGCCTGCGCCACGACAGCGGCGATCGCGGCGTCGATGCTGGCTTGGTCGCTGACATCCAGCTGGACAGCGTAGGCACATTCACCAAGATCTGCCGCTGTCGCGCGTGCCGCATCAATGTTGATATCGGCAATCGCGACGGTGGCACCTTCGGCCAGGTAAGCCTCAGCAAACCCGCGGCCAATGCCGCGGGCTGATCCGGTGATCAAAGCTGATTTCCCAGCCAAACGCATCATGCGATCCGCAGGCCTTGGGCGTTAAAGCGGTGAATATGCTCTGCACGGGGCTCAAGGTGGATAGTGTCACCATGCTTCAAGCCGACTTCACCGCCTGCACGGACGGTCATCGGCTCTGACATCTCTGGGATATGGACATGGAAAAAGGTGTCCGAACCCAGATGCTCTGCCACGCCGACGCGGCCGGTAAAGGTGCCGCCGGATTCGACCACATCAAGGTGTTCGGGGCGGATACCGATAGTGGTCGCATTGTGCTTGTCAGCGATTGCGCCGGTCAGCAGATTCATCTTTGGGCTGCCGATAAAGCCGGCAACGAAGGTGTTACGCGGGGCTTTATACAGCTCCAGCGGGCTGCCGACCTGTTCGATGTTGCCAGCGCGCAGCACGACGATCTTGTCGGCCATGGTCATGGCTTCGACCTGATCGTGTGTCACATAGATCATCGTGGTTTTCAGGGTGCTGTGCAGCTCTGAAATCTCCATCCGCATGCCGACGCGCAGGGCCGCATCAAGGTTCGACAGTGGTTCGTCGAACAGGAATGCTGCAGGTTCACGCACGATGGCACGGCCAATGGCAACACGCTGGCGTTGACCGCCAGACAGCTGGCCGGGGCGACGGTCAAGGTAGTCGGTCAGGTTCAGCGCTTCTGCCGCTTTGGCAATGCGGCGATCCTGCTCGGCCTGATCCATGCCCGCCATTTTCATCGGGAAGGCGATGTTCTTGCGCACGGACATGTGGGGATACAGGGCATAGCTTTGAAAAACCATCGCCAGACCGCGCTTGGCGGGGGGCAGGTCGGTGGCAGGCTTGCCGTCGATGCGGATTTCGCCGCCTGTGACATCCTCTAGTCCGGCAATCAGACGCAGCAGCGTGGATTTACCGCAGCCCGAGGGGCCGACGAAGACGACAAATTCACCGTCTTCAATGGTCAGATCCAGCGGCGGAATGACTTCAACTTCGCCGAACTTCTTTTGCACTTTATCAAGTGTAATGCGTCCCATGGGTCTTCTCCCTTATTTCACAGCGCCGAAGGTCAGGCCCCGGACAAGTTGTTTCTGGCTGAACCAGCCCATGATGAGGATCGGTGCAATGGCCATGATCGAAGCAGCCGAGAGTTTGGCGTAGAACAGACCCTCTGGTGCCGAGAAGCTAGAGATGAACTTGGTCAGCGGGGCTGCGTTCACCGTTGTCAGAATGATCGTCCAGAACGCCTCGTTCCAGGCCAGGATGATGTTCAGCAGGATAGTCGATGCAATCCCCGGCACAGCCATGGGGGTCAGCACATAGATGATCTCGTTCTTCAGGCCGGCACCGTCCATGCGCGCGGCTTCCAGAATTTCACCCGGAATTTCGCGGAAATAGGTGTAAAGCATCCAGACGATGATCGGCAGGTTGATCAGCATCAGCACGACAATCAGCAGGATCCGGCTGTCCATCACGCCAAAGTACTTAGCAATCAGAACCAGCGGATAAAGCACGCCCACGGCCGGCAACATTTTGGTCGACAGCATCCAGAGCAGGACGTCCTTGGTTTTCTTGCCCGGCACAAAGGCCATGGCCCAAGCGGCAGGCACCGCAATGATGATACCCAGCAGGGTTGAGCCGACAGCGATAATGATCGAGTTCATCAGCGCCAGTGGATAGTTCGACCGTTCAAGCACATCGGAGTAATTCTGCGTCGTCCAGTCAAAAAAGAACCAGACGGGCGGGTCGGAAATTGCCGTGGCCTCTGATTTGAAGCTGGTCAGAAACGTCCACAGGATTGGAAAGAAGATCAGCAAGCCGATGCCCCAAGCCAGGGCGGTCCACATGATCTTTTTGCGATTTGTGATAGCGCGTGCCATGGTTGCGTTCCCTTCAGGTATCGAGGTTCTTGCCAACGATGCGCATCAGGAAGATGGCAACGATATTGGCAAGGATGACGGCGACGATTCCCCCGGCAGAGCCGAGACCGATGTTCTGGCTTTCCAGCACACGCTGATACACGAGGTAGGTCAGGGTGCGGGTGCCAAAGGCGCCGTTGGTAGTGACAAAGATTTCCGCAAAGATCGACAGCAGAAAGATCGTCTGGATCAGAACAACCACGGTGATTGCGCGGCTCAGGTGCGGCAAGATGATGTACCAGAACCGGGCATAACCGGGGGCACCGTCCATTTCGGCGGCTTCCAGCTGCTCGCTAGACAGCGATTGTACGGCAGTCAGTAGGATCAGCGTCGCGAAAGGCAGCCACTGCCACGCCACGATCACGACGATCGATAGCAGGGGTGATTGCGACAGAAAGTCGTAAGGCTGCGCGCCGAAAAATTCCCAAAGGTAGCTGAACAGACCGTTGTCGACGTTGAAGAACATGTTCTTCCACACCAGCGCAGACACGGTGGGCATGACAAAGAAGGGGGCGATCACAAGGATGCGCACGATCCCTTGGCCAAACATCGGCTGGTCTAGCAACAATGCCAGCGCAACGCCGCCGCCGATGGTGATCAGTAGGATGCCGGCCACCATTTGCAAGGTCACCATCACTGACGACAAGAACGACGACGAGGTCAGGAAAGACGCGTAGTTGCTGAAGCCGATCCAGGCATCAAACGTGCCGCGCATGGGGCGGTAGTCTGCAAACGAAAAATATAACGTCATGCAAAGCGGGACCAACATCCACACCAGCAGCACAAACACTGCTGGTGCGATCATAAGCCGCGCGGATGATTTTGAGTGTTCTGTCGCCATGACTGGCTCCTCCCGACAGTGAGCAGGGTTTTGCGCAGACCGCGCAAAAGCGCCCTGCGGAAAAGCCTACAACCATTAGTGTAATTATCAAAAGAAATCGGGGGCGAGCGAGCCGCCCCCGATCTTGGTGAAGCTGGGCTTAGTAGCCTGCGGCTTCCATTTCTTCGTTGGTCAGCGTCTGTGCGTTTGCCAGCGCTTCGTCAGCGGTCAGGTTGCCGGCCAAAGCGTCAGAGAACTGCTGGCCAACCTGCGTTGCAATGCCAGAGAATTCCGGGATCGCGACGAACTGAACGCCTGTGTAGGGCACTTCCTGAACGGACGGGTTGGACGGGTCAGCAGAGTTGATGCTGTCCAAGGTCATCTGTGCGAAAGGCGCGGCTTCCAGATACTCTGCATTCTCGTAGAGCGAGGTGCGTGTGCCCGGGGGAACGTTTGCCCAGCCTTCTTCACCAGCGACCAGCGCGGTGTAGGACTGACCGGTTGCCCAGCTGATGAAGTCCTTTGCAATGTCCTGCTTCTGAGAAGAGGCGGGGATTGCCAGCGACCATGCCCAGAGCCAGTTGCCGCGCTTGCCCAGACCGTTGTCGGGTGCCAGTGCGAAACCAACCTGATCGGCAACGGTGCTGTCAGCGCCGGTAACGAAGGACGCGGCAACAGTCGCGTCAATCCACATGCCGCACTTGCCCTGTTGGAACAGCGTCAGGTTTTCGTTGAAGCCGTTGTTTGCTGCACCGGCGGGGCCGGATTCGTTCATCATGTCGAGGTAGAACGTCAGCGTCTCTTTCCACTCAGGGCTGTCGAACTGGGCTTTCCAGTCCATGTCGAACCAGCGCGCGCCAAACGAGTTGGACATGGCGGTCAGAAAGGCCATGTTCTCGCCCCAGCCAGCCTTGCCGCGGGCACAGATGCCGTTGATGTCTGCGTCGCGGTCGGTCATGGCGGCAGCAGCTTCACGGATTTGCGTCCATGTCGGTGCGTCGGGCATTTCCAGGCCGGCAGCTTCCATCAGGTCCTTGCGGTACATAACCATCGAGGATTCGCCATAGAACGGCGCTGCATAAAGTGTGCCATCGACGGTCAGACCGTTGCGGATGGCGGGCAGCAGGTCGTCAGCGTTCCAATCATCGGCCATGCCTTCGTCCAGCGACACGAGCCAGTCGTTGTTGCCCCAGATCGGTGCTTCGTAGGTGCCGATTGTCATCACGTCGTACTGGCCACCGCCGGTCGAGATGTCGGTGGTCACGTTCTGGCGCAGAACGTTCTCTTCCAAGACAACCCAGTTGATTGTGTTGCCAGTCGCTTCTTCCCACTGCGGGGACAGCTTCTGCATCCGCACCATGTCGCCGTTGTTCACGGTCGCGATGGTGATTTCTTCTGCCATGGCAGCAGAAGCAAGGCCGGCAGCCAAGCCGAAGCCGACTGCGGTGGACATCAGGTTACGCTTTAAAGTCATGAAAAGGTTCCTCCCACGGATTTTTACATGCGTTAAACTTAGTGGGGGAAGCAACCTTGCGTCAATACAAAATTTCAAATTTGATCGCTGCAGCGCAGCAAACCTATCGGAACCTATGCAGACTCACGGATTTTCAGGATGCCATCCATCAGGTGAATGACCTGATTCTCTGCAATATTTTCGGCGCGTAACTTTTCCAAAAGTCGGTCCACCGCGGTCTGACCGATGGCCGTCACGTTCTGCGCGACAGTTGTCAGTGATGGCGTCGTGAAGGGGCAAAGCGGGTAGTCATCGTGCCCCGCGATTCGCAAACCGCCCTTGCGCTGCGCGCCAGGTTCCAGTCCGTGCTGTGCTGCTGCGCGCAACGCACCAATTGCGACCCGGTCATTCGCGCAGAGTATGGATGATTCGATCAGCTGCCCGCGGGCGAACATGTCGTCCAGCACGGCCAGGCCGTGCGCTTCAAAGTGGTCATGCTCGTGGTACAGGCGGGCCCCCACGATTTGCGGTTCGTGCCCAAGTTCGCGCATCTTTTCGATATATGCTGTTTCCCTTTCCAGTGCGTTAAAGTTGACGCGGGGCATAGCCAGAAACACCGGTGGCGGCCCGACGCGGCACAGATACTCTGTGATGGCACCAGTGCTTTGTCGGTGGTCGGACCCGATAAAATCAACGTCTTGCAGTGCTTTCGGACGCGAATCCATTAGGACAAAGGGCAAGCGTTCGTTCAGGCGCGCATAGACGTCCATATCGCTGTCGTCGCCCAGCGGTGCCACGATCGCGCCATCCACATTCATCGACAGGAATGTCTCGGCGGCCCGCTTTTCAAGCGCCGGATCAGCATGTGAACATTGGGTGATAACTGTATACCCCGCACGCAGCGACGCGGTTTCAATCGCTTCCAGCAGAAGGGTGAAAAACAAGTCGTTCAGATAGGGAATGATGACGCCGATCAGACCCGTCGATTTACGGTTCATGCGGGTGGCAAAAAAATTCGGCGTGTATTCAACCTTTTCCAAGCCATCAGCGATGCGCGCGACAGAGGATTTGCTGACCTTGGTGGGATCTTGAAAATAGCGCGACAGCGTTGGGCGTGAGACGCCAATTGCCTCGGCCAGTTCTTCCATCGTGTGAATTTTTGGCTTTGCCATCGCACATTGCTCCCCCCAGCTTACATCGCAGTTTTAGATACTACGTCAAAAAAACTAACAAGATCCAATGCTTTTATTTACACGCGTAAATAAAGATGCAATCTAGAGGCGGTGCTCTCTTACATGCGGGCGTTGTCCTGCAAAATTGACACCGCGCCAATGCGCTTTGTTTGGTGTTCGCCCTGCGGGCGACCTGCCGGTGTGACGCGGCGGAAATGATGTCACGGCGTTATTTGCCCATTACGTGGGTAGCAGTCACTTCAGGAGTTTTTGGCCATGCCTCGCATCCCGTTCAGCGTCCCCCATACCATGCCGGTCGAAGTTGCCGCGCAGCGCTTGCTTGACGGCGTGCCGAAGCTTGAAAAGGCAATTCCCGGTGGCGGCAAGGTCGATGCGACGCGGATTGGCGAAGATGGCATGCTGCTGCGAATTGGCGTGATGGGGCAGACGATTGTTGTGGATGCCATCCTGACCGCTGATGCCGTTGGCGGAACGGTCGAAATACCGATGGTCCTTGCCATGATGAAAGGGCAGGTATCTCAGATGGTCGAAGGCGCGATTACACGCATGCTTCGGTCTGATCCGCAGACCGAACGCGCGGATCAGATTGTTTCAGGCGACGCCAGAGCTTGACTTAAGTGTCGGAACGGGTGGCCCAAATCTTATCAGCAGGCGGCTGAGGCAGTTCTTCAACATCACGGCAGCGGTGCAGGTGCACCTTTGCGATGAAGTTTGCGGAAATCGGTGCCGTAACAAACAGGAAAGCCATGACCAGCATTTCATGCAGGGACGGCATGCCGGTGGCAAAACCATAAACCATGGACGCCAGCAAAAGCGACCCGACTCCCAAGGTCGAAGACAGTGTTGGCGCATGTAGCCGCGACATGGCATCCGACAGTTTCAGCAGGCCAAGCGAACCGGCCAAGGTGAATGATGCGCCGATCAGCAGCAGGGCGGATACGGCAATTTCGGCGTAAATGGACATGGTCATTCTGTGATATCCCCCCGAAGGACAAATCGACACAGGGCTACGGTGGATACGAAGCCGAGCATGGCAATAATCATCGCGCTTTCGAAATACATCTGAGTGCCTAGGCTCATCCCGGCGAGGATGATTAAGGCAATCGCGTTGATGACCATCGTATCAAGTGCCAGAATGCGGTCACCGACATGGGGGCCGCGCAGCAGGCGCACCATGGCCAGTACTTGCGCGAGTCCAACAATCCCGACGGACACATAAATCGCGGTGGAGATCATGGGAAAATCCTCCTGAGGCGTCTCTCATACCGGTTTTTGATATCGTCGCGCACGCTGTCCGGGTCGGGCGCATGCAGGGCATGAACAAGCAGTGCAGTTCCATCGGCGCTAAGGTCGGAAGACAGGGTGCCCGGCGTCAATGTAATCGAACCGGCAAGCAGTGTGATCGCTTCGGGCTTTTTTAGATCCAGCGGGATAACGATCCACGCAGGCTGCAGTGTCCGGTCAGGCTTGAACAGAATCTGCCAAGCGACCTGCGCGTTGGATTTAATGATGTCGAACATCACGATCAGACAATAGGCGATCAACCGAAACGGGCGGGCGACCGGTGGGCGGTCAGGCCAATAGGCGGCCGTCACGATGGGGATCAGGACGCCAAGGATCGTGCCAAAAACTACCGTTCCTAAGGTGATACTGTTGTTCAGCAGGCACCATACGGCAACAAGTATGACGGTCAGCAGCGGATGCGGCGCAAGGCGACGGGTCATTCGGAGCGGCATATCAGTGACCCCCTTCGTCTTTATCTTCGGTTGCATAGCCTGCGTCATGATCGCTGTGCGAATCAGATTTAATCACTTTGCCCGGCATCGACAGAACGGCCGAGATGTATGGCTCTGGCGCGAACAATTGCGCCGCCGTTGCAGACAGATTGCGGGTCATCGGGCCAGCAAAGACGGTCAGCGCAACAAGCAGGGCAATCAAGCTACCGATCGCAATCATCGGCAAAGCTGGCTGCGCAGGAGATGGATCTGCGGTATTCGCCTCCTCCTCCTCGCTTTCGGCATCATCGACCCGATCAAGAGCGATCTGATGCGAGCGCCAGAAAATTTGGCTTCCTGCCCGGCCAAAGCCGACGACGGCGACCAGCGATCCCGCAAGCACCGTGGCCCAGATCCACCAAATCAGGGTCGATTCCCGCGCGGCATCAAGGATCAAGAGCTTGCCAACAAAGCCGGACAGTGGCGGCAATCCGGTCATACCGATGGCGGCAACAAAGAACATGCCTGCAACCAACGGCCCCCCGGCAACGGGGACGGCATCATTCAGCCATGCGCCAACCTTGCCGCGCCGATCACGCAGCACATCCACCAGTAAAAACAGCGCCGCCGTCGCGAATGTTGAATGAATGGCATAGTATAGCGCTGCGACAATACCTTCCGGCGTAAACACCGCCACTGCGCTTAGCAGCATTCCCATCGAGCCAATAACGGCAAACGCGACCAGCTTGTCGATCCGCCGGGACCCAAGTACCCCGATCATCCCCAGCGCAAGCGTCAGCAGCGCCGCCGGCATAAGCCAGGTATCGAACAGCCCCTGCGTGGCAGTCAGATCCGGCGGGAAAACCAGCGTATAGATGCGGATAATGCCATAAGCACCGACCTTGGTCATGATTGCGAACAGGGCAGCAACAGGGGCAGGGGCCTCTGCGTAGCTGGCGGGAAGCCAGAAATGCAGCGGCAATATCGCGGCCTTCACCGCGAAGACCAGCAGCAAAAGCACAGCCGCGACGCGGATGCCGGCGTTATCCGCCAGATCGAGTGTCGCAACTCGTTCCGCAAGATCAGCCATGTTTAGCGTGCCAGTCTGGGCATAGATTGTGCCCAGTGCGAATAGAAACAGGGTAGAGCCAAGCAAGTTGTACAGTACGTATTGCGTACCTGCGCGCAGACGCTCTGCGCCGCCTGCGTGGACCATCAGGCCATAAGACGCAATCAGTAGGACTTCGAAGAAGACGAACAGGTTAAAGACGTCGCCAGTCAGGAAGGCTCCGGTTATTCCCATCAGTTGGAACTGAAAAAGCGGATGAAAGTGCCGCCCCCGGACATCCCAGCCGCTGCCAATGGCGTAAAGCAGGACAAGCGGGGCAAGGATGGCCGTCACCAGCACCATAAGCGTGGACAGGCGATCCGCGACCAGCACGATACCGAATGGTGCCTGCCAATGGCCTAGCTGATAGACGCTGATTGTCCCGTCAGAAGCCTGCCAGAACAGCCCTGCGGCGATGGCCAGCAAGACTACAGTCCCCGCCATCGACAAAGTGCGCTGCAGCGACACATGGAAGCGTGCCACGAGCACAAGAATGGCGGCGAGCATGGCAGGCAGGACGACAGGTGCGATAAGCCAATGGGTCATTCCACAGCCTCCCCGCGCAGGGTTTGCGGGGCCTGCGGAATATCCGCATGGGGATCAGGCACATCCACCAGATCATCGCCCGCGCTAAGGTAGGAGCCAAGCGCCATGATCACGACGACCGCTGTCATGCCAAAGGAAATGACGATTGCCGTCAGCACCAGCGCCTGCGGCAATGGATCGGCATAGACGTCAACGCCGTCACGCAGCACGGGCGGCGCATTCACCGTCAGCCGGCCAGAGGCGAACAGGAACACGTTGACGGCATAGCTTAGTAGCGATGTGCCGATAATAACGGAAAAGGTGCGCTGTCGTAGCACCATATATATGCCGGCAGCCGTAAGCACGCCGATGGCAGAGGCGACAAGAAGTTCCATAATCAGCCCTCCTTGGCCGTATCGGTGCGGGACGGGTCGATATCGATGGCATATTCGCTGTCTTCCGTTCCAGCGCGGCGGCCAAGGCGAAAGAAGCTTTCCAAAAGCAGCATGACTGCGCCGACAACGGACAGGAACACGCCCAGGTCAAAGCCCATGGCTGTGGCCAGTTCGAATTTCTGCATCGGCGGGATGCGGAAATAGCCGAAAGCAGATGTCAGGAACGGCTGTCCGGCGAACCATGATCCGATGCCGGTCAGGCCGGCGCAAAGCACGCCTGCGCCGATAATGCCGTGATATGGATAGCGTTGCCGCTTTTCCGCCCAGGCAAATCCGGATGCCATATACTGCATGACGACAGCGATAGCGACGACCAGACCCGCAACGAAACCGCCGCCGGGTTCATTATGACCGCGCAAGAAGATGTAAACGCCGACCATCAGCACGACGGGCATCATCACGCGGGTCAATACGACCATCATCAGCGGATGTGCATCGCCTGCGCGGGCTTCCTCGAAGTCACGGTTCAGCAGTTTGGCGCGGACGGGTCCGTTCAACAGCGCCTCTGTCAGGGCATAGATCACCAGTGCTGCGATACCAAGCACGATGATTTCGCCAAACGTATCATAGCCACGGAAATCCACGAGGATGACGTTAACGACGTTGTCACCGCCGCCGCCTTTGTACGAATTGGCAAGATGATACTCGGAAATAGAGGTCAGCGGGAAGCCGGACATCAGGATTGTCCAGACAAGGCCGGCGACACCAACCCCGCCAATCAACGCAATGGCAGCATCGCGTGTGCGGCGGGCAGTGCTTGATTCCTTGGGGCTGCGGTTCGGCAGAAAGTTAAGCGCCAGCAAAAGCAGGATAATCGTCACCACTTCGACCGAGATTTGCGTCAGGGCAAGGTCCGGGGCAGAGAAGAAGTTAAAGCTGACCGACACAATCAGGCCAATGATCCCCATCAGGATCAGAACTGCCAAACGGTTGCGGTGATAAACAACAAGGAAACAGGTCGCCGCAATCAGCATACCCCACAGCATGACAGCGATCGGCGTCATCGCCTGCATCGTGCGGGTTGCACCGCCTGCCGTACCAGTAAACCAGGCATGCGCACCGATACCGACCACCGCCAGCGTGAAAATCGCAGCATAACGGGTAAAGCTGCCGTCATGCAGCGCCCGGCTAAATACGCCGGCACCATTTGCCAGCGCTTTGATCAGGGCGTCAAAAAGCTCTTTCGCTTCGGGCCGGGGGGCGGCTTCCCACATGCGGGACAATGGGCTGAACAGCGCCAGCCAGATGAGGCCGCCAACAACGGCAATCATCGACATATACAACGCAGGTTTAAAGCCGTGCCAAAGCGCAAGATGCTCTTCTGGCAATTCGGCCACGCCGCCGACGACAGCTTCTGTCACCAAGCGGACAAAGGGTTCAGCCAGGAACGGCGCAACGCCGAGGGCGATCACAGGGATCATCAGCAGGGCAGGAGAAAACCACAGGCCCGCCTTGGGGTCGTGCGGATGGGCAGGATAGTCATCCCGCTCTGCCCCCAAGAAGGTGTGAGAGATGAAGCGGAACGAATAGGCCGCCGAAAATAACGCGCCAACCGTTGCCACAACCGCGACCAGCAGGGGGCTGCCGAACAGGGTGGTGTGGACTGCCTCTTCCAGCATCATTTCCTTGGAAATGAAGCCGTTCAGTAGCGGAATGCCAGCCATCGACAAACCTGCCAGCGTCGCCAGAACAAAGGTCAGCGGCATGACATGCCGCAGCCCGCCCAGTTTACGCATGTCGCGGGTATGCACGCCGTGATCAACGATGCCCGCAACCATGAACAACGCGGCCTTAAAGCTGGCGTGGTTGAGGATATGAAAAACGGCAGCCATCGCGCCAAAGGTCGTGCCGGTGCCCAGCAAAAAGCAGATCAGGCCCAAATGAGACACGGTGGAAAACGCCAGCAACGCCTTCAGGTCATGCTTAAAGAAGGCGATGAATGCGCCAACCACCATGGTGATCAAGCCGACAGAGCAGACGAGCGTGATCCAGACATCGGTACCAGACAAAACCGGCCACATGCGGGCCATCAGGAACAAGCCTGCCTTCACCATCGTGGCAGAGTGCAGATAGGCAGAAACGGGCGTGGGCGCGCTCATCGCGTGGGGCAGCCAGAAATGGAACGGGAATTGCGCGGATTTTGTAAAACAGCCGGTCAGGATCAGTAGCAAAGCGGGCAGATAAAGCGGCGAGGCCTGGATCAACTCGCGGTTTTCCAGAATGACAGTTAGGTCATAGCTGCCGACAATCTGGCCAAGGATCAGCATGCCACCAATCATCGCAAGGCCGCCCATACCAGTCACGGTCAGTGCCATCCGCGCGCCTTGGCGCCCTGCCGGAAGATGTTTCCAAAATCCAATCAGCAGGAAGGACGACAGCGACGTCAATTCCCAGAATACCAGCATCATCAAGATGTTGTCCGATAGCACGATGCCAACCATCGCGCCTTGGAACAGCAGCAGATAGCTGTAAAACTCGCCCATATTGTCGTCGCGGGACAGATACCAGCGTGCGTAGATGATGATCAGCAGGCCGATCCCCAAGATCATTGCCGCGAACATGAAGCCCAGCGGATCAAGGAACAGGTTCAGGTTCAGGCCCAGATCCGGCAGCCAATCCAGACGGGCGGTTGCCACCTGTCCCCTTAGCACTGCGGGCAGGTGCGTCATCAGGCCAACGAAGGCCAGTGCACTTACCGTGAAGGTTGCGACAAAGCACGCCTGACGGCCGGCCCTGATGAACAGGCCGGGCAGCAGGGCGCCGAGAAAGGGCAGGGCGACGATAAGGAACAATGACATGGCATCGTTATCGCCGAGGGCGGTGCGATGGGCCAGCCCTTTTCACGCCATCCCTGTCGGTTTTCGTCGGTTTTTGCCTCGTTTAACGCGAAATTTATTGACTACCGGTTTCCCCCAAATGACCTGCGACATGCCGCAAGGTTTCAAGGGCTTGCGGTGTGGCATCTGGCCACAGGTGCCACATATGAAACAGGTTCGGCAAAATGGCCGCTGTCACGCAAACGCCCTGCCGCGCAGCAGCGCGGACAAGCATCAGGGAATCGTCCAGCAGAACCTCTGTCGTTGTGGCGCTAACGAACAAGGGCGGTAGCTTTCCCAAGTCAGCGTAAAGAGGAGATGCTGCCGGATCATCGTCGCGCAGGTGTCCAAGCGCCATGTCGCTCAGTCTGCGATCCTGCGCGTCGTCGTTCATTAAATCACAGACCGTATTGCGCGCGCGTGTCGTGCTTTGCCCGCTGCGATCGGTGTTTGGCGAAAGGACGGCCAGCGTACCAATCAGGTCGGAACGGTCCAGCGCAAGGTGTAGGGCCAGATGCCCACCGGCACTGTCCCCCACCAGATCGCAAGGCCCGATTGCATCAGCGACCGCGACCGCAGCATTCAGCTGCGCCGGCCAGGGATGTTCCGGCGCCAATGGATAATCCGGGACAAAAACAGCGCGCCCTGACAGATCGGCCAAGGCCTGCGCGGGGGCGGCATGGCTGTCAGATCCGCCAAACACATAGCCGCCACCATGCAGCCAGATAATCGGTTTGCCGCCTTGCCCGAACCAGCGTCCGGGGCAGCCGCCAACGTCTTGCTGCGGCGGCAGGTCGGGCACGGTCCCCGCCTGTGCAAGCGTCAGAAAAGCCGCCCGCATATTTGCAGGCGACCCGACGACCGGAGTGTTCCGGATATGCTGTTCCAGCGCAGCGCGGTCCATCAGACGTTGATGGAACCGACGGCACCGCCATCAATGCGCCAATTCGAACCGGTGACAAAGGACGACAGTTCGCTGCACAGGAAAACGATGACGGGTGCCACTTCCTCGACCTTGCCGCGGCGTTTCATCACCAGATAGGGGCGCTCTTCCTCAAGAAAGCTCTCGACAGCCTCGTCAAAGCTGCAGCCATTTTCCTCTTTGCGCTTTTCCATCATACCGTCGGTCATCGGCGTTTCGATAAAGGCGGGCGCGATGCAGTTCACCAGCAGGCCTTTGTCCGAATGCGCCATCGCAATGCTTTTCGCATGGCTCAGCAGGGCGGACTTGGCAGAGTTATAAACCGTCTCTTCGGGATACGGCTGGGCCACATTTTCCGAAGTGACAAAAACGACGCGGCCCCAGCCGCGGTCGATCATGGGCGGACACAGGTGACGCGCCATACGAACGCCCGACATGAAATCGATGTTCAGCGCGTCTTCCCAGGCCTCTTCACTCATTGTCAGGGGATCGCCCTTGTCGCCGGTGACACCGGCAGCGTGGACCCAGATGTCGAAGTCTGTGCCGGCCTTGGCAATAAAGTCGTCAACGCCCGCTTTGCTGGACAGATCGCCGGCGATGCATTCGATGCCGAACTCCTTACGAACTGGCTCCAAGTCTTCGTCCTTCAGGTCGGTTGCGGTGACGGTC
Source organism: Loktanella sp. R86503 (assembly GCF_042466455.1). Lineage (NCBI taxonomy): Bacteria > Pseudomonadati > Pseudomonadota > Alphaproteobacteria > Rhodobacterales > Roseobacteraceae > Loktanella > Loktanella sp. R86503. The sequence continues at coordinate 532,166 of NZ_JAXHCI010000002.1, forward strand.
ACGCCTGCTTCGATAAAGCGTTTAATCGTCTCAATGCCCATGCCGCCAGAACCGCCGGTTACCAGCGCGCGTTTGCCTTTGATGCCAAGATCCATGGCTCTCTCCTGATTTGTAAAGTTGCTGCTCAACGATCCGCACAGCATCGGGGTTCCGTGATCACCAATGTGTCATGCTCTGGGAACCTCTGTCTGATCTCGGCGGTTTGCTCACCAACTCAGCTTTAGCCACGACAGGATAGCTTATGACCGATGCACCAAAGATTCCCGCCCAACATCAGGACTCCATGCCAGCGGACGAACACAAAATGGATCCGGCCCCCGACTACATGCCCCGCCATCCCGGTGTCGGGAAACTGAAAGGTAAAGTTGCGCTGATTACCGGTGGGGACAGCGGGATAGGTCGCGCGGTGTCCGTGCTCTTTGCCCGCGAGGGGGCAAAAGTCGCAATCGCCTATTTCGACGAAGACCGCGATGCCGAAGAAACCAAACGCCTGGTCGAAGCAGAAGGGTCAGAAGCCGTGCTGATTGCTGGCGATCTGGGCAACAAGGACCATGCGGACGCCGCAGTGGCAAAGACTGTCGCCACGTTTGGCCAACTCGATATCCTGATCAATAATGCTGCCATGCAGTGGATGGATGATGATCTGACAGACTTGTCAGAGGAAACCCTCCGCCGCACGATGGACAGCAATGTCATGTCTTATTTCTTTTGCACGCAGGCGGCATTGCCGCATTTGAAAAGCGGCGACTGCATTATCAATACGACCTCGGTCAACGCGTTCAAAGGCAACGCAAAACTGATTTCCTATTCGACCACGCGCGGTGCATCGCTGGCATTCAGCCGGTCTATGTCGGCCAATTTGGTTGAAAAAGGGATCCGTGTGAACGCCGTAGCCCCCGGCCCGATCTGGACGCCGTTCATCCCGGGATCAATGCCTGCCGATATGGTCGAAGATTTCGGATCCGATGTTCCGATGGGGCGCGCCGGACAGCCATGGGAAGTGGCGACTGCATTTCTGTTTCTAGCCTCTAGTGATGGCAGTTACTTTACAGGGCAGACCCTGCATCCGAATGGAGGCATGATCGTTGGAGCGTAACAAAACGCCGGCGATTTATCAGATTTACCCGCGTTCGTTTCAGGACTCCAATGGCAGTGGAACCGGCGATTTGCCGGGGATCAGGCGGAGGTTGAGCCATATTGCAGACCTCGGCGTCGATGCAATCTGGCTGTCGCCAATCTATGTATCGCCCATGATCGACGGTGGCTATGACATCGTCGATCATCGCCACATCGACCCTATGTTTGGCACTTTGGACGATTTCGACGCGATGGTCGCCAAGGCGCATGATCTTGGTCTGCAGGTCTATCTGGACCAAGTGTTGAACCACACCAGTGACCAATGCCCTTGGTTCCTTGATGCGATCGCGGGCGACGAGGGGATGGCTGACCGTTACCTGTGGCGCGATCCCAAACCTGATGGTAGCCCGCCCAATAACTGGCTGTCGCAATTCGGCCTGCCGGCCTGGCATTGGAACCACAAGCGGCGACAATACTACTATAGCCAGTTCCTGCCGCAGCAGCCCAGCTTGAATCTGCGCTGTCCCGGCGTGCAGGACGAAATCGCAGCGCAGATGCAGGGCTGGCGAAATCGCGGTGTTGACGGGTTCCGGTTCGATGTCGTCACGGCATTCCTGTGGGACGAAGTGATGAAAGACAATCCGCCCGCAAGACCGGAAGTGCAGGACAAGGTGGCAGGCGAAAACTTCAATCCCTATACCTATCAGGACCATGTTTATGACATGTTGCCAGGCGATGGTGCGTCCTATGCGGAAAACCTGCGGAAGTGGGCGGGCGATGACGCCTATCTGTTCGGGGAAAATACATCCGGCAACCAGTCGATCGAATTGGCTATGGCCTTTACCCAGCCGGGGCGGCTGGATTCGGTTTATACCACTGACTTGCCCGAAGGGCGCGGCAGCCCGGCGGTCGTTGCTGATATGATTGCCCGAAGCGAAAGCCTTCACAGGATTGCAGGTTGGCTTTCCAGCCACGACCAGCCGCGGCACACGCGCGGTGATGCCTCTGATCTGGTGCTGGCTTTGCAAATGGCCTTTCTTCCGGGGCCCTGGATTATCTATCAGGGCGAGGAACTGTCACTGCCGCAGCCCAAGCTGGCAAAAGGGGACGTCACTGATCCTCTTGATCTATTGTACTGGCCGGATGGACCAGGACGCGAAGGGGCGCGGGTGCCGGTGCCTTGGACATCAGACTCTGACGACCAGTTCGGATTTACCAGCGGCATCCCTTGGTTGCCGATGACGTGGGACAGTAACGGAATCCGGCGTGGCTATGATGTCGTGCTGCCGTTCTATCGCAAAATCATTGCGTTGCGCCGCAAACATGGTTGGGCCAGCGCAAGGGTGATCGCATGTGAGGCGAATGACGACATTCTTGATATCACGATCCTGACTCAAGGAGACCAGCGCTTTCGCGGCCTGTTCTCTCATGGTGCTGGCCAGCCCGGCAATTGCCCTGAAACAGAGCCGCTTTTCCGCACGCAGCCTGACGGTGATTATGGCTGGTGCGGCGCAATCTGGCAGGTTTAGGAACGTGCCCCGCCGTCAGGCGGGGCCGCCTTGCGTCAGGACAAGGACGCTTTGCCACGGAACCGAAATGGTTCCCGACACTGTCACCTGTGCCGCCGGGTCATGGGCAGATGTGTCCAGCCTTTGCGCCCAGTCACCATCGGGCAAAGTAAACTTTGCCGCATCGCCAGCATTCAGGATGAGCAGGACATCAGTGCCGCCAGCGATCACCACACGCTTGGCAAAAATGCGCAGCCCGCCGTCGTGCCAGTCGTCCTTGCTCATTTCGCGTCCTTCGGGGTGCAGCCAACGGATTGCCTTGCCGTCCGACAGTTCTGCATTGCCAAAGCTGGTGTCGATGAACCCGTCCAGTTCCTGACGCAGCGCAAGCGCGGCCGTGGCGGAGGCGATCAGCGTCTGGTCCGCGTTATCCCAATCCAGCCAAGTCAGATCGTTGTCTTGGCAATAGGCGTTGTTGTTACCCTGCTGCGTCTGGCCGAATTCGTCCCCCGCAAGGATCATCGGCACGCCTTGGCTTAGCGCGACAGTGGCCAGCATGGCCTTTACCCGCCGCTTGCGTGCTTCAATGATCGCTGGGTCATCGGTTGGCCCCTCGGCCCCGAGGTTGTCGCTGATGTTGTTGTCATGCCCGTCGCGACCATCTTCGCCATTCGCGTCGTTGTGTTTGTCGTTATAGGCGGTCGTGTCCCATAAGGTGAAACCGTCATGGGCCGCGACAAAGTTGACTGACGATGTCGCGGGGCGATTGTCGTGATTGAACTGGACGGGCGATCCGGACAAACGCTCGCTCATCGGGGCGACCATACCGTCATCCCGCCGCCAGAAGGCGCGGATATCGTCGCGCGACTTGTCGTTCCATTCCCGGAACGGCCAGACAAAGCCACCGACCTGATAGCCGCCATGGCCGATGTCCCACGGCTCTGCGATCAGTTTGACAGCGGACAGCACCGGATCCTGCCTGATCGTCGCAAAGAAGTTGCCGCTGCGGTCAAATCCATCCGCATCCCGCGCAAGGGTAGAGGCAAGGTCAAAGCGGAAGCCGTCGACATGCATCACCTCGACCCAATAGCGCAGCGAATCCATGACCATGCGCAACACCATGGGGTGCTGCACGTTCAAGGTGTTTCCCGTGCCCGTGGTGTCATAGACGTGGCGTTTGTCTTCGCCAGTCATGTAGTAGGTTGCGTTGTCGATGCCGCGAAACGACAGGGTCGGCCCCATCTCACTGCCTTCGCAGGTATGATTATAGACAACATCAAGGATCACCTCGATCCCGGCGGCGTGGAAACGGTCGATCGCTTCCTTGACCTCTCTGATGTCCCAGCTTTTCAGATAGCCTTGATGCGGGGCAAAGAAGGACAGGGTGTTATAACCCCAATAGTTCGAAAGGCCTTTTTCGATCAAATAGTTATCGTTCGCAAAGGCATGGATTGGCAGCAGTTCGATTGCGGTGACGCCCAGCTTTGTCAAATGCTCGATTACCGGATCGGACGACAGCGCGGCAAATGTGCCGCGATCAGCCTGCACAACGCTAGGATGCTTCATTGTCAGGCCTTTGACGTGGGCCTCGTAGATGACGGTTTTGTCCCAGCGGGTGCGTAGGGCATCGTTGCGGTCCCATTGATAGTCGTCGCCTGTCACCACGCCCTTGGGCATGAAACGAGCCGAATCGCGGTCATCAAAGGTCAGATCATCTTCGCCCACCTGATAGCCAAACAGAGAATCGTCCCAGACCAGTTTGCCCATCAGCGCCCGGGCATAGGGGTCAAGCAGCAGCTTGTTGGGGTTGAAACGGTGGCCGTTTTCCGGATCGTAGGGGCCATGGACGCGGTAGCCATAGCGCTGACCGATTTTCAGACCCGGTACAAAGCCATGCCAAACGCCGCCTTCCATATCGGGCAGAGCGACACGGGCTGTTTCTGTCTGGCCGGATTCGTCGAACAGACACAGTTCAACCTTTTCCGCGGCATTGGAAAAAAGGGCAAAATTCACGCCATCGTCACGCGCCTCTGTGCCCATTTTATCGGGACGGGCCAAAGAGGTGTCGAACGTCACGTCGGCCGGCGGTTTGGTCGTCATTCTATGTCATCCCATATGCGCCGCGCGAAATGTTGCTGTCGCGGCAGGTGGCTGCAGGCGTTTGTCGCCTGCACCCGCAACGCAGATCAACGCTGCGCTGCGATGCCTGTTCCGCTAGGGCGCTGAAACAAGTCAGATCGGTCGCCCGCCAGTTTTTTCAGCCGCTTTTTATAGCAGATATCCCGTCTTCTGTAATCGTTACCGGTGAAGTGGATTGAACATCGCATCGCAAGGTCAGCTGCTGATCAGACGTGGCGCGTAGCAAGGTGATGACGCCGCTTGCATCCTTGGTGATCCGGCAAGTTGCCCTATCGAAAAACGCCGGATGCTTATGACGCAACAGCAAAAGGCGGCGCGACAAACACGCCTTTTCACCGGCAAAACCCATAACGTCAGGGAGCTGCATCAAATGATCCAGATCGACAGCACGCCGATTGTCAGGGTCGGTCAGGGCAAAATGGGGACCAAGGCAGCTGCGGTAAATGTCCGGCACGCCGGTCATCGACAACTTCAGGGCTGTCTGGATCAAGGATAGTCTTTCACCCAATGCGATCAGCCTGTGCAAAGCCTCTGGCTGCTGTTGCTGCCATTGCGCTGTCAGATGCGGAATGAGATTCAACACGCGGGCTTCGGCATCGGTGTCCGGATATGTCCAGTTGGTCATGCGTTTGGCTTCTCGCATGGCCTTTGTCATGTGATCGCACAGGCGGGTGTCTATATCATCGGACGCCCCCCAAATCGCCAAGGCGCTTTGCACCAGATACCAGCGGGTATTTGGCCGCACCAGATCGGCACCCGGTAGCAACGCCGACTGCGCAACAAGGTCTAGCAAATCCTCCGGCAGGTGGCTGCAAGTCACAAGGCGCATGCGCGAATCTTCTGACCGTTTGGTGTCATGGGACGACGTTAATGTCAGGGCTGTGGGTAACCGGCGCGCCAGCCAGCCGTTCAGGGCGTCGTCCGTGATCGTAACGTCGTCCGGATCAGCACCAACTTCGTTTGCGGCAATATAGGCGTTCCAGCGGAACCCTGCGGTATCCTCGTGGGATTTCGCCAGTAAAGCCCCGGTCACTTGCTGAAACCTGACTTGCAGGCGCTGGGCCTGCGGCGTTTGCGGATCAACGATGCAATCTGTCAGCAGTCGCACAACATGATCCGTGCGCAGATCACGCGCGGCCGTATTTGCAACCTGCTGCATCAGTAGCCGATCTTCTGGTCTGCTTTTGCGGCTGGCCAGATAGGTGCGATAGCGTGGAAAAGCGACAAGAAGCGCGATAACGGCCTCGCGCAGTGCCTCTTGCCCCTGCTCATCGCCAGCGGCTTGTGCGGCAGCGTGGGCCAGTGCGATCATCTGCTGCAGTTCAGCCGCAAGATCCTGTCGCAGGACTTCGTGCTTTGCGGTCATCAAAGCATCATGGAACCGCCCCTTGCGCCCGGTCTGGTCCTGCCAGGCGGCAAACAGCCGTGCGTGTCCGGCACCGTCAGTCAGCAGACGTGCAATCTGGCGTGCGGCCTCGTATCCCGTTGTGCCGGCAAGGCCCCAATCGGGCAGGTCCTCGTCGCCCGTCAGAATTTTTTCCACCCAGATTGGTGTTTGCGGTGCGTGATCCTTAAGTTTGCTAAGGTAGGCGCAAGGATCGGCAAGCCCGTCGATATGGTCCAGCCGAAGCCCCTGTACCTGCCCTGCCGCAATCAAGTCAAAGGTTTTGCGGTGCATGTCGTCGAAAACGGCTTCATTTTCGACGCGCATTCCAATCAGGCCCGTTACATTAAAAAACCGCCGGTGCGTGATGCTATCCCGCTCGCGCTGCCACGGGGTCAGCCGCCACGCCTGTGCATCGTGCAACTTTGCCAGATCCGCGTGGTCGGACAGGCTGGCAGGGTTCAGCGGTACCGCCAGATCACCAACACACAAAACGGGGCCGTCGGCCTCATTGTCCAGACTGACCTTGCCTGCCTCCAGCAAAGCTTCGAAGCTTTCGGTCAGAAACGGCAGCAAAAGTCGTTCGGACCAATCAATGTCAAAATGCGGTGCAAAACGACTTTTTGCGCCGTGCCGCAAAACATCGCGCAGCCACGGGTTTTCCAGCGAAAAGGCAGTGTGGTTCGGCACAATGTCGATAATGATACCAATACCAGCGGCCTGCGCTGCGGTGGCAAGCCGGGCGAACCCTTTTTCGCCGCCCAACGCGGGCTCGATCAGGTTGGGATCAATGACGTCATAGCCGTGGGTCGATCCCGTTTGCGCCGCGAAAATCGGCGAAAGATAAAGATGGCTGATTCCGTTGGCTGTCAGATGCGGAAGATAGCGTTCGGCTTCGGCAAAATCGACTCCGTTGCGAAGTTGCAGACGATAGGTGGCCGTCATCGGGATCATGTCTGCTCAATCCATGTGTGAAATGCAAAATCGTTTTGATGTGACCCAAGACTTAGCTGGGTTTGCGACTCTGGCCAGTTGTCCGCAGGTACGGGCTGTCCCAGCTGGATAACGCTGTTCAGCTTGCCAGTGTTAAAATGCCAAAGGACATGCAATGCTTTTGGGCCCAGGATCCGGGCCGAAGCCGAGGTCAGGCCGCCATGCAGCAGTGGCAGAACGACGGCGCGCCGCCATGTCAAAAGCCGCGTTGTCAAATCTTCCCAAGCAGCGGCATCCGCTGGCGGTGCATCATAAGGGCGCGCATCGTGAAAGGTCTGCGGATCCAGAGGATCGGGCAGGGTGCCATCAAAGCCGCTGAAGGCTGAAAACTCCGACAGCCTGCCTTTGCGAACCGCCGCGGCAAGGTCGCCAGAAAAATCGCAAAAGAAGGGGAAAGGCGTACGCGCACCGATTTCTTCGCCTTGGAAAAGCATCGGAACAAAGGGGGATGTCAGTAGCATCGCATGCGCGATACGCATGGCGTCAGGGGACGACAATGCAATGAGACGTTCGCCAAGGGCGCGATTGCCGATCTGGTCGTGAGTCTGACTGGCATTTACGAATGACTGTGGCGGCAAATGACCGCTAGGCGCGCCGCGCGGTTTTCCGGTCGGGTCCTGTCCCGGCCGCAACTGGCCTTGATCGACATGTCCTTCGGTCAGGGCCGTCGCCAAATCGCGGACCGGGTCAATGGCGAAAGGGGCATAGTAGCCTTCGGTTTCACCTGTCAGCAGACAATGCAGGCTGTGATGATAGTCGTCGTTCCATTGCGCATCGGTCACTCCGGACTGGCGGTGATCAGGCAAATTGCGCTCGTCCTCTGCGATCAGGTGCAGCGGGCGGGGCAAATTCAGTGCGCGCAGGCTGGTTGAAAGCTCTGCCAGAAATTCCGGTGTTGTCGGGTCCTGTATTTGATGGACCGCATCAAGCCGCAGCCCGTCCACTCCGAAATCACGCACCCACATGATGGCATTTTCAATGAAGAATGCGCGCACGGGATTTTGCGTGAAATCAATTGCAGGCCCCCATGGCGTGACGCGTCCCGCGTCAAAGAATGCCGGACTGCTGGTATGAAGATAGGCACCCTCTGGCCCGAAGTGGTTATAGACGACATCAAGGATCACCGACATGTCTAGCCGGTGCGCGGCCGCTACGAAATCGGCAAAGTCGCCGGGTGTGCCATAAGCTGGATGCACGGCATAGTGCAGCACACCGTCATAACCCCAGCCGCGCTGGCCTGCGAACTGGGCGATTGGCATCACCTCGACCGTGTTAATGCCAAGGCGCGCAAGGCGGGGCAGTTGCGCGGCAGCAGCGGCAAAGGTGCCTTCTTTTGTAAATGTACCGATATGAATTTCGCTAACCACGGCGTCCCGCCAGTCGCGGCCGGGCCAGGTATCAGCAGTTGGCGGCAATACGGTCAGGCATGACGGTCCGTGCACATCGCGGCTTTGCTGCCGCGCGGCGGGGTCTGGAATACGGGTGCCGTCGATATCGAACATATAGGTGGCACCGACTTTGGCCGAAAAATGCCCTCGAAAGGTCCCGTCGCTCTCGCGCGACAGCGGGGTCGGCTGATCCAGCACGACAACACTAACCCTTTGCGCATCGGGGGCCCAAATGGCGGCGGACCATTGGCCTGGCTGGTCCTGCCTGACGCCCCACCACTGTGCAGCTTCTTTCCCCATTCCTCTAACCCTTTGACATTTTGTTGCTTTCAAAACGCAATCTGTGTCACGGCAGTTCCGCTAACATTTGATAGTGTGCCCGCCGTCGGTTGTCTGGCAAGTGGGCAGTTGCTGTGCATCAGCACGTGGGCTTACATTGGTGCAGCCAAGCCGCGTTGCACCATGGTCCGGCAAGGTGTCACATCGTGACCTTGCACAAGCCAAGGTATCGGCGGGGCGGCGAATTACGTGGCAATAACGAAACGTATGTCGTTAGGCTTGGATCAGAATAGACGAGGGACAATCATGCCGGAAAACTGGATTGACCGCTTTGCGGGCCTCGCGGCCCTGGCCCCTGACATTCGCGATACGCTGATAAGCCAAAGCGCCATTGTCAGCGTCCCCAAGGGAACGCGTATCTTTGGGCCGGGGCAGTCACCGGAAAACCTGCTGTTGTTGCTTGATGGCGCGGTGCGGGTACATCAGACGTCAGAACAGGGGCGCGAGATCGTCCTTTACCGGGTGGCTGCCGGCGAAAGCTGCGTTTTGACGACGGCCTGTATGCTGGCGCACGAGGATTATTCCGCCGAAGGCCATGCCGATACGGATGTGCGCGCTGTCGCTATCCCGCGCAAGGTTTTCGATGATCTGGTGTCGCGCTCTATTCCGTTCCGCAATTTCGTATTTGCCGCCTATTCGCAGCGGATCACCGACTTGTTCCATGTGATCGAGGAGATCGCCTTTCAGCGGCTGGATATTCGCCTTGCGCAGCGTCTGCGGGTCCTTGCCGGGGCCGAAAACGAAGTGCGCACAACGCATCAGGATCTGGCTGTCGAACTCGGTTCAGCACGAGAAGTGATTTCCCGGCAGCTGCAGGAATTCCAGCGGCGCGGCTGGATTGCGCAATCGCGCGGCCGGATCGAGCTGCTTGACCCGGCGGCAATCGCCGACCTAGCAGAGGCCGCCTAGCACATATTTACGATTTTGTCGTGGGTTGGTGACAAGGTCACCGACGGGGCATCACCGATACCTTAAGTGTGAGTCGCAACACACAAAAGGATCAGACCCATGAAAAACAATGTTGGCACTACCGATCGTATGTTACGCCTGATTGCAGGGGTGATTTTGCTGGCGGTAACCTGGATCGCACCGATCGCTGTCTTTCACGGCGCGGCAGCCGTTACGATCGCGACAATCGTTGCCTTGGTTCTGATCGGTACCGCGTTGTTCCGCTTCTGCCCCCTTTATCGTCTGCTTGGCAAAAGCACCTGCGCGGTGAAGTGATGGAAACGGCGTTTACCCCTTTGCAATCTCTTGGTGGCGGTGCCTTGATTGGACTGGCTGCGGTTCTGCTGATGGGGCTGCATGGCCGCATCTTCGGGGCGACCGGCATCCTGACCGGGCTGATTGCCCCGGCATCGAAACCCGATCTTTCATGGCGTGCAGTTCTGATGCTGGGCATGGTCAGCGGCCCGGTGCTGGTTCTGGCCTTCAGCGGCAGTTTTCCCGCGGTGGATGTGCCGGTTTCAAACCTGATGCTGGTGCTTGGCGGCTTGCTGGTCGGCGTCGGCGTCACCTTTTCCGCAGGTTGCACGTCCGGCCATGGCGTTTGCGGGCTGGCACGACTTTCGCCGCGTTCGCTGGCGTCGGTTCTGACATTCATGGCGGCGACTGCGGTTACCGTTTACATCATTCGCCACATGATCGGAGCATAGATCATGCGCTACATCTCTTTATATCTCATCGGCTTAATTTTCGGCACCGGCATTTCCGTGTCGGGCATGGCGAACCCGGCCAAGGTGCTAAACTTCTTTGATGTTGCAGGCACCTGGGACCCCAGCCTTGCTTTTGTAATGGGCGGGGCCGTGATTGTTACGTTCCTTGGGTATCGTTTCGTGCTCAAACGGCCCATGCCGATGATGGAAGAACGTTTCCATCTGCCCACCAGCCGCGTGATCGATGCGCGGTTGCTTGGCGGATCTGCCGTGTTTGGCATCGGTTGGGGCATTGCGGGGTTCTGCCCTGGCGGTGCGTTGCCGGCGCTGGGCACCGGATCGCCTGCCGTCTTTATCTTCGTTGGCGCTGCAATAGCGGGTATTTTGTTGGCACGTACCATTACCGCCGCCCGCACACCCCGCACTTTGACAGCCTGAAAGGACAACTGAAATGACTGATTTCCCCGTCGATATGACCGTCAAACCCGAAGTGACAGCCTTCTTTGACGATGCGACCAACACCATCAGCTATGTGGTCAAGGACCCGAACTCGGCGTCCTGTGCAATCATCGACAGCGTGATGGACATTGATTACGCAGCCGGCCGGATCACCTATGGGCACGCCGACAAGATGATCGCCTTTGTCCGTGACAACAGCCTGACGCTGGAATGGCAGATCGAAACTCACGTCCACGCCGACCATCTGTCCGCTGCGCCGTATATTCAGAATGCGCTGGGCGGAAAAATCGGCATCGGTGACAAGATCATGGTCGTGCAGGAAACCTTCGGCAAAATCTTTAACGAAGGTACTGAATTCCAACGCGACGGATCGCAGTTCGATGCGCTGTTCAAGGACGGCGACACCTATACCATCGGCGGAATGACGGCCTTTGCCATCTACACGCCGGGTCATACGCCGGCCTGCATGGTGCATGTCATTGGCGATGCCGCCTTTGTTGGCGATACGCTGTTCATGCCGGACGGTGGATCGGCCCGCGCCGACTTCCCGGGCGGCGATGCTGCTACGCTATATGACAGCATTCAGCGTGTGCTGACCCTGCCGGACGATATGCGTCTGTTCATGTGCCACGACTATGGCCCCAATGGCCGCGACATTCAGTGGGAAACCACTGTTGGCGACGAACGCGAGCACAATATCCACGTCGGCAAGGGTGCCACGAAAGAAGATTTCGTAAAATTCCGTACGGAACGCGATGCAACGCTGGCTGTGCCAAAGCTGATCATTCCATCCCTGCAGGTGAACATGCGGGCCGGTGAGATGCCTCGGGACAAGGACGGCAACATGGTGCTGAAGGTGCCAGTAAACGGCCTTTGATGGCCAAGGGGGGAGGGTGGAACGCTATGGATATTCGTAAGATTACGAAAGAAGTCTCTGTCGCGCCGCAGATCGCGGTTAGTGACATGGCCGCGATCAAGGCCGCTGGTTTCGCCAGCATCATCAGTAATCGTCCCGACGGCGAAGAGGCGGGTCAGCCTACCTTTGCCGTAATCAAGGCCGCCGCAGAAGCAGAGGGGCTTCGGGCGCTGCATATTCCGGTCGTATCAGGCCGGATTGCGCAGACCGATGTCGCGGCCTTTGGCGCGGCGCTGGCGACTTTGCCGGGGCCGGTGCTGGCATTTTGCAAGTCCGGCACACGGGCAGCGACGCTTTGGACCCGCGCGCAGGCCGGACAGCGCCCCATGGCAGAGCTTTTGGCACGCACGCATGCTGCTGGCTACGACATGGGTGCGACGGTCGCGGCGATGGCCGAAACAGCCGCCCCGATGACGGCAGCACCTGACGTCCGTGCCGATATCGTCATTGTCGGGGCAGGTTCCGCCGGAATTGCCGTGGCAGCCAGTTTGCTGGCGCGCGACGGTAGTCTGGATATCACAATCATCGATCCGGCTGACGTGCATTATTACCAGCCCGGTTGGACCATGGTCGGCGGCGGCGTATTCGGTGTGGAGCAGACAAAGCGCAAGATGGGGCCGCTGATTCCCGACGCTGTGACGTGGATCAAAGCCGCCGTCGCTGAATTTTTGCCCGGCACAGATGCTGTCGTTTTGGGGGATGGCCGCGTTGTCGGCTACAAACGATTGATTGTCTGTCCAGGGCTGGAACTGCACTGGGACGGCATTGCAGGTCTGAAGGACACGCTGGGCCGCAATGGCGTCACCTCGAATTATCGCTATGATCTGGCACCCTATACCTGGCAACTGGTGCAGGGGCTGAACAAGGGTAAAGCAATCTTTACCCAGCCACCTATGCCAATCAAATGCGCTGGTGCGCCGCAAAAGGCGATGTATCTATCCGGCGACGCGTGGTTCCGGCGCGGCGTGCTGAAAGACATCGACATACAATTCATGAATGCGGGCGGCGTGCTGTTCGGTATCAAGGATTATGTGCCCGCGCTGATGGACTATGTTGCCAAATATGATGCCAAGCTAAACTTTTTTCACACGCTGACAGCAGTGGATGGCGCAGCTAGGACGGCAACATTCAAGGTCGCCAAACCTGACAGCGAAACGACCGAGGTGACGACCGGATTCGACATGATCCACGTTTGCCCGCCGCAACGCGCCCCTGGTTTTATCCGCCAGTCCGCCCTGGCGGATGCGGCGGGCTGGGTCGATGTGGATCAAACGACACTGCGCCACAAAACCTATAGCAATATCTGGAGCCTTGGAGACGTCATGAACGCCCCAAACGCCAAGACTATGGCTGCAGCGCGCAAGCAGGCCCCGGTCGTTGCGGTTAATGTTCTGGCCGATATCGCCGGAAAATCTGCTGCCGGGATATATGACGGTTATGGCTCGTGTCCGCTGACCGTCGAAAGGGGCAAGATCGTGCTGGCTGAATTCGGCTATGGCGGGGCACTGCTGCCGAGTTTTCCAGAGTGGTTGATCAATGGCACCAAACCCAGCCGTCTGGCCTGGGCGCTGAAAGCGCAGGCTCTGCCGCAGGTTTATTGGCACGCCATGTTAAAGGGACGCGAATGGATGGCCGGTCCAGAGAAAGCGCCGCTTTGAACCGAATACCGCGCCGGAGACCATTCCGGCGCGTCACATATTGAAAGCACTGCCATGACTACGAATGCCATCGCCCGCTATCTGCCGATCCTAACGTGGGGGCGAACCTACAATCGCGAAAGCCTATCCAATGATCTGGTTGCCGCCGTGATTGTGACGATCATGCTGATCCCGCAATCGCTGGCCTATGCGATGCTGGCCGGCCTGCCGCCAGAGGCAGGGCTTTATGCATCGATCGCGCCGATCATTCTTTACGCGATCTTTGGCACCAGCCGCGCGCTGGCGGTCGGGCCGGTTGCTGTTGTATCCTTGATGACGGCGGCGGCGATCGGGAATATCGCGGATCAAGGCACCATGGGATATGCCGTCGCCGCACTGACGCTGGCGGGGCTGTCGGGTGTGATGATGCTGTTGATGGGGATCTTGCGGCTTGGGTTTCTGGCAAATTTTCTGTCGCATCCCGTTGTGGCAGGGTTCATCACCGCCTCTGGCATCCTGATCGCGCTAAGCCAGCTGAAGCATATCCTTGGCATCAGCGCCTCTGGCGATACGCTGCCAGAGCTGACGGAGACGCTTTTTGCCCACTTGGGCGACGTGAATCTGATCACGCTGGTCATCGGGGTGGGGGCGACGGCCTTTTTGTTTTGGGTGCGTAAAGGTCTGAACCCGCTGTTGCGCAGCTATGGGATCAAACCGGCTTTGGCCGGCGCGCTGACAAAGGCCGGTCCGGTCTTGGCTGTGGTCGTCACAACTGTGGCCGTTTGGCTGTTCGGCTTGTCGGATCGCGGCGTCAAGATTGTCGGCAGCGTCCCGCAAAGCCTGCCGCCGCTGACGATGCCGTCGATTTCTTTGGCGTTGGTGGGGCAGTTGCTTTTGCCTGCGCTGCTCATTTCAGTGATCGGGTTTGTGGAATCGATTTCTGTTGCGCAAACCTTGGCTGCAAAGAAACGTCAGCGGATCGACCCGGATCAGGAATTGATCGGTCTTGGTGCGGCCAACGTTGCCGCGGCATTTACGGGTGGTTTCCCGGTTACAGGCGGCTTTAGCCGGTCGGTCGTGAACTATGACGCCGGGGCCGAAACGCCGGCTGCCGGTGCTTATACGGCTGTCGGCCTTGCGATTGCCGCCTTTGCGTTGACGCCGCTGATCTATTTCCTGCCGACCGCGACGCTGGCCGCGACGATCATCGTGGCCGTGCTGTCATTGGTCGATTTTTCGATCCTGCGCACAAGCTGGACCTATTCCCGCGCCGATTTCGCCGCGGTACTGGTGACGATCCTTGCAACCTTGTGGTTCGGGGTCGAGGTCGGCGTGTCGGCTGGCGTCATCCTGTCGATCCTGCTGCACCTGTATAAAACGTCCAAACCACATATTGCAGAGGTCGGCTGCGTGCCTGGCACCCAGCATTTCCGGAACATCAATCGCCACGATGTCCAGATCAACCCGGCCATCCTGACCCTGCGCATTGACGAAAGCCTGTATTTTGCCAATGCCCGCTACCTAGAGGATTATGTGCTGGACCGCGTCGTGCGCGACAAGGCCATCAAGGATGTCATCCTGATGTGCTCTGCCGTGAATGACATCGATTTCAGTGCGCTGGAAAGCCTAGAGGCACTTGGTGCGCGCCTGTCAGACATGGGCATCCGTCTAAGCATGTCAGAGGTCAAAGGCCCCGTGATGGATAGGCTGCAACGCAGTGACTTCCTGACCCATCTGACGGGCAAGGTTTATTTGTCGCAATACGAGGCTGTGCAATGCCTGTGCGATCCGCAGCCGGGTGTCGCCTGACGGCTTTGACACCGGCGGCGGGGCGGCGCATCATCCCGCTATGCGCATAGTTATCCTGATCCTTGTCTTGCTGTGGCCGTCCTTTGGGGCGGCCCAGTCCCGTGCAAACGTCGAAGCCCAGTTTCGCGGCTGGCTGGAACAGGTGGTCTGGCCGCAGGCGCAGCGAAAAGGCGTGGCGCGTGGCACATTTGACGCGGCTTTCGCGGGTGTCGCGTTAAATTGGGATCTGCCCGATCTGGTCCCGCCGGGGATGGCTCCGCCCGCGCAGCAGGTGCAGCGGCAAAGCGAGTTTGGCGCGCCGGGCAAGTATTTTAGCCGCGGCGGTGTTGATGGGGCGACCAGCGTTGGCCGACAGATGGCGCGGCAACATGCGGCAACTTTGGCCGCGGTAGAGCGGGCAACGGGTGTGCCGGGCCGGATCATCCTTGCGATCTGGGGACGCGAAAGCGGCTATGGCCGCGCTGATATTCCACATGACGCCTTTCAGGTGCTGGGCACCAAGGCATTCATGTCCACCCGCGCCCCCTATTTTCTGGAGGAGCTGATCGCCGCCCTGCAGATCGCGCAGCGCGGGGCATCCCCGCGCGGCATGAAAAGCAGTTGGGCGGGCGCGATGGGCCAGCCGCAATTCATGCCAAGCAACTATTTATCGTATGCTGCCGATGGTGACGGCGACGGGCGCGCGGATATCTGGAATTCTGCCCCCGATACGATTGCGTCGATCGGCACCTATCTCGCCCGTCATGGCTGGCAACCCGGCCGCGATTGGGGGTTCGAAGTGTCGCTGCCATCGCAAGTATCCTGCGCGCTAGAGGGACCCGATCAAGGGCGGCGCATTGCGGATTGGGCCGCCATGGGTGTGGCGCGCGTGGGCGGCAAGGCGTTTCCGACGCATGAACTGGCAGGCGAAGGGTATCTGATGCTGCCAGCCGGGCGCAGCGGCCCGGCCTTTATCGTGACGCCGAATTTTTATGTGCTGAAGGATTACAACACGAGCGATCTATATGCTTTGTTTGTTGGCCATGTCGGCGACCGTATTCAATACGGTGTTGGCGATTTCGCAGGGCAGTGGGGCAATGTCGGCGGCCTGTTGCGGTCCGATGTGGCCGCGATGCAGCGCGCCTTGATCGGGCAGGGGCTGGATACCGGAGGCGATGACGGGCTTGCCGGTTTTCGTACGCGGCGCGCCATCGGACAGTGGCAGGCCGCCACGGGACAGGCGCAGACGTGCTTTCCAGACGCTGGCATCGTGGCGGCGCTGACGCGTTAAGCGCGATATAACCGCACTGCCGCGACGCTTATATTGGCGGCAAAGGCGTGACCGATGGCGACGATACCAAGGCGGCGCAGGTTGGCCGCAACAAAGCGTGCGTCCGTGCGGTGCGCCTCGAATGCGGCGAAGGGCAGTCTGTAGCTGCCCCAATCCGGTCCGGGCGTAAAAGCCGTGCGATATGATTGCCAGGGCCGGGCCAGGTCTGTGGTGCGCAGGCGTATGTCATAGGCTTCGCCGTTCCCGGTCGCATCGACTTCTAGTCCTGCGAAATCCTTCAACTGAACTGCTGGCGGCAGATTGGCGGCCATCTGGATAAACCCGCCGTCATTTTCAAGCGACACCTGTCCCGTAAGCTGCATTGCATCGCGGCCTTTGATGGAAACTGCCGCAATCTTGCCCTGTGACACGCCGCCCATCACGGTGTCGGCCACGTATTCCCAGTTCAGATCCAGTTCCATCACGCTCTCCTTTAACGAGCCAATATCTAGCGCAGTTGCGCCCGGATCAATGCCGCCCTTGGCGGCCAGCGATCCGGGGGATATCACACAGGTCCAATCGCAAAGGAGCCTGCCCCTTGGACCCCGTTACAGATCGCATCAATCGCACCATCGCCACCGAAATCGGGGCGCGCCCCGATCAGGTCAGCGCCGCCGTGGGGCTGCTGGATGGCGGGGCGACCGTCCCCTTTGTCGCGCGCTACCGCAAAGAGGTAACAGGCGGCCTTGATGATACGCAGCTGCGCAATCTGAACGACCGGCTGACCTATTTAAGAGAGCTGGAAAAGCGTCGCGACGCAATCAAGGCCTCTATCACCGAGCAAGGCAAGATGACCGATCTGCTGGCGCGTGCAATTGCCAGCGCCGACACTAAAGCCGCGCTAGAGGATCTGTACCTTCCATTCAAACCCAAGCGCCGCACGAAGGCGATGATTGCGCGCGAAAACGGGCTGGAGCCGCTGTTGCGTGCAATTATTGCCGATCGCAGCCTTGATCCGGCGGCAACTGCGCAAGGATATGTCAGCGAAGAGGTCCTGACCGCCAAGGATGCGCTGTCAGGTGCGCGGGATATCCTGATCGAGGAGCTGGCCGAAGACGCCGCCCTGCTGGGGCGCGTGCGGCAGATCATGCAGGAAGAAGCAGAGATTACAGCCAAGGTCATTGCCGGCAAAGAAGAGGCTGGTGCCAAGTTCAGCGACTACTTTGACCACCGCGAAAGCTGGGCGCGTATTCCGTCGCACCGGGCGCTGGCGATTCTGCGC